>JBGTCD010000108.1:0-72081 GCA_041749015.1 Cyclobacteriaceae bacterium
ATACCCCATGGGTAGAAGGGTAGGTCACCATGAGGGCAGCGAGGTTATCCCTGTTTTGGGTAGCCTTTTGCTTGAGGTCCTCCAAATCGATGTTTCCTTTTTCATCACATTTTACAATGATTACCTGCTGCCCTGCCATCACCGCACTTGCCGGATTGGTACCATGGGCCGAAGAAGGTATTAAGGTCACATTTCTATGGCTCTCGCCTCTTGAAGCATGATAGGCCCTGATTACCATAAGTCCAGCATACTCCCCCTGAGCACCACTATTAGGTTGCAAGGATATGCCTGCAAACCCTGTGATGGCACATAGCCAGTCAGACAGGTCGTTGAATATTTTCTGATATCCCTTGGCTTGATCCATTGGTACAAATGGGTGCATCTGTCCAAATCCGGGCCAGGTTAAGGGGATCATTTCTGTGGTAGCATTGAGTTTCATGGTGCAGGAGCCCAATGAAATCATGGAGTGAACCAAAGAAAGGTCTTTGTTTTCCAATCGTTTCATATACCGGAGCATTTCATGCTCTGAATGGAAATTTTGAAAAACAGGATGCGTCATAAATTCTGACTGCCTTTTAAGGGCAGAAGGCCAGGTGATGCTTAGATTTTCTTGACCGGATAATAAGATTTCCTTTTGGCCTGAGGCTGCACCAAATATTTTAAGGATCAATCCCACATCTTCAAGAGTGGTGGTCTCATCCAGGGAGATGCCTACTGAACCATTTTCGAAGTATCTGAAATTTACCTTGTGTTCCTCGGCCGTTGATTTCAACTTTTTGGTTTCGACCCCTTCGATCCACAAGGTGTCAAAATAGTTTTTATTCAACTGACGGATACCTGCGCCTTCCAGTGAGGTTGCCAAAACTTTGGTTAATCCATGGATTCTGCCAGCGATTTTTTTCAGGCGTTCGGGCCCATGATAGACCCCATACATCCCGGCCATCACAGCCAGGAGCACCTGGGCGGTACAGATGTTTGAGGTGGCTTTTTCTCTTCTGATGTGCTGCTCCCTGGTCTGGAGGGCCATTCTATAGGCCGGATTACCATGCTTGTCAAGAGATGCCCCGATAATTCTTCCCGGTATTTGTCTTTTATACTCCTCTTTGGTGGCGAAATACCCGGCGTGAGGGCCACCATAGCCCATTGGGATGCCAAACCGCTGACTGGTGCCAACCACTACATCTGCTCCCATTTCGCCCGGAGGTCTGAGCAGGGTGAGGGCCATAAGATCAGCAGCAACCGCCACCAATACATTCTGGTCCTTGGCCTTAGTCATAATTGAGCCAATATCGGTGATCGCACCCTTGTCATTAGGGTATTGGAGCAGGATGCCGTAAAGTTTAGGATCAGAAAAGTCCAGTGAGGAAACCGGACCGGCAACCAGTTCTATCCCTGTGGGCAAAGCCCTTCCATTAAGCACCGCCATTGTCTGCGGAAATACCTCCTCATCAATGAAAAACTTCATCGCCTGCTTTTTTTCACCTTTGCGACCATCAAGGAGCATGGTCATGGCTTCCGCTGCTGCGGTGCCTTCATCGAGCAGGGAGGCATTGGCTATTTCCATGCCGGTCAAATCAATCACCATAGTTTGAAAATTGATCAATGCTTCGAGCCTGCCCTGGGCTATCTCAGCCTGGTAAGGTGTATATGCAGTATACCATCCCGGGTTTTCAAGAATATTTCTTTGAATTACTGTCGGAGTGTAGGTGCCATAATATCCTGCACCGATAAAATTCTTGAATATTTTATTCTGTCCGGCAATGGACTTAATCGATTCGATGAATTCAGTTTCGCTTAATATTTTAGGGAGTTCCGGGATGTTGGCAAGCCGGATGCCTTTTGGGATGGTCTCATCCATCAAATCGTCAATAGAATCGGCTTTTACGGCCTTAAGCATGATTTGAATATCCTCATCTGAGGGACCAATATGCCTGTTTTTGAAGGATTCTTTAAAGTGAATATCTAAGTTCATTCCGGGTATAAATTTCTAGTGTTGATTGGGGTACAAATGTAGGAGTTTTCCAGTTCCTGTATTCAGATTTTAAAAGCATTTTATACAAACGGCCATCTCTGATACCGTCCATAACAAAAAATCGTGCTCTCAGGTTTTTTGGAGTAATACTTGCAGTAATATTTTTTATTTTTGAACAGTTTTACAATCGTACCAATGAATTTCAATCGAATGAAAGCATTTAGAAATAATTTTTTAGCAGCAGTTTTTTCCTTCATTATAGTAATACCCGTACTCGGCCAATATCAGGAGGCAGTACCCTTTGCCGAGACCATAACCAAGGAAGACGCCTATGACCTCTTATCCATCCTCGCTTCAGATGCTCTCGAAGGTAGGGAGACCGGCAAGAGAGGACAAAAAATGGCTGCCGCTTTCATTAAATATCATTTTCAGGAAATTGGACTCAAGCCTGTGGTGCCGGAGGGTGATGGGAAGAGCTATTATCAGCCCCTTGATTTGTATTCCAGTTCCCCTGGTAATATCTATGTGAAAGCAGGGAAGAATACCTATAAAAACTTCAAAGAGGTAGTGTATTATGGCAATCAGGATACCGATGGTGAGGTGAGTATGCCTGTAGTTTTTGCGGGATATGCCTCACAGGAAGAAGTGGATGCCGTGGATGTGAAGGATAAGGCAGTGGTCATTACTGCAAAAGGACTAAGAGATTGGAGAGGACCCTTTGATCGACTAATGGGCTCAGGTGCCAAAATGGTTTTTGTGGTCAACACGCCTTCAGATGAAGACTTCAGCACTTATGCCAACCAATTGAAAGGATGGCTTGGCGGTGGCAGACTTTCCCTCACCAAGCCTGAGGCAGGTGCTAACCCCGGGGTATTCTTCACGGCTCCTTCAGCAGCAGCAGCCATACTGGGCACCAATGAAAAGAAAATGATGAAAGCCTCTGAAGACATTGGCAGCTTAAAAAAACTCAAAGAGTCCCGGGTAACTTTTTTTATGAAACAAACCCTCAATACGGTCCCTACCGAGAATGTGATGGGCTACCTGGAAGGTACTGACCTCAAGGATGAGGTGATCGTTATCACCGCCCATTATGACCATATTGGTATTATTAATGGCGAGATCAATAATGGAGCCGATGATGATGGCTCAGGAACCACAGCGGTGATGCAGATTGCCAGTGCATTTGCAAAGGCCAGAGACGAGGGCATCAGGCCCCGGAGAAGTATTTTATTTTTACTGGTGACCGGTGAGGAAAAAGGACTCCTTGGCTCGGCTTATTATGCTGATCATCCCATATTCCCTCTGGAGCAGACTGTGGCCAACCTCAATATTGATATGATAGGCAGGATAGACCCTGAACACGAGGAAAACACAAACTATGTATATCTGGTAGGTTCGGATAAACTTTCGAGTGATTTGCACAAAATCAGTGAAGAAATGAATGAACGCTTCACCAAAATGGAACTCGACTATACCTACAATGATGAAAACCATCCCGAAAGGATCTACTATCGCTCCGATCATTGGAATTTTGCCAAGAACGGTATTCCGGTGATTTTTTATTTTAACGGGGTTCACGAAGACTACCACCAGCCTACCGACACGATAGAAAAAATTCATTTTGAAATGCTGGTGCATCGTGCAAAGCTGGTATATTATACCGCCTGGGCCCTTGCGCACCGTGATAAGCGGATAGAAGTGGATTCTCAGTGAGCAGCTGTAGCGAAGCGGAAGTCCCGCTGCGGCCCGACCTTGACTGAGGTGGCCTTTAGTAGGGTAAAACTTCATGAATGTGCCCAATCACCATACCCGTCATTTCGAGGGCCGTATCAATTCTTCAAAATTTGAATGTAAATGGTATGGCCGAGAAATCCCCCGGCTATGGAAAAGCAATTGATTTGGATTACGATACCGAGCCAATTCAAGTTCCTTATCAGGAGATTTCTCCCCCCGGTAAGATTTTTTTAAGAATTTTCAATACGTTAGGGGTCGAAATGACGATAAAAATAGGGCAACTATATTAAGGAATGCTCAGCGCACCAAAAGAACAGCTAAAAGTTTACCCGCCGAAATCCCGAAGGGATGTAGGAGGGCCAACAGCCCCAAAACCACCATGCAACCCATTGCCCCAGTAAATCAAAAAATAATAATTTTCCTGGTTTTTTATAAATTAATGTATTTAATTTAATGCAGAATCAGTCTAAACTCACTTTACATTAAGGGATTTCAGAATAGATTTTTGTAATTAAAATAAACTGAAAATTGTCAAATAAAAATTGATTGATCCCCAATAACTTCAAAATATTGACTATGAAAAATATGCATGTTAAAGCCCTGCTCCTTTCTACTTTTCTTTTAATTATAGGTTGCGAAAAAGAAAAACCCGATTTACCTATAGAGCTTGATTTTCAATTGCTTGATGAAAATGGTGTGCCTTCAACGGTATTTCAGGAAGGTTTGAATCTTCGTTTCCTTTTTATCATTCGCAACAAATCCTCTGAAGACATTAGATATATCCCAGATTTTATAAATGAAGACTTTTTCAGGGTTTATAGAATTGATACTTCAGAAGGAATAGTTTCTATGGGTAAACCATACGAGAATTTGTTTTGTGAATTTAGTGGAATACATTTTATTGTCCCTTCAGGGGATGAACGCCGTTTTGAAATTCCTTGGAGCCCATCCGAGGATTTTTGCTGTCCACCGTTTTGCAAAGTAAATCCTACTCTTGCTCTTCCCGAAGGAAAATATAAAACCTTCATTGAAGGTCCCTTTAACTTCATATTTAAGGAAAAGCCTTTTTCAATTACAGATAGTTTTGAAATTGTTTTTGAAATAGAATAATGCCATGAAAAACCACCAAACCAAAAGTATCTATTTAACATTTTTCTTTTCTTTAGTACTCAGCTTTAAATTATTCTCCCAAATACCCACAAGGATAATTAATGAAGGCGAAAAACCTATTGAGGCAAGAAGCTCAACTACTCCACCGATTGTTAAAATGCCAACCCTCGACATTAATACGTTGAAAAGAGAAGATAAGGAAGAAGAAGGATTGGGGGTTCCACCTAGATTTGGGAAAGATATTGATGTTAATTATACTATATCAAATTCTGGTAATTGGGAGGATGTGGATGGGGGGAAGCTTTGGAAATTAGAAATTCTTTCGGAAGATGCCAAATCTATAAATTTGATATTTGATGATTTTTATTTATCAAAAGGTGCGGAAATAAATATTTATAATAAAGAGATGAGTATGGTAATGGGACCAATAACATCTGAAGTGAATAATGAATATAAATCATTTGCCACCGATATTATTAAGGGGCAATCATTAATATTGGAGTTATTTGAACCAAGCTATTCTGAAGGACTATCATCTTTAAGGATAACAAAAGTTATTCATGGATATGTTAATCTTTTTAATACCAATTTTCCAGGGGTAACACCTGGATTCGGGGCTTCTGCTCCATGTCATAATGATATAAACTGTTCCATCGGGGACCCATGGCAAGAAGCATCAAATTCAGTCGCAATGGTTCTATTGGCAAATAATACAAGACATTGCTCAGGAGTTTTGGTTACCAATGAATGTCAAGACTTTACTCCTAATTTTTTGACTGCTTTCCATTGCGTTGATGTTGGTGCAGGTTTAGATTTTCAGAATGGAATTCTTTCTGCTAATGAAATAGCTGCTGCCCAAAATTGGGTTTTTAGATTTCAATATAAAAGTCCTGTTTGTGATGGGGGTGACGGAATTACCTTTTCTTCCTTTGTGGGTTCAATATTCCGTGCAGCGTGGCGGGCAACCGATTTTGCAGTTTTTGAACTTAATAACAGGCCTGCAAGTGGAACCGGGATTACCTATTCAGGATGGTCGAGAGCAAATACACCCCCTACAACTTCTGCCAGTATACATCATCCAAATGGCGATGTCATGAAAATTTCTATTGAAAATAATATTGCAACCTCGGTTGCGTGGTTTCAAGCCAATACACATTGGAGGGTAACTTTTGATGATGGAGTTGTTCAACATGGGTCTTCGGGATCCCCATTATTTAATCAAGAAGGAAGAGTTGTTGGTCAACTACACGGAAATCAGAATTATAATCAATTGATTGAATATTGTGATCAACCGATAGGTGAATACGGTCGATTCGATGTATCCTGGGGAAGGGATGCAAATGGTAATTTTTTACCTGGTAGGGATGAAGAGAATAGCCTAGCCCCTTGGCTTGACCCAAACAATTCTAATGTAATGACTACCAATACTATACCTATACCCACCATCACCGGCCCCTCTCTGGTGTGCACATCTGGAGGCACCTTTACTTTGAACAATGTGCCTCCGGGGTCCAGCATTAATTGGTCAAGCAGTCCTAATCTCGTATATGTATCCGGGGGTCAGGGTACCAACACTTATGAAGTAAGGGCTGACATGGAGGAAAGTGGCTCTGGAGGGATTGGTCTCATTATAAGTGAAAGTGGCCCTGGGTGGGTTTCTGCCTTTTTTAACGGAGGCTGTGGCTCTATTTCTCTACAGAAATCAATTTGGGTAGGGCCCCCATCTTTTGATCCGGAAGATCAATTGTATGTACAGGGCTTCTATGGACAGAACCCCATTACCCTGGCTCCTGTAGGAGCCTATAATTTTCTGATTGAACCCTCAGAAGGAGCCAGTAATTATTCCTGGGATCTTCCATCTGGATTTTCATTTCTCCCAGGTTATTGTACTAACTGTGAGCTGGTAAGAATTATTACCTCCTCAAGTAATGGTAATTATGTTTTAAAGGTTTATCCTCAAAATGGTTGTGGGTCTGCATATGGGTTTAGTTCCCTTGACATAAACATTGTTGCCCCTGGTGGTGGAGGAGGCCCTTCACCGGGTTGTCCTAATCCACCGTGTGCAGTACCTGAGCCACTCAGCTTTCCAAACCCGGCCAAATCTACCTTGAATGTGAAAAGTCCCTACAAAGGCCATGGGACGGATGTAAGAATGGAAGAAGTCCCCTACCAAATAAAGATTTACAATAAGTCCAGTGGGCTTGTTTTCGAAACTAGCGGCAAAGGTGATCAAACTTCTATCAATTTAGAGCACCTTCCCAATGGCCATTATATTCTTCACATTATTTCAGGAAATGAATTGATAACCAATCACTTGATTATTGATAGATAGCTTGGTACTTTCTAACCAGTGGGCAGGGGCTCAAAAGGTGCAAATGTCCCCTATTGACTTAAATGGAGCCTATTAACTGCCATTTCTCACTTTGTTCTGAACAAAGCGAGAAATTGGTAGGTTCTTTATTTCTTATTTCCGGGTTTCTCACCTACAGTTTGTTGCAAAATTAGATTTAAATCGTTGTTAAGGTCAAAGTCAAGGTCAAAGTTGCTTAATCGCCAAAACCTCCCCCTCCCGGAGTCTCCATGATCAAAGTATCCCCGGCTTCAAGGCCTAGGGTGTCCTTATGTTCGAGGTTGACTTCTTTTCCTTCCTTTGTGATCACCCATTGCCTGCCCGGCACTCCCGGTGCGCCGCCTTCCATACCATAGGGGCCATGTGTCCTGTGCTGAGTGAGCACGGCTACCTGAACAGGCTCCAGCATTCTGATCTTTCTTATGATGCCTTCACCTCCCGGATACTGTCCCTTACCACCTGAGTTGGTTCTTAATTCAAACTGCTCCAATCTTACCGGGTACCGCCATTCCATGATTTCCGGGTCGGTGATGCGGGTGTTGGTCATATGGTGATGTACCCCATCACCCCCATTAAATCCCGGGCCGGCTCCGGTACCCCCGCCTATAGTTTCATAACAGCTAAAGCTTTGGTTACCGAAAACGAGGTTGTTCATGGTACCCTGACTACCTGCCGACCATCCGAGGGCTTTTATCATGGTGCCGGTAAGTCTTTGGCTTACCTCTGTATTGCCACCCATTACGGCCGGATTGGTGCTGAAATCAGGGTTTAAAAACCCTCGGGGAATCTTGACTTCTACATTGCGCATCAGGCCTTCATTCAAAGGCACGGCCTCACCAAGCCATAACCTCAGGATGTAAAGCACTACACTATTGACTATGGCAGGGGTGGCATTAAGATTACCAGGATGCCGGGCCCCGGATCCTGAAAAGTCGAATTTCAAAATACCTGACTCGTAGATTATTTTTACTTTGATTTCAGTACCATCATCGAGGGCCTCGGTGGCCTCCCAATAATTGGTGCTTTCTTTGGAAATCTTATTCATCAACCTTTTTCTACTGTAGTCAAGTAACTTTTCCATATAGTCCAGCACCTGGGAGGTGCCAAATTTTTCTCCCAAGGACATCAGGGCTTTTTCTCCGGCATTTACAGAAGCCAGGGCACCTTGTAGGTCTGCCAGGTTTTCGTCAAGTGCACGGGTAGGCCAGGGGCCATTTAATAAAACCTGCTTAATAGCATCCCACCGTACTTCATCACCAGTTTGAAGCAGCATGGGTTCTATGATTACCCCTTCCTCTTCCAGCGTCTTGGCATCAGGCGGCATAGAACCCGGTATTTTGCCTCCGATTTCAGCATGATGTGCCCGGTTGGCTACATAACCAATAAGGCGTTTTTCCTGGTCAAACACCGCCTTAATAAGCGTAATATCAGGCAGGTGAGACCCGCCAAAGGCCGGATGGTTGGTAATGACCACATCACCTGGTTTCAGGTCAATTTTTTCTATCACTGACCTGACGCAAATGCCCAGGCTGCCCAGGTGCACGGGTATGTGCGGGGCATTGGCAATCAGGTACCCTTCCGGACTCATCAGGGCGCAGGAAAAATCCAGCCGCTCTTTTACATTCACAGAAAATGAGGCCCTTTGCAATAAAGCCCCCATTTGGTCTGCCACTGCCTTGAACCTGTTGGTAAATAGTTCCAAAAGGGCGGCCTCAGGATGTGTGGCCTTTCCTGATGACTGCTCACCAACTTTTTCTAAAATCAAATCCCCATTGGAGGTTTGGCCCCCAGACCAGCCGGCCTCAATGAAAAGGGTACTGGTCGCCCTGGTCATTAATTTGGGACCATGTATGGGATCAGAAGATTTTCCTTCCCTTGATGCTGGTGTATCGAGTTTTCTTTCTGCAATTTCTGATTTTAGGGATACTGCTTCGATTTCTTTTCCCTCCAGCCAATGGCCGTAGATTTTTTTATATTCCCGGATAAAATCTTCCCTGATTCTATCTCCTTTGCCGACTTCAATTGAAAGTGTGGTCGATTGTCCCTTAAGTCTGAGCAATAGGATGGAGTGCTTCCGATATATCCGTTTGGAATCACATCCCAGCTCAAGCAGCCGTTCCCTACCTTCTTTTTCCTGCTCTTTTATTAAGCCTTCGAGATCAGGCAGGAGGGCATCAAGCGGCAGGAGCCTTTCCTTTTCAATGGTCACAGCGCATTCTGATGCAGCTATCCCTAAAGCACTGAGGATGCCGGCATCTCCGGGAACCAAAATGGTTTTAATATCGAGCAGAACTGCTACGGCACAGGCATGGAGGCCACCCGCACCCCCAAAGGCGACAAGAGTATATCCGGCCGGATCTTCCCCCCTGGCAAGGGATATTTTCCTTATCGCCTCAGCCATCTTTTCGTTGGCAATGGTAAGAAATCCTTTTAGAATATCTTCAAACTTATAGTCTTCCCTGGTGATGCCTTCCAATTTATCTTTGACCTCCTTCAAAGCAGCCCTGGCCTTGTCGATGTCAATTGGGATCTCGATTTTCTCAGGATCAAGTCGACTCAGGAGCAGGTTGATATCGGTGAGGGTGAGCGGCCCTCCAAAGCCGTAACAGGCAGGGCCCGGCACCGAGCCTGCACTCTCAGGCCCCACCTGAAACCGCCCCAAATCATCTATAGTGCAAATCGACCCGCCTCCTGCAGCAATGGTCTCTATGGCAAGAGCCTGACCCTTGACAAAGGATTCGCCGGCCTTGGTTTCATATTGATAATCATAGGCACCATCATACCGCGATACATCGGTGCTGGTACCACCCATATCCAGGGTGATGATTTTATCGAAGCCTGCTTTTGCGGCTACCGCTACAGCACCTGCTACCCCGCCTGCCGGTCCGCTCAGGAGGCTGTCCTTTGGCAGAAAACCCCGGGCCGGCATCAACTGACCGCCACTCGTCATCATCTGTACCCCGGGGATATGTTTGGTGATCTTTGATTTAAATCCGGCCATGATGGGGTCGAGATAGGCATTGACCACAGTAGTGGAAGCCCTTGCGATCCAGCCCGCATCACCACTCATTTCAGAGGAGGCTGAGATGAATTTTAGACCCGCTTTCTCCAGTGCTTCCTTTATTTGGAGTTCATGGGTATTGTTTTTGGTGCTGTGCATAAAGGATATGGCCACAGACTCGGGACGGGATTCCAGGACAGCTTGTACCACCCTTGACCGTTCTTTGTCCTCAAGAGGGGTAATGACCGCTCCTGAAGCAGAGAGCCGCTCCTTTACCGTAATGACCGTATCGTAGAGCATTTTGGCCTTTTTTACCTCAAGGGCAAAAAGGTCGGGCCTTTGTTGGTAGCCTATGGCCAGGAGGTCACGGTGCCCTTCGGTAATGACCAGGGCTGTTTTGGCACCTTTACCTTCCAGCAGGGTATTGGTGCCTCTGGTGCTCCCTACCCGGAGATTAATTTCGGGGAGCTTTTCTGATAACCCGGTACCTGTCATCAGGCGACATGCAAATACGGGCACTTCCTCCGGGGAAATGATTTCAATTATTTCTGATTTTAAATCGGTAGAAAATGGCCGGTCCAGTATTAGCTTGCTGCTCCTTGGATCAAAAGACTGTATAGTATAGTTTTCCTCTTGGGTGCCTTCAGGTGTTACCGGATAGCCTTCAAGGACATGGCTCTCAAATGCCCAACTGTGGTCGATGACCAGCGTTTCGGAACCGGGGTGCTCAAGGATTTTGGCTCTGAGGGCACTGTGGCTGAGAATTTTTAGTCTTATTTTCTTACCTGCCGGACTGATGCCCAGGCAGTCGGTGAAGGTGCCTCCTGTATCAATGCTTATTTCCCAGGGTTTGGCCATGAGTGGTTTTTAGGAACAAAGTATAGAATTTTATCCTTATTCCTCAATATTACCATTGGCTCTTTTAAATCATTAATGCAAAATTGATGGTCTGAAAAATCCGGGTCCTCATGAAAGGATTTTAGTATGGGCAGGTTATCAATAGCAGGATCTGATATTTTGGCTACCAGGGTGAGATTATGATAGCTGAGCACTGCGATAAAAATCAATATCAGCGTCAGGGCAAAAGGTTTTTGAAATCGGTGTGGTACTTTCATGGCCTTCAGGTATCAGGGTTTATGATGTATAGATGCCCGAAAGGCAGGAAAAGTTGCATCACATTTAAAAAATATCTATTAATTTGTCGGACCAATAAAATTGAGCTGCCATGTCCAAGTTGCTGATACAAAGCCATGACGAATTTGCTACCTACGAAGGAAAAGAGTTAGGGGTATCGGATTTTATGAAAATTACCCAGGAACAGATCGACCTCTTTGCCGATGCCACCCTTGACCACCAGTGGATCCATACTGATCCGGAGCGGGCAAAAAAAGAGGGTGCTTTTGGGGGCACTATAGCCCATGGGTACCTGGCCTTATCCGTAGTACCCCATCTTTGGGATCAGATTGTGGAGTTCCGAAATATCAAAATGATGATCAATTACGGGGTCGAAAAGCTCAAGTTTAACGAGCCGGTATGCGTTAATAGCGAAATCAGGCTCCGGGCATCTTTAAAATCAATTCTAAACCTAAGGGGCATCACCAAATTTGAGGTAGAGGTGCGCCTGGAGATCAATGGGTCTGAAAAACCTGCCTTTACCGGGGTGTTGGTATTTCTCTACCATTTCTACCCCAGCGCTTAGGCTTAATCCAAAGTTTTATTTTCGTCTGAAGGCTTATCATCGGAAATAACATCCTCCTCATCAGGAATTGGCTCTGTAGTCGTATTTTCTGTATCTGAAGAGGGTGAGTCATTTTCAGCTTTAGGGCTTTCTTTTTGTTCAAAAAATCGCTTTTGAAAGATCAGAATAAAGAGTACGCCTAAGAATATGGATGAATCAGCGATGTTGAATACCGGGCTGAAAAACAGGAAATAATCACCGCCTAAGAAGGGCACCCAATCAGGGTAATAGCCATCGAATAACGGAAAATATAGCATGTCAATCACCTGGCCATGAAACCATCTTGCCGGTGAGCCTGGAGGGGCATTGTCCAGCCATACCCCATAAAAGGTGCTGTCGATCACATTGCCGATAGCACCGCCTAAAATCAGGGCCATGCAAATGACCAGGCCACTTTTAGCCTTATTTTTAATAAGAAAGTACAGGTAAATCCCAATCCCCACCATGGCCAAAAGTCTGAAAATGGTCAGGGCTATTTTCCCATATTCATTATCCCAGCTTATGCCGAAAGCCATTCCGGGATTGAGGAGATAATGGATCCGAAACCAACTGCCTATGACATTGAATTCTTCATGGAGATCCATGTTAAAATATACCAAAAGTTTGGTGGTCTGATCGAAGATTACAATTACCAGTGCAATCAAAAAATACCGAATCACATTCTTTTTAAAATTTTCCAATACTATAGTTCAAGTTTTACCAATAGTTTATAAGCCTCTATTTCAAACTCAGTACCTCCCGCCAATTGGTCTACAAACTTTAGCTCATGGGCCTGTGTCTCTTTGCAAATATAGTCTTTATGATTTTCAATAGCCTCAACGGGGGTGTGCCCATTTTTTTGAATAGAAATCCGAATTTTATCCTGCACATCCAGCCCCATATCTTTCCTGAGGTTTTGCACCCTGTTTACCAGATCCCGGGCTATGCCCTCATTTTTTAGCGCATCGGTGAGGGTAATGTCCAGGGCTACCGTTACCTTTTCCTCACGGGCTACCGACCATCCGGGGATGTCATCGTAGCTGATCTCCACATCATCCAATTCAATGGGGATAAGGCCCTGTGAGGTTTTGATATCGATAGTATTTCCTGATTCCAGGCTTTTTATATCATCCTTCTTGAGGTTCACAATGGGCCCTGAAAGCTCTTTCAGCAAAGCACCGTAGCGCGCACCTAATTTTTTGAAGTCAGGCTTGATCTTTTTTACGATAACGCTGCCTTCCTCATCTTTGAGATAGGAAACGGCTTTTACATTCACTTCCGAAAGAAATACTTCTTCCACCGCCTTGAGCTGAGACTCGAATTTATTATTGGGCACCGGTATTAATATTTTCGAAAGGGGTTGCCTTACCTTGATCCGGTGCTTTTTTCTCAGTGAATGCACCAGGGAGGAAATATTTTGAGCCATCCGCATTCTGTCCTCCAGATCGGTATCAATCCGCGATTCATTCGGGCTTGGAAATTCCGCCAGATGTACGGAAGGTGAAGCTTCCTTTTTGGTGACCAGGTTTAAATCTCTGAATAAATGCTCTGCATAAAATGGCGCAATGGGAGCGATAAGCCTTGCAATTTGCTCAAGACATTGATATAAGGTCTGATAGGCTGCAGTTTTGTCCATCTGGACAGCGGCATCCCCAGCGACACCACCGGGTTGCCAAAACCTTTTTCTGTTGAGCCTGACGTACCAGTTGCTCAGGTCATCAATGGTAAAATCCTGGATCATTCTGGCTGCACGGGTAGGCTCATATTCCGCGTATGCGGCATCTACAGATTTGATAAGGGTATTGAGTCTGGACCTGACCCAGCGGTCCAGCTCGGTAAGGTGCTGGTCGGCCACTTCTGCCTGAGAGTAGTCAAAACCATCCAGATTGGCATATAGGGCAAAAAAAGCATAGGTATTGTGGAGGGTGCCAAAAAATCTGCGCTGGACTTCCTCCACGCCTCCAATATTGAATTTAAGATTATCCCAGGGGTTGGCATTGCTGATCATGTACCATCTCAAAGCATCAGGGCCATAATCTTTGATGGACTTGAACGGGTCTACGGCATTGCCCAATCGTTTGGACATTTTATTACCATCTTTATCCAGCACCAGCCCATTAGCAATCACATTTTTAAAGGCCACTTTACCATAGAGCATGGTAGCCAGGGCATGAAGGGTAAAAAACCATCCGCGGGTCTGGTCTACCCCTTCAGCAATAAAATCGGCCGGGAAGTTATCTTCAAAGATATCTTTATTTTCAAAAGGGAAATGCCACTGGGCATAGGGCATCGCCCCGGAATCAAACCATACATCCACCAGATCGGGCTCGCGGTACATGGGCGTACCTGTATCGCTAACCAACACCACCGCATCCACATAGGGTTTGTGCAGGTCGATTTCCTTGTCTTCATAGGGAGATTTTTCCATCAGCCCTGCAGCTATTGCTTTTTCGATTTCGGCTTCAAATTCCCGGATAGACCCGATGCATTTAATCTCAGTGCCATCCTTTGAAACCCAGATTGGCAATGGTGTTCCCCAGAATCTTGACCGGCTCAGATTCCAGTCTACCAGATTTTCCAGCCAGTTGCCAAACCGTCCCGTCCCGGTGCTTGCAGGTTTCCAGTTGATGGTATTGTTTAATGCTACCAGCTCATCTTTAAAAGCAGTAGTGCGGATAAACCAGGAATCCAATGGGTAGTACAATACCGGCTTATCGGTACGCCAGCAATGCGGGTAGCTGTGCTCGTATTTTTCTACCTTAAAGGCTTTATTTTCTTCTTTCAGAATGATGGATATGATAATGTCGGTGGACTTGTAGTTTTTGACTGACTCATCTTCATCCAGATAATTTTTTACAAAAAAACTATCTGCATCGTATTCTTTGTGAGCAGTAATGGCATATGCTGCCATTTTTTCTACAAGGTATTGACCTACTACTGGGATGAATTTTCCTTTTTTATCCACTACAGGCACATTATTGCCCTGATCGTCTGTGACAAAAATACCCGGAATGCCCTGCTGCTCTAATGTGCGGTAGTCATCAGATCCAAAGGCTTTTGCCATGTGCACAATACCCGTACCATCCTCCGTAGTCACGAAATCGCCACTGATGACCGTAAAGGCCGGGGATTCCAATGGCACGAAGGGCATGAGTTGCTCGTAAGTCATGCCCAGCAGGTCCTTTCCCTTAAATTCCTCAATAATTTTATAAGGAATCAGGGGGCCTCCGGGTGCATACTCCTCCAGAGCCATAGATTCAGCTTTTGGATTGAAGTAGGAGGTCATTCTTGCCTTGGCAAGGATCACCTTGACCGGCTTAAAGGTATAGGGGTTGAAGGTTGCTACCTTTACATAATCTAATTTTTCCCCCACGGCCAGGGCGGAGTTTGAAGGGAGGGTCCACGGGGTGGTGGTCCAGGCCAGAAAATATTCATCCTCTTTGCCCTTAATCTTAAACTGAGCCGTAACGGAGGTGTCTTTGATGTCCCTGTAACAGCCGGGCTGATTGAGCTCATGAGAACTCAGGCCGGTACCTGCTGCCGGAGAATAAGGCTGGATGGTATACCCTTTATAAATAAGGTCTTTATCATAAAGTTGCTTTAAGACCCACCACAGGGTTTCCATGTAGTCCTTATCAAAAGTCACATACGGATGCTCCAGGTCAACCCAATAGCCCATTTCTTTGGTGAGTTGATCCCATTCATCCTTAAATTTCATCACTGTTTCACGGCACTTTTGATTATACGCTTCTACACTGATTTTTTTGCCGATGTCTTCCTTTGTGATGCCCAGTTCTTTTTCTACCTGCAGCTCTACCGGTAGGCCATGCGTGTCCCATCCGCCTTTGCGCTTGACCTGATAGCCTTTTTGAGTCTTGTACCTGCAGAATAGGTCCTTAATAGCCCGTGCCATTACATGGTGGATCCCCGGGGTGCCATTGGCGGAGGGTGGTCCTTCATAAAATGTAAAAGTGGGCCGGCCTTCCCGTTCTGAAATTGCCTTCTCAAAGATTTTTTCTTCTTCCCAATATTTGAGAATATTCTTTGCGAGCTCCGGATAGTTTGCGGTTTTATATTCTTGGTACTTCATTGAATGCATCAGGTATTTTCTGAATTCCGGAAATCCGGATTATTGTAAGGCCCTTTAGGTTCCTGGGGTTGTCCGTTTTCCGGGTCCACCAGCTTAATGCGGTTTAAATTTATTTCCTCGTCCTCATCTTCCCGGTAAAAGCGGTCTTCAAACTGGTCGATGAGCTTTTTCTTTGCCAGGGAGTATTTGCCGGAATCGAAAGTCAAAAGCAATGCAGGAAGCACGATCAAATTGGTAAACATGGCAATGAGCAATGTAATAGAGGTCAGAATGCCCAGGGCCACAGTGCCTCCAAAGTCAGACCAGGCAAAAATTACAAATCCGGCAAAAAGGATGACAGAAGTGTATATCATGCTCATGCCGGTTTCTCGTAAACTCTTGCTTACTGCTACAGGCACAAAAAATCTATTGGCAAAAAGCTCCTGCCGGTATTTTGATAAAAAGTGAATGGAGTCGTCTACTGAAATACCAAAAGCAATGCTAAAAATTAATGCGGTACTAGGCTTGAGTGGAATACCCATATAACCCATGAACCCGGCGGTAATGATCAATGGCACAAAATTAGGGATCATGGAGATCAAGATCATTCTGAAATTTGAAAACAACAATCCCATGATCACCGAAATAATCAGAAATGCCAAAAGCAGACTGAATCTAAGATTTTGCACCAAAAACTTATTGCCCTTTACAAACAGTGGTGAGGTACCGGTCACCACAAGGTCCAAACCAGAATCTTCAAAATGGGAGTCAATTTCTGGCTGAATCACATCATTGATCAGGGCCTCCATTTTGATTGACCCTATATCGGCAACGTGTAGTGAAATCCGCATGGTCTGGGAGGTGCTGTCAACAAAGGAATTTAAAATTTCGGAGCTGTCAGATTGTGACCGCATGTAGCGCAGAATATAGCCGCGCTCCCGGTTGTTGGGTAAGGAATACCGCTCCGGATTATTATTATAAAATGCCTGCTTGGAGGCTTTGATCAAACTTACAATTGAAACGGGTTTGGAAATATGTTCCAGGCTGTCAAGAAATTGCTCAAATTCATCAATCTGCTCCAAAGTGCGCGCCTGCAGCACGCCACGTTTCACGCCGGTATTAACGATGACCTCCAATGGCATGATACCGCTGAAATTGGCTTCGAAAAAATCCAGGTCCTGTTTGATACGACTTTTTTCAGGGATATCATCGACGATGTAGGATATGGATTGAAGCTTATTCATCCCAAACAAAGAAATGACTACAACTATGGCAGTGACCACATAGATGTAAATTCTATGCCGATGTACCAGAAGGTCCAGTAAAGTTAACACCTTGTCAAAAGGTCTTAATTTGAGGTGGCGCAGTTGCTTGCCGGAAGGTGGTGGCATCCAACTGAAAACTCCTGGAATGAGGATCATACTCACCAGGAAGGTAGCCATGATATTGATACCAGCCACCACCCCAAATTCCTGAAGAATTACGATATCTGTTGTAATTAAAACGAGAAATCCAATGGCAGTGGTGAAGTTGGTAATTAATGTGACGATCCCGATTTTTCGCACTACCCTACTGATGGCCATCATTTTATTACCATGATGGAGGTACTCCTGGTGGTATTTATTCAGCAGGTACACGCTGTTGGGTATCCCAATCACCACGATCACGGGGGGTATGAGCCCGGTGAGAATAGTTATTTTGTAATCCAGAAGTGCTAAAGTACCAAGCACCCACAGCACCACTACAGCGATGATGATCATAGGAAAAACCACTGCCGTCCAGGATCTGAAAAGGAGGAGCAAAATAAGCCCGGTTACCAAAACAGAGAGAAACAAAAACAGCTTCATCTCATTGGCCACTTGACCTGCGATTACTGACCTTATGATCGGAAGCCCTGAGTAGTGGAGGTCGATCCCGGTTTCTTTGGTGAATTGTTTGCCTTCCTCAATGATTGCATCGGTAAGACCAATCCGGTTTTTGGTATTTAAAATATCCTTGCTGATGGTGGCAAGCATGAGCAAAGCACCATTGTCTTCATTGATGATTTGTCCGGCATAAAACTTTTGGTCGAAGGCTACCCGGAGCATGCTGTCAAGGTCTTCCTGGGTGCCGGGAATATTCTTAGGAAAAATATCCCTGAGTACGAATCTTGTTTCTGCAGTATCCTTTTCAAGTCTTTTGAGAATGGGCAGCCCTATGGCATCAGTGATCCCATCCATTTGAAAAATGGAAAGTGCTAATGCCTGAAATTTTCTGAAGTTCTCAATTTCGAAAATGGCACTGTCCCTTAAACCGATGGCTACAAAGTTGCCATCGTCTCCAAATAAGGCTCTAAATTCCTTAAGCTCAATCATGTCGGGATCGTCATCCGGCACGGTGTTGGCAAAGTCATAACTCATCTCAACTTTTGAGGCATGGTAGCCCATAAAAACGGTTACTATTACCAGGATAATCAGCAAGCTGAGCCGGTACTTAATTATGTTATGAGCAATTTTGGTCCACATATTCGAAAAGCGCCACAAAGGTAAGGATTTTTGAGTTCCCCTAGACTGTCAAACGTTCAAAACTATATGAATTGTTAAAGGTTGGGAAAAGTAATATTTTTAAATGCCCGATTTTCGAAATGGGCAGTTAAATATGTGCCATTAAAATAATATTGAGCATATACTCAGGATTCGTAGTTATCGAAATAATAATCCACATAATCATGAATTTTAGTCACCAAATAATATGGCAGATTCATTAAATAAAAGGGTTTTCCTGAAATGGCCTTGTGTTTTTCAATAGAAAATTTTCCTGAATAAAACCTTATGGCAAAATTTTGCCTACTCTTATCCAAAAACTGGTGTAATGATTTTAGTTTGCCTGAAGATCCTGATTTGACTTCAATTGGTATTAATTTGCCCCTGGCCGGATAGATGATGTCAAGTTCTGCGTCCGCATCTTTTTCTTCTCTTACCCAAAAATGGGGCTTAAAGGCTATTTCCTCATTTATAGAGATCAATTCCTGATATACAAGATGCTGAATTATTCTGCCCTTATAAAACTGGTCCAATTCTTTTAAACCAATCATCTCAGCCTGTATTTGCAATGATTGATTTAATAATCCTGTATCCAAAAACTGAAGTCTTGGTCTTTTACGATAATCTGTGACTATTGGTGGCCTTAAGCTTGTCGAAGGATAAATTAATTGGATAATCCTTGCCTTATCAAGGGTCCTAAAACTTTCGCCCACCTCCCGTGACCGGTAATTAGAATTGCCAAATCTGGCAAATTTAATTCGGTCATTTTGGCTTGGAGCAGTTTCCATAATATGCCGGATGATCTTTCGTTCAGTATCATTTTTTCCATATTTTTCCACATCATCGCGATAGGCTTGCCAAAGGTTTCTGTAACTTTTTGAAAGCGCTTGAAGATTTCTATCTTCCAGATAACTTGCTACGATCCCAGGCATACCACCAATGATAGCATACTCATGAAAAAGCTTTAATAGAACATTGTGTGCATGCTGCTCAAGAGGAATTTTTTGAAGGGCCTCAAAAGCCGGTTTGTTTTCTGTGGCCATAATAAATTCCTGAAAATTCAGAGGATTGAGATAAAGGTAATCCACTCTGCCAACAGGAAAACTTTCAACATCTTTCAAAGCAAGCTCCAGTAATGACCCGGCCGCTATCACAAATAATTCAGGATGTTCCTCCAGAAAGAACCGTAATTTTTTTATGGCTTTTGGGGACTCCTGAATTTCATCGATGAAAAATAATGTATCGCCCTTAGAAATGTCCACCCCCTTTGAAAGACCAGCAGCGTTAATGATATCATGTATTTCATCGAAATCAAATAGTGTTCTTTCTTCATCCTTTTCGAGATTTACCTCAATATAATTAGTGAATTCCTTTTTGAATTCCCTAACTAGGGTAGTCTTACCAACCTGCCTGGCGCCGCGTATTAGCAATGGTTTTCTGTTGGAAGCCCCTTTCCATTTTAATAAATATTGGTATGCATTACGCTTGATTTTCATAGTATTTGTAACAAAGCGGGGGTAAAATTAGCAATAATTTGTAACAAAGCGGGGGTAAATTTTATAAAAATTTGTAACAAAGAGGGGGTAAAATAACCGAACTTTTGTAACAAAGCGGGGGTAAACGATACCTCAGGTGCCTGGAATGGATATTCCTTTGATTTTCTTGAATAAGGAAACCGCAAAGCGATCGGTCATGCCAGAGATAAAATCCAGTCCGCTGCGGACCACCTCGTAGGCGGAAGGTTCAGATCCGGTTTCCAAAGTGTACAAAGTTTCTTCAGGAATGATCCGCTTCAGGATTTTATCCCTGCTGGTTTTCCCCTCCTTATTGATATAATCACGAAGCAATGCCGGAATAAATACTTCCAGCAGCCCGGGTACCACTTCATATCCGGCAGCTTCTGTTTCTGTTACCGCCCTGGACCGGTAAATTTTTTCTATTGAGATATTTTTAATAGCCCTCATGGCACCTGCTGAGGGGAGTACATTGGTAAGAGCATGGTCAAAGGCTCCGGAAAGGATGTCTTGCTCATTATCAAGAAACAAGTTGGCTACCTCACGGGTCAGATGGTTGATCACTACGGCTCTGAGCATCCCGATTTTCTCATTATTGCCATAGATGGGCTTCAGCTTTTCCGGCTTAAAATCCTTACCCAGTACAGCTGCGAGCAATTCACAGGTATCCTTAAAATTAATGAGCCCAAGGCGATGCCCGTCTTCCAGGTCTATAATATGATAACAAATATCATCGGCTGCCTCCACTAAAAATGCTAATGGATGCCTGGACCATGCTCCTTCCTGCCCCGGGATTGATGGTAAGTTGATTTCCCGGGCCAGGGATTGAAACAGGTGTTTTTCGGATTGAAAGTAGCCATATTTTTTCTGACTGGCTTTGTCAGGTTGGGCATTTTTGAGAGCGGCTTCTCTGGGATACTTGGTGAAGGCTGCTAGGGTAGCATAGGTGAGTCTTAAGCCCTGGTATTGTGGCCTGTTGAGCATCCTGAATCCCTGAGCGTTTCCTTCAAAATGGATCAGGTCCTGCCATTCCTCCGGTGTTATCAATGGCTGAATGGCTTTCCCTTGCGGGTGGGTAGAAAAAAATTCTGAAATGGCCGTTTCGCCGGAATGCCCAAAGGGTGGATTGCCAATATCATGAGCAAGGCTGGCTGCCGCTACGATGGCCCCAATATCATTGAAGGTAAAATGCTCTTTGAGCTTAGGATATCTCTCGAGGATCTCATATCCTGCCAGTTTACCTAATGACCTGCCTACAGAAGATACTTCAAGGCTATGGGTGAGGCGTGTATGCACAAAGTCGTGCTCGGGCAGGGGATGTACCTGGGTTTTGTCTTGAAGCCGGCGGAAGGGATAGGAGAATATGATCCGGTCGAAATCCTGCTCGAATGGACTGCGCGTAGGATCTGGGGTCGCGGCCTTTTGGTCACCCATTCTTTTTCCTGACAATCTGTTCTCCCATTCATTCATATCAATACTTGTTTGGTATTTTCCATCACATGAGCCGGGTCCTGATTCAACAACCGGCACATGGCTTGATATAGTTCAGGATGTTGGTTGGCAAAACTACCGGAGCGTTCAAAAAAGTTTTCAAATGCTACGGCAAAAAACTCATGTTTATTGATGGCAGCATACGCTCTGAATAAATGGGGCACTCCGGATTTTATTTTTGGTATTTCTAAAGCGGCAAGTTCTTGCCACTGCTTGAAGTAGGTAAAATCCAGGAAGCCAAATTCACCATTATTGATGATATTTTCAAGTTTTATCGCATGAGCTATTTCATGAAGGCCGAGATTGAGGCCATCCTCTTTATCCAGATGGCCTTCCATAAAATTGTTCCATGAAAAGACGATTATTCCCCCACGGGGATTGACCTCTCCCTGGTGGTAGGTGCGGTTGATGGTGGAATAATACCGGTCGGGATAAATCAGTATTTTATCAAAATGGCGCAGTACCACCCCCGGAAATCCAAGCGTAGCCTGTGCCATACCTCCCGCAATTAATAACTTCATCATGGGAGTAACCTCCATGCCACCCCTGCCAATAAAAGCTTTAGTCCTGACAATATGATTGGCTTTGGCTTTAAACTTCTGCTGATGTTTAGAATTCAGCATTCTGTAATAAGGAAAATTGGTAAGAAGGGCCTGCTTTACATTAACCGGAAAGGGCTGCATGAGGTACGCCAGACGCATGGACAAGTCCCTAAACCATGGCTCATTGCGGCTTTGCATCAGAAATACAAAGATGGCAACGCCGGCTATTACCAGGATTTTATCCATGACTAAACCATTTCGAAAGCAGGAAGCTTTTTGAGCAAGGTTTTCATGGAAACCTTTTGATCAATGACCGCTGCGAGTTGATTGACGGCAATCCGCTCCTGGCGCATACTGTCTCTTTCCCTTATGGTTACGGTATCGTCAGTCAGAGTTTGATGGTCAATGGTAATACAAAATGGTGTACCCACCGCATCCTGGCGCCTATACCGCCGACCAATGGCATCTTTCTCATCGTACTGACACTGAAAATCGAACTTCAAATCATTCATGATCTCACGGGCCTTTTCCGGGAGGCCGTCTTTTTTAATTAAAGGCAAAACAGCAGCTTGTACCGGAGCCAATGCAGGGGGAATTTTAAGGACTACCCGCTCTGAGCCGTCCTCCAGTTTTTCCTCTTCGTAACCAGCAGAAAGTATGGCCAAAAACATACGGTCAAGCCCAATAGAGGTCTCAATGACATAGGGCACATAGCCCTTGTTTTCTTCAGGATCAAAAAATTGTAACTTTTTGCCGGAATGCTCTTCATGGGCCTTTAGGTCAAAATCAGTTCTGGAGTGGATCCCTTCCAGCTCCTTAAAGCCCATTGGAAAATTAAACTCTACATCGCAAGCGGCGTTGGCATAATGCGCTAAATTCAAATGGTCATGAAATCTGTAATATGAAGTGTCAAACCCAAGATTCTTATGCCATTCCATACGATATTCCTTCCAGAACTCATACCATTTCAGCTCCGATCCAGGCTTAACGAAATATTGCATTTCCATTTGCTCAAACTCCCGCATCCTGAAAATAAACTGCCTGGCAATAATTTCATTTCTGAAAGCCTTACCTATCTGGGCAATACCAAAAGGTACTTTTAGGCGGCCGGACTTCATCACATTCAGAAAATTAACAAAGATTCCCTGGGCGGTTTCAGGCCTCAGATAAATCTTATTGGCTCCTTCTGCCAGGGAACCCAGTTCGGTAGAAAACATCAAATTAAACTGGCGCACCTCCGTCCAGTTTCTTGATCCTGATACCGGGTCTGCGATTTCCAGGTCTTCGATCAGGACTTTGATAGCAGCCAGGTCATTGGCGCCCATAGCCTCTTTGAGCCTGGTATTGATTTGGTCGATTTTCTCCTGATTGGCGACAACCCTGGGGTTAGTTTGCCGAAACATTTTTTCATCAAAATCCTTTCCAAACCGTTCCCCGGCCTTGTCAATTTCTTTCTGAATTTTACCTTCTATTTTGCTGATATATTCTTCAATCAACACATCGGCACGGTATCGTTTTTTGGAATCCTTATTGTCAATCATGGGGTCATGGAAAGCATCCAAATGCCCAGAGGCCTTCCAGGTGGTAGGGTGCATGAATATTGCCGCATCAATACCCACAATATTTTCCTGAAGCTGGACCATGGCCTGCCACCAGTATTTTTTAATATTGTTTTTTAGCAATACGCCATTTTGCCCATAATCGTAAGTGGCGCTGAGCCCGTCATAAATTTCACTCGATGGAAAAATAAAACCATACTCCTTGGCATGGCCGATTATTGCCTTGAGCAACCCCTCTGGTTGATTGTCATTTTTTGTCATGGCGCAAAGATAGATAAATTGGTAAAAAAGGGCTCTTGAAATATTTATTTATGGTTGGGGATGGAGACTTCAAACCGGGTCCCTTTTTTTTCCTCAGAAAATACCTGGATCGTGCCATTTAATTTTTCGATCATTTCCTTCACAATATATAAGCCCAGCCCGGAGCCCTTAGATGACTCAGTGGCACGGAAAAACATATCAAAAATCTGGTCTAGATAATCTTTGGAGATGCCAATACCATTATCCTCAATAATAAATTTTGTTTTGGATTTACTCGACTCCACGGACAGTTTTATAAATGGTTTTTCCTTTTCCGGATCGTGGTATTTGATAGCATTGGAAAGGAGGTTATTTAATATCACTTTAAGTCTGCTGCGATCCGTTTTGATCACCAGGTCTTTTGGTAAGTTTTTCTTAAACTCGATTTCGTCAAATTCCGGAATGTACTTAAGGTCTTTGAGGCAGGACTCCACCAGTTCATTGATCATCACAGGTTCCAGGCTTACAGCCACACGGGTATTGCGGGAATAATCGATAATTTCCTGTATGAAATTGTCCAGAGTCTCTACACGCTCCTTCATCATTTCGATACATTTGCTAACCCGCTTGGGATCAGTTTCCTTTTCAATGATGTGGATAAGGCCAAGAACCGAACTCAATGGCGCTCTCAGATCGTGTGAGGTACTGTACACGAATCGGTCCAACTCCGAATTGGCTTTTGCCAGCATTTCGTTTTGCCTGCTGACTTCTTCCTGAGCCTTTTTTGCCAGTGTGATGTCAACCAGGGAGCCTACCATCCGCATCGGCTGTCCTGCCTCATCCCATTCTGCCTGACCGCTGTCCAAAAACCACCCATAGGTATTATCACTTTTCCTGATCCTCAACTCAATCCGAAATGGCCATTGACGTTTTAAATGGGCATCTACTGCTTTTCTGAGCCGGTCGACATCATCGAGATGGATCCTTTTGAAAAATCTTTCCAGTTCGATGCGCTCATATTGGTGCTCCTCGAATCCAATCATTTTTCTTAATAGTGGACTAGTATATATCGTATTGGTAGCAAAATCGACATCCCAAATGCCTGCGCTTGAGCCCTTAATTGCAAGTTCAAACCGATTTCTGCTTTTCTCCAATTCTTCAGTGAGGGAGCGCAACCGATTTTCATTTTCCAATAGTGTTTTTTCTGAACGATAGTTGATGTCAATAAGGAAATATACGGCCATGGAGGAGATTACCATGGTACTGATCAGGTTGAATATGAAATTGGCAGCAATGTATTCATTTGAAAATGTGATGTGCCTTAATATTGTAAAATCTGATTTCAATACTATGATGGAAAGGAATATGGAAAGCCCTACAAACATCATTGACACCACCCGCCGCTCATATCCGAATAAGGTTATAGCAGCGATAGCAATTGGGATAAAAATCAGTATCGAACCTGTAGCATGAGCTTCTCTTGTAGCAAATAGAAAGACTACCGTATTGCCTGCCAGCAGCAGAATTATTTTTGAAATGAAAAAATGGCCGTTTCTATTGAGCAGATATGCGGCGATACTTACTATGGCCAAAGGGATATAAATAGCGACGTTTTCCGGTATGCCTACAAAGGCATCAAAAACAGAATAAAAAATGGCCATTGCCATGGACAATAATGAAAATTGCCCGGTGAGAATGGCCTTTTTCCTAATGGTGTAAGAGGGAATAATCAACCCCTTTTTAAGAAGGATGTTTGGGGGAAAAATGTTTAAATTCAGTAAGCTGCTCATTCTTGGAGTTAAGGTTCCCACACCGCTATTGCAAGTTAAAACTTTGGTTGGGATTACCGGAAAATTAAGATTTAAAATCCCAGGTTTTAGTTTTAACTCTTCAATAATTGCCGGATTGCCTTTTGATAACCGGTAAAATTGAATGCCGCCATATTTGCCTTTAGTTGCTCCTCAATTAAGGCTGTTCCAGGATTTCCTATACTGCCTATATGGGTATGATGGACTTTTTCAGGAGGCTTATATTCCCCAGAATCAATACTTGCGGCAATTTTTTTATAAGCATCTCTGAATGGTATCCCCTCCAGCACCAATTGGTTAAGGGCCTCTACACTATAGATGTTGGTATACCGGGGGTCCCGCAAAAGGTCTTTTTTGACCTTGATTTCATTTAGCATATAAGCCGTCATGTCGATACAGGCTTTTAGATTTTCAATGGCAGGAAAAAGTATTTCTTTGGTCAGTTGGAGCTCTCTGTGATATCCGGAGGGCAGGTTGGTCAGAAGTATGGACAATTCGTTGGGTACGGCCTGTATCCTGTTGCATTGCCCGCGAGTGATCTCAAACACATCAGGATTTTTTTTATGCGGCATAATGCTCGACCCGGTAGTGAGCGCATCCGGGAAGGAGATGAAGCCGTGGTTTTGCCCCATGTAAAGGCATACATCCATAGCCAGCTTGGCCAGGGTTCCTGCCACCATACTGAGCCCATGACCGAGACTTTTCTCAGTTTTTCCTCTGCTCATTTGAGCATTTACCACATTTACGTGCATCCCCTCAAATCCAAGGAGACTAGTAGTAAGGGCCCTGTCCAAAGGGAAGGAACTGCCGTATCCGGCACCGGACCCCAGGGGATTACGATTAGTCAGGTCATAGGCGGCTTTGAGGGAAAGCAGGTCTTCTGTGAGACTCTCAGCATAGGCCCCAAACCATAGCCCAAAGGAGGAGGGCATGGCCACCTGCATATGGGTATATCCCGGGAGTAGATAGTCGCGATAAGTTTCACTCTTTTCCAACAGCAATCTAGCAAGACCCCCGGTCTGTTGTGTCAGATCATGGATGGCCTCCCGGAGGTAAAGCTTGATAGCAACAAGGACCTGATCATTTCTGGAGCGCCCGCTGTGGATCTTCTTACCGGCGTCACCCAGATTCCTGGTGAGCATCAACTCGATTTGTGAGTGGACATCTTCTACTTCAGCCGGGATAGTAAAAGTGCCTGATAGGATTTGCTGATAAATCTCTAAAAGCCCCTTTCGCAACGCAGCTGCTTCACTAGCTGTTACCAATTTTATTTTTTTCAGCATGGCCAAATGTGCCAGTGAGCCCATTACATCAAATGGTGCCAGCACCAAATCAAAATCCTGGTCCTTGCCAATGGTAAAGACGGATACTTTCTTTTCTACTTCAAAGTCTTTTTGCCAGAGCTTCATGAAAAGGTAAATATAAAGGGTTTAGCCTAGATAATTAAGTATTTGCACCAGGTACCCTAATTAATTTAACACTTAATACCATCGTCAAAAGAATCTTTTTAGTAATTTCGCCGAGTAATTTTTTGGTTTTAAGGCAACCAAATTCTTCTTGAGGGACGTTAGCTCAGTTGGTTTAGAGCACTACCTTGACAGGGTAGGGGTCACTGGTTCGAATCCAGTACGTCCCACTTTGCTTCTCAGAAATGGTACCCCCAGTATGATCAGAAATCTTTTTTTTTTCGTAGTGATATGCTCTCAAGGTCCCCTCATGGCACAAAAAATTGATATCCAGGGGCATCGCGGTGCCCGGGGCTTACTCCCAGAAAATACCATACCTGCTATGATCCTTGCCCTTGACCTTGGGGTCACCACGGTAGAGATGGATTTGGCCATTACCAAAGACGGGCAGGTGATCGTATCCCATGAACCTTGGTTTGCGTCTGAAATATGTCTTGATCCCTCAGGCAATAAGATCCCCAAGGAACAGGAGAAAACCCACAACATATATGAAATGACCTACGAGGAGGTAATGGCTTATGACTGTGGGTCGGTCAGGCATCCCAACTTTCCCAGGCAAAAATCCATACAGGCCTCCAAGCCCCTGCTTTCGGAAGTCATTCGAAATGTAGAGCGCCATGTCAAAGGGGAGACCTTAATAGAGGTAGATTATAATATTGAAATCAAATCCACCCCGGACGGTGATGGAGTGTTTCACCCAAAACCAGAGGAGTTTTCTGATTTGGTTTATGCCGTGATCGATGCTTTTTTACCCTGGGAGCGGGTAGTGATACAGTCATTTGACTTTAGAGTGCTCCAATACTGGAAAAAGAAATATCCTCAGGTAAGACTTGCCGTATTGATAGCCAATGATCAATCAATAGACCAGAATTTGAAAACGCTGGGGTTCACTCCTGAAATTTACAGCCCATATTTTGAGTTGCTTACCAGGGAAAAAGTCACCGAATTAAAAAAGAAAAAAATAAGAGTGATCCCCTGGACGGTCAACGAAATAGATAAAATGAAAACGCTGGCTCAATGGGGAGTGGATGGCATCATTACCGACTATCCGGATCGGGCAGTGCAGGCAGGCCTTACTCCCAAATCAAGAGTCCGAAAATCATTCGTGCCTTAAATGAATCTGCCTGCCTGATTGCCAGGCCTAAACCACAATTTGTTAGCAGCCAATAATATTATGAATGAACTCCTAAAAAAATTTGTCGATAAAAAGCCTGAGATTGTTTTTGAGTGGAAAGACCCGGAAACTGAGGCCATGGGATGGGTAGTGATCAACTCCCTCCGTGGGGGAGCGGCAGGAGGTGGCACCAGAATGAGGCCGGGATTGGATCGGTCTGAGGTGGAATCACTGGCCAAGACTATGGAAGTGAAGTTCACCGTATCGGGCCCACCGATTGGTGGCGCAAAATCGGGAATAAATTTTGATCCTTCTGACCCAAGAAAAATCCAAGTGCTGGAGCGATGGTATGCAGCCGTTAAGCCGCTCCTGAAGTATTACTATGGCACCGGTGGCGACCTCAATGTGGATGAAGGCCGGGAGGTCATCCCCATCATAGAAGATGTAGGCATATGGCACCCTCAGGAGGGGGTATTTACCGGACACTATAAACCTACTGAGCCGCAGATGGTCAACCGGATCGGGCAGCTCAGACTAGGGGTGGTCAAAGTGGTGGAGCATCCGGATTTTACCCCAAATACTGCCTTGAAATATTCCGTAGCGGATATGGCTACAGGGTATGGGGTGGCAGAGTCTATCCGGCATTACTATGATATCTGGGGTGGCGAGATTAAAGGGAAGCGCGCGGTAATTCAGGGCTTTGGCAATGTTGGTGCGGCAGCGGCCTTTTTCCTGACTCAGATGGGCGTGAAAATAACCGGAATCATAGACCGATCCGGGGGGCTCATCAATCCGGAAGGATATGGGAGATTGGATATCGTAAAATTTATTTCTCAGAAAAAGGGCAATCAGCTGATGTCAGATGATTTAATTTCCTTTGAGGAGGCTAATGAAAAAATTTGGGGTGAGGAATTTGAAATTTTTGTGCCGGCAGCCTCATCGCGCTTGCTCACCAGAGCGCACGTGGAAGGCATGGCAAATTCTGGTTTGGAGGTGATGGCCTGTGGTGCCAATGTGCCATTTGCTGACCATGAAATATTTTTGGGACCTATCGGACTTTATGCAGATGCCCGATTTTCGGTGATCCCTGACTTTATAGCCAATTGTGGTATGGCCAGGGTTTTTGCCTACTTTATGGAAACTGAAGTGAATATGGTGGATGAAGAAATTTTTAATGACATCTCCAATACAATAAAAAAAGCTCTGGTTAAAACCCATGCTACTAATTCTAAGAAAACTGGGATTGCCTCTACATCATTGGAGGCCGCACTGAGACTTTTATTGTAGATTTAATCAACAGGTGATTAAAATATTTGTGGTTCAAACATTCAATTCCCATTAATATGAGTTTTGGTAAAATAAATTTATTATTATAGCATTTAGTTTGATTTGAACCTCGACTGCTAATCAATATGGCTTTTCAAAAGATGGGCAAAATATCGTTGATATTAGGCTCTTTATTGGTCCTTTTGATACTTTCTGTGCAGCCGGCATTTGCTGAAGCAACTGCCGTTTCCGGGGTAGCTGCCGATGGTCATGGCACTCCGGCCGCAGGGTGGTCAGTGATTCCCTTTGTGGTGCTACTTCTAATGATTGCTACGGGCCCTTTGTTCTATGAGCATTTCTGGCATAAAAACTACCCTAAAATTTCGGTGATCCTCGCCTTAATTGTAGTTGGGTATTATTTGTTTATCCTCCATAATGCCCACCACCCGATCCATGCCCTGGCCGAGTATGTGCAGTTTATTTCCCTGCTTGCATCTCTTTATATTGCCTCTGGTGGGATTATGATCGATATCGATAAAGCCTCATCACCCAAGGCCAATGTGATGATTCTCCTGATTGGCGCTGTGATCGCTAATCTTATAGGAACCACCGGTGCTTCCATGCTACTGATAAGACCATTTATCCGTCTTAATAAAGACCGGATCAGGCCCTATCATATTGTGTTTTTTATCTTTATCGTCAGTAATGTAGGGGGATCGCTCACACCCATCGGAGACCCTCCCTTGTTTTTAGGATTTTTAAAGGGGGTGCCCTTTTTCTGGACACTTGAGCATAACATTTTGCCATGGGTTGTAGGGGTACTGGTGCTGGCAGGTATCTTTTATTGGTTTGACAAACGCAGTGTCGAAAGGGACGAAACTATCGAAGCACCTGCTTCTTATACCAATAAAATCACCCTGACAGGGACCAGAAATTTCTTCTGGCTGACGATAGTAATCATTTCAGTCTTCCTTGATCCCAACGTAATAGACTGGGTGCCGGCCATTCATTATGATGGGCAGAAATTTTCCTTCGTCAGAGAAATCATCATGCTTTCGGTGGCTTATCTTTCTTTCAAATTTGCTGACCAAACTTCCCTAAAAGGCAATGAATTTAGCTTTGAGCCCATTCGGGAAGTGGCCTTCATATTCGTGGGGATATTCGGCACCATGATGCCTGCCCTCGAACTGGTTGGTAACTTTGCGGCTTCTCCTGACGGGGCAAGGCTTATCACCCATAATACCCTGTATTGGGGCACTGGGATCCTTTCGGGATTCCTTGATAATGCTCCGACCTATCTTAATTTTTTGGCTGCGGCCATGTCTGCAGAAGGAGGGAGCATCAATCTCATTGACAATGTGCGTGATTTCGCTGCCGGTGGTGTATATGAGGACTCAGTGCTTTCATTGAAGGCTATATCTATCGCCGCAGTATTTTTTGGGGCGTTCACTTATATTGGCAATGGGCCTAACTTTATGGTTAAATCTATCGCAGAGCAGGTAGGTATTAAAATGCCATCTTTCTTTGGATACATGATCCGGTTTGCAATCCCATTTTTGTTCCCATTACTGATTATCACCTGGCTGATATTCTTTGCCTTCGCCTAGGCTTTCACTTCGGTGCCTTTCTGAAACAATCCTGAATTTAGATTGGCCATGGCCTCTGCCTTATACTGGGTATCCAGTAACATGGAGATGTTATTTCTGCTCCCGCCGTATGATACCATTCTGACCGGAATATCAGACAAGGCATTGAAGACTTGCTTGATTACGCCCTTTTTTTCTGCAATCATATTACCCACGATACAAATGATGGTCTGATTATGGTCGGTGATGATGGTGCCAAACTCCTCCAATTCATGGATAATTTTTTCCAAATGGGTATTATCATCTATAGTCAGGGAGACGGCCACCTCTGAAGTGGTAATCATGTCAATAGAGGTTTTATGATTTTCAAAGACTTCAAAAACACGCCTCAGAAAACCATAGGCCATCAGCATTCGGGTGGATTTGATTTTTATGGCAGTGATATTGTCTTTGGCAGCAATGGCTTTGATGGCAAGGTCATCTGTATTGTTAGAGATCAGCGTACCGGGGGCCTCTTCGTTGATGGTGCTTTTGAGCCTTACCGGGATGCTGTACTTTTGAGCAGGCAATATGCTGCTGGGGTGCAAAATTTTAGCCCCGAAATAAGCCAGCTCAGCCGCTTCATCAAAGTTCAGATGTGCTATGGGATAGGTGGGCTGCACCACCCTGGGGTCGTTATTATGAAGACCATCGATATCGGTCCATATTTCTACCTCAGGTGATTGAATCGCTGCACCGATCAGGGAGGCTGTATAATCGCTGCCACCCCTTTTAAGGTTGTCTGTTTTGCCACTTGCATTCCGGCATATAAATCCCTGGGTGACCCAAATCCTGGGGCTATTGCCTTCTAATAGCGGTTTTATTTTTTCTGAGATCGCCGGCAATACCGGTTCATGATTTTCATCAATAACCATGAAATCCAGGGCATCCAATAGCTTTACGCTAATCTCTTGCTCTTCAAGATAATGGGTAAAAAAACGAGTGGATACCTGCTCTCCAATTGCAAGGATTTCTTTTTCATGGTCAACAGACCAGGGCTTTTGAGCAAGGGTTTTTAATAATCCAAAGTGGGTTTCAATTACAGCCTTTCCTTTTTCCAGGGATGTCTTTTGGGAATACAATTCATTAATAAAAACCTGGTAGGATCGCTCCAGATTGTTTATTTCCACCTGGATTTTTTCAGCATTCCCGGCTTTTATAAATTCACAAATTTTTACCAGGGTATTGGTGGTACCTGAGATAGCTGAAAGGACCACAATGACCGGCCCCTCAGGGTTGGTTACTAATCGGGCCACCTTTTGCATCCGGGAGGGTAGGCCTACTGACGTCCCTCCAAATTTCATTATCTTAAACATGGGTTAACTGCTTTTATTAAAACCTAGCATTTTAACCGCCGTGATGGCAGCCTCATCACCCTTGTTGCCATGCTTGCCACCGGCACGGTCCAGGGCCTGCTTTTTGGTGTCCGTGGTTAGCACTCCAAAAATTACCGGCTTATTATATTTTAGCATTACATCTTTAAGGCCCTGTGCTACGGCCTGACAGATGAAGTCAAAATGCCTGGTTTCACCCTGGATGACACAACCCAGGCAAATTACCGCATCGTATTTCTTGTCAGCGGCAAGCCATTGGGCTCCTAAAGGCAGTTCGAAACTACCGGGCACATAATGTATCGAAATATTTTTCTTTTTAGCACCATTGGCAATTAAGGTATCCATGGCCCCTGAGAGGAGCGCGCCAGTTATTTCTTCATTCCATTCTGAAACGACGATTCCAAAATTACTATCCGCTACTGACCCCATATTGGTGGGGGCATATTGGCTGAGGTTTTTTTCAGAACTTGCCATACTGGTAAAATTTTTAGCTCAATTATAAATGTAAATTCAATAAAAAAGGGATGCGGTGCTTTCCCCATCCCTATAATTTCATTCGGTAAAGAGGAAATTAACCACCCAGCTTTGCCTTATATTTTTTTGCCTCATTGGCTTCATTGGTATCCCAATATTCCTTGATCAGATCTGTGTATACTTTTAAAGCCTCTTCATTATTATCAGTAAGCTCATAGGCTAAGGCCAGCTTAAGCATATACCCCGGTGTAAAAAATTTATTGGGTTTATATCCAGCTGCTTTTTTATACCAATTAATGGCCTCATCATACTCTTTCAATTCCATATGCGCATCGCCCAAAAGGGAATAGGCACGGCCTTGCAGCAGGAGGTCACTTGAAGAAAAGTCTTCCAGATAAACAATGGCTAAGGGAAATTTGCCTTGCTTCAGATAAGCTGCCCCGGAATAGAAATTTGCCAGATTGGCAGCTTTGGTTCCAGGAAAATCGTCAGCGATAGTGAGAAACCCAAGGCTATTGCCATCACCGTTCAGCGCGTAATCAAGGCTATCCTTTTCAAAGTAAAAGACCGCTTGAAACATCTCAGCCTGGGCGATGTCATTCTGTGTACTCAGGTAATACCGATAACCAAAAAAACCGCCTACCAATAGTACAACACCTAATAAAACACCGAAAACAGCAATTTTATTATTTTCAAGAAATTCTTCAGTTCGGGAAAGACGCTCTGCTATTGCCTCTGGATTTTCAAGCAATTCACTCCCAGCGGGATTCTTCTTAGTTTTATCTTTTTTAGCCATAATTTATTTAGGTCTGCAAACGGCTCGCAAAGGTAGTAATATACCTAATTATAAACAACACAAGGATTATTCAGAAATGAAGGGGTAGTCTTCATCCATATACACATGGTGGTAGGCTTCTTCGGCAGGCGGGTAATCAGACTCCTCAGCAAACTTCACACATTCATCTACCTGCTTTTTGATTATATTTTCAATAGCCTCCAGATCTTTCGAGGTAGCATATTTTTTTTCTAAAATCGTTTTTCTGACCTGCTCCACCGGGTCCTTGCCTTTATATTCTTCCACTTCCTCTTTTGAGCGGTATTTGGCAGGATCTGACATGGAATGCCCTTTGTATCGGTAAGTCCTTAATTCAAGCAGAGTTGGGCCTTCTCCCTTTCGGGCTCTTTCGCCTGCTTTGGCCATAGCCCTGTGGACTTCTTCCACCGACATAGCATCCACAGGATATGAAGGCATGTTGTAAGCCTCACCAAGGGTGTAAAGATCGGTAACATTAGAGGTACGTGCTACAGAGGTGCCCATCGCGTAGCCATTATTTTCAATAGCAAAAATCACAGGCAGTTTCCAGAGCATGGCCATATTTAAGGCTTCATGAAAAGCCCCCTGACGCACAGCGCCATCACCCATATAGCAAATGCTGATTTTCCCTGACTTGAGATATTTTTCTGCAAAACCCATTCCGGCACCAAGCGGAATCTGTCCGCCTACAATACCATGGCCGCCAAAAAAATGATTTTCTTTATCAAACATGTGCATGGAGCCGCCCTTACCTCGGGAGATTCCGGTCTCTTTGGCAAATAACTCAGCCATTACCTTTTTAGGATCAGAGCCCAAGGCTATGGGGTGGGCATGGTCCCGGTAGGCAGTGATGTACTTGTCACCGCGCTCCAATGCTGATATGGCCCCAGCTACACAAGCTTCCTGACCTATATATAGGTGGCAGAATCCCTTGATTTTCTGCTGGCCATAAAGCTGCCCGGCTTTTTCTTCAAATTTCCGCATGAGCATCATGGTCTCAAACCAGGCCATGTAGGTATCCTTATCGAATTCTGATTTTTCCTTAGACTTGGTGGCTTTTGCTTTGGTGGTATTGGCCATAGCGACTTATCTTTGATTGTTAAAATGGACTGCGAAAATAACTAAAAAATTCTGAATGCGCCTTGAAAATCTGAATTTGATTCATTTTAAAAACTTTGAAAAGGCCGAAATCACCTTAAACAAGAGCCTTAATATCATATTGGGCGACAACGGTAGCGGGAAGACCAACCTCCTGGATGCTATATACTTACTTTCACTCACCAAGTCATCGCGAAGCACTCATGAAAGCCAAAATATCCTTCACGGAAAACCTTTTTTTACCGTGCAGGGTACTTTTATAAAAGATGAAAAACCTACCCTGGTTCAGGGGACTTATCAGAGGGGGAAGAAGAAGATTTTCAAGGCCGGAAAAAATGAGTATGAAAAACTCAGCGAACATATTGGGCTTTTTCCGGTGGTGATGATCGCTCCGGATGATACCGAAATGATCCAGGGGGGCAGTGAACTGAGAAGGAAGTTTTTCGATGGGATCATTGCTCAGATGGATGGTGTATTTTTGGATCATTTGCTTCAATACAGTCATTTATTGCGGCAGCGGAATAGTCTGCTGAGAAGCCATGATGGCCGAAGGGGCCTGGATGCAGCACTTTTGAACACTTATGATGAACAGCTCTTGCCACTTTCATTATCGATAAGCACCAAAAGGAATGAATTTTTACAAACCTACCTGCCCCACTTTAAAGTGAATTATGAGGCCCTGGCTGAAGGAAAGGAGTTGGTTTCCATCAAATTTGATACTGAAGTCCTGGATGACGACTTTCAATCTAGATTTAGAGCTAATAGAGACCGGGACCTGATGCTCCAAAGGACTGAACTGGGTGCCCACAGGGATGATTTTATATTTGAGTCAGATCGATTTCCAGTAAAAAAATTTGGTTCTCAGGGACAGCAAAAATCCTTTCTCATTGCCCTGAAGTTAAGCATGTTCGATCAAATTAAAGAACAAAAGGGAAGTGCACCGATTTTGCTGCTCGATGATATTTTTGATAAGCTGGATGACCACCGGATTTTACAAATTAAATCCCTGGTCAACAGCGGGAGGTTTGAGCAAATATTTATTACAGATGCCAGGCCCGAGCGATCCAGAAGAATTTTTGAATCCGGATTTGAAATACTGGTAAAGGATGGAAAGATTGTAAGCGGAGATTAAGGCTATTTTCACTAAATTTGACCTATGCGGGATACCGGTTCTGGAAATAATAACAATGAAATGACAGTGGGTGAGGCCCTTAAGGCCATGCTCAAAAACTATCATTTGCAGCAGAAGTATGAAGAAACCCGCCTGATTACTTCCTGGGAGCAGCTTGTGGGTAAAACCATTGCCGGACACACCGAAAAAGTTTATATCAGAGACAAAACCTTGTGTATCGTGCTGGATTCAGCACCCCTGCGCCACGAGTTAAAAATGGCCCGATCCAAGCTTCTTAAAAATCTGCAGGACGAATTTGGAGCTGATGTGATCACCTCAATCAGGGTTAGCTGATTTTCTTTTTTTTCGCTTTTTTTTGGGATTCCTGATCCCTTGATAGATGATGCCTGAACAGGAATCAAAGGTAGCCCCGGTGACGCTGGAGAGCACATTGACTTCCCCTCTTAATTTCAGTAATCCTAAGAATGCAAAAACCAATGCCTCCTTAAAATGAATCACCTCATCCGGAGGGATGTGCACATCATGGCTGCTATGGAGCCGGGCCTTAATTTCCTCCATCAAATACGTATTAAAAGTACCACCCCCGGTAAAAAGAATCCTACCGCCTTGATTGACCTCACGTTGAATAACTCCGGCAATACTGTCGGCCGTATGCTGCACCGAAGTGTGCATCAAATCCTCCGGATCTGCATACCATTGGTTAAAAGAATCTAATATTTTGGCTTTCACCCACTCGTAACCCAATGATTTCGGACCGGGCTGTTTGAAGTAGTCCAGATTTTTGAGGTAATTATAATAAGGCAGGCAGAGTCCCCCCGAACGCGCAATAGAACCTCCACGGTCAAAATCTCTTCCAAGCTTTTTTGCGAGAAAGTTGAATACCATATTGCAGGGCCCGATATCATAGGCGATGCGCTTACCCGCAGATTCATAAGAAATATTGGAGATGCCGCCCAGGTTGACGCAGGCAGCAAAATCTCCAAAAAGCTGTTGATCACCGATGGGCACCAGCGGGGCTCCCTGTCCGCCCAGCACCACGTCCAGACTGCGAAAGTCACTGACTACCGGCAGGCCTGTTTTTTGATGGATGGCCCAGGGATTGCCAATCTGGATGGTGAGTTTTTTTTCCGGCTGGTGAAAGACCGTGTGCCCATGAGAACTGATAAAGTGGGGTGCCACATCCAGTTTACGGATAAATTCCGCCACCTCATCACCCATCCAGTTCCCTACCTGCAGACTGAGCAGGTTCAGATCTGCCCCATTCATTCTAAAGATAAGCTCAAAATGCTCAAGAAATACATCCGGAATGGGGATGGTCTCGCTCTTTAATATTGCATAAGACCACTTGTCATCTGCCTTTTTAAACCGCACCGAAACAATGTCAAGACCGTCTAAAGAGGTGCCTGACATCAGGCCTACCACTACGGGTTCATCAGGTATATTGATTTGTATGTCCTCCATTTATGCTAATATTGAAAGTTTAAACGTTGGTAGTTTTATGGCAAATTATAAAATCGCCGTTGATATTGGTAATACTCGTGCCAAAATGGGTATTTTTCTTGGCGATGAACTTATAGAAAAGTCGGAGGGTAGCCCCGATTTGCTGGTTAAGCATGTGGAAAAATATAATCCTGAGGGCGTGGTGCTGGTAAGTGTGACAGGCAATGAAATCCCATATTTGGAACTATTACATAAAAACATAAAGGTATTAAAGCTTAGTTATGACACGGATTTGCCAATCGAAATGCTGTATGAAAGTCCGGAAACATTGGGCATGGATCGGATAGCAGCGGTAGTTGGGGCTTCAGTATTATTTCCTAAGACTAATGCCCTGGTCATAGATGCCGGGAGTTGTATTACTTTTGATTTTATTGATGAAAAAGGCCAATATCATGGAGGGGCTATTTCGCCGGGATGGCGAATGCGATACCGGGCTATGAACGCCTTCACTGCACGGCTTCCAATGCTTGAAATCCCGGAGCATACTCCAGATTTAACAGGAAAAACTACCACTGAAGCGATGCATAGCGGGGTATTTTACAGCCTTAAATTAGAAATTGAGGGAATCATTCGGATGTACGCAGATAAATTCCCAAATTTGCAATCCATTTTAACGGGCGGTGATGGCCCTAAGCTTCAGAAGACTTTGAAAATACCAGTTGAATTGCATCCTGAGTTAGTATTGTTGGGTTTAAACAGAATTTGGTCTTACCATGTGGAGTAGCAGGGCTTTGATTTTATTTCTGTTAATGGGATGGACTTCGTACGCCACATTGGCTCAAGGTACAAGGACGAAATACCCATTTTCTTCAATAGGTATAGGAGAGCTTCAATACCCGCTTACTACAGCCCACCAGGGGATGGGCGGATTATCTTTAAGCTATGGCAATCAGTTTATGCTTAACAATGGCAATCCGGCCTTACTCGTCTATAATTTTAATACTACCTATAGTGCGGCTGTCATGGGAGAATCGAGGACAGTGAATAATGGTGAGGTGGAGGGTACTTCGGGAGGGATGCGATTAGCCTATCTTGGGCTAGCCTTACCTATAAAGCCATTAAAATGGACCTCTGCCATTGGCATAGCACCCTTTAGCTCCGTGGGGTTTTCCGAAACAAGTACCCGTAATATCAATAACAGTCCATTCACGGTGGAGGAAACCAGAAATGGATCTGGTGGCTTTACCGAATTTTATTGGATGAATGGTTATGCCGTCAACAGAAATTTTTTCGTAGGGGCTAAAGTTTCCTATATTTTTAGCTCTATTATCAATGATATCTCGTCTCAAATTCAGGATTCCGCTGTTTTTTCGAATTATCAAAGAGTTTTGCATCAAAGGACGGCCGCTTCAGATGTGAAATTTTCTCTCGGAGCAGTATATACGGATTCTGTATTTAAAGATTTGAAATTCAACGCCGGAGTCATGGTTGATTTTCAAAACAATATGAGCGTAAGGAGGTTTGAAGCAAATGAGATCCGCACCTTAAATAATTTGTTGGTGGGTGGTGATACCATAAACAATAATACTAAAGGCACCATCCTGCTTCCTGGCAGAATTGGTGGGGGAGTATCGTTCCAGAGGATCAACAAATGGATGCTGGGTATTGATGGTTATTATAGCATGTGGGATAATTTTAGAGATTTCGAAGGAAGGAATCTTGGTATGAGTGATGGGTACACCATTATTATTGGAGGAGAGATTATTCCTGATATTACGGCTGCAAGTATCATAAAAGCAACGACTTATCGGGCAGGGGTGACATTGCAAAGATTACCTTTTTTAGTGAATGATGAGCATGTTAAGGATTTTGGCATTAATTTTGGGCTTTCCCTACCTGTGAAGGGTAGGTCCAATGTGGATGCCTCCTTTCAGTATGGCTGGAGGGGTAGCCTTGAAGGCAATCAAATCACAGAAAATTATTTTAGGTTTTACTTTGGAATGACAATTAATGATCGATGGTTTGTTCAAAGAAAATTTGATTAAAATGAAGAAAATGAAAGTATTTGTAATAGTAACTATGATGGCTTCTCTTATGGGCATGTCCAATGCTTACAGTCAATGTGAAGGATGGACCTGGCCGGCTGATGAGGAAAAAGAAAAAACTGCTAAAGAAAAATTTGTGGTGTATAATGATGCCCTTGATAGAGGAGATTTCCGTGGGGCTGTAAAAGGCTGGTCCTGGCTACTGACCAATGCCCCTGATCTTAATACCAAAATATACATTGATGGCGCCAAAATATATGAAAACCTTGCTGAGATAGAGGAGGATGATGCCAGAAAAAAGGAACTGGTAGATTCTGCGATAATGCTTTATGATCAAAGGGCTGCCGTATGCGGAGATAAAAAGAACGTTATTAACAGAAAAGCCTATACGGCATTTCGATTGAGTTATAAAGACCCTAGTGCTTATCCCAAGATGTTGGAGTATTTTGACGAGGCGATCGATTTGACAGGTAATGATTTTATGGATGTAAGTCTTCTGGCCTATATGAACGTCATTAAGGTCAATGCCCAAAGCTTTAAAAATCTTACTGATGAGGAGATATTGGATAGGTATGAGAAAATCTCAAAAATTATAAATCATAAAATTAGTAACGGTAAAAATGTAACCAAGCTTCAGGAATGGCAGGGGACCATAGATGCGATTCTTGCAGATATTGTTTCCATCGATTGTGATTTTGTAAAACAAAAGCTGGAGCCTAAATTCCGTGAGAATCCTAACGATGTTGGGTTGGCAAAAAAGATCTTTGCATTCATGCTTGGTGATAAATGTACCGATGATCCCCTGTGGCTTGAGGCCGGAAAGGTGATTTACAATGATGCTCCTAACTATGGATTGGCCAAAAATATTGCCCTCAAATGTGCTGGCAATGATGACTATGACTGTGCGGAATTCTACTTTAATGAAAGTCTTAAGCATACGGAGGACCCTTCTATAAAGGCCGACATCTTTATTGAAAAAGGAAAAATGGACTCCCGCAGAGGCAGAAAAGCGGCTGCACGTGATAAATTTAAAACGGCTCTTGGTCATGATCCCTCTAAAAAAGAGGCTTATACCCTAATAGGGAATCTTTACTACTACAGTTTTGATGAATGTGCTACTAAGGAAGACTGGGTCAAAGACCGCGCGGTATTTCTTGCGGCCCATGAAATGTATAAAATGGCTGGCAATACTAAGCAAATGCAGGCTGCTAAAGAACAATTTCCTTCAAGAGGGGAGATTTTCGAAAGGGGTAAAGCAAAAGGAGATCCATATAGGGTTAACTGCTGGATTAATGAAGATGTAGTGATTGATACCAGGGACTAAACATTACACCCCAAATACTTTGACTGCTTTCGGCAACCTAAATGGTCCGGAAGCAGTTTTTGTGTTTAAAGGCCAGATTCCAACCATGCTTAAATCCTCCCTAAAAGCTAAAATCATTCTAACACTAGTTGTTATTATTAGCAGTATGGCTGCCTGTGTGAATACGGATGAGCAACTCAACAAATTTAAGGAGTATGATGGTCCTTTGCGTGAAGTGGAGGATGTCGTGATGCACCATAGTGACTCTGCCATTGTAAAAATGAAAATGGAAAGCCCCTACATGCTGGAATTTCAGAGTGGGGACCGGGAGTTCCCAAATGGGCTGCTCCTTACCTTTTTCGACGAGTTGGGTAATGTAAAAACTACCATCAAGGCTAATGAAGCTTTTTACTTCAAGAGTGAGAATCTTTGGCGGGGTAGAGAAGATGTAGTGGTGAGGAATTTTGAATCTAACGAACAGCTCAATACCGAGGAGTTATTTTGGGATCCGGATGAAGGCCTTATATTTACTGAAAGATTTGTTACCATCAGGCTTGATGAGGAGGTACTCTATGGCAGAGGCTTAGAGGCCGATGAGGAATTTACCTGGTATCAAATCAAAAAGCCGGAGGGTGAGTTTTATATTGAGGATGAATAAGCTAATAAGAACAATATCAGTGGCCCTGGCAGTTGGGTTTTTCTTTATTGGCATTCACCAATCGATTAATCTTGGCGTTACCTATGCCTATTGGCTGTTCATGGTTTCGGTTATGTTTTTATTGCTTAACCGCTACCTTCAAAAAAAAGCAGAGTAATCTATGGACTTAACGTTTCTGCCTGCAATATTAATAGCTCTGGGATTTTCAGCCATTTTCTCGGGTGTGGAGATCGCTTTTGTATCGGCTAATAAATTAAAAATAGAACTCCAGGGTAAGCAAGGCCTCCTCACCGGACGGATACTTTCATATTTTGCAAGCCGGCCATCGCGATTTATTGGCACCACCCTGGTGGGCAATACCATTGCACTGGTCATCTACGGTATATTTATGGCGCGACTTTTGGAGCCTGTTATAGCGCAATATTTACCTGAGGTAATTAATAATGAGATCATCATACTGCTGGTCCAAACCGTTATTTCTACATTGATTGTCCTGGTGACGGCAGAATTCCTGCCCAAGAGCATCTTCCTGATCAACCCCAACACCATGCTCAATATCCTGGCCCTGCCCATGCAGGCCATTTACTGGGTGCTGACTCCGGTAGTTTATTTAATAGTGTTGATGTCAAAATTTTTAATCATATACGTCTTTCGGCTCAACTTTGAGGAGGATAAGCCGGTATTTGGACTGACCGACCTTAACCATTTTATCAAAAATACCCTCTCGGTAAATAAGGAGGATAAAACCATAGATGTAGACAGGAAAATTTTTAATAATGCCCTGGAGTTTAAGACCATAAGAGTAAGGGAGTGTATGATCCCCAGGACTGAGATCACCGCTATAGAAATTGAAGATGACCTCGCTATGCTTAAAGAGGCATTCACCACCAGTGGTCATTCAAAGGTGTTGGTATATAAAGATAATATTGATGATGTAGTGGGATACTGTCATGCGTTGGAATTATTCAAAAAGCCTAAAACCATTCAGGAGATTTTAACGCCCATTATCATTGTACCTGAAACCATGCTGGCCAATGAACTGATGATTCAGTTTATTACAGAACGGAAAAGTCTGGCCCTGGTAGTGGATGAGTTTGGAGGTACTTCCGGGCTAGTGAGCATTGAAGATATCATCGAGGAGATCTTTGGCGAAATACAGGATGAGCATGATGATGAAGACTGGGTGGAACAAAAAATTGATGATTTCAACTATATATTCAGTGCCCGCCATGAAATTGACTATCTCAATGAAAAGTATGGTTGGGAGCTCCCGGAGGGTGACTACGAAACACTCGGTGGGTTAATACTAGATATTACCGGAGATATCCCCGAGGTTGGAAATTCAGTTTCCAGTGGCCCGTTCACCTTCACCGTGCAATCCAGACAGGACATCCGGCTAGACAATATCAAGGTCAATATTAAAGATCCCCAGGAGGAATAAATCTTTTCCTCAAAACCTTTTACCGGTAGGTTTGATATTAGAAGGGAACTGGTTAAATTTGCGCCTATTTTAAAAAAACAGAAACTCGATGGGAGTAATTAATACCTTAAGAAACAGGATGGGTAAAGTAGTGGTAGGGCTTATCGGCTTTGCCATAATTTCTTTTGTGCTTGCAGATGTCTTAGGTCCGGATTCATTTATTTTTGGTGGAGGCAGGGATAATACTGTGGGCGTGATTCGTGGTGAGAAGATATCCCATGATGAGTATCAATTAGCCATCCAGGAGCGGGAGAGTAATTTCATCCTTAACTTCGGAAGGCAGCCCAATGAAAGAGAAAAATTTTCAGTGAGACAAATGGCCTGGGACCAGCTCCTGGTAAAGCATGGGTTTGAAAAGGAATATGAAGCCCTGGGATTGAAAGTTACCACAGAAGAGATGACTGATATTTTAATGGGTAAAAACATGGACCCATCTGTGCGGCAGTCATTTACTAATCCTAACACCGGTGGCTTTGACAGGCAACAACTATTAAGTTTTTTAGCTAATCTTGAGGAGCAGGATCCACAGATGAGGGCCCGGTGGGATATATTCAGAAATGAACTTCTGGCATCCAGAAAAAGATTGAAGTATGATGGTCTGTTTACTAACACCAATTATGTCACCAAGGCAGAAGCCAGAAGGGTCTACCAAAGCCAGACATCAGTAGCAGAAGTAGAATATCTTTTCGTGCCCTTCTATGCTGTTCCCGATTCAGCAGTCACTGTAACAGATGATGACCTCAAAAAATACCTTAATGATAATAAGGATCAATTCAGGAATGAGGAAAGCAGAAGCATGATATACGTGAGCTTCTCTACGCTGCCTACCGCACAGGATTCCGCAGTTGTGAGGGATGAAATTGAGCAATTGAAAACAGAATTTGCTGCGGCACCTAATGACTCCACATTTGCTTACCTAAATTCCGAAGGCCAAAGACCTTATGGTGTTTTTGTGAAAAACGACCTTCCGGCAGAGATAAAAGATATGGAATTGGAGGCCGGAACTATATATGGCCCATTTGTAAGTATTAATAATTACAGGATTATCAAAGTTTCTTCCATTAACCCTGAAGGAAAAGAACGGTTAAAGGCTCGTCATATCCTTTTTGGTGCTGATAAAGAGGACCCTGTAGGCAGGATTACTGCCAGAGAAGAAGCCAGAGGCGTTCTTCAAGACATTAAGGAAGGGGCCAATTTTTCGATCATGGCCAGCCGATACGGCAGTGATGGCACTTCGTCTAGAGGCGGTGACCTAGGGTATTTTGGTCGTGGTGATATGGTGACTGAATTTGAAGAAGCCGCATTTAACCATGGTGGTACAGGTTTGCTGGATGATGTAGTAGAAACGGATTTTGGTTATCATATTATTGAGGTTACCGAGCCCGTAGATCGCCTGGAGTACGAGCTGGCGTTAATTGATCTTGAGATCATCCCTAGTGATGCCACATTGAATGAGGCCCTCAGAAATGCGGACCTGTTCCAAGGTTCTGTAAGTAATGAGAAGACTTTCAGGGAACTCGCAGAGAAGGATCAGCTGCCTATATATGAAGCTAAAAATATAAAAAAGAATAGCAGGACAGTAGAAGGACTGGGAGAAGCCCGCGAGGTCGTGCGCTGGTTGTACAGAGATGGCTCAATAGGGAGCGTTTCGGAGGTTTTTATATTGGATGAAGAGTATGTAGTGGGATTGATGACCGGCCGTGTAGATGAAGGGCACTCATCTTTGGATGATGTACGGGCAGCAGTTAGGAAAAAAGTTCTGGACCAAAAAAAAGGAGAAAAAATTGTCGGGCAACTGGGCAATTCTGAAACTTCATTAGAAGATTTGTCGGCATTATATCCGGGGATTGCAGAGGTATTTTCATCAAACGATTTGACCCTTTATAGCAATTCTATCCCCGGAGCGGACGAGGACCCTGTGGCTATAGGCAAGGCCTTTTCCCTCGAGCAGGGCGAGCGCACCCAGCCGTTTGTGGGTAGTGAGGGCGTCCTGATCATTGAGTTGAGTCAGTTTACCGAGGCACCGGAGATAGCAGATTATACCCCATACAAACAACAAATTCTTCAAGTCAGAAGAAATGCGGTTTCACAGGCGGTAGAGGAAGCCATCCGCAAAGCCGCTGATATCAAAGACGAACGATACAAATTTTATTAAACATTGAAGCGGGGAATTTTACCCCGCTTTTTTTGTGTTCATAGCCTGTATGGATACTGAGAGAATTGAGTCTTTTCGTAAAAAGCTGGAGCAGGAGCACCAGTGGCCAAGCCTATATACTTACAAATTCATCGTGCCTCAAGGCCGGGAGGCGCAGATCAGGGCCATATTTCCTAATCATGAAGTCTCAGAAAAGCCATCCTCCCAAGGCAATTATATCAGCCTTACCATCAAGGTCATGGAGCGATCCAGTGAAAGCGTGATCCAAAACTACCTTGCTGCCCATAAGGTGGAAGGGGTGATTGCACTTTAATACTACCTTGATCCATTGATTTCTTCCCGAGTTATTAATTGAATGGCAGGTTTTGTATTTTTGATCAAACAAACCTTCATTGACATGTGGAAAGAAGAAAACAACCAACTCAAAAGGGCCTTTAAATTTGACGATTTTATCGGGGCTTTTGCATTTATGACAAAGGTAGCCATGATTGCCGAAAAAATGAACCACCATCCGGAATGGTCTAATGTGTACAACAAGGTTGACATCACCCTCTCTACCCACGATGCCGGGGATGTGGTGACTGAAAAGGACCGTAAGTTGGCTGCTGCCATTGATCAACTCGTCAATGGCTGAGCCTAAACTTTACCTGGTCCCCACCCCCATCGGTAATCTGGAGGACATGACCTTCCGTGGGGTGCGCATTCTTAAGGAGGCGGATATCATCCTGGCAGAGGATACCAGGGTATCAGGAAAGCTGCTCAAGCATTACGGGGTTCAGGGCAAGTTGCGCAGGTACCACGCCCATAATGAGCATAAGGTATACGAGGGGTTTATAGAAGAATTGAACGAGGGCATAAAAATGGCCCTCATCACCGATGCCGGCACCCCCGGGATCTCTGATCCCGGATTCTTGCTGGTAAGAGCCTGCCTCCAGGCGGGGGTAAAGGTAGAATGCCTCCCTGGTGCTACCGCATTTGTACCCGCTCTGGTCAACTCCGGGCTGCCTGCTGATCGGTTTGTTTTTGAAGGATTTCTCCCACATAAAAAAGGCCGGAAAACCAGGATGCAAGCCCTAACGGAAGAGCCCCGGACGATGGTTTTTTATGAGTCCCCTCACCGACTGGTCAAGGCCTTGAAAGAGATGGCAGAACAGTTTGGGCCTGACCGGCAGGCATCTGTTTCCAGAGAGCTGACCAAAATTTATGAGGAAACCCAAAATGGAACTCTTGCAGATTTGATTACTTACTTTGGGAAAAAGCCTATTAAAGGTGAAATCGTAATTGTAGTCCATGGAAAAGACAAGTAAAAACTATCCTCTGGCCCTCGGCGGTCTATCCATTGTTTTGATGGGGGTTTCCGTTTGGGTGCCATGGACCATTTTTATTGCTCTGGCCCCGATAATGGGGATCATGGATTATTTTTTTCACAAGCAGGGAGGCCGTGCATATCGGAATTTTGCCGGCTTTATCTTACTTTTTATGATACTGGCTTTCACCGCGAGGTCAGTTGTGGACTTTGGTATGGATGACCCGACCTACTGGGTGCAGGGTCTCGGATTTGGGGCCATGATGAGTTTGGCCTTTTATATTTTCTGGTATACCCAAAAAACTTCTAAAAACAGGATCGGATATTTTACTTTGATATTGTTTTGGCTGGCCCTGGAATATCTGGAAATTAAAATCAATTTATTTGATAGGACATTGGTCCTTGCCAGAACATTGGAGCCGCTAGGGGCCATCATGTCATGGAACCACAAAACCGGGTATTTGGGCGGTAGTCTGTGGATCCTGATGGTGAACGTATTGGTGTACTATGCCCTGCTGAGGGATAAGGCCATACTGGTAGGTACTTATCGATGGGCGCTATACATCCTTATCATTTTGGCCATCGGCATCCCTTTGATCATCGGGTTGATATCAGAGGCGCAACCAATTGGATTTCAGATGATGGCTGACTTGTATCAGGACGGATCACCTTCTGATGGGAATTTCCCTGAGGGGTTTGACTTTTATTTTGAGCATTATGAATATCTTGGCCGAACCGGTGGCTGGGTGAGTTTGTTGATTATCATATTTGCCTTTGTCAAAGGAAAAACCGCGAGAAAAAATGTCTGATTATTCTAAAATGCTTAAGGAAGTAGAAGAGATCGCTAAAAAGGCGGGGGCTTTTATCGCGCAGGAGCGAAAAGGTTTTTCTGCCAGCGACATTGAATATAAGGGCATTAATAATCTGGTTTCATATGTAGACAAAAAATCTGAAGAGCAGATCATAAAAGCCCTTACTGCGCTGATGCCCGAGGCTGGGATTATCGGCGAAGAGGGCACCGGCGATAAAGATGGCAATCAGTACAACTGGGTGATTGATCCCCTCGATGGGACTACCAACTTCATCCATGGGGTCCCTGTTTATGCTGTGAGCATAGCCCTGGTGGAGGGTAATACACCACTGCTCGGGGTGGTATATGAAGTCAATAGTCAGGAGACTTTTGCGGCCAGTCAGGGCGAAAAAGCCACATTGAATGGCACTCCGATAAAGGTATCAGAGGCTACAGAGTTGGGCACAAGTCTTTTGGCAACGGGATTTCCTTACCATGATTTTAACAGGATGGCCTCATACCTAAAAATCCTCGATCATTTTATGCAAGAGACCCACGGTATCCGGAGAATGGGGAGTGCGGCCATTGATCTGGTATATGTGGCTTGTGGCCGTTTTGAAGGGTTTTTTGAGCATAATTTAAGTCCCTGGGATGTGGCTGCAGGGGCATTGATCGTGCAGCAGGCCGGGGGCAAGGTCACTGACTTCAAGGGAGGCGGTGATTTTATATTTGGGGGAGAGATTTTGGCTGCGGGGAAGGTGCACGAATCCATGGCAGCTACGATCAAAAAGTACTGGGGCTAAGCCCAAACTTTGGTACCCTCTGTGCAATTCTTACAAATATCGATTTCGCTTCTTGATCGCAGGAAGTCACCCTAATAATTTTTTGATACTGACTGATAATTTTGATTCATAAAGGCGCGGCTGGGTGTCCACGTCCAGCGCGGACGTTCCGGGGCCTTGAGGGCAAGCAAGCCTTGAATGTGTCTATCAGGGCAGAAGCAAGATAAAGGCAGCCCATTTCTATTATTTTAGCCTGTCGAATTTGCAGACTGTAAAAGACAGATTCCTGCAGGGTGGGCCAGTGGGTTTCGCGGGGAGGGACGTCATTGGAGGTGGTGCCTTTTTCTTATTCTTTTTTGGGCAAGCAAAAAAGAACATTATAGATTAAATCCTTGACTCATCTTTTTTCCTCCGCCCAGTGTAGAATCGCACAGAAAATTTGCAACAATAATTTAAAACAGCGCATTTTGCCCTTTAATTTATACAATTTAAAAACTGGTTATTCTGACCGTGCTAAATTCACATAAACCTATTCCCACAACCATCAAAAAGTACTGGGGCTAAGCCCATACCTTGGTACCCTCGGTGCAATTTTTACATATATCAATTTCACTTCTAGACCGCAGCAAGGCGCCACGAAAGTTTTGATAGGCATCTCCTTTCCATATTTCCTCAAAAGAGTTGTTTGAAAGCGACCCCATCTTATGGGTGGCATCTTTGTCAAAGCAGCAAGGCACAATGGCCCCATCCCAGGTCATCACACAAGAATGCCACATTTTCCAGCATTGGTTGAGGAGCTTATTTTTAATCTCATAGTGCCCTACATCATTTTTCTGGTATCGGGAGTATTGCTCCTGTTCAGGAATGAGGGGAGATCCATTTTTGTAATCATAAATCTGGGCGGTTTTGAACCTTACTTCATTGACGCCTAGCTCCCGGGCCATTTTTTTCACAGATCCGATCTGATGTTCATTAGGCTTCACTACCAGAAACTGAAATATCACATGGGGTGTCCTGGATTTTAGGGCTTTTTTCCAATGGATAATTTCTTTTGTGCCCTGGATCACCTTGTCGAGACGGCCGCCAATCCGGTACGATTCATAGGTCTCCTGGGTAGTGCCATCGATAGAAACAATGAGCCTGTCAAGACCGGACTCCACGGTTTTACGGGCATTTTCAGAATCAAGAAAATGCGCATTGGTAGAGGTGGCAGTATAAATTCTTCTCTTAGAGGCCATCTTCACCAAATCCGTAAACTGCGGGTGCAGGTAGGGCTCTCCCTGGAAATAAAGCAGGAGGTAGAGCAGGGTAGGGTCCAGTTGGTCCAGGGTTGATTCAAGCAGGTTTGGGTCAAGCATTCCGGTAGGCCTGGAAAAGCTGCGCAATCCACTGGGGCACTCCGGGCACCGCAGGTTGCAGGAGGTGGTGGGCTCCAGGCTCAGACTTACAGGCATGCCCCGATGGATAGGCTTTGCCCGCATTCTGGACCAATGGTAGCTGCTCCAAACCCGGATGCCATTCCAGGAACGAGCCGGAGTAAGCTTGGAGAGTAAATTGATATGGTCAGTGATTTTACCCATTATAATTATTATTTAATCCTCCCATGATTTTAAAACCCGGAAGGATTAGTTCGTAAATTTACCATTCCTTGTGGGCAGGCAAAATAAAAACCCATTATCTTGGCAGTATAATTAAATTTTAGAGGAATGCGATTTATTTTTTTCCTGCTTTCCATGGCATTAATGGCAACAGCCACTGGGCAATACCGGTCCCTTTCAGAATCAGGCCAGATCATGGTCGTTACCTGCGGCCCGGATGATCAGGAGCTTTATGCGGCCTTCGGACATAGTGCTTTTAGAGTTAGGGATGATAGCCTGGGTATTGACCATATTTATAATTACGGAATTTTTGATTTCGACCAGCCTAATTTTTATCTGAATTTTGCCAAGGGGTTTCTTTATTACAAACTCGGCGTTTCCGAATACGAGCGGTTCAGGAATTATTACATGTACCATGGGCGCTTCATTCATGAGCAGGAGCTTAATCTTGACCATGAACAAAAGAATCGGCTGTTTGAATTTTTACAATGGAATGCCCTGCCGGAAAATCAGTTTTATCGATACGACTATTTTTACGACAACTGTGCCACCAGAATAAGGGATGCCCTGGAAACGGTTTTTGAAGATGATCTAAGATTTGATTTCGATTTCATTGATACTGACTATTCTATTCGTGACCTCACGGATTTGTACCTGGGCCCTTTTCCATGGGGTGATTTGGGCATCGACCTCTGCCTGGGGTTGCCTATGGATGTAAAGGCCGAGCCCAGGATGTACATGTTTTTGCCGGACTATGTAGAGTACTCCATGGCAAATGCCTACCTTCTCAGGGCTGGGAAATGGCAGCCATTGGTAAAAAACCATGTGGTGATCTATGAGGGGAATCCTGAAATAGGCCAGAATGTTACCTTCTTCAAACCTTACGTGGTCAGTGGACTCCTATTTTTGGTGGTACTGATCCTTACGGCCTATGGTGTGAAAAAGAAAAAATACAACCGACATATTGATTTTTTCTTTTGGTTTGTGACGGGTTTTTTGGGGTTATTCCTGCTCACTCTATGGTTGCTTACGGATCACGAGGCTGCAGCCAAGAATTTCAATCTGCTCTGGGCATTGCCCCATCATTTGATTTTCGCCTTTATATGGTTTAAAAAACAAGAGCCTTCCTGGTTTGTCACCTATAATAAATATCTGTTTATTTATCTGATACTGCTTCTAATCTCCTGGGTATTTTTACCACAGGCATTACCGCTTTCCTTGATGCCTATTGCCGGGATTATGGCCTTTCGTGCCGGATATTATTTCTATTTTGTGGGTAGAATCAATCCTAATACCAAAAACATATGATAGTCAAGCTGATCATACGACTGCTGCCCTGGATTCTGGTAGTCCTCCTGTCTGCCGTGATAGTAGGTTATGTATATCTAACCAACTGGGGCGGTCCTGCCACCCAATCCTCGGCCACAATAGTGCTCGACAAGGTAGAAACCCTCGGCAAACTGGAATTGGTACGGTATAATATGAAGGAAATAATTGAGCTGCACGAAGACAAATTCAAGCTGGATTGGATCAGGGCCTTTTCATCGGATATTGTGTTGATTACCCAGGGAGAGGTGGTAGGCTGTATTGACTTGATGCAACTCAGAGCAGAGGATTTCACCGATCGGGGCGACACCCTGGTGATCACTTTACCTGAGCCGGAGATTTGTTACTATAAACTTAACATGGAAAATACCAAGATCTACAGCCTTAAGACTTTCTTTTACCATGAGAACAAGGAGTTTATCCAACGGGCCTACCGGCTTGCGGAATCAGAGGTCCGTCAGGCAGCAATCGACGGAGGCATCCTGGAGCAGACCCGTATCAATGCCCGGCTGGTACTTAAGCCCCTTATGACAGAAGTGGCTGGTCGCCCCGTAATCCTCCGGTTCAGAAGTGATGGCCGCATCCCCGGATCCGGTATTGAGCGCAATTAATCCTCACTGGCCCGCATCCAGTCGCTCGGGTCTCCCAAGTGACCCATAAATCAGCGCTCTGGGCGGTTTATACCTAATAAATGAGAGCATCTTTTCAATTTTCCTTCAAAATGTTAACTTTATTGGGTCGTAGTGAGACGCTACGACTAGGGGGGAGAACAACTTTATGTAATTATACTTAAATTAACTCCATTTGAATTTTAAATTATGAATAGAATTCAAATTCTGGCTTATTTATTTATTTTATTATCTGTATTAAAGCTGGGTATGGTATATTATCTTGAACAAATTACTACAAAATCTGAGGAGCTAAGCTTAACTTTTAAAGGAATTAAATGGAAAGTTAATGATGCAAAAACTTTTAAAGATTCTTTGATTTATAATGTAAGGTTTCGTCAAAAAGTTTTAGATACTTTATCCTCTGAGAAGAATATTAATGATGTTATAAATGAAAAAAGAGAAAATGCTAAAGAAGCTATAAAAAGTTTGGAAAATTTGCGAAGTGAGAGAGAAGAAATTAAGACTGAGCTACAAAAGTATGAAACTTTAGATGTTCTTCTTAACTTCTTTTTTGCGATTAATGGTATATTATTGTTTTACTACTATTTTAAACCCGGTTAACCCCAGCTGGTGCGAGCTTGTCGCTCGCATCTGTAGATATTATTCTTACTCAAGCTGTTCGGTGTGTTCCTTCAGGATCACTTCGAACCAATAGACGGCATAATTAATGAAATTGAGGGTCTGTGACCCGGCTAAGAATAGAGAAAGTTCAGGTGTTGCCTGGGCTTTTTTTGTGAAGCATTCACCTCCTCTTCGGAAGCGTATTATGATGACTTTACGGTTTCTACCACACATGGGTATTTAGTGCAGTCTGATGACCATCGCCTTGGTTCGTGTCCTCACGAACCAAAGGGTGAATTGAAATTGTATTCCACCCCCTCGCGCGCTTTTGCAGAGCAAGCGATAAAGTAACAGTTGCTAATCGGATCGTAGCGAGACGCTACGACCAGGGAGTGACGCTACGGCCAGTAGGGGAAAGGTCCTGAGTTACACCTGCCTGCCGGTTTACCTGCCGGAGGCATGGCAGGCAGGAACTCAGGACAGCTTTATTTTTACTTTGAGGGGCTGCCTTCAATGGCTGCACGCACGGATCCATGCTTTTGGATGAGTGCTGCGGCTACCTCATACGAAATATCCAAAGATTCCATGACCATTTTGGTGCCACGGTCCAGGAGCTTGTTGTTGGAAAGCTGCATATCCACCATACGGTTGCCTTTGACCCGACCCAGCCGGATCATGGTGGTGGTGGTGATCATATTGAGAACCAGTTTCTGGGCAGTGCCGGCTTTCATCCGGGTGCTGCCCGTCACAAATTCAGGGCCTACCACTACTTCTATTGGGTAATTGGCCGCTGCTGCAAGTGGGGTATCTTTATTGCAGGTGATGCACCCGGTGGCTACCCCATGGCGGTTGGCATCATTTAAACCTCCGATTACATAGGGGGTAGTTCCTGAGGCTGCAATTCCCACCAGGATATCTTTAGAGGAGATATCATATTTCATCAGGTCTTTCCAGGCTTGTTCCTCATCGTCTTCTGCATGTTCTACTGATTTCCGAATGGCAGCATCACCACCGGCTATGATGCCGATCACACGGTCCGGAGGCATTCCATAGGTTGGGGGGATTTCGGAGGCATCAAGTATGCCCAGCCTTCCGGAGGTACCTGCACCAATATAAAACAGCCTGCCCCCATCAATCATCCGGACTCCTACCTGCTCAATCAAGGCCTCAATCTGGTCAAGGCTTTCTTTGATGGCCATAGGCACAGTCTGATCCTCCTGGTTCATTCCTTCCAGGATTTCTCTGATGGTCATGTTTTCTAAATTGTCGTATCTGGAAGGGGCTTCAGTTTGGCGCATGGGATTGATTTATAACCTTCTATTTTTGATCTGGATTCTTAGTTGTTAGTTTATATTTGATCATTTCAGCACATATCGGGCATAGGTATGGCATACCTCATCCCTGCTTAAGTATTCAAGAACATACTTCCGGTTTTCCGGTTTCCTCGATGCCTCATACACCTCACTATGATTTTTTTTGATCCGGGCTTCGCAATCTGTAGCTTTTTTATAAATGGGCTCAAGCTTGCCGCTTATCTGTGTCCACCGCTCTTGCTGCTGCCCTGGATCAAGATGATTCAGGCTTCTTCTGTAGAGATCCAGGCCCTGCTGTGGTCCGTACTTTGCTATGTTTTCAATGATTTGGAGGAGTTCTTCATCCTCTATGGGATTAATGATTTCTTTTAGGCAACTGCAGGCTTCATCAGCAAGCTGTTCCAGCTTATAGGGATCAGCATCCTGACTCTGAGCCATTGACCCGCTCAGGTAGGCTACCATCATTAAAATTATTATTCTCCGGACTTTCATAATGAATTTGTTTTTGGCATATGATACAGGGTCAGCCCGGCTATAGGAGACTCCAGGATATTCCCTACACGCAAGCCTTTATCCTGCGCCACTTGCCGGATCAGATTGCCGAAATAAAAGGCAATGCTGCCGGTAAAGTGAATCATGTGTTTTTCAGGCTCAGGGTATTTCATAACATTTTTTTCAAAAAATAAATTGAACCTGTCATAACCCATTTTATAAATCCATGGGTCATCCAGTTGCTGAAAAATGAATTTTCCAAAGCTTGCAAGGTAGGCTGAGGGTGCAGGCTCCTGATATACTTTGCTGAGGATGATATCCCTGTCGAGTTCAAATCTCTTATTAAATCTTGCTGCGATTTTTTCCGGTGCTTCCTCCCTGAGCCAGGCGGCAACGAATGTTTTGCCCAGGTCGGCCCCACTGCCCTCATCACCGAGAATATACCCCAGAGAAACGGCATTTTGAATAATCTCTTTCCCATCGTAAAGGCAGCTATTGGCACCAGTGCCCAGGATACAAGTGATGCCTGGTTGGTCCAGGCAAAGGGCTCTGGCAGCAGCCAACAGATCATTGCTTACCTGTATTGCTGCACCAGGAATTTTGCTTTTAATCGTCTGGGTAGTGGTATGAATATTATTTTCCGAAGAAATGCCTGCCCCGTAAAAATAAACTTCCTGAATTGGACTGCTTATTTGAGGTAAAATTTCATTCTCAAGGATCTGCTCCAGGACCTCCTTTTTGTGCAGGTAAGGGTTAAAACCAGAAGATTTAAATTGGCTTATAGTGGCATCCTTATGAAGAAGTCTCCAATCCGTTTTTGTGCCGCCGCTATCTGCTATAAGGATCATGAAGAGTTTTATCAGTATTTTAAATACCTATTAATTTAAATTAATGCAACAGGCGCAAAATTTCTTCTAATTAATAAATTAGGACACCCTTTTTATTGAATTCCCTGACGCGATCATCTTCCGGGTCGAGCTCTGTGATCAGGCCATGGATATTTTCTGTGTTTTCCACGAGATATCTTTGGGCTGTACCAATTTTAGAAGAGGTAGATAATAAAATAGTTTTTTCAGAAATGCTGATCATGGCCTTTTTGATGTGTGCTACTTCCCAGTCAATTTCAGTAAGACCGGCCTTAAAATCCAAACCACTGACACCCATAAAACAATAGTCTGCCCTGATCTCATTGATCGAGCTAATCACATCCATCCCTATCGTTACCTGGGCACTTTTATGCATCTTTCCGCCGATAAATATGAGCTCAATATTGGGATGCTCGGTGAGTTGCATGGCTATGGGGAGGCTGTAAGTGTACACGGTCGCCGTAATTTCATCTGGAATGCACCGCGCCAGCACCAGATTGGTGGTACCCCCACTCATTAAAATCACTGATTGTTGCTTAATTAAATCGATAGCTTTATGGGCTACAATATTTTTTAAATCGTAATCTAATATCTCTTCTTTTTGGTAATGAAACAGGTGATGGCTCGTAGCCAGGGCACCGCCATGTACCTTGAGTATTTGACCACTTTTTGATAGTTCGCGCAAATCTCTCCTTATAGTATCTTCCGATACATGTAATTCCAGGCTCAACTCCGAAGAAACAACCTTCTTGCTGTTCTGGAGTTTCTGAAGAATTAAATCATGCCTTTCTTGTCTGAGCATGGGCGAAGTCTGCATTTTTTTACTTGATTCTGCCCGAAATCTAATAATTTCAGGCCTACACGACAATACAAATTTGATTTATATTCTAAAAAGGGCATTAGAGGCAATTTTTTCACTATTTTTATAGCTGGTTTCTGAATTTGATGGAACCATCCTCAGAAAAAATCTGCCGGTTTAATTTATTTTCTGAGGTATCTCGTCATTAAAACTGCTAAATCAAGAAAAAAAACGCATTATTTGCCGTTAATTCTTCGGATTTTTCGTAAAATATACCCGATTTAAATATTTTTTTACGTGAATTTGCATGATTTTGTTTGGTTTTAGTTTTTTTGTTTTCTACTTTAGATTTCCGTTTTAAATTTTGACTTATGAACCGTATTGTACCACTACTGCTTTTCATATCGATCCTGGTCTCTTTTACGACCCAAAAGGCTGATGCTCAGGATATGATTAGGGGTACCATTAAGGATCAAAAAACTAATGAGCCTCTGGTCGGAGTCACGGTCATGATCAAGGGCACCACCCGCGGGGTGATTTCGGATATAGACGGGGCTTATACCTTAGATGTTTCTGGTATTACTAAGCCCAGGGTTACCTTTAGTTATATCGGGTATAAATCAAGAGAAGTCGAAATAAAGGGCCAAAGTGTGGTTGATATTTTATTGTCAGAAGATTTTACAGAATTGCAGGAATTTGTAGTGACTGCCTTTGGGGTGGAGACGGAGAAAAAATCCATCAATTACGCTGTCCAGGAAGTAAAGGGCCAGGAAATTCAAAGGTCGGGTCAGAATAATGTGATTAATGCCCTTCAAGGTAAGGTGGCAGGCACCCAAATTACCAACTCAAGCGGATCGCCAGGGTCAAGCAGTCACATCCTGATTCGCGGTGCTAATTCCATATCCGAATCTACTATTAACCAACCATTATTTATAGTGGACGGAATTCCTATTGATAATACTGTTGCATTTGGAGGAATCAATAGGGGTTTTGATATCAACCCAAATGATATTGAATCCATAACCGTCCTTAAAAGCGGAGCGGCCTCAGCTTTATATGGTTCCGAAGCGGCCAATGGTGCCATAATTATTACTACAAAAAGAGGCAAAGCAGGCGTCACTTCAGTAACCTACTCTTCCACTTTTTCAATGGAGCAAGCTTTTAGAATTACTCCAAAACAACATTCCTTTAAACAAGGTAACGTGGGAGTGTTTGATCCTCAAAGTCAGGCCAACTGGGGGCCCCAGGTGCTCCCTGGAGACCCTACCTTTGATAATGTCAATAATTTTCTAAGAACAGGTTCAGTACAAAAACACGATATATCCCTCACCACCGGATCAGAAAAGTCCAGCCTTTTGGCATCGGTAAATTACCTTGATCATCAGGGGATACATCCTGCTGAGGCATTAAGCAGGTTTGGCTTATTTGTAAAAGGGGAGAATAAAATTAGTGAAAAGTTGTCCCTTGAAACCTCTCTTAATTACATCAAAACTAATAACTCCAGGGCACCGTTTGGAAATATGATTAATGCATATTTGTGGCCTATTAATGATGATATGTCGATAAGTCGAAATCCGGACGGCACGAAAAGATGGTTGATTGACCGCCCGGATGGTCAGGAGTGGAGCCAGCGAGAAAATCCCCATTGGGCGGCAAATAATAATAGTATAAAAGATGAGGTGGATAGAATAATAGCCTTATCTACACTGAGGTATAGTATTAGTGATAATTTGAATTTGACATATCGTTTGGGTGCTGATATTTCCAATTTTCACTACAAGCAGATCACCAGACCTGGTAGTGCCGGGACTGAAGAGCTTTTCAGCGGAGTCATTACAGAGGCGGATCGGTATTCTGATAAGATTACTTCTACTCTGCTTTTAGAATTCGAAAAGAACCTCACCGAAAAGATTCAAATATCGGCGTTGGTGGGACACAACGCTCAATGGGATAACGCCAGAAGTACGACCATAAGGGGAACGGGATACCGAAATCCAAATCTTGATAATATTAATAATCTATCTATCTTTTTTCCGGATCCATCTCAAGGTATTTTGAGAAGAAGGATTGTTGGGGCGTTTACGGATGTGAGGGTCAATTATGATGGGATCGTATACTTAGGGGCTACGGCAAGAAATGATTGGTCCTCTACCTTGGGGTTTGATTTCCAGGGCTATTTTTATCCTTCGGTTAATCTTGGAGTTGTTTTTTCTGAGTTTTTAAATTCACAAAGTATTCTCAGTTTTGGAAAGGTTCGGGCCAGCTATGCAGCAATTGGGAAAGATGCCAGGCCTGGTCAGACCATAACTGTTTTACAACCTTTTGCGGGAATAGGTGGTGGTTTCCGTGCTAGTCCATTTGCAGGTAATCCCAATCTGGCGCCTGAAATTAGCTCAGAATTGGAAATTGGAACCAACCTTATTTTTTATAATGGGAAGATGAAATTAGACGTTGCTTATTATAATATGGTTAGCGACGGCATGATTATCCAATCCAGAGTTTCACCAGCCTCCGGAGGTATTTTACTGACCTTCAATGCTGGCTCAGTAAGAAACAGAGGAGTGGAAATAATGGCAGATTTTGAGCTATTTAGCCAGAATGATTTTCAGTGGAATTTATTGGCCAATATATCAGGCAACCGGTCCAGAGTAGTAGACTTACCTAGTTTTGTTTCCAGATTACCGGTTACTCCAGGCCAGCTAATTTCATCAGCCCGCCCGATTTCGATATTAGGAGAGCCCCTTCTGGGTATTGAAGGGACTACCTATTTATACAACGAATTTGGGCAATTAGTGGTAGATGAGAATGGGGTACCACGAATTGGCACTTATTTACGCGATGAAGATGGAAATTTTGTCCTTAATAGTGACGGAACCAGAGCCACTGACCCCACTAGGGTCAATCTTGGTAACAGAGAGCCTTTAGCTATTATTGGCATCACCAATTCATTTATGTATAAAAACTTTGATCTATCCTTTATGTTTGACATTAGAATTGGTGGAGATGTCCTAAATGCTGCCAATGCCACTATGATAGGCAATGGTTCCTCAGGATATTTGGAGGACTATCGCAATCGGGAAACCACTTTCAATGCTGTGGTGGAGCAAGAGGGTGGGGTCTTTACACCTAATACCGAATCGGTTATCTTAAACCAAAGCTTTTTTGCAACATCTTACACACCTGTAGGCAGCAACTTCGTGGAAGATGCTACCTGGGCACGATTGAGATACATGTCAATTGGATATAACCTTCCTCAAAGTATTGCAGAGTCTTTAAGGATAAAAAATATTCATGTTTCAGTCACAGGAAGGAATTTATTACTGTTTACAAAGTATTCTGGTGGCGACCCGGAAGTAAATTATGCCGGAGCAGGGGTAGGTGGTTCGGGCACGGTTGGTCTGGATTACTTTAATGTGCCTCAGGTACAGGGATTTGATTTAAATATCAGGGCCAGCTTCTAATTTAGATTTGTTTGAATGGCTATATGGTGTTAAATTAGGATAAAATGATATTCAAAAAAATATAATAACCATGAAAAAGTTATCACTAGTATTGGCTTTGATTTTTTTAGTGAATTTTGGGTGCGATGACTTTCTGGATGTGAACCTCAGTGAGGACAGCCCAACAACAAGCACCCCTAATTTTTTGCTTCCAGCTGTAATTTCTAACACTGCAACCAGTGTATTTGACCATGGCGATGAGCTGGCCTATGTGACTCAGCAATTAGCCACATTCAGTGGATTTGATAAGTACAAAGATCGTTGGGATTATGTCACGGCCAATAGAGTAAAGCAATGGAGAAGACATTACTTTGACATTGGAAAAAATATTTTTAACACTATCGAAGCAGCAGAAAGGGAAGAGGCGACAAATTATATAGGTATTAGTAAAATTCTTTTCGCATTCTCTACTCTCAGAACTACCGCCATGTTTGGGGATATGCCCTTTTTTGAGGCCATAACAAATAACCCATCTCCAAAATACGATGATCAGGCTGTAATCTATGGTGAGGTGCTTAAACTATTGGAGGAAGGCATTACCCTTTTAGAAAACACCAACCCTGCAACCGTATGGCCTCTTACTGCTAAGGAAGATAATGTATATGGTGGCAATCTGGAACATTGGATTCGCTTTGCTTATGCTGTTAAAGCCAGAGCCCTGTTACATTATACGCCAAATATTAACCAAAATTACGCTGATATAATTGCAGCTGCCAATACCGCCTTAAATGGATGGGAGGATGCAGCATTTGACTATTCTGTTGGTGGTGGTAATCCCTTGCAGACTAACCAGTTTGGTGAATCACAGGCAAGACCTGAGTGGGATTTTGCTCAGAATACTTATGGCACCAGCGCTCCAACACCATTTTTCTTAGAAGAAGTACTCAAATATGATTCTGAAAATCATATAATTGGTGACCCCAGAATCAGCTATCTGATGGAGCCTAATTCGGAGGGCCATTTTCTTTCTATTATGCCTTCGGTAGGAAAAGTGCCTACAATTCTTAATGAGGATTATCCCAACCTTTATGGCTCTTACATTACCCGTGATAATGCACCACTTTATTTTTTCAGAGCAGAGGAGTTACATTTCATTTTAGCAGAGGCTTATTTTCAAAGTGAGGATAAGCCAAATGCTTACCAGGCATTTATCGAGGGCATTACTATAAATATGGACAGGGCAGGAGTACCGGCTTCCGAAAGAACTGATTTCCTTGCCAGTGAGCATATCCCTCAAAATGCAAATGAACTGCTGCTCCGGGATATTATGATGCAAAAGCATGTTGCCTTATGGCTAGAGGGGGAGGTATGGACTGACATGAGAAGATACAGATGGAGCAATCAGATATACCTTGGATTGCAGCAACCACCAAATCTGGAATTCTACTGGAATGATGGGGAATTTCTGGAGCGGTTTCCTTATGATACAGAAACTGAGGAAATATACAACAAACCGGAACTCGACCGTCTTGGAGCTTACCAAAATCCACAGTGGTTAAAGAAACCAATGATTTGGGCTGAATAAAATAAAGTTTTGAATATGAAAAAGGCGATCCTTATTTTAAGTGTTTTCATTCCAGGCCTCCTGATGCTAGGCTGTGATGCGAATGACCCTATCAATGACCTGTCAGATCCTGGTGGTTTTGCTTCGAATATATTGTTCCAGCCACTTCAGGTTCAAAATGCTCCCATCAATGAAATTGTAGAGTGTGAGGTGGAATATTGGTCAAAGGATGGGCAATTTACAGGGATTGAGTTTCTTGAAAATATCGCTCTGGTAGATAATATTAATCTTGACCTAAAGGATGTCACCTTTAACTACCGGTATGAAGAAGGGGAACTAGTGGCTGAGGATCAGCTTGTCAGAAATATCACGCACAACTTTACCAGTTTCGTACCCACCAAAAGTGCCTTTGTAATTTTTCCAGATTATGAAGTGCCTGCAGAATATCTCAGATTACGTTGGAATCAGGGCAATTCAAATCCTGAGCAGCTCGAAGCAGCATTTGACCCCGAACTAAAAGAGATTTTTTATGCCGGTATTACGGACGGCCTCAATATGAATCAATTGAAAACGATACTGGTGACAGTCAATGAAACGGTGGATGAGGCGACTTTTGAAGGGTATTATGATAATGGATCGCTTACTGAAAGCGGTCGCACTCAGGTCATCAATGGACTGACGACCATAGGCATAGCCAACCTGGTAAATCCTTCCAGTTACTCCTATCAAATTATTCACAGAGTAGGTCTTTCATTTAGGATTACTAATGGAGAAGGTGTGGCGACCCGGTCTGTGTTCAGATCTTTTAACGTAAATTAATTTAACTAAACCCAATAACTATGAAAATTCTACGACTACTACAACTATGTTTGGCGATAGCTTTGATCGGCTTTATCGCTTCATGTGGGGACGATGACGATGGCACTCCGAATATTATTGTCGGATTCAGCTATACGCCGACTTCCCCTGTTGCCGGTGAAACGGTTTCATTTACCAATGCATCTACAGGCGGCAGCGCATTTGCCTGGGATTTTGGAGATGGGAATAATGCCACAGGTAACAACCCTCAGCATGTATACACTGCAGCAGGGACCTATACTGTCACGCTGACAGTGGATGATAATTCCAATCTTACTTTTTCAAATGATGTCACTGTAGGTGCACCAGCGCCAATTGTCACTTTTGAACCTGATCCTATAGCAATAGGGGTTGAAACTACATTCTCGGCTTCTATTTACAATCCTACAGGTGCGGCTGTAACCTTCACATGGGATTTTCCTGAATCAGGCTGGATCAGTGAGGATCTAGATGCAAACGGAAGTGGTACAGGAGAAAGCATTATGGTAGTATTTACCGATGCCAACCCTTCATTTCCTGTAAAAGTAACTGCTGCTATAGGCGGAGCAAACCTTGAGAGAACTGTCAACGTGGTAGTTAATACCCAACTGGGAAAAACACTTTGGATTGCAGCAAAAGGTGGTAACCTCTGGACCAAAAAGTTGTTTGCTGAAGGGGATGCACCTCTGGTAGATATGGAAATAGGTTCAGGCTCAAATCCTTTAACACTGGATTTTGCTAATGACAGAGTTTATGTTTTTGATGCAGGATCACAAATAACTTTTACTTCTCAAACGACAAATGACGTTTCTGGTAGCATCATGAGCTATTCTTTTAATGGCACAGGTGCTAAAACGCATGTAACTTTTAATTCACATCCTTACAATGATGCTTTCTTTGGAAGTGTTATTAATGATGGGTCTACTATCATATTTGCTGACCGTAATAATGACCTTACTGAAATCCCGGAGGCTACTGAAAATGCTACCTGGGGTGCCGACGGAGCTGGTGCTAATCCTGCAGAGTTTCCTGCTTTGGTAATAAATAATCAATTGGCATATTATACTGCCTGGGCAAATAACATTGAAGGATATGATGGCCCTAGATTTGGTTTCGGTGCATTAAACGGTACTATTAAAAAGCGGGGTGATGTGTATTGGTGGGCAAAAAACTCAAACCATAGAGGTTTGTACAGATTTACTGCTGCCGATATTACTGTTCTTGATGTAATCCCATCTGCTGGAGCTATTCTTGGAAATTTGGGAGTTCGCGCCTTTGAACTGGACGAGGAAAATCAAAAGATATACTTCAGTGTCAACAATCCTGCGGAATCAAGAGGATTTTATTCTTGTAACTTTGATGGCAGCGCGGTCACGCTTATCGATGGTTCTGCTAGCCATTCCCAGGGCGGTGAAAACGAAAATGTACATATCACAGGTATAGCAATCGACAACGAGAGTGGATATGTATATTGGGCTTATCGTGGTCCAACTGATGCGGATATTGAAGCTAATCCTTTACTTGAATCTGGTATCAAGAAGTTCAAACTTGATGGTAGTGGTGAGGTAGAGTATTTTATAAGCGGTGTTGAGGCTTATGGAATCACTCTGGATAATACCAAGCGTTAAGCTGGTTTTGGTTTAATGTTAGACAGGAATTCTTTAACCGGAATTCCTGTTTTTATTCTATCTCTAATTGAAAATTATGTATTTGAGACTATTGGGTTTGACCACTTTTACCTTATTTTTTCAACTGGCATTTTCACAAAATAGCCTTGAAAATGAATCGGGAGATTCACCAGAGCGGTTTACTAAAAATGCAGAAGCTGTTGAGCTGGGAGAGTTTAGAGCTGCCTGGGTCACTACAGTTTCCAATCTTGATTGGCCCCTACCCTCGGAGCGCAATAATCCGGCAGCCCAAAAAGCCTCATTAAGAAGATACCTGGATTCATTGGTTGCTATGAATATGAATGCAGCCCTATTACAGGTAAGATCGGAGTGCGATGCCTTGTATGACTCCCCATATGAGCCCTGGTCCAGATACCTGACCGGCACACAAGGCGTTGATATTGGGTATGATCCTATTGCATTTGCTATTGAAGAAGCTCATAAAAGAGGTATTGAACTCCATGCCTGGATGAACCCATATAGGGTAAATGCCTCAACCAACACGCCTCCGGGATACTTTGCCTCAGGACATGTGTACCTGGAACACCCCGAATGGGTATTGGAATACTCCAATGGTGGAAGGATTCTGAATCCAGGATTGCCTGAGGTTCAGCAATACATCAAAGAAGTCGTGGGTGACCTAATTAATAAATACGATCTTGATGGCGTCCATTTTGATGATTATTTTTATGCATATGGTGGCACGCCTACCTCTATGGATGGTGATACTTATGCCACATATGGTGGTGATTTTGCTACAATAGGGGATTTTAGAAGAGGTAGTGTTAATAAAATGATCTCCGAAGTGTGGGATACCATTCAATCGGTAAGACCTTATATTAGATTTGGGGTTAGCCCCTTCGGTATTTATGGCAATAATATGAACCCTTCAGGGATTTCAGGATTGGATGCCTACAATACGATTTATTGTGATCCATTAGCCTGGCTAGAGGAGCAAACCGTAGATTATATCACCCCTCAACTTTATTGGCCTACCGGAGGGAACCAAGACTATGGTACATTGTTGCCCTGGTGGGCAGAATGGACCAATACCTATGGCCGCCATTTGTATGCAGGCCTGGGTATCTACAGACTTGATGCTAATGCCCCCGCGAGAGCAAAAGATGGGTTTGAGGATTTGTTTGAATTGAAGGCCTATTTTGATGATGAGACTACTTCAAAAAATGCAAGGAATGCTGCACCCTGGACTTTAGGTCAAATAAATCTGCAGGTTGAGATTAGCCGTGAAAATGCGCATAACAATTCTCTTGGTAGTGTGTATTTCAGGATCCGAGATTTTGACCGGGTCAATGGACTTCGTGCTTCTCTTAGAGCTAATGTTTACCAAAATATAGCATTGCCTCCCCCTATGACCTGGAAAGGCGGTACGCCACCCGAACCCCCTGTAAATCTAAGGTTGGAACAAACGCCAGGGACTGAATTTTTCAGTCTTGCCTGGGATCATGATATGGACAGTATTCGGTATGTAATCTATAGCTTTCCTGAGGAGGAAGCTGGAGGTACCGTAACCATGAGTAAGAACAGATTGGGGATGACCTACCTTTCTTCCTTTAATTTATCAGAAAGCAATATTGAGGAAGGTCATCAAGTGGTGGTCACTGCCCTTGATCGATATGGTTATGAAAGTGTTCCAAGTACTATTTTTATAGCGGATTTGCCAGACCAGGTTGTTTTGGTTGGTCCGGGTAACACTGCAGAGCAGGTTGCCAGCAATCAAAAGTTTATTTGGGAACCAGCCGTATTCTCATCAAGATACCTGTTGGAGTGGTCTGAAAATTCCGATTTTACGGGAGCTGTTAATACTTTTGGAACAGAAGAAACCGAGGTGTTTTTAGCCGATCTTTTTATTGAAGGTGAAACAACCTTTTTCTGGAGGGTGGCAGGAGAAAATTTTAGTGGTAAAGGCCCCTATTCCGAAATTTGGAGTTTCACAACAGGATATCCTAAGGAGCCTATTATCACTGCACCATTTGATGGTGAACAAAGTGTATCCATAGAGCCTGAGTTCCAATGGGAGCTGTCTCCTGCTTCGGAGGAGCTTTGGATCCAGGTCTCACAGGGTGGGACAGGATTTAGTATAGGTTCTTTGGTTTTGGATGAGACGATTATGGTGAATGGCAATACAACTTATCAACCGGACATCATTTTAAATACTTTGACAACCCACTATGTAAGGGTGAGGGCTTTGAATGTTTTTGGCAATTCTTCCTGGTCTGAGGTGAATGAATTCAGGACCCTATTTCCAACTGCAGATCCACCGAATATTCTCAATCCTGTATCTGGTGCCGATGATCTCGAATTACCCGTAGAAATCACTTGGTCTGCAGTTTCAGGGGCTACCAGTTATTTTATTCAATATTCGGATACTGAAACTTTTGACAATCTCCTGGTCAATCAGCAGATTTACGGTGCCACCAGCTATACCATAAATAATCTGGAAGATGATCGCTGGTATTTTGCCAGGGTAGCTTCCTTCAATGCTGGAGGTACTGGTGAATGGTCTGAGGTGGTTACATTCCGATTACCTTCTCCTGTATTAAGCCTGGATAAAGACAAGAACCAGGTGTCTGCATACCCGAATCCACACTCTGGAACTATTTTGGTAAATGGGTTATCAAGAGATCAGCATTATCAAATTGAAGTTTGGGATAATATGGGCAGGCTAATGTTTGAAGATGAAATCTTTACATCAGGTGTGGAGCCCGTTTCTTTGGATTTGAAGCCCCTTAATTCCCGTATGGGTATTTTGAAGATTCGCAATAATGAGACGGTTCAAATCTTTCGGCTGATCCAAAAGAATTGATAATCATTATCTAAGAATGAAGTTTTTGAAATCAAGACGATCCTTTTTAAGGAAGGTTTCATTATCTGGTTTTGGAATAGGGTTGGCCTCCGCAGGTTGCGAAACCATTGGTGAAGATTGGGACTTTAGTTTTGTCCACCTTACTGATATGCACGTGCGCAGGAAAAGGAGAGGTCATGAAGGATATGCGGCCTGTGTTGAATCAGTCAATAATCTGGAAGAGCAGCCCGATATGGTTTTAATGGGAGGTGATATGGCCTTTGATGGCATGTACACCCTTAAGGATGAGTATCTCGACCAGCTGGATTTGGTAAAATCTCTCTCCGACCAACTTAATATGCCCTATTACCCATGTATCGGAAACCACGATACTTTTGGGCTGAGCCCGCGAAGGCAAACGGCCGCAGATGATCCTGATATTGGAAAAGGTTTTTTTAAAAATATATTTGATTTAGAAAGCACTTATTACAGCTTTGACCATAAAGGCTGGCATTTTGTGATTTTGGATTCGATGGAGCAGGTCGAAGCAGTACATGGACCATCACAAACACATCAATTTGGTAAGGAACAGTTAGAATGGCTGCGGTTTGATTTAGGTCGAAATCATAAGATGCCTACCGTAATCGTAACCCATGTCGCTGCATTCAATAATATCGGGCAGATCAATGCAGATCCGGATCTTTCGGCCATGAACCATATGGTGGTCAAAGACACCCGGGAATTCCGGGAGATCATTGAGCGCCATAAGGTCAAGCTGGTACTTCAGGGCCATAGTCACATCCCAGATGCTTTTCAGTTTAATGATATCTGGTATTTTACAAGTCAATCGGTGAGTGCCGCCTGGTGGGGAGGAAACTGGAAAGGATTTGGTCCTGGCTATACTCAGTTCTTTATCAAGGGAGATGCGCTTACCTGGGAACGAAAAGCCTTTAACTGGACGCATCATCTTGAGCCTGAAGATGACCTCGAGAGGGAGAGAATTTCTGAAAGAGAGGTTTTTGAAAACAGGCAAAAGAAACTTTGGGAAGAAGAAGTGGGCCTGTGAAGCGGCCTATTGTTCTAAGGTTTTCTTTTGCTTGCCATATTCCCTCGGATAATCAAGCTTTTTAGCAATGAGCAGCGCTGGGACCGCACTGATCAATACCCAAATAAAGAAATTGGTATAACCAAGGAATTCCTGCGCATATCCACTTATCATCCCTGGCAGCATCATGCCCAGCGCCATTAAACCCGTGGCAATAGCATAATGGGAAGTTTTGGTAATACCCTCAGCGATATAGATCAAATACATAAGGTAGGCAGCAAATCCAAAGCCATATCCAAACTGCTCTATAAAGATCACAATACCGGAGTAAATAACAGACTCAGGCTGAAAATAGGCTAACAGGACATAAAATAGGTTTGGTAAATTCAGTGCCAAAATCATGGGAATCATCCATCTGCCAAGGCCATGCTTTGAAATTGCAATGCCACCCAGGATACCTCCTAGAACCAATGCAAATACCCCTATGCCTCCATAGATGGTTCCTACCTGGCTGGTTGTTAATGCCAATCCCCCGGAGGAAAATTCATCTAATAAAAATGGCGATGCCATTTTGACCAACTGCGCTTCTCCCAACCGGTACAATAATATAAATGAAACGGCTAGCCAGATTTGCTTTTTCTTAAAGAATGAAACAAATATTTGGATAAAGCCAAAACTGCCTTTTTTAGGAGTAGGTTGGGATTGCTCAGTTTTGGGCACTGCAAAATAATTGGTAATGGTAAGCGCAAGCATGAGCAAAGCCACAAAAATCATGGTATAGGACCAGGCCTGGGCATTACTGGTCAGGCGCTGCTCTAAAAACCCTGCAATGATCACAATCAGGCCCTGGCCTGTAATGGTGGCCAGCCGGTAAAAGGTGCTTCTGACTCCCAGGAAAAAGGATTGCTGCCCTTCGGTGAGGCCGATCATATAAAATCCGTCGGAGGCTATATCGTTGGTAGCAGAGGAAAAGGAAATGATCCAAAACAGGGCAAGGCTTAAAACAAAAAACTGGTTGGCAGGCATTACCAGGCCCAGGCCCAAAAAGCAAAGGCTCATGATCAATTGCATCGACAAAAACCATTTCCTTTTTGTGGCAATCAGATCCACAATGGGGCTCCACAGGGGTTTGATCACCCAGGGGAGGTAAAGGAGCCCTGTATAAAGCCCAATATCAGCATTGCTGATCCCAAGCCTTTTATACATAATTACCGATACTGAAATTACAATCACATAGGGCAACCCCTCTGTAAAGTATAATGCTGGAACCCAAACCCAGGCTCGTTTTTGGCCGGTGGGCTGCTTCACAATTTTTTCTTTATAAGGTCCTTGTAAATGCTAATCTCTGAATTTGCAATGGGCACCGCATTGACATGCTTTTGATAAAATGACTCAGGACCCACACCACCAATGATGGCATAAGCATAGCCCATGGATTTCATAATTTCGAGAGACTTAATGAGGAGTAATCGCCCAATCCCTTTATCGCGCTCATGTTCCAAAACTCCGGTGGGGCCAAAGAAATTTTTTGCTGATGTTTCAAAGCAAGCGAACCCGAGAATTTCATTATCTCTGTATGCCAAAAGGCAGGTAGCGGGTACTTGATTAAATGCTGTAGTCATCTCGTCCGCCCAAAGCGGGCTGAAATGATCCAGTACCCATTTGGCGGCTACTGATTTTTCCGGAGCAATCGGCCTTTTGATGAAAATACCATGGGTAGCATTGAGGAATCTTTCTTCTTCCAGAATCTCAGGTAAATCCACCAAACGTACCAGCATATCCTTCATCTTAATATTTTTTAAATGGCAAGGTAGAACTGGTCCTTTTTTCTAAAGAGGCGAATAGGACTTCCTTCATGGCCATTTTGGTCGACAAATGTAATGGCAATATGCTTAATTTTATCCAGGATTTGACTATACATTATAATTGAAATAGTGCCATCCTCTTCCTGATTTGCCCAGCACCTTTTTAGGAGGTTTTCCGGAGCTTCCAATGAAAAATCAGAATTTTTGGCATTACCATAAACCATGGCATGCCGGATATTTTCCAGATCAGCATTTTTAAAATACATCTTTACAAAGGACCCCTGATCAGTCAATTCTGCAATTTCAGGGCTGCTCAATACGCTGGGCTGGGTATTGGGCAAAGGAGGGGTAAGGGAAGGATATTTGTAATATTTTTTTTCAATTAATTTTACCACATCTTTTTCATGATTTATCAATGACTTGGCACTAAAATAGGTGTTACCTAAAATTTCATCAGTATTTCGGGTAAGTGAGATTTGCCTTGGGATCTCGGTGCGTTTATCCCATGCCTTGTCTTTGTCATTCTTAATCTTGTATGGGCCATTGCCGATATAGAGGTTGGTGTTCTTATGTGAATTTTCAGACCACCACTGCACCAGGGTTCTGTGACCTGCAGCGGGGAATTCCATACTCCAATAAATCTGAGGGATAAGATAGTCGATCCATCCTTCCCGCATCCATGTCATGGGGTCGGCATACAAGTCATCATAATTGGTTTGTCCAGCTCTGGTATTTGACCCTGCAGGGTCGACATGGGCATTTCTCCACACTCCGAATGGACTTATTCCGAATTGAACCCAGGGCTTCCTTTCGTTAATGTTATGATGAATATCGCGGATTAAGGTATTGACATTGCTTCTGCGCCAATCATCTAATGATTGCTCCTCGTCTGCATATTTTTCGAAAGTTTCGAGGTCATCAAAGTTCGTATTCATTATTTTGTAAGGGTAGAAATAATCATCAAAATGCACCGCATCAATATCATAGTTTTCCACCACTTCATTTATGATCTCTAGGAGATGTTCTTTTACCTCTGGTAGTCCTGGATTGTAATAATATTTGGTGCCATAAGGGATCATCCAATCCCTGTGCACATAAAAGGGATGCTCTGGACTAAGCTTAGTAGTGTCTAAGGTCATGGTAGCACGGTAAGGATTGAACCAGGCGTGAAATTCCATCCCTCTTTTATGCGTCTCATTAATCATCCATTCCAGTGGATCATAACCCTCCACTTCAGGCCCTTTACCTTCCTCCCCGGTAAGGTACCTGGACCAGGGCGCCAGGTCAGTAGGGTACAGGGCATCCCCTGAGGTCCTGATCTGCACGATTGCCGTATTAAAATTTATTTGAGCATAGAAATCCAGAATATCGATAAAATCTTGTTGCTGCTTCTCAATGGGGTCATTCCCATTTTTGGGCCAGTCTATATTGGCTACAGTGGCAATCCAGACACCGCGAAATTCTACTTTTTGATGTGGGGCTTTGGCTTGGTAAAGCGCCGTGCAGGATGATAGCCCAAAGAGCATTATGATGATAAATCGGATAGCGTGCATGTTTACTTTGCTTAAATTTTTTCTTGCAATAACAAGGGTTCTAAGTTAAGCAATTTTTGCCATTAACTGCAATTTTATGCTGTTTTATAGGGAATTAAATTATATATTGCGATATATGTGCAGTATTTTGCAGGAATAAGATGGTTTCACTTTTATGATTGAGTATGTTAAAAGAGGAGCGTAAGCGTATTATTTCTGACCAGGTCAGGCTTCACAACAGGGTATTGATCACAGACCTTTCTGAGAAATTGGAAGTTTCAATTGATACTGTAAGAAGGGATGTGAAGGAGCTGGACTCAGAGCGGGTACTTAAGAAGGTGCATGGGGGTGCTATTTCTTTGGGTTACAATACCCCCTATATCAAGGAGGAGGAAATCTATCATCAGGAGAAGAAAGCACTTATAGCCCAAAAAGCTATAGGGTTGCTCCAGGATGGACAGGTAATTTTAATTGGAGGCGGGACAACCAATATGGAATTGGCGCGATTGCTGCCTGACAATTTGCATCTCACGGTTTTCACTCCAAGCATACCAGTTGCCTCTCGTTTATTATTGCATCCCAATTCTGAGGTGTTTTTCATTGGAGGCAAACTATCTCACCATGCAAAAATTTCAATAGGGGGCACACCCATTAATGCACTTTCCCAAATCAGGGTTGACCTGTGTTTTTTGGGTACCGGCTATCTGGATCCGGAGCACGGACTCACAGAAATTGACCTGGAAATTATTGAAATAAAAAGAACTATGATTGCAGCATCCAAAAAAACCATTTTGCTTACTATTTCTGAAAAACTCAACACTGCACAGCGGTATAAGACTTGTGATCTTTCATCCATTCATACTTTGATCACAGAGCTTGATCCAAAAGCTGAAATTTTAGACCCATTCAGAAGCCAATTAAACTATATTTACTAACATCAAGTTTGAATGGGCCTTTAAAACAACCTTTTGAATAGTTTTAAAATGGCCAATTGCATCAAAAAAAATTCTAAAAGTAAATTACCCTGAGATCAGTAAATGATGATTGAGAAAAGAGGTTTTGATGAGAATATGGCAATTCACCAGAAAGCGGGCCAGCTTTTTTTTGCCGCAGCATATATCAATGATGATGACCAGGCAATCAAAGAAACAGAAAAGCTCATCACAGATTTTGGAGTGGGGGGCCTTATTTTTTTTCATAGCAGGATTAGCGCCAATACCGCCTTTGAAGGACCCAAAACTGTAGTGAGAAACGAGCAGTCGCTTAAGCGGATGATCCAGCTAATTCAGCATTATCAAAGCCTTTCCAAAATCCCCTTAATCATTTCTATCGATGCAGAGTGGGGCCTCTCCATGAGAGTAGAAAATACTCCCAAGTATCCCTATGCAGTGACCCTGGGGGCATTGACAACTGAGAAAATAGACCTGATCTTTGAAGTAGGAAAGCTTGTAGGCAACGACTTGAAAAAAGCCGGAGTCCATCTCAACATGGCCCCTGTTGTGGATATTAATGATAATCCAAAAAACCCGGTCATTGGCTACAGATCATTTGGTAGCAATAAAGAAGCAGTGGCTGAAAAGGCCTATGCCTTCTACCAGGGGATGAAAGCTTCTGGGGTCTCCGGATGTTATAAGCATTTCCCAGGGCACGGTAATACCTATGTAGACTCTCATTTAGGATTGCCCATAGTCGAAAAAGACAAGGATACTCTATATTCCAATGAGTTATTCCCCTTTATTCATGGCGTGTCAAAGGGGATTGATGCCGTGATGATTGCTCATTTAGCCATGCCAGCCCTAACTCTTGGGGAGAGGATCCCCGCCACGCTTTCAAGCACCATTATCAAAGGCA
>JBGTCD010000109.1:0-36945 GCA_041749015.1 Cyclobacteriaceae bacterium
GTGTCCGTTTCTTTTAACCAGATTACCACGTCAACCATCTTCTGCTGCCGCAGCTTCTGTTTTCCTTGCAATGATGAATTAAGTTAGAGTCATTGTCAAGGTCATAGTTAAAGTCGGATACAGCTTACCTCCATTGCCCAAAACACTATTTTTTGGCAGTCTTTTGACTGACAAATAGGGCCTGCTCTATATCGGCCTTGATGTCTTCGATATGCTCCAGTCCTACAGAAATGCGGATCAGCCCTGGGGTAATACCCACTGCTTTCTGTTCATCAGGGCTTAATTTACTGTGAGTCATAGAGGCCGGATGTGTGGCGATGGTCCGGCTGTCACCGAGGTTGGCTGTAAGAGAAAGCATTTGTAGGTTATCCATAAACCGTTTTCCTCTTACCAGTCCTCCGCTTACTTCAAAAGTGACTATCCCACCGCCTTGACTCATTTGTTTTTTAGCCAGATCATATTGCGGGTGGGAGGGTAGGAAAGGATATTTGACGAAATTGACTTCCTGATGCTTTTCGAGCCACCCCGCCAGCTCCAGGGCTTGTGCACAATGCCGGTCCATGCGCACCGCCAGCGTCTCAAGGCTTTTGGACAACACCCAGCCATGAAAAGGAGAAAGTGCAGGACCCGTATGCCGAGCCATAAATCTCACCTCTTTTATCAGGTCAGCAGGACCTAAGACAGCACCGCCAAGGGTACGGCCTTGTCCATCGATAAACTTAGTAGCTGAATGGGTGACAATATCCGCTCCCCATTTGGCTGGTTGCTGGAGGTAAGGGGTAGGGAAACAGTTATCCACTACGAAAAGCAAGCCTTTGCTTTTTGCCAGGGAGCCCAGTGCCTCCATATCGGCCAGATCTACGCCTGGGTTGGAGGGTGTTTCTAAAAATAACAGTTTGGTTTCCGGCCTGATGGCCTTTTCCCATTGGTCCAGGGCAGCGATGTCCACATAAGTATGGCTAATGCCCCATCGTGGGAATATCTGGGTGAGGATCTGGTGGGTAGAACCAAATAAAGCCCTTGAAGCCACCAGATGATCACCAGATTTTAAGAAGGAGGCCATAGAAAGAAACATGGCTGCCATACCAGAGGCCGTAGCGATCCCTGCCTCGGTGCCCTCCATTAGACAAAGTTTTTGGATGAACTCATCATTATTGGGGTTGGAAAATCGGCTGTAGATATTACCCTGGTACTCATCAGCAAATAAAGCCCTTGCTTGCTCAGCATCCTCAAAGACAAAGCTGGAGGTAGCAAATATCGGCACAGAGTGCTCTCTTTCAGCACTTCGGCCTACCTGTGTGCGGATGGCCAATGTTTCGAATCGGTAGGGCTTAGGCTTGGACTTCATAGGAGAAGGTGATTTTGGCAGTTTTTTCAATTATTTTCGCTACTGAACAATACTTGTCTACAGACAGTTGGATGGCCCGCTCCAATTGCTTTTCATCAGGGCCCCCTGAAATCACAAAATGCAAATGAATGGATTCAAATAGGGCAGGGACCTGGTTTTGTACCCTTTCTGCGGTGACTGTTACCCGGTAGGCCACAGGGTTTTTTTTTTGCTTTTTGAGGATGGCAATCACATCGATGCTTGCACAGCCACCCAAAGCAGCAAGCAACATTTGCATGGGTCGCATCCCCAGATCAGCACCCCCAGCCTCAGGGCTCGAATCCATCGACACTATATTCCCTGATTCATTTCCGGCTTCAAAATGATAATTGTCCCCTTTTCTTTCTATTTCAATTTTCATATTCTAAATTCGAAGGCTTAATTTAAGGATCAAAGCTAAATAAAAATGAAAGAAATAACCGTAGAAACGCTTAAAGAGATGCAGGATGGTAAAGAGGATTTTCAACTCATTGATGTGAGGGAGCCTCATGAATTAGAGATCGCCGACATAGGTGGCGAACCGATTCCTATGGGTACCATACCGCAGCATGTGGATCAAATTGCCAGGGATAAAAAGGTAGTGATCATGTGCAGAAGCGGGAAAAGGAGCGGGCAGGTGGTGCAATATCTGGAGCAGAACCACAATTTTGAGAACCTCTATAATCTGGCAGGTGGTATTCTGGATTATGCGGATAAAATTGATCCGGGCTTGATCAAGTATTAATGAAAGAATAAACCTATCTGTCTTTTGCTACGCAAAAATTTGGTATATAATCTTGTTCTATTTTTTAAACCCTGAAGAGATGTTGATAAAAACTAAAATGATCTGCTTTCTAATTCTTGTAATTGGAATATTAATTTCATCAAATGTCCCTGCGGAATTACAAAAATCAAAAAATGCTAAAGTTACAGGCGCCTGGGAGGCCGAAATAGACAACCAAAGGCATGTCTGGATCATTACTGAGGATGATTTTATAGCCATGGCTGTTTATCACAAGGACAATGGAGAGTTTTTTGCTACTTCCGGAGGTAAGTTAGTGAAAGAGGGCTTGGAAATTGAATTTCACTCTGAAGCACCGGATGCAGTAGGAAATATCATGGACTTTAAGATTGTTGATGTTACCTCAAAGTCTATGAAAGTAACCATGGATGGTGTAACGGCTGAATTTAAAAATATTGACAAGGGCAAGCCAGGTAAGCTTGCAGGAGCATGGTTATTTAGTCAGAGAAAAACGGATGAAGGCCTCACCCCGCCACGCACTCCGGGTACGCGAAAGACGATGAAGATACTTTCAGGCACAAGGTTTCAATGGATCGCCTATGATACCAAGGACGGTGCTTTCTCTGGTACGGGCGGGGGCACTTATACGACCAAAGACGGCAAATACACAGAAAATATTGAGTTTTTCTCCCGTGACAATTCCCGGGTAGGGGCCTCCCTGGACTTTGATTATAAGATTGAAGCCGGGGGTTGGCACCACAGCGGCCTCAACAGCAAAGGCGAACCCCTTTACGAGGTTTGGCGCCTCAGGAAGGATTTGGAGGATTAGTTTTAAAACCTGTTTTTTGCTGAATTTTAAGAAAAGGAAAGTTATTATGATTTCTGGAATCCTCTTTCAATATTGGCTTACAAAGCCCTTAAAATAACTTAATACAAAAATTGATTAATTTTGTAGCATGGGACTGCTTGAAACATATAAAGAACAAATCCAAAGCCTTTGTAAAAACCACAAAGTTAAGACCCTATATTCTTTCGGTTCAGTTAACACAACAAAGTTTTCAAAAGAAAGTGATGTGGACTTAATGGTCGACTTTGAAACGAATGACCCTCTTGAATACACCGATCACTACTTTGAATTAAAATTTGAATTAGAGAAAATATTAAAAAGACCCATCGACCTCCTGGAAAGCAAAGCCATTAAAAACCCATTCCTTAGAGATAATATTGACAAATCAAAAATTCTAATCTATGGATAATGAATTAAAGACCTGGCTGCTAGACATTGACCAAGCCATCGGAGAAATTAATTCATTCATACCTGATAAAAAAATTTCCAAGACTTTAAAAAGGACCTAAAAACAAAAAGGGCTGTTGAAAGGAATATTGAAATTATCGGAGAGGCTATGAATAGAATTCTTAAAGTCGATCCTAAAATTAAAATTAGTCACACACGAAAAATCGTGGATACTAGAAATAGAATTATTCACGGATATGATTCGGTTTCTGAGGAAATACTTTGGGGAATCATAATAAGGAATCTACCGGACTTAGAAAGAGAGGTTAAAGAACTACTGAACTTATAAGAAAGTGAAGATAATTATTTTTTTCATACTCTTTTTTTTCTCTTTGCCTGAATTATTTGCCCAAAATGATTTGGTTAAAAACTATAATACCTACAAGAAGGAAAAAGGGGTTAAAGGAAAATATATAAAGGAAATATTTTTAGCAATATCACAGGAGCCTGAGGTAAAACATGGCTATTATTTAATGTTAGATTACAAAGCCCTTAAAAAAAATGAACTGAAGAAATTAACCATTGATGAGATTCGGTCAAGGGGTATCAAAATTGATGGGCAATACAGCAATGGGAAAAAGACAGGAGAATGGAAGTATTATGGAAAAAATAGGGAGCTGTTGAAAGAGGGTTCTTATAAAGATGATTTAAAAAATGGGTTTTGGAGATATTTCTATGGTGCTGGTAGTAAAGAATTTAAAATGGTTCAGGAAAATGGGTATTATGAATTGGGAGAAAGGGTAGGTGTTTGGGAACAAAGCTTGGAATTTGGTAAAGTAATAAGATCCTATAATTACGATAATGGAACTGAAGAAAAAGTTGAAATCAGAGTAAATTATAATTACCCTAAAGAGGCTCGGAAGATGGGAATAGAAGGAAAGGTTGTTGTGAAGTTTTCCTGCAGTGAAGAAATTGAGGGTTTCAATATAGAAGTACTAGAGGAACCCGGAGAAGGCTTTGGGGACTCAGTGGTAAAGGCAATGCAGGAAGCAATTTTATTATCAAAAACTTATGGTGGCGCCATGCATAAATGCGGTGAGGAAATGAAAATCCTTAGTATTGACTTCAGATTAGATTAAAGAGCCTTACCTGCTTTCCTAGGAAAATGTAAATCAGCGATATCCAGTTCAAGCAGGTGACGATTTAATGCGTAGGAGATTTCTATATCCTCTATTATTGATTTGCGATTGGCCGGAAATGCCAAAAGCCTTCCTAATAAAACACCAAACAAGTCACCAAAAACAGGAATCCGGTAATCATAGGCCAGTAGGCATATTTCATCAAATCATCTTTCTTAAGTGTAGTCAAGGCCTTGATATTGGTTTTGAATACAGCCGTGGAGACGATGCAGGTGATGATGATGGCAACATACACTGCGAAGTAATAGTACTCCACATAGATCAGTTCCTCCACATTGAGCTGGGACCTGAGGTTGGTTTGTCCGATAATCAAAACAAAGAAAAATGCCGCCCCAAGCTCTAAAATACCCCATCGACCCATAACCCGCTCATCAGCTTGCTTCTGATTATTTAGCACTGCAATGAAGAGCAACATGACCACCACAAAAATAGGGAAGAAATTAGTGACAAAAGGACTCCAGAAAACCCGCTTCGCATAAACGTTGAAGTTGAGCTCCATTATATCCCGGTTGGTCTTGGCAGACCGCACTCCAAAATCTGAATTGTACCGGTTCTTTTTATAATTAAAGAAGCTTTGCTCCAGCGTCCACCCGGGCATCACAAAATTGCGCTGAAGGCCGGGAAGGCTGGTGGGATTATTGTATTGGTTGGCATCCAGGTCAGGTACCAGAAATACTTCATCGAGAAATTCAATATGCCAGAGTTTGATCCGGATGTTTTGCCAATCCAGCGGAAACAGGCCATAATTAAATTTTTTCCTTAGTGACACTCTGAAATACCAGCCATATACAGTTTGGTTGCCCTCCCGGTGATTATAGGCTTCCTCTATTTCGATATATTCAGCGTTGGGCTCGGCCTCTGGAAAAAGAAACCCCCTGGCAATATGATCATGCAGGCCATCAGTGTATTTTTGCCATACATACCCACTGACCATAAATGTGTGTGACTCCATCAGTTGGATGTGCTCAAGAAAAATACCGGTTGGTATAAAACTGTAATTTTCTCTTTCTGTCGCATATAGGCTGCTGTCCATCTTCGTTTTAAAAGCTTCCAGCACCACCTTATCCGTAATGATCACATCTTCACGATCAACATCCCAGCCTTTTAGGATGGGCTGCTCTAACCCTAAATACCAGATATAGGCAATGCCCAATACAAAGAAAATAGACATCAAATAAGATTTGCTCCAGTTATAATTCCGTGTTGAAGGGAGTGAGAGCAGCAAAAATCCAATTCCAATTACCGTAAGTATGGTGATGAAAATAAGGGTGTGCCTGGCCTTGATGTGTTCATTGAGAAGTTCTTCCTTAAAAAACATCACCCCAAGCAGCCAGTCTGAATTATCCATCGGCTCAAAAAAGTACCAGGACTCCTGCCCATTAACCGGATTACGAAAATTTAGAAGTTTGGTATCGCCGGATTTTACAGCAGCAATAGCCTGTTCCAGCATTTCCCTGTTGTCAAAGTATCCGCTTTCATATATACTCACCTGATCCCAGACCCATTGGTCATTGGGGTGGTATATAAAATTGTCATTGGAACCAAGGATAAAACCGTAGCCGGCCTTGCCTAGACTTAGGGTATTCATCATTGAGGCAATGCCCCTAATGGATAATTGTATGTAGACCAATCCTATTTTATTGCCAGGCTGCCCTGGAGCCGTGATGGCCTTGCTATATTGGACGGTCGGCTCCTCACTGATCCCACTGATAAATACATTATCGCTCCATCCTCCCTTATTTTTTCTGTTTTCATACCATTTGAAATCAGGCACTCTTAAACTGTAAGCGCTGTCTTCTACAATTATATCCTTCCCATCTTTATACCTGAACATACCCCTTCTGGGCTTACCCTGTACCATAGAGTCTACGTCCAGGATGATGCCCGTCCCAAATACATCTTCATAGGATTGGAGTGCTGCATTAAGCATGTAGGGCAGGGTGTCCATTCCAATTTTCTGTAGAGAAAGCCCATCTGCTATACCATCTGCTAATCCCATGATCCTGCCAAGTTCCAGGTCTAGGATTGAATCAACCCGGTGGGTTTCTTGCATACTCATGTCAATAGCATCCTGGGTGAGAGCCCTTCTTCTTTGATTATGCTGAATAATGGTAACCACCGTGATTACGCTCACAGTGAGGAAAAGGATGAAAGTGAGGAGCCGAAATTTACCGGGCTTTTTCAAGGAATTACAGGTGGTTCAAGGTAAATAAAGTTTTAATGTTAAGTAAATTTTGTGAGTTGTCAAAAAAAATCAAAAAAGTCATTTCAATTCAAATTTTCGCCTTCTCGTTCATTGGTATTTAAAGGAAACAGTATGTCTGGCTGGACCTCTTTGATAAAATTAAGGTGGTACTCCTTAGTGAATTCTGCTAATGACTCTGTTGCCGGAATTTTAATCTATAATGTCAACTTATTCCTCCCATTCGGCAGATCACTAATATCCAACCAGGCAACCATCCCTTGTTGGTTGGTTTGAGGATGCCAGGTCAATAGCAAATCCATAGATAATTCAGGGCCGTCGTTGAAGGCAACCCTTGAGTGCTTTTGGAATTCATCCAAAATAAAATCACCTCTTAAACCTCGCTTATCAGGCAGGGAATCTTTTGGATGCAGCTCCAAAATCCTTTCTTCCAGATACAATTGATAGGTAATGAACAGCTTTAAATAATTACTCTTAATTTGGTCTGAAGAAATAGATAATACTTTAACCAATTTCCCAGGCTTCCTAAGATCATCATAATGATGATTGAGGTAAGAATTTTCATAGGTGATAACAAAATATTTTACCCTGGACAGCTCATTATCGAATTCGAAATTATTGAAAAAGAAAATGACTGAAAAGAAAGAAAATAAAAGGAGTGCTATAATGATATATACTTTCTTAAAATTACTTACAAAAGCATAATAAATTCCCCGGTAAAGGAAGGCCAAAGTAAACCAATTAAAAAGTACATAAACAGGGTAATAAACCGGTGCCAAAAATTTAATTCTTTTTATAAATCCAAGGCTTAAAAAGTCAACAAAATAAATAAACATTAAAACTATCAGAGGTCCTGAAATTATCCATCTTATAAACGGAATTTCATGAAGGCCTGCCCAATATATCAATTGAAATGTCCAATAATTGAAAACAAGATTGAAAAGTACCAGACCTGCTGTTACCATAAAAAAGAAAAAACTGATGCTGAAAATCCCACTGCATATATTCTCCAGTTTTGTCACTTGTTGCTGTGGGGATTGAATAGTTTTTATTTTCCTATCAAACCTTTTAGAAAATTTCAAATTTTCATAATCGATGCCTTTAGGGAAGATATGACTTAAGCCTACAAAGGCAATCCAAATACCTCTCAAGAAAAGATGAAGGATAAATCCGATAATTAGCCATTGAATCGCCGTTTTGAGTATAGCCTTAAAATCCTCGGTTGCTATTTGATAATAGTATACTTGTGATATTTTATCTATAAGATTGCTGGCCAGGTCAGGTAATTGGAATAAAGAATAAAGGATGATACCGGATAATAGGATCTCAGCCTGCCAGCTTTCTTCCTGCACCTTTTGTAGCCATGGCGGGGTTTTTTCCGTGCTCATTGTAACAAGTTTATCGGTTGAAGGCTTTAAGATAAAGTAAAATTTTAAATCGACTGTTTAATTTGTAAATAGATAATCTGTTAAGGCTTAATATTTGGGTAAGAGCCAGGGAAGGATTACCTTCGTAAAAGCCAATCAGAATCGCTGACCATGTCAAAAAAAACCATTGTGCTGGGTGCCTCCACCAACCCTTCAAGAGCTTCCAATTCTGCCATTAAAATGCTCCAGGATGCCGGACATGAAACGGTGGCCCTTGGATTGAGAAAGGGGGCTGTCGGGAACGTTGAAATTAAGGACATCACCACAAGGCCCAGCCTCTCCGATATCGATACCCTTACCCTGTATCTTGGTCCATCCAATCAACCTGATTTTGTGGATTACATCAAATCCTTAAAGCCCAAACGGGTAATTTTTAATCCCGGAACTGAAAATCCTGGATTAGAAAATATTCTAAATGATGCAGGAATTGAGACCACCAGAGCCTGCACATTAGTGCTCCTTAGTACGGGACAGTTTTAAGGTTCGGTTTATTCATTTCTTACATGGTCAAACCATAATTTTTCAGTACCTTTGCACAACTTTTATCCAAGCTTATGAGTGACTCAAAAGATCAAAAACCCAATCAATATTCTGCAGTAAATATCCAAGTTTTAGAAGGCCTCGAGGCCGTAAGAAAAAGGCCCGCCATGTACATCGGTGATGTAGGGGTCAAAGGATTCCACCATTTGGTTTGGGAAGTAGTAGACAACTCCATTGATGAAGCAATGGGAGGCTACTGCGACAACATCAAGATTGAAATCATGGAAGACAACTCAGTGCGGGTGACCGACAATGGGCGTGGCATCCCAACTGATCTTCATGAGAAAGAGAAACGCTCCGCATTGGAGGTGGTGATGACCGTGCTCCATGCCGGTGGTAAATTTGACAAAGACACTTACAAGGTATCCGGTGGACTGCATGGGGTAGGGGTATCCTGCGTGAATGCCTTATCAGAATGGCTGAAAGTAAGGGTATTCCGTGACGGCAAAGTATGGGAGCAAAGCTATAAAAAAGGATTTCCTGATGCGCCGGTAAAAGCCACAGGAGATAGTGACATCACGGGTACAGAAGTGCATTTCATGCCCGACAAGACCATTTTTATCGTCAGTGAATTTAACCAGGAAACCATCCTGACCCGCTGCAGGGAGCTATCCTACTTAAATGCAGGCGTCACCATAACCCTAACCGATCACAGGGAACTAGATGAAAAGGGTAATCCTTTGTTTTTGGAGTTCCTTTCAGAAGGTGGCCTAAAAGAATTTGTAGATTACCTCGATAGCACCAGAGAAAAGCTGATCCCGGACTCTATTTATATTGACAATGACAAAGGCGAGACTCCGGTCCAGGTGGCCATGAGCTACAATACCTCATTTACTGAGAATGTGGTGTCTTATGTCAACAACATCAACACCATTGAGGGTGGTACTCACGTAGCTGGTTTCAGGAGGGCTTTGACCCGTACCTTAAAATCTTATGCCGAGAAATCCGGCTTGCTTGATAAGGTCAAGATCGACATCAGCGGGGATGACTTTCGCGAAGGCCTCACCGCCGTCATTTCGGTAAAGGTGGCCGAGCCACAGTTTGAAGGGCAGACCAAAACCAAGCTGGGTAATAACGAAGTCATGGGTGCAGTAGATACCAGCGTGGGGGAAATTCTCAACCACTATCTGGAAGAGCACCCCAGAGAAGCCCGACAGATCGTCAATAAAGTGATCCTTGCGGCTCAGGCCCGCCATGCGGCCCGTAAGGCGCGTGAGATGGTGCAGCGCAAAAACGTGTTGAGCGGTACCGGATTGCCCGGTAAACTGTCTGATTGCTCCAATAGTGACCCTTCAGTATGTGAATTGTATCTGGTAGAGGGCGACTCGGCAGGCGGATCGGCCAAGCAGGGGAGGGACAGGAATTTTCAAGCCATATTACCTCTAAGAGGTAAGATACTCAATGTAGAGAAGGCTCAGGAGCATAAAATCTATGAAAATGAGGAGATCAAAAATATGATCACCGCCATGGGCGTCAGCTTCGGCACCGTGGATGATGACAAGGCTCTAAACCTGGAAAAGCTCCGGTATCACAAGATCATCATCATGACTGATGCTGATATAGATGGTAGCCATATCCGCACCCTGATCCTTACCTTTTTCTTCAGATACATGCGCGAGCTCATAGAGAAGGGGTATCTGTACATCGCACTGCCACCATTGTACCTGCTCAAAAAAGGTAAGGAGGAGCGGTACTGCTGGTCTGAGGAGGAGCGGGCTGAAGTAGTTAAAGAACTCGCTAAAGACGGGAAGGTAGAAGCGGTTGGTGTACAGCGATACAAAGGTCTTGGTGAGATGAACCCTGAGCAGCTTTGGACCACCACCATGGATCCTACTTTCCGCAACCTCAAGCAGGTGACCATTGATTCTGCCGCAGGTGCTGACCATTTGTTCTCCACGCTGATGGGGGATGAGGTAGCGCCCAGGAGGGAATTTATTGAGAAAAACGCCAAGTACGCGAAGGTAGATGTTTAATCAATTCCCGGGAACAAGTTTCCCGGGAATTGTTAATCTACCGTAATTAAACCATCAAATTAACACTAGATTATTGACCAGTGGGGCAGGGTACTCATTTTCCTTCCCGAAGTACTTCACAATTTATCGAAACGGTAAAAAATTTATCGAAGTAGGTTTTTAATTGCGCTTCTTCAAACTCCTGATCCAGGGTATAAATAATATGTTTGTTCGGAGCATCCGTATGTGACAGAATCCAAACCCTGCCGCTTACCGGATTTCGCGTATCTGGAGTGGTGCCCCGCCTCATCAAATACTTCCCTTTTTGTTTGGTTTCTGATACCTGGAAGGATTCAATCATCTCTTGAAAACCCACATTCCCTTCATTATCGCCACATCCTGTCATAAAATAAAAATGACCCCCCGAAATTTTCGTTAGGGGTTTATTATAACCTACCATTAAAATCTCCCCTTCATAATTTCTTAATTTCAATTCGTTGGCTGCATTTTTGTTATTATGTAGTACTATTGCGCGCTTTTTGCCTTCAATTTCTGAGGGAAAGACTCGCATCGCATCCCAGTATTCTGAATCTAAATCTTGATGAGCAGCGGCAAAATCTGCCAACTTACCAGAAGATAAGGAAGCAAGAATTCCTTGAATTTCGGATCGGCTGTAGTCAAAACTGGGGGCACTGATATAAAAAACCGCATGCTCTGCAATGGGAACACCCAAATTACCAACCGGTGCTCGCCGATCTTTAAAGAAATATGAGGATAAATTATCATCCAAATTAATAGACAATTGGCCACCTACAAAGGCTCCAAAAGCCTCTCCATCAAAAGGGATCATAAGAGAGGCTGCTTCTTTTAAATAGTAACTGAGATAGCGGGCATATTGGGGATTGACCAAAAAAATTCCAATCCCATACTCGGCTTGCTTGCCGGGTATTTTACCTTGTGCAAAAAGCCGTATACCTGGTATTTCCACTAATCCCTCAAAGGGCAAAACAATTACTTTCAGGCCCTTTTGCTGAAAGACACCAGTCTCCAACTGATTGGCTATAGGCGATAAAACATCTTCGAATTGAGCTTTTAAGTCACCTGAAGCGTCATTTATTTTACCATCAGTTGAGGGTAAGTTTCCCATCATTTTAAGGTATTCCTGATAGCTGGCCTGCGATTTAAATTCTGAAATAAAACCCTCAATCCGCTCATTTTCCATTTTCTCTTGGTATCTTCCTACAAATTCCAGCATCTCCCATTGAGCGGCTCTGAAGTGTTTCTTATCCTGAGTTACAACATCACAATTTACTGGTCCAGCAAAAAAAGAAGCAATCTTCTTCACCCATGCATCGAGATCCTCATCTCCAGATAGGGGTAGATCAACAAAACTCTTACCATCAGTTGCGTACAGGCGGCGCACCTTGCCTTCTCTACCGTAGGTCTCATAAAGTTGCAGCAGTACACCCTCCTTTTCCAATTCCTCTACCGGAGGTGGGCTTACCTCCATATCGCCCATTGGAAAATCGTATGCCTCCATATCCTCCATTAGTTCGTAAGGCCTAAAAATATCTTTAGAACTTGCTTCACAGGAATAAGCAAAAACAGCTTGCTCCTCATATCCTGCCAGGTTGCCATCAAAAATAAAATCCTGACCCTCACCCTTATAGGAAGGTTGGTTTGTGGATAAATTGATCTTCCAGGCAGATTTCAAATGGTCCAGGAAAGAAGCCATCTCCACATGCTTAAAGTTCTCGCTGTTCAAAAGCCCTAAAAGCTGCTTGCTTACGCTTTTGGTGGCCCATTCAATTAATGCCTCCTGCCCTCTGATTTCTTCCTCCTCGGTAATTGTCAGCAGTGCATAATCAGTCAGTTGAATAGACACCTCCACTTGATCACCACGATACGATCCCTCGTCATGGTATCCGGATGGCCCCCTTTTGTGAGATGCGTAAATAAAATTATTATTTATTCCTAATTCTACCTGCTCCCAGTTTAAATCCCCCAACAAGTGAAATGCACCACCTGCCTCAGCATAACCATCCAGGGCATCGACATAGGTCTCATCCATGATTGACAATTTCATATGAGCTTTCGAAGGCAAAATAGCCTCCAGGTTCAAGCCAGTGACACCCACTTCTGTATAAGGTGTTCGCCAGGTTATATTCCGCCGTACATCCACAAAACCGGCAACCCCAAAATCTCGCTTCAACTGTGCCATCAGGTCTTCATATTGGTGCCCCTTAAGCTTTTGAGTTTTTCCTTTCCAGGCTTTTCTCTTTTTCTTTAATGATGCATATTTGCTGGTATTATCGAGTATTAAAAAATCCTCTTTTGTAGGTGGGTCTACTTCAGCCCCTTCAAATAACCAATCAGAATATTCAGCCGGGTAGTCCTCTACATACTCAGGATCCTGGCCATAAGCAATAGGCGCTGTGTTAAAAAATAAAAATCCGCAAAGTGAAAGAAAAAATAGTCTCATCTGTATTCAAGTTTATTTCAAATTCTAAAAAAAACGGAAAAATCTAAAATACAAAATTTATCTCTTTTGTAGAAATCGAAACCGAACTAACTGGCTTCGAACTGCCTAGGTATGAAATTGACGGCCATGTCACCAACCTCATCAGGATTTTATCCGTTTGTTAAATTATGTGATCATCAGGGTATTCGTACTATTATGGGATTGGCCAGTCATAGATTTTTAATTTATTAAAACCTTAAAGGACTGTTAATTTGAATGGTTTTATAGAATTTAGTACCTTGTGGATCGTTTTAAAGAACTTAATTTAATCGCTTAATTTTAAATGGATATTACCAATCCGCTTGTATACGGAGTCCCTTGTTTTATTGCCTTTATCTTAGTCGAACTAGCCTACAGTAAGCATCACGATAATGAGAATTTATACCAGTGGAAAGACCTTGCAGCCAGTAGTTTCATGGGCTTGGGGGCAGTCATCCTTGCGCCACTCATCAAATTAATATCCGCTGTCGTCCTCTTCACTGCAGTATATGAAATATTCAATCCTGAAGTAAATGGGGTAAGGACCAATATCATGGGGTATGCCTCCTTTGGTTGGGCCTGGTATGTGTGGTTGATATGCCAATTACTGGATGATTTCACTTATTATTGGTTTCACCGGCTAAATCATACCGTGCGTTTTTTATGGGCAGCTCATATTGTACACCATTCCTCCGATAATTTTAATTTAGGCACAGGCATTCGTAACGGCTGGTTTACCATAATGTACAAGCCACTCTTCTACATGTGGCTTCCTGCCATCGGTTTTGCTCCTGAAATGGTGGTAGTATGCCTGGGTATAGAGGCCCTGTGGCAATTTCAATTGCATACCAAATACGTTCCGAAGTTGGGCTTCCTGGAGAAATTCATGAATACCCACACCATGCATCAGGCACACCATGCACAGAATCTTGAGTACCTTGACAAAAACCATGGCGGGTTCCTTAATATTTTTGACAGGATGTTTGGCTCATGGAAAGAGCTGGACGATGATGTGGAGATCAAATATGGCGTAGTCCATGCCCCTGAATCCTACAATCCACTTGTTATTTTAACTCATGAATATCAGGACATCTGGAAGGATGTTAAAAAATCCAAAAGCTTTTACGAAGGCTTTATGTATATTTTTGGTCCTCCGGGCTGGAGCCCCGATGGCTCAACCCTCACCGTAAAGCAAATGCAAAGAGCTGCCGCAAAAGAAGCCGCTTCCAAAGAAGTTGCTGTACAGAATGCTGTTGCAAAAGAAACCACCATAGAGCCTTCGAACACCAGGAAGGTCCCCAGTGCTGAAGTAGCATAATAATATTTGACCTAGCTACGGAAACCGCCAACCAACAATTTGCTTTTATAAACTAATAATTATATTTTTAGACATACATAGTAGAAGTGGAGCATTACATTGGGAAAAATAAGCTAAAACCAATACTAAAATGAAAAGATTAGCAATTCTATTACCCTTTCTTTTGCTAGGGGCAGTTCCAGTTTTCGGGCAGGAAACCCAAACTATGGATTTTCAATCGAGTAAAATCTATGGCACAGGTCTAGAGAAAAGTTCTTTAGTTATTATTAAAGCTGACAATAAACGAACTCAATTCTACTGGAATTCCCAATCCCCTAATGACTCAGCTTTTAGTTCTATAAAACCTGACTGGATTGATTCAATCGATGTAATCAAAGGACAAAACGCAGTTGACCGTTTTGGGGAGGAAGGCGCAAATGGCGTAATCGTATTGACCCTAAAGGAAGGCACCCTCCAAAAATTACCTGGTGACGTAAAGGACCTGTTTAAAGAGATGAATAGTCAGTAAGTAACAAGTTAGCCTATAGTTATTTCGTAATCTTCTGGTTTTTAGATCAATCCTCAAGTCAATTTTTCCTTGATTGGCTAAAAATTATTTTACCCTCTTTATAGCTAGTGAATAAATAATCTTTATTTTTGATAGCTAAATAATCGAATAATGAAAACTATAATCCTTTTCTTACTGATTGCATGTGGATTTACTTTCACTTCCAAAGCTCAGGATGTTGATAATTCTGATATTCTTCTCATAGATGAATTTGTCAATTCAATTACATCCAGGGAAATAGAAAAAGTAGTCTCTGAAGACTTAAATAAAGTCTTTACTGGGACATTTTATAGTGTTTCTCCAGTTATTACATTGGAAAACTCGTATTGCAGTTGTGGTGATAACTTGATAGTCATTAAAGATGGGCAGCTCATCCAAATAGAGGAAGTTGGTTTTAATAAGCGGCTCGAACAGTTGTTTTCTCTTCTCCATGAGGATTTTACGATCATAAGCGAAAGTGATGCTCAGACTTTTGAAAAAGTACTTGATGAAATTTATCCTCTAAGCTGGGCCGATAAGCCTGAGGAAAAAAAGTTTTTTCGCAGGGATAATACATGGGTTTTTGTCAGAGGTGAATACTTTGAGGGAAAGAAAGGATTCATAGTCGAATTAGACCAGGCATCGAAGATTACAGGCATTCTGTATGATATAGCTGCCGTAAAGTAACAATCTGGAAAGATCACCTTATCAACCCTTCATATTAAAATTTGCAAAGGCTATTGACATCCATCGATAACCGCTTTTGCCAATGCGATCGATTTGTTTTTATTTTCCTCCACATCGTCATATACATCCACAAAAATGACAAATTTACTTGTGCCGGAAAGCACCAGTAGCTGCCCATGACCGGCATGCCAGAGTGCCGTTGTACCCACACCGGGAACATCTTCATACACCTGCCCTTTGATTAAGTCTCCACCGACATCATCAGATAGTTTTTTAGTGGCATCCGAAGCTTCTCGCTTTTCTAGTTCCTTGTTAAGTTCTTCCTTAGCCTTTTCCTTCTCTTCTGCAGAAAGGGTTCTATAGACTTCTTTAAATCTCGTGATTTCCATTGTTTCAAATCCAGAGATGGTCACCAGGTCTTTTCTTGGTGCCTCTATTGTTCTTTCTCCAACCTTCATCTCCCTTTTCCGGGTTCCTTCCCATGAATATGTGAGTGTGTGGTAATTCATGTTTTTGCCTGGCTTACTGTATTCTACCTTTGCTTGATCTTTTGGCAGGTTTACCTCTGATACAACCATATCCAGGGTAAATAGGCCGTCCATTGCAACAAAATGATTACCTATGCAATCAGAAGCATTTTCTGCACCAAGGTTGGTTTCTTGTTCAGTCTGTTCTGTACTGCCACCCTCTTTTGATCCGCATGAAATTATGCAAGCACTGAGAATAACTGTGGAGAAGAATATTAACGTTTGCTTCATTTTAGTTGAAAGTTGGTTTATGTAAATGTAAATCAAAAATGCTTCACTCGCATAATGTTTAATTCGTCTTTTAATATGTCAACCTATTTCATGAGGGCTCATCGCTGCCAAAAGCTAATAGCTAATCGCTAGCAGCCAGCTCCCATTTGCTTTTATAATCTTATAATTTTACATTTATAAACAGAAAGAAAAAGTATTGGTATTCAGGGTGATAGCACACTATCTGCCATTTGTGAATTATCGGAAGAATTCGTGACCATTACAAATATCCGGATGTTGACGGCAACCGTAATCATTAACACCAAAATTAATCAACGAAAACCAAAACTCCCTATGGCTGAAAAAAAATCAAAACTGGTTGAAATAAAAACAAAGCAAGGTTCGGCTAGTGTTGATGCTTTTATCAACACTATCAAGGATGAGCAAAAGCGCAATGACAGTTTAACAATCCTTAATTTAATGAAAAAAGCTAGCGGAGAGGAGCCAAAAATGTGGGGAGCATCGCTCATTGGCTTCGGCAATAAACGTTACAAAAGTCCGAAAACAGGCAGAGAGGTTGATTGGTTTGAAATGGGATTTTCGCCTCGTAAAGCAAACTTATCATTGCATCTGGGACTGGATATCCAGCGCCATTCTGATGCTTTAAGAAGTTTGGGCAAGCACACCACAGGAGTTGGGTGTCTCTACATCAATAAACTTACAGATATAGATATGAATGTGCTGACAGAAATGATTAAAGATACAGCAAGAGATGAATAATACACAGGGTCTGTTTAATGGTGGGAGGCACAGTCGACCATAGTATAAACTGCAATTGAAACAATAATCTCCTTTTAGCTATGGCACATCGGATGCTAAAACCCTATAGTTTTCTGCTATACCTCCTGGCATTTATCACCTTCTTTTTTGTGGGCCTTTCTTATGCTGGAATAGTAGAAGCTGGCAAAAACCAGGGACTGGCGGGGGGAGCTATTGTTGTTGGATACGGTGTTATTTCTGCTGTGATCGGACTCATTATAGCATTGTTCGTTTCCTACAAAGCAAGCAGAAAGTTCATTTTTAGCCTTAATGTCATTTTGGCATTATGCATTGTTGGATTCTATGCATATTTTCATATTAGATTTCTGGAAACACAAAAAGACAAAGAGCAGGAAAACCAGGAAATACAGCAGCCGAAACAGCCAACTGCACCTGCTACTGCGCCTATGGCGATTTTGGTAAGTAATGATGCTGAATTTCAAGCACAACCATCATTTGGCCTGGGCATGTTTTCACCAAATATTTCTGAATTAAAGCCATTGTATTTTTATGGTAATCTCAATTTAGAGAAATCGATAATGGAGCATGTGCCTACAGATAGCATTACATTTAAACAAACAGAATATAGCGGATTTGATATTGCAACAGCACCACCTTATTTGGTGCCGGAGCATCTGAAATTAGATTATGACATCCTGTATTTTAAAGCCATTTCTGTCACCGATGATTTCATCGAAATTGAAGTCAACAAACTCAACAATCAAACTGCCTTCGTGAGTAAATATAGTGGGGTGTTGAAGTATTGGCCAGAGTTTTTGTTGAGCATAAATAGTGTTGAACTTTTAGACCCTACTACACAAGCGATTTACGTAAAACCTTTAGATCATGCAGGAACCCTGAACCATTCCTACAGTTTTATGCGCCCATTAAAAATCAAACAAGACTGGATGTATGTATTGTTGCTGCATAATGACTTGAAACCTGTAGGCAAAGGCTGGATTAAATGGCACGAAGATGGGAAACTCCTGATAACCTATTCACTTTTTAGTTAGGTTTATTTGGGCCTTTATATCGGCGATAGTACAAGGGCGTGGCAATCTCGCCCCTTAGGGTCGGAATGGTCCTTGTCACGAGATTGCCACTCCGCTCACCCACAGCCCTACGCCAGGGCTCGCAATGACGAAATGTTCATTTTGATTTAATTGCCATATAGCCACGCACCAGAGTGCATGGCTCCAGGAAGGATCAAATTGCCAACCGGAAAATCATAGTCAAAAGTCATGGTTGAATTAACCAACCGCCAAAATTTTACACACCGAAATCCCGAAGTGACGTAGTAGGGCTTAACCGACAACAGCCAACTTGCTTTTATAATCTAATAAGATTATTTTTATAGATAGATAGGAAGGTGCTGGTATTCAGAGTGATAGAAAAACTACTAATGCAGCATTTATGACATGTTTACTGAAAAAATTCCCTTTACATGATTAGGCTACATATTTATATCCTCAGCAAAAGCTTAGTCTTTATTTTTTTATTAATTAGTTCATTTGCTCAAGCACAAAAGTATGAGTTTACATCTTTCAGTAATTGGAAGGAAACAAAAAAGTCAAATATTCAGGTTTCGGAACAGGAGGAATTAAAAGCAACTGTTACGGTTACAGAAAAAATAGTTTACATAGACAGACCTTCAGGACAAGAAAGGTTTTTAATCATTTTGGTCCAGGATGAGATTGCTCACGTTGTTGATTCGCTTGGAAGAAAGCTGGAACTGTATTTTGTAGAAGACGAAGATGAACTTACATTTTACATTTACAACAGAAAAGAAAAAACATTTGTGATAATGCATCAATAAAGACCCTGCCAACCGCCAGTTTGCTTTTATAATCTAATAGGTATATTTTTAACATAGATAGGGAAAAGTGGAAGATTGCTGAGGGATCTCTAAACTTCTACCAAATACGAAATACCCGTAATCGTAAAGCAATTACAGGTATTCGGATGTTGGCGGTAATAAATATATGGACAAAGACGTCATTGAAAAAATTCATGAGTTTCGAAGAGCAATGAGCGACTATCGGAAAACGGGTCGCATAACCGAATGTTTTCATCATAAAAAAAATGAATGTAAAGGAGTAATTAAACAATCTCACAGTCTGCAGAGGAATGGACGCTTATCAATAATTGAGGGTAGTGTAAATGGACAGCAAGTTATCTACACGTTTACTGAACGTGAAATTGATGAAACGACTCCATGTAAGACTCTCAAGCCAATAGGAAAAGCTACTGCGTCAACTTTTTTTGGGTTCTGTGACTATCATGACACGGCTTTGTTTTCAGAAATTGAGAACAAATCATTTAATGATACAGACGAACACTGTTTCCTCCATTCCTATAGATCTTTTGCTCACTCATATCACCGGAAGAAGGAAGAAGCAAAAGCATATCAATTGCAGTCCAAGTTCACCGAGAAGTTGCCAAAAAGGTACCTTGAAGAAGCTATTAAAGGTCTTAACATGGCGTTGGAGGAAGGAGAAATTGCAAAAACGAAACTGGATCAATTAATCGAGAAAAAGGAATATGACGGACTTGAATACTTTACCTATATTCTGCCTGAAAAATATCCAATTGCTAGTTCCTCAGTGATAAGTCCTTACTATTCCTATAAAGGAAATCCTATGAATAATCACATACGAAAAGAAGACCCATTTTCATACATTACGTTGACCGTATTACCTGATCAAGACCAGACTATTGTAATTTTAGCCTGTTTCCCGGATGACCTAAAGGGGGTTAATTTTTTAGATGAGCTAGAAGGAATTCCTCCTTACAAACTTGAAAAGGCTATCTCTTATTTACTCATGAGTTGTGCGGAAAATACATTTTTTTCTCCAGCCTTGTGGGATTCATTAGGAAAGAGCGGACAAAGACTATTGTGTGAGGAATTGGTAAGATTTGGCGGTGACTACTTTCCAACAAAATTTGATGACACAAAGATAAATTTTTTTGACGCACGATTTGCTTGCAGAAGATTAGGGTGTTAATAAAATACTACCGCCAACAAAATGTATAATCATTCCTTTGTATTACATATAACTAAACTAAATAAACATGAATGACAGAAAGCTACTTAAAATCATTTTGGGGCTGCTTTTAGCAGTATTTCTTCATAACCTGTACCTGAATTATGAACTACTTCAGATAAAACATGAAGCTGAAGAAGCAAAAATATTCGCTCGTTCAGCAGAAAATTATTCAAGTGAGGCAGTGGACTATGCAAGAGAAGCGGCAGAATACGCAAGTGTTGCTGCTGACTACGCATATGAGGCAGCAGACAATGCCTTTGCAACAAAATGTAGGTATTGTCCATGATAATTATAGCACTTTGAATTAGATGCCAAAGATCTACCTACTTTTTATTTTTATTGTTTTTTCATGTTCAAATGAACAGAATAATAGTGTGCAAAGCATAGAAAAGCTAGATACAATTTATGGCAATTCGCATTACGCAAAGGACAGGAGTAGTTTCAAGCACAGAATCCCAATAATAAAAATAACTTCGCCAGATGCCTCATATATAGACTTTAAAATTGGCCAACCAGATACAGTGGTAGTTGAGGTTTCGAATTTCAATAACCACACAACAGAAATAAGGAACCAAGCTAATGTATCAATTGAGGTTCTCGATAAGAATTTATATTTATTTACACCCTCAGACTCAATTATGTATATTGAGGTTTGGCAATATTATGATTCAGGCAAAGTAGTACTAACAGTTTTTGAAACAGACGGGAGCTCTTCAACTTCACCTTTTAGCGGATGGAGAATTGTAGGTAAAACTGATTTAAATGCTAAGTAACTTGTGCCTAAGGCATAAAATAAATTCAATAACTTTTGGATTGAAAAAATCTATTCGACTATTTCCCCACCATGATACGCACCATCTTTTTATTTTTTATCATTTGGCCGCTTTTGGCTAATGCCCGGCAAGTACCTGCCATCATTCCTCAGCCGCAATCCATGGAACTGCACGATGGGTATTTTCAGATCGGGGAGGGCCTCCACATTGTTGCCGCTGACCCACTCACCTTCGAAGCCCGGTTTCTAAAGGAAAAAATAGAGACAGCTTATGGTCTGGAAATACCGGTACTTTCAAAAAAGAAGCGTGCAAAACCCTCTATTGTACTGGAGATTTCAGATGTCGGGTTGGCCAGCGGTTACCAACTGCATATTACTGATCAGGGCATCCGCATCAAAGGGCAGGATGCCACAGGTGTTTTTCATGGTGTGCAATCTCTGGTTCAGATGATGGCTTCTGGTCCGGAATTGCCCGCACTGACGATCATTGATTATCCACGATTTGGATGGAGGGGCATGCATCTGGACTGCGCCCGGCATTTTTTTACGGTAGAGGAGGTCAAAAAATACATCGACTACCTGGCCATGTATAAAATGAATACCTTCCACTGGCACCTCACCGAGGACCAGGGCTGGCGGATAGAAATCAAGCAATACCCACTACTGACCGAGATTGGGGCCTGGAGGGATGGCAGCATGATCGGGCACTACCGCGATCAGAAATTTGATTCCATCCGCTACGGGGGCTTTTATACACAGGAAGACATCAAATCAGTAGTGGCTTATGCTGCTCAAAGGCACATCAACGTGGTACCTGAAATTGAAATGCCCGGCCATTCGGTGGCTGCACTGGCAGCCTATCCGGAATTTTCGTGTACGGGAGGCCCTTTTGAAGTGGAGCAGCGGTGGGGGATATTCGAGGATGTCTATTGTGCGGGAAATGATGCCACTTTTGAATTCCTGGAAAATATTATGGATGAGGTATTGGCGCTTTTCCCATCAGAATACATCCATATCGGCGGGGATGAATGTCCGAAAACACGGTGGAAAGCCTGTGAAAAATGCCAAAACCGGATCAAGGCGGAAGGCCTTGCTGATGAGCATGAGCTGCAGAGTTATTTTATCCAAAGGATGGAGAAATATCTGAATTCCAGGGGCAGGAAAATTATCGGCTGGGATGAAATCCTGGAAGGGGGGTTGGCCCCCAATGCGGCTGTCATGAGTTGGAGAGGGATCAAGGGCGGTATTGCGGCTGCCAAAGAAGGCCATTATGTGGTGATGTCTCCCGGCAATCCCTGCTATTTTGATCATTATCAGCATGAAAATAAGGATATGGAGCCGGTGGCCATTGGAGGCTTCAATCCATTAGGTAAGGTGTACGCCTATGAGCCTGTTCCTGAGGAATTGGATGCCACAGAATCTCAATTTGTTATGGGCGCCCAGGGCAATGTTTGGACGGAGTATATGAAAACCTTTTCCCATGTGGAATACATGGCATTACCCCGGATGGCGGCCTTGTCGGAGGGTCTATGGACGGAGGCTGATCTCAAGGATTATGACCAGTTCCTGGACCGCCTTGAGCTCCATGTGATCATACTCGACCAAATGGGAGCCAATTATTGCAGACATTTCCTGACAGATAAATGACCATGCCTAATTCCCGGCCTTAATACCTCCAGCTTTTGAGGTCAGCACCTGGGGGTGCAGAGGCCTCGAATCTTTTCATTATTTTGGGCAGGTAGAAGGTATTATACCGGAGCCTTGATATCCATATAGGATTTTCCTGGTCGCCATTCCAGCAGTGTTCGGCCCGGTCGCCATAATCTACCTCACCGGCATAATAGGGATTTTCAGTACCCTCGAGGAATTCTTCCATTAGGTACACTGCATTGTTGAGATAGAAATTATCCATATCCCCGCAGTAGATGTGTATTTTGCCCTGGAGGTCGGGTCCCATTTTATCCCAGTCCCGCTCAAGGATGTGCCGGAGGTCGTAGTTTTCCTTCCAGTATTCGGCGACTTCTTTATCGATTACCCCGGTGTACTTGTCCCACAGCCTTTTGGGATACCCATCCTCACCCATAGGCGAGTAGGTAGCTTCCCATATATCCCACTGGTCGCCTGAGCGGCCTTTGGTGCCCAGGGCCAGTTCTTTATGATTCATGCCCCTTAGGTTGGCATTCACATGGCCGAGATAGTCGCGATGGCCGGGCCGCAGAAGCTTCTTATGCGTCCCTTCATAATAGTAGGCATTCTCATCTTCGTAAATATTCACCAGACAGTAGGCCCTAAAATCTATGGGGTCAGGGCATGCTGCAAAGCAGCCATTGTACTCGTCAGGGTAAAACACCTGGGCGGCCAGGGCTTCCCATCCACCTGTTGATCCCCCATATAAAAACCGCGCCCATCCTTCGCCAATGCCCCTGAATTGTTCCTCGATAAAAGGAATGAGCTCATAAGTGATGGCATCGCCGTATGGGCCCTGATTTGCAGAGTTGACCGCATAGGAATCATCATAATAGGGGGTAGGGTGCTGTATTTCGATGATCAAAAACCTAGGGAAATCATCACTGATCCATTGCTGATAAAAGTTATGGGCTTCTTCCTGCACAATTTTATTGTACCCTTCGATCCCAAACCTGGAATTGAAGTCAGGCTCATGGTCCGGATCGGGCGGATCGGTACGGAACCCACCAAAATCACTCGGAAAATGGCCATGAAAGATCATCAGGGGGTACCGCGCCTCAGGGTGGTCATCGAATCCTTCAGGTACCAGCACATGGGCTCCAAGATACATATCAGTACCCCAAAAATCAGAAAGCAGCTTGCTCCGCATGGTGATATGTTTGATATATTGGGTGTCTTCAGGCGGGATAATTTCCGGGATCATCTCATTCATGGTGATTTCATAGGAGCCACCTTTTTTGATTTCCAGGTGGACCGGCTTGCTGTAAATGTTGCCAGGCTTCCTGTTCCACACTTGCCCTTCGCCCCGGTCGGGGGGCAATTTTACGGTGTGGCCGGTGCTCAGATTGTAGGTTTCATACCTGTTGAGCAGCACCTGCACCTGGTAATTCCCTGGTTCAAGGTCATCAAGGCTTTCAATAGGATAACCAAACGCTTCGGGATCAAAGGTCATGGACACTCCGGGGGACCAGTCTTCCACATCCATACCAAATACGATCTGGGTATGCTTATAATCATTGATCTGAAATCTAGGCTCAGCCGAGGCATCATTTGATAGGAGCAGAAGTAGTCTGCCATCCTGAGCCTGATCAAGGAGGGATTTAGGGAATGTGATGTTGAATTTGATGCCAGCATCTTTCTGACAAGCAGAAAAAATCAGGATACTGCAAACGGCAAGCAGGAGGTTTTTCATAATGTAATGAGTCTAAAGTTGATGGTGGAAATATCTGAAAATCTTCATTTGGTAACAACAGCCGGATGGTATTTTACATGAAAGGCGCACCCTTCAGGATGCTGCCGGGATGATACCTCACATTTTAAACAAGTCTGGGTGGAATATTTGCGGGGAACCCTAACTTTGTAAGCATGAATGTACTGCTCATTGAGGATGATTATACCATCAGTCAGAACATCACCGAGGCCCTCCAAGCCACTGATATCCATGTGGAGGTGATTTATGACGGCCTTTTGGCTGAGCGGGTGCTCAGGAAGCAGCCATTTGATTGTGTAATCATGGACATCAATGTACCGGGCAAAAATGGCTTTGACCTCTGCAAGAGTTTTCGGAGCTTCAATACCACTACCCCAGTGATCATGCTCACCGCTTTTGGAGAGTTGGAGGATAAGCTACAGGGCTTTGGCTGTGGTGCTGATGATTACCTCACCAAGCCCTTTTACATGCGGGAACTGATCATCCGGATCCGGGTACTCATCAAGCGCAACACCGGCCTCAATAAATCATCTGCATCCGGTTCAACATTGGTGGCAGGGGATATCACACTTAATGAAGCCCGGAAGAAGGTATTTAGGGAAGGAAAAGAGATCATCCTCACACCTCGTGAATACCAGATTCTGTTGAGGCTCATGATAAAAAAAGGAGAGATCATCTCAAAGGCAGACCTGATCAAAGATATTTGGGGCAAAGCCTTTGACGCCAATACCAATACCATAGAGGTGTATGTCAATTTTTTGAGAAACAAACTGGATAAGCCTTTTAAAAAGAATAATATCAAGACCAAAGTAGGCTACGGATACTACCTGGACGTGTCATGAAGATCAGAAACAGGATATTGGTATATTTTTCAACGACGGTAATTGCCTTGACGGCGGTTTCCTTCACCATCATCTATATTCTTTTTTCTGAATACCGTGAGGAGGAATTTCAGCAGCACCAGAATGAGAAGATCAAATACAATATTAAGCTCCTGGCAGAGTATAAAGAGCTGAGCGAAAAGCTTGCTGATATCATGGATGAGCTGACCATCCATGATTTTTATGATGAGAAAATGCTTGTTTTTGATCAGGACAAACGACTGATTTTTTCCAGTATTGACGATCTGCCCATTCCCAATTATCAGGAAATTTTGGAAGAGCTATCACCCAAAAAAAGGTGGTATGAGACCAAGGATGTGGATTACGATGTTATAGGCATCTATACAGAAAATAATAATCAAAGCTATTATGCGATCAGTAAGGCTTATGATGCCTTTGGATACACCAAGCTAAATTTTCTAAGGAATGTCCTGGTGGGGATTTTTATTTTCATCGTGATTTTTGTGGTCGCCATCTCCCAATTTCTTTCAGAAAAAATCTCCAACCCCATCACAAGGCTTACCAAAAACCTGAATCAATACGACTTAAGCAATGATCATTCTCCAGAGCTTGAGACCAACACTTCCTCCTATGAGATCACCCAGCTTACCGAGCGTTTCAATGAATTACTTCGGAGGACCAATGAGGCATTTGCCTTTCAAAAACATACTGTACACCACATTTCACATCAATTAAAAACTCCGATTGCGGTGTTGGTATCAGAGCTCGAAAAAGCCCGTAATTGTGATAATATCGATGATATCCGCTCTGAAATACAAGGTCAGATCATCAAGGCCCAATCTTTGGGCAGCATCATCGACGTACTGCTGGAAATATCCAAGATCGAATCAGGACAGAAGATCAAAATGCAGCCCATTAGGATCGATGAGTTGATATTTGATGTCATTGAAGAGCTCAATATCATCCACCCTGATTTTGAATTTGAAGTGAACTATGCGCCTGATGCCATCAATGAAAATAAGCTCATTATTGATCTTAACCCAATCTTAGTAAAGCAGGCGTTTCAAAATCTACTGACCAATTGCATCGCCTACAGTAATAATGCTAAAGCCGAAATAGAAATTGACTGTACACAGGAAAAAATTCTAAAAATAAGGATCATTAATTCAGGTACCTCAATTGCAGAAACAGAGGAAAAATTTCTATTTGATCATTTCTTCAGAGGTGAAAACAGTAAGGGAAAATCCGGTTTTGGGCTTGGCCTGGTCTTAACCAAAAAAGTGATTGAGCTTAATGAAGCATCTATTTCTTATTCCAAGTCATCCAAAGGCCTCAATATCTTTGAGTTAAGGTTTAATATAAGTTAACTTGAGTTCGATTAATAAATAGGCATAAATGCAACATGGTTTAGGTTTTGGCATAATAAAAAGAAAACTTTTCCAAAGTTTCCATATTTTATAGGATACATGACGCTCAAAACTGTTTATAATTTAACCAACATCAACTTTGGAAAAGTTATACTAGAAATTTAACTCGAACTCAGGTTAATTTAAGTTAAAATTTATTCCCTTTAAGGTTTTTTTAAGGTTATCCTGGCGAATTTTGCAGGCTGAAAAAGTGCCTGTAATACATGAACATCTGCTGCCGATCATTTTTTATTCTCCTTTCCTTTTTTCCTATATCGGCTCAGGGTCAGGATACGTTGCGTTTATCCCGACAGGAATGTGAAACCATCTTTTTAAAAGAAAATCTGCTCCTCATGGCGGAGTGCCTGGAGGTGCCTAAAGCCGAGGCACTGGTGGCGCAAGCCAGGCTTTGGCCTAATCCAACCCTTGAAATTGAGGAAGTCAATCTTTGGGCTACTCAAAGACAACTTAGCGTGTTTGGTGAGGAACTGCAGGGGTTTGGAGGGGGAGATTTTGGTAGAAATCAGCAGTTTGGCGCTTCTATTGAACAGTTGATTCTGACGGCAGGGAAACGAAAAAAGCTGGTGGCTGTGGAGCAGGTAGCAGCAGATCAGGCAAAGGAATACCTGGAAGACCTGCTGCGCAACCTAAAGGTAGAATTCCGCAATAACCTCACCGAATTGCAGTTCCTGCAGTTCAGTAAGGTGGTGTATGAAGAGCAATTAAATGCCATTCGCAACCTTGCCCGGGCTTTTGAGCGGCAGGTAGAATTGGGGAATATTCCCAAAGGAGAGTATATCCGTTTGAGGGCTCTCGAATTGGAATTTTTCAGAACTATTAATGAAATCAATAAAGAAATCAATGCAGTACAAATGGAGCTTAGACTCCTGATGCGGTTGCCGGCTCAAACCAGGGTGGTATTGACCGATGAAGGCTACCAAAAGGATTTGGAACGCCTTAGACTTTTATCGCTTCCTGCACTCCTGGATACCTCTGAAGTGATCAGGCCCGACCTCAAGATAGCCAGGCTTGATCAGAAATACTTCAGCCATCTCCATGCCTACCAAAGGGCTCAGCGCACTCCAAACCTCACTTTTAAAGGGGCTTATGACCGTGGTGGTAATTTCATGTACAATTTTGTTGGCTTCGGGGTAGCATTAGACCTCCCGGTTTTTGATCGCAATCAGGGCAATATCCAATACGCACAAATCGGTATGGAGCAATCAAGGTTAAGGTATGAGCAGACTGCGCTCCATGTGGAGAATGATATTGCTTTGGCCTTTGAAAACCTTTCAGCCTCCGTGCAATTTTTTGAAAGCATAGAGCCAGGATATGAAGCCACTCTGGACGAGCTGCTCCGCAGTTATACTAAGAATTTTACAGAGCGCAACATCAGCCTGATTGAATTTATAGACTTTCTGGAATCCTACCTGGAGAATAAAAATATCATCCTGGAGGCTGGTAAGGAGGTCAATCAAAAGGCTGAGGAGCTGAATTTTGCAGTGGGTATCGATGTCATTAAAAACTGAATCAAGATCAATGAATAAACTGTTAATTAAATCAAATTGGACCTGCTGCCTGGTAATAGGATTATTGCTTTTTGGTTGCGGCAATTCTGAAAATCAGGAGGCAGAAACAGATTCAGAGAATTTCTGTCTTGATGAGAAGTTCAAATCCAATATTGAATTTGTTAAGCCGGTCAAACAACAGGTAACAGGGGGTATTCACCTTACCGGATCGGTAGAATCAAATCCTGACAGGGTTATTCATTTTGTGAGTCTGGTTGGGGGTATTATTTCCAAAACTCATTTCTCTTTAGGAGATCATGTGACCAAAGGGCAGCTTTTGGCTGAATTGAGAAGTACCGAACTATCGGAATTACAATCCCAGTCCAAAACCCTGGCTTCTCAGATTAGGGTAGCTGAAAACAGGCTTCAGGCAGTGCAGGTAATGTTTGAAGATGGCATTTCTTCACAACGTGAACTCCTGGAAATAAAAAGTGACCTGGAGATTTTAAAGGCAGAGCAGGAAAAGGTTTTGACCAATTTGACCTTATTCAGTGCCAGTGCGGAAAAGGGTGTATTTCAGATCAAAGCCCCTGCCTCCGGCATCATCACCTCAAAAAACATTACCGGAGGGATGCAGATTTCTGCAGAGGGGGAGGCCTTATTTACTATTTCTGATCTATCTGAAGTTTGGGTCATGGTCAACATATATGCCTCAAATGTGAGAAATGTCGAAATTGGTATGGATGTCAACATCCATACGCTTTCATATCATGGGGAGGTATTTAAAGGGCAAATCGAGGCCCTCTCACAAGTGCTGGATGCGGAAGCCAGGGTGCTTAAGGCCAGAGTAGTACTGCCCAATGAAAACCTAAAGCTCAAACCCGGCATGTTTGTGGATGTCATGGCGATAAAGGAAACCAGTATTGAAGCCCTTAAAGTCCCCACCAATTGTCTCGTTTTTGTTGACAATCAAAATTTCCTGGTTATCTATAGAGATGATTGTGATCTGGAGGTACGGAAGATAAAACTCATCAGCATGAGCAATGGCCATAGCTATGTTTCGGAGGGACTGGAGGAGTCCGAGATGGTGGTTTCAAAAAATCAGTTGCTCATTTTAGAACAAATACAGAACTTCCAAAACTAAGAGGCCAATGCAAAAATTTGTTCTGGGTGTTGTAGCCTTTTCTTTAAGAAATTCTCTCATAATATTTTTTCTTACTGCTTTATTGGTGGTGGCAGGGGTATTAAGCTATATCAATACCCCCATAGAGGCCTTTCCTGATGTGACCAATACCCGTGCCCGAGTGATCACCCAGTGGCCGGGCCGCAGTGCTGAGGAGGTAGAGAAGTTTGTGACCCTACCCATCATGAAGGCCGTCAATACCATTCCCAAAAAGGCTCAGGTCCGCTCTATTTCCTTGTTTGGACTCTCAGTGGTTACGGTAATTTTTGACGATGATGTGGATGACTTTTATGCCCAGCAATATGCTGCTAACAGGCTTCAGGGTGTCGACTTGCCAGACGGTGCTGATGCTGATATTGAGCCTCCATACGGTGCTACCGGAGAGATTTTTCGCTATGTGATCAAAAGTGACCGGCCGATCAAGGAGCTCACAGCCATTCAGGATTGGGTCATTGAGCGGGAGCTGGTATCGGTCTCCGGTGTTGCAGACGTGGTCAGTTTTGGTGGTGAGGAAAAAATCTACGAAATAAAAATCAACCCTACAGAGCTGGCCAATTATGATCTTTCACCATTGGAGGTATTTGAGGCAGTTTCCAAAAGCAATATTAATGTAGGCGGTGACGTGATTGAGCGGGGCAGCCAGGCCTATGTAGTGCGGGGTGTGGGCCTGTTGGAGAGCATAGAAGACATAGAAAATATTCTGATTGAGGTTCGGGGCACCACCCCCATATTGATCAAGCATGTGGCTCAGGTGAACGTATCTGCCAAACCCAGGCTGGGGCAGGTTGGATTACAGGATGATGATGACCTGGTGCAGGGCATTGTGATCATGCTCAGAGGGGAAAATCCCAGTGATGTCATTGCCCGGCTTAAGGATAAAATTACGGAACTGAACGAAAGGATTTTACCGAAGGATATTAAGATGGTGCCCTTTATTGACCGCACAGAATTGGTCAATTCTACAGTGGCTACCGTGAGCAAAAACCTGATTGAAGGGATTATTTTTGTTTCCATCATTGTGTTTGTATTTCTGTTTAATTGGCGCACTACGGTTATAGTGGCATCCGTGATACCACTTTCGTTTCTATTTGCGCTCACGATGCTGCGCATACAGGGATTACCTGCCAATCTCATTTCCATGGGGGCCATTGATTTTGGGCTTTTACTGGAGGGCACCCTGGTAATTGTTGAGACGGTTTTTGTGGCCATGGAGAAAAAGGCCCACCATCTTGGTATGGCTAAATTCAACCGGATCAGCAAAATGGGGCTGATAAAAAAGAGCGCGGGTTCGGTAGCCACTTATATCGTTTTTGCGCAGATCATCCTGATCGTGGCATTGCTGCCCATTTTTTCCTTTCAGAAGGTAGAGGGTAAAATGTTTTCTCCCTTGGCATATACCCTCGGATATGCTTTGCTGGGCTCTTTGATAATGAGCATTACCTATGTGCCTGCCATGATTAAGGTGCTGCTGAAAAAGAATATTGTAGAAAGGGAAAACTTCATTTCCCGGTTTTTTAAAGTCTATCTTTTCAGGATGTTCCTATGGAGCAACCGCCGAAGGAAGTTTACGGTGATGGGATTCGTAGCCATACTCACACTATGCACGGTGAGTTTCTTTTATTATGGCACAGAGTTCATCCCAAAGCTTAACGAAGGGGCATTGTATGTAAGGGCGACCCTCCCCAACAGTGTCAATATTGAGGAATCGACCCGACTGGCCCGTGAGATGAAAGCGAAAATCCGTGAATTTAAAGAGGTGCAGTTTGTGCTCAATCAGGTAGGGCGCCCCAATGACGGAACCGATCCCACCGGGTTTTTTAATATTGAATTTCACATCCAGTTGCACTCAGAACGTTCCTGGCAACGCAAAATCAGTAAGAATGATCTCGTAGAGGAGATTCGACAAACCCTTCAAACTTACCCCGGGATCGTGTTTGGTTTCAGCCAACCCATACAGGATAATGTGGAGGAATACGTGGCAGGAGTCAAGAGCTCCCTGGTAGTGAAGATCTTTGGTGAAGACTTATTTGAGCTCGAAAAATATGCGGATCAGGTGGCGAATAGCATCAGGGATGTGCGCGGTATAGAGGACCTCAATGTGTACAGGAATATTGGTCTGCCTGAGCTGAGAATCAAGCTTGAAGAAAGCAGGATGGGTAAGTATGGGGTAGCCATGGCAGATGCCCAGGCAGTAATTGAAATGGCCATTGGTGGCAGGGCTGCCACTATTTTTTATGAAGAGGAAAGGATGTTTGATGTGCGGATTCGATTCCAAAAGGAATACCGGGATAACCAGGAAAAAATTGCTGAAATTCTCATTCCTACCATGACCGGTAAAAAGGTCCCCTTGCGGGAGATAGCCGTCATCAGCTTTATCACAGGGCCTACGTTCATCTACCGGGAGGGCAGCAGCAGATACATTGCTGTAGGGTTTAGTATTGAAGGCAGGGACCTGGGAAGCACTATTGCTGAAGCGAAAGAAAAGGTGGCCCGTGAGGTGGACCTGCCTAATGAAAATCGCATGGAATGGGCAGGGGAGTTTGAGAGTAAGGAAAGGGCCAGCAAACAATTAGCAGTGATTGTGCCTGCGGTGCTGCTGCTAATCCTGTTTTTGCTGTACTTCAACTTTGGGACCATCAAAGATACCCTCATTGCGGCCAGTACCATTCCTTATGCCTTCATTGGTGGGTTCTTTTCTTTGTGGGTTACCCAGACCATTTTTGGTATTTCAGCTGGCATAGGTTTCATCATTCTCTTTGGGGTGAATACCATCAATAGCATTATCCTTATTGCAGAGATGAGAAAAAATCTAAGGAGAATGGATTTGCCCGAAGCCGTATCCTCAGGGGTCCACAGCCGGATACGCCCTATCGTCATGATTGCGCTGATGGGTTCTATGGGTTTGCTACCTGCTGCCCTTTCAACCGGTATGGGCTCTGAGATACAAAAACCCCTTGCCATCATGATCGTAGGAGGGCTATTGATTTGTATGATTTTGTCATTGACGGTATTGCCACAGGTATTTTATATGGCCTACCGGAAGTCATCCAAAGATCCAAACCCACCTTCCTAGGAACAACCCGCCGGTCGACCTGCCTAGACAACGCCTTGGTTCGTGTCCCCACGAACCATTACCTACACCTCTCGCGCTTTTGCAAAGCGTGCGATTCCCAGTCTGTAAAATTCCGGGGCTATTTGTATATTTACTTGAGCAATTTATCTACCGGAGCACAGCTAAGGCAGGTTCGTGGAGACACGAACCTGGGCGGTTGGGAATAAATATTTCAATAGTGATGACTTTTTTTGATTATATTTTTTACAGGATATATTTTTTTTACAAAAGAAGAGGAGATGATACTGCGGTAAATGCTGGGTCAATAATTCTAGCATTAATGCAGCTTTTTACATGTTTAATAATTATTGGAATTTTAAAGCAAGGTTTTAATTTTTACGCATTTACTTCAAAATACCAAATCCTATTTATCGCTTTACCAATAATGATATTTAATTGGTACCGGTATGAGAAAAACCTAGAAATTGAGAAGCTAATTGAAAAGTGGGGCAAAGAGTCTCGAAAGAAAGTAGTAATTATTGAGGCTTTATTACTTCTATATCTTTTAATTTCTTTTGGAATTATTTTAGTTCTAGTATTATGGTAATGGTATTCCCCTTTCGCGCTTTTACAAAACGTGCGATCCTATGGAGCATTTACAATTGTTAGTTGGGGTCGTAGCGTGACGCTACGACCAGTTCCCAGTATTGTGGAGCCGGAGGATTAGCTTCCGCTGATCCCTACCTAACCAAAAGTCAAAATCAAAACGGTCAACCTGCGGTTGTAAGCCTGATTTTACTCGGAAACCTGAAAGCAAGCTTTCGGTTCCCTCGTTCATCAGGCTTTATACCATTTTGATTTATTGTGGAGCCGGAGGGATTCGAACCCTCGTCCAGATAAGGCAATTATATACCTTCTACATGTTTAGTTGCCGATTGGGTTTTCGACCTTTGGCTGGTGGGCAACACACCTACCTCAGGCTTATCAGCTTTGGGTTTCGCCTTTCTTTAACTGAATCGGAGAGGCTAGTCCTACCATTTCGACACTCCTTGATCAGCGCCGGCAAGACGGGGCCCTGAGGAATGTGGCCGGATTCCGATGTTTTCGGATTCCTTTAAGCAAATCTCAGAACTGGTCTAAGATTAGGCAGCCATGGCGTAGTTATTTTCGCCATTTGTGTTTTGAATGCATTGATTGCGGATGTACACTCATCACCCGACATGCGGATATACCATTGTTCCTTACTGTCAAAACCGGTCGGCCCCGTTCAGGCTGTCCTTGATATTGTATTTCCATACAAAGATAAGGGTAATTTAGTTCTATACATCTATGATCTGGATCATTGGGTTCGCAAAAACAATGCCCTACCTTTGTGCCAGGCCAAATATTTATGCTCATGATTGAAACACGCTATTTTTTGCTCCTGCTATTGCTTCTGATGTACATTACTGCGGAGGCACAAATTGTCAATATCGAAAAGCACAAGCTGGAGCAGGAAGACACGGCCAACATATTCCTGGGAAATGTGGATTTGAGTTTTAGTCTATTCAACCGTGGGGCCGCTGCAGATAATCCGGTCAATCTGGTGGGTCTGAATGCCTCTGTAAACCTGGCTTATTTATCCAAAAACGTCCGGTACCTGTTTGTCAATCAAAATAACTTTTTGAGCATCAATGATGCCCCCTTCCTCAATACCGGATTTTCTCACCTGAGGGTCAATTTTTTTAGGGGTAACCCCATAAATTTTGAAGGGTTTACCCAATGGCAATACGATAATTTTCGGGGGCTGGATTCCAGGGCAGTGGTTGGCACTGGCATCAGGTTTAGGGTTGCTGATAAAGAAAAGACAACTTTGGTGCTTGGTACCGGAGGCATGTTTGAAAGCGAGCAATGGCAGCACCCGGTCCAGGAGGAAGGGCTGGAAATTCGTAACCTGATTAAATCCTCCACTTATATTTTGATCAGAAGACAACCTTTGGATTTTGTCAATTACAACATGATTGTATTTTATCAGGTGGGCTATGATAAGGATCCCGGAGTTGTCAGACACAGAATTAATATTGATACCAACCTCAACATTGACCTAACAAAAAAGCTGGCTTTGGTGATCAATTTTAATGGTGGTTTTGAAAACAGACCCATCGTTCCCATCACTAAATTCATCTATTCACTCACCAATGGTTTAAAGTATAATTTTTAATCAAGATTAATACTCCGGTAAAGCTGATAATTATTAATTTGCACCGATGGAAAAATTTGTGGTATCAGCGAGGAAATACAGACCTCAGGATTTTGAGGAGGTAGTAGGGCAGGAGCATATTACTACCACGCTACAAAATGCCATAAAGCAAGACCAGTTGGCTCAGGCACTGCTATTTTGTGGGCCTAGAGGGGTGGGCAAAACCACCTGTGCCCGTATCCTTGCCCGGCTTATCAATGATTTTGAGGTCAGCGACACCCCATCTCTGAATATTTTTGAACTTGATGCGGCCTCCAATAACTCCGTATCGGACATCCGTAATCTTATCGATCAGGTGAGGTATCCGCCTCAGCAAGGGAAATACAAGGTGTACATCATTGATGAGGTGCACATGCTGAGTAATGCGGCTTTTAATGCCTTTCTTAAGACCCTTGAGGAGCCACCTGATTATGCCATTTTTATTCTGGCCACCACCGAAAAGCATAAGGTAATACCAACCATTCTTTCCCGATGCCAGATTTATGATTTCAATCGGATCAAGGTGCAGGACATCACCAGGCATTTGATGGGCATCGCAGAAAAGGAAGGGGTAGCAGCCGAAGAGGAGGCCCTTCACCTGATTGCTCAAAAAGCTGATGGTGCTCTCAGAGATGCCTTGTCCTTATTTGACCTCATGGTCACTTTTTCCTCTGAGAAAAAGGTGACCTATAAAGATGTGGTTTCTCATCTGCACATCCTGGATTACGATCAGTACTTTCAACTCATAGAAATGGCTGCCAAAAAGGATACTTCAGGGATGCTTCTGGCCTTTGATGAAATCCTGCGAAAGGGTTTTGATCCGCATAACTTCCTGATAGGATTGGCGGAACATATCCGCAACCTGATGGTAAGTAAAGACCCTGCCACAGCCTCATTGCTGGATGTGCCCGAAAATACAGCTGAAAAATTCCGTGCCCAAAGCGTGAACCTGGATCATGCCTTTCTCCTTTCGGCCCTCAACATTCTCAATCAGGCAGATATTCACTATAAATCCAGTAGGAATACCAGACTGCATCTTGAACTCACTCTGATGAAGTTGGCCCACCTGAATGATGCCATCAATCTGGCCAATTTACCTTCTGCTGCTGATGAAGGATTAAAAAAAAAAGTCCATTAGAACCGTCTGAAGTTCCTGAGAAAGCAGAGAAAATTAAGGAAGATGCACCATCCGAACCCGAAGTAAAGGCGGATACCCAGGAACCCGAACCACAATATACTGCCACAAGCCCCCAGCCACGATCTGGAAAAATAGGCGGTGATATGGAAAGTTTAAAAACCCCAAGCATTAAGATCGGGGTTAAAAAAAGAAATTCTCAGGAATCAGAAGATTTGCCTGAGGATGAAGCACCTTCTTCAGACCATGTTAAAGAAGAAAGGGCCGATCCAGCAGCACCAGTTAATCAGGAAGAACTGGACCGATTCTGGAAGAAATTTGCCGAAGGTAAAAAAGCTTCAGGCAAAGACTCAGAGCATCAGGTGATGTGTCAGCCTCACAAACTATTGAGCGATTTCACCATCCAGATTACCCTGGCAAGCAGCATACAGGAAGACATCCTCAATATGTTCAAAACAGATTTACTGACCTTCCTGCGGGCGGAGTTGAATAATCAAAAGCTGACCATCATTACAGAAGTCGACCGGGAAATCTCCACTAGAAAGCCTTATACAGATAAGGAAAAGCTCGCTTTTTTAATAGAAAAAAAACCGGAGCTTAAAGATTTGGTAGACCGGCTTGGCCTGGATACCGGGTGATCTTATAGCTTAAAGTTAAGGCCTACATTCAATACATTCCTGATCTGCAAAGCAGGACCAACCGAGCCATCATCACGGGTAATGTCGATGTCATCATCATAGATCATCTGCAGGGTAAAGTTGGTCGTCAGGAACTTATTGATCTTCATGACCAGAAACAGGTCCCAGTTGACGTCAATACTTCTGGGTGTTTCATAGTTCATAAAAAGTAACAAATTAGATCTAAGCTCTACGTTGGTCATGATCTCCTTTTTAAAAGTCCCGGTCAGTGAAGCACCAAACTCTGCCCTTAATTTTTCACCGGGATCTACACCAAAGGCTCCTTCATTGGAAAGCTCATCGTTTAAGACAAATGTTGTTTTATTAGAAAGGGCCGAAAGGGTAACAGAAAACAGGTCATCCTCCTTTAGAGTATAACCTATAGACGCAATGAAGAACCCGGGAGCCATAAAATTGGAAATCAGAATTTCTTCAGTATCGGTATATCTGTATCCCGG
>JBGTCD010000110.1:0-6058 GCA_041749015.1 Cyclobacteriaceae bacterium
ATGAATCCAAGATTTTCAATTCGCTCTGAAGTCACCTGGTATCAGCTATATGGAGACGATAGTGAAGCCAATGATGACGGCCGAAGATTGAGGAATCTCTCCTTCAGGTCCAATAATTTTGAGGTCAATGTAGTAGGGATGTTTAATTTCGTAGAGCACGGAAACCGGTTTTATCAAAGACCCAAATGGGCACCTTATGCTTTTGCAGGTATAGGGGCCACTTATTTTAATCCTAAGGCTGAGTTGGACGGTACATGGCATGCCCTGAGGCCATTGGAAACTGAGGGTAATAGCTACGGTCCCATTGCCTTAGTGATTCCCTTCGGACTGGGTATTCGACACAAACTGGACCCCTGGTGGAGCGTGACTCTGGAAGGCGGGTTTCGGCTCACTTTTACCGACTACCTTGATGATGTAAGCGGCACTTATATTGATAATAATAGTTTTACTGACCCCACAGCAGCAGCTCTGGCAGATCGTAGGCCAGAAATCGACCTGCCTAGAAGACCTGAAGGTTCCATTAGAGGCAATCCAACTGATAATGACTCCTATTTCCTTCTCAATATTAAATTTGAGTACTTCATCCCTGCCGAGATCCTTTCCACCCAAAGAATCAGAAGGACCCAGATGCGGAGACGGCCAGGCAGAAGGAGATAAATTTTAAAAATTACCATCCTAAGGTTGCCCCCCAATCCCTATTGCCTTTTTTGGTTTGATAATACAGGATTTCATATTTTTTTTGAATATCTTCCAATTCCAACTAATTCTCCTCAAAAATATGGCATCAAAAAACCCCATTTCCGTTTCCACTGACAGAAGAACCTTCCTTAAGACCCTGGGACTAGCTGCGGCAGGTTTGACCATCGTACCAAGGCATGTTTTGGGAAAGGGATTTATTGCACCAAGTGATACCCTCTATATCGCTGGAATAGGTGCCGGAGGTAAAGGCACCAGCGATTTAACCGGATTTGCTGCCAGCCCCAATGCACGGATTGCAACTTTTTGTGATGTGGATTCACGGATGATCAAGGATTCGATAAACAATTTTCCTAAAGCCAAGATCTATACGGATTTCAGGGAGATGCTGGAAAAAGAACACAAAGGCATCGATGCCGTTTCAGTTTCTACCCCTGACCATACCCATGCTGTAGCCACTATGGCAGCTATGTCACTCGGCAAGCACGTATATGTACAAAAGCCCTTAACCTATAGCATTGATGAAGCCCGTAAACTAACTGAGGCCGCCAAAAGATACCAGGTGGTCACACAAATGGGCAACCAGGCGGGTTCTGATGAAGGGGTCCGTAAAATGAAGGAGATGTATGACACGGGGATGATCGGTACGGTGACCCATGTTCATGCCTGGACCAATCGGCCTGTCTGGCCTCAAGGCATCCAACTGCAATCAGGCCAGTTTGATGAACCTCCTGAGCTCAATTGGGACCTGTGGCTTGGGCCTGCCAAAAAGCGTGCCTACAACCCTGCTTTTTTGCCTTTCAACTGGAGGGGATGGTGGGAATATGGCACAGGGGCTCTCGGTGACATGGGTTGCCATATTCTGGACCCTGTATTCAGAATACTACCCATCAAATACCCTGATGCAGTGGAATGCAGCACTTCCACCGTCTGGGAAGGTTTTTTCAAAGAAGCTGAAGTCACTGAAAGCTGCCCTGCTTCCTCAATTGTACACTTAAACTTTCCTAATACAGATGGTGGCAATGTTATTACCCTCACCTGGTTGGATGGTGGCCTGCTGCCCAAAAGGCCCGAAGAACTGCTGCCTGAAGAACCCATGGGCGATTGGGATGGTGGAGTAATTATGGAAGGCACAAAAGGTAAATTAATGTGCGGCTGCTACGGAAGAAACCCTGTGCTCCTGCCCACAAGGAGGATGCAGGAAGATCCAATGCCTGAACCAGAAATCCCAAGGGTGCCTGAAGGCCATTATTTACAATGGGTAAATGCCTGCCTGGCAGGATATGGAAAAATGGAGGTTAGTTCACCATTTGAATATGCAGGCCCCTTTACTGAGGCAGTCCTAATGGGTAACCTGGCATTAAGAAGCTATCAGGTTTCTCAAAAGGATCAACGCGGCAGGAATATCTACCCCGGTAGAAAAAAACTGCTCTGGAATGCCCAGGAGATGAAAATCACCAACTTTGATGAAGCAAACCAGTATGTAAAGCGAGAATACCGGAAAGGTTGGGAATTGTAGATGCATGGTTCGTGGAGACACGAACCACGGCGGAAACTGTTTACTGAATACTGGCGACTGAATACTGCATATTGCCTACTATTCCTTCATCCCTTAGGCGGCTTAGTAGGTCTGACCTCAATCTTACTGGGTAGCGTTCTGGGATTCATTTTGAGTAAATCAATGACCATTTGCCCCAGATCATGGATTTGGATCTTCCAGGCATCCTTCTCGTCCGGTTGGTGGTCGTTGAAGTAGGTGGCTACGGAGCCCGGCATGATCGTTGTCACCTTGATGCCATATTGTCTCAAATCAAGCATGACAGCCTGGGTAAATCCCGTAAGGCCAAACTTACTGGCATTATAAGCGCTGCCTCCTGCAAAAAAATTGGTACCGGCAAGACTGGAAATAGTGATAATATACCCTTGAGAGCTTTTTAACGCATCAAGGGAAGCTTTAATGCTATGGAATACTCCTGTAAGGTTCGTGTCAATGGTTTCATGCCATTGAACCTCAGTCAGGTCCTCGATGCTACCAAAGTGGCCCAACCCGGCATTAGCAATAAGCACGTCCAACCCGCCCCATCTATCAATGATGGCCGCCACAGCCTTTTTCTGAGCTTCAGCATCTTTCACATCGGCCTCCAGGCCAATGATTTCACCACTTGTAATTTTCTTAAGCTTAGCAGCAGCCTCTTGTGCAGCTTCCAAAGACCTGCTGGTGATCCCCACCCGCATGCCCACCCTAAGCATGGCTTCTGCAATACCGTATCCGATGCCTTTACTACCACCGGTGATCAGTGCGGTCTTATTATTTAGTGTTTCCATATTCAGAATTAAAATGTAATTTCATTAAAACAAAAAAAGCCACCTCCTTGTCGGAAATGGCTTTAAATACCAGCTTATTACAGCTTAGTCGATCAACTCAACATTCACTGCATTAAGTCCTTTTTTGCCCTGCTCAACTTCAAATTTTACTCTGTCGTTTTCACGAATCTCGTCAACGAGTCCGCTCAGGTGTACAAAAATGTCTTGTTCTGATTCATCAGGCTTAATAAAACCGAATCCTTTAGTGTTGTTGAAAAATTTAACTGTTCCTTTTTTCATTGTAATGGGTAATTAATAAATAAAACTAGGGCTGACTTAATATAATTTGTTATTCCTGGTCCACAAAATGGGAGTCCTTGTACAATAAACGATTAATTTAAAATTTGGGGATTCCTAAAATTACGGGGAGAAGCAAGATAAACTATAAATAAATTATTTCACTAAAACAGAACTATATCTGTCAAAACCTCTGCAAAGATAATATGTGATGGTATAAAAACCTAATATCAGTATCAGACAATGAAATAATTTTTAAAATCGATATGGTTTATTCACTTCATCGTCTCCTGAAACGATCTTCCCAGGATGCAGCCAAATGCTCCTTTTTAATAGCATCTTTTACTAGTGGGTCTTCTAAAATTGAATTGATTTCACCCTTGCTGGTCAGGTGATAGGTACCGCAACTATTGCAAGCGTAAAAATTGACCGGTCCTTTGGTGAGATCGATTCCAAAACGGGCCCTGGCCTGAATCAAAGCCAATTCAGCCTGATGTTCAGTATCATGGCAAACCTTTCCTGAAGCACAGCGCATCATCATTTGATTGATAAATTTAAAACGTCTTGGTATGCATAAAAGCCCCCCAGAAATAAGGATCCTCGTGGGTTTCACGCAATTGCCGGATGGCATCGGTAAGGGCTTCTGATACCAGACCCTTACTTAACAAAGATTCGTAGAAAAAAATCATAAAATCCCGGGTCGCCTGATCATCGACCTTCCAAAGGGATGTCAAAATATTGCTTACGCCAGCTTTTTGAAAGGCTCTTTTCAACCCATAAATACCCTCCCCAGGTACAACCTCCCCTAACCCGGTGTCGCAGGCCGATAGCACTACTAATCCTGTATTAAAAAGAAACAGGTCCTGAATCTCTGAGGCAGTCAAAACCCCCTCTGGCCGAATATTATAGTGCCCCGCCTCACCCTTTTCCTGAGCATTGGCCATCAAAAGCCCCGAAGATGAAAGGGCCTCATATATATTTAGTGCACTGCTGGCCTCAGATGATCTGTGGATCCAAAACCCATGGGTCGCAATATGCAGGATGTTAGATTGGTAATGCTCAAAGATTTCCTTTTTGGTGGCCTGGGTTTCCACAAAAAGTCGAGTATCAATATTGCTGGACTGAAGAAGTCCTAAAATGGCTGCTAATTCTCCACCTGTCCCAGGCAAGAGGGGCACAGGACTATTCAGAAATGCTGCCCTGGAGGTAGGGCCCTCAAAATCAAAGGAGTCAACTGCCTGATCCAATTGAAATACCGGATTGCCCAGGAGTAAGGCTGAACTGAACTCCAGTGGCACTTCACCCGAAATAAATGCAGTAGTGGGTACGCTGATGATTCGGTACTGGTCCACCATATAGACATCACGATCAGGGTCGAAAAATGTATAGGGGTTAATTAAATGATAAATACCTTGTGGGGCCCAGAAAACAGTGTGGATGCCTTCCATTAAGGCATCAATAGGCTTCCAGTACCTTTGATACGATTCTGTATCTTTCTGTCTGTAAAGGATAGAATTCTTATAAAACCGGTAAAACTCCTCTTCCAGTTTTTGGCCTGGCTCAGGCAAAAGGACCAATTCAGGATGGTCCCGATCCTGAAGGATGATCAGCGCAGCGTACCGGACCTTGTCCCCATAATAAATCTGGTGGTTCTCAACCAATCTGACCATTTCTACGGCAGCTTCCCCTGGCTGTAGTGCTGCCCTGATATTTTCAAAATCAGTACTAAAATCCTGTAGAAAATTAGTGGTATCACGGGTCTCCCGTATCAATTCCTTTTCCGTTTCCTCAATATAATCTTTGAGAACCCTGATTTCATCGGGATGGGTTTCATTCTTCACATATAGTTCATTGAGATGCTCTCTTAGGGTAAACCACAGCGTTTTTAACCGATCAATATGCTCATCTTCTTTGGAAGACAGATTACCCAAAAAAAGATAATGGCTCCTTAATGCAAAACCCTGGTAAAAGCTCAACTTGTTCATGACAACTTTCAATGCCTCATGATAAAGCTCAGTCTCACCTTCCACATTCCTATATGCTATTAGGACATTGATCATCCTGTATAGGGTCTCCATTTGCTTCTGGATATAAAAAATCTGAGATTCCTCAGAAAAACCAGCCCTGAATGCCCTTGTCATGAAATGGTCGAGGTCATAAAGCACCTTGTACACTTGCAGGGCCTGTTCATGCTGCCCTTCTCTCCCAAGGTGAAAGGCAAAATCCCGCAGCCACGGGGACTGCAACCAGAACCGGTCCTCCTCCCTGAGGATTTCAATATTATGTATGAAAATATTCTTGTAATAATCAGCACCCAGAAACGCCGCCTTATTGGCTATTTCACGGTCAGGAAGGATGTCAAACACGTATTCCAGCCTGAGATTGTGTGACTCCGAAACCTCGGTTAGATATTTGGGAAATAAAGACCTGGATTCACTGGGTTCCGAATTTCCTTCTCTTTTCACCCTGAAAACCTCCTGATTGAATTGCCTCAGATGAAGCAAGGCTGCCCTGTCATCATTTCTGTTGCCTTCTTCTATAAACTGTTGCCAATAAATATCTGTCAGATGGTAGAGAGAATCTGCTTGCTCCCAGGCCCCTATGGCCTCATGGATCCTGGCACCGGTCAGCCAAAAACTAGCCGGAAAATTGCCCGATGTGGCCTCAAAAACCTGATTGACCGTCTCCCAGGTGCGATATCCCTGATGATAAGCACCCGTGATTCTATAAAATTCAATTACTGATTCATAAAAATCAAACA
>JBGTCD010000111.1:0-14240 GCA_041749015.1 Cyclobacteriaceae bacterium
TATGAAGAGTGTCTCGGAAATTTATGACCAGCCGGGCATCCTTGAGTGGAAAGCCCTGGAGGCGGGTAATGATGTCCTTTGCTTTTCTCAAAATATTGAAGCAGGTATTGAGGCTATTACCAAAAACTCCAACATTAATGATATAGATCTGAGTGTTAATCGCATCCAGGAATTTAAAATAAAGGCTGGGTTATTTTCAAGCCAGCCACCAGTATTAAATCCAGACTTCATAGAAATTCATAAGCAGGCACCGGGTTCGCTCATTAAAGAAATCGGTGAAAATATCATTACAGTTATCAAAAAGGGAAAGCAGCCGATTGAGCCAAAGGAAAAGATAACAAAATTGAGCTTTTACCCTCCTGACGAAAACCACTTTTTTGATGCTGTCAATCTGCGTTTTGAAGGACCAGAAATTTCAATGCATCGTGACGTACCAATCGAAATGGAATTGGTCCAAAAAGCGCTTTATGATAGTGAGTTAGTGTTAATTTCCTTTTTTGTTGCAGAGCCAAAATCAGTTAATAACTTCGGAATTGAAATGAAATTTCTGGAGCTAATTGGAAAAATAGCCAAAGCCCAAAGATGCATTTTGTATTGGTTCGGCTCGCCCTATGCCTTAAGCTTGTTGCCCAACCTGGAAGATTTTTATGAAGTTATTTTGATGTATGAGGGGTATCCTGAATTTCAAAAAGCAGCCGCGGAATTTTTTCTTGGCAACCTACCTGCCAATGGTCAATTACCAGCAGACTTTTCCTAATTTATAATCAGACCTACCTGCTCGTCAGATAGGCATAGTCCTTTACCACAGTATATAAAAATTTAATGGGGGGCATATCGGTTTCAATTTTTAGCAGCTCCTGGATTTTTTCTGAAGTCCGAAAGGCAGGGGTAATATTGGCATATTCCCTGTTCACTTTGAGTGCCTCTTTTACTACTTCTATATCTCTATCATTAAGCTGTGTAACCTCCTTAAACACCGGGTCATAGGTATCTTCCTGCATCACTTTGATCACATCTTTACCGGCTACATTGGTGATAGGCCTGAGCTTAATCACGGTAGTTCCTGCGGCCAGGTCACCCAGTCGTTGTCCCTTCCCACCAATGACGATCATCAGGATGGCAATAGCTGCTGAAAAAAGATGGATATCAATAAACCTGAGCATCCACCTTAAAAGGTAACTGCCCAGACCAGGGGCAGAACCGTCCAGCTTTACTACCCGGATTTTAAGCTGTATTTTTCCAATGCTTTGGCCATTTGTGACCAGTTCGCTGATCAGGTGATAAAAGAATACCGGCAGGTAAGCCGTGATTATTAACCAGATAGCGTCAACATTTACTTTTGCCATAAGCCAGGTGACAGAAATGAAATATACTACAACGATGGCACCATCCAGCAAAAAGGCTAAAATTCTATCCCCAAGACTAGCAACGGGATAGTCAATGAAAACATTTTGAGCAGTCTGGATTTGAACTTTCTGCATGGAGTCGTAATTTGAAAGCCAATTTTACTAAATTCAAATTATTTCCTTTTTATTACGGGAAATTAAAATTGAAGAATAATTGAACAACGTCATTTTATGCAAGCAAAAAACAGCTTTAAACGACTCTTTTATTTATTATTTATAATACTCCTGCTTGGATCATGCGGGAAAAAAAATTCAGATATGGACTTTTCTGGTATGGATGATGACGAGCTAATGAAAAAGGCCAATGAGTTAGCACAGAAATTCATCATTGTGGATGGCCATATAGACCTCCCGTACCGGATGAAGGTCCGTAATTTCAGGCTGGAGAAGGAATGGATTGATATTTCGGGTCGCACAGAAGAGGGAGAGTTTGACTATGTCAGGGCTAAGGAAGGCGGGCTGGATTCCCCGTTCATGTCCATCTATATCCCTGCAACCTATCAGGAAACTCAGGGAAAATCCAAGGAATTTGCAGACTCGCTGATCAATCTTATAGAAGGAATTTGCCAATTGCATCCTGATAAATTTGCTTTGGCCAATGGCCCCGATGACATCAGAAAAAACTTTGAAAAGGGGCTGATCTCCCTGCCAATGGGCATGGAAAACGGGGCTGGGATCGAAGACGATTTGAGCAATGTGGCCTATTTCCATGGGCGGGGCATCCGGTACATCACCCTGACCCATAGCAAAGCCAACCTGATATGCGACTCATCTTATGATACTACCCGCATCTGGAATGGCCTTAGTCCTTTTGGGGAGGAAGTGGTGCTTGAAATGAACCGGGTGGGCATCATGGTGGATGTTTCCCACATCTCTGATAGTGCGTTTTATGATGTTATGCGGGTTGCCAGGGCTCCGGTAATCGCATCGCATTCCTCCTGCAGGACTTATACCCCGGGATTTGAAAGAAATATGTCGGATGAAATGATAAAAGTACTTGCTGAAAACGGAGGGGTGATTCAGATCAATTTTGGATCTAATTTTCTGGATGAGGAGGTATCAAAATTAAATGAAGAAAACAGATCCAGGTTAATTGCCATCCTGGACTCTGCCGGAGTATCATGGCGGGATTCAACAGCCAGACCAATCATTGAGGAGTTCAGGAGAGATAATAAAACCTTGTTTGCCGATGTGGAAACGGTGGCCAAGCATATCGACCATGTGGTGCAATTAGTGGGGATTGATCACGTGGGATTTGGATCAGATTTTGACGGGGTGGGGGATACCCTGCCTACCGGTCTTAAGGATGTTTCTAAATTCCCCAATCTAATTTTTCAACTGCTGAAAAAGGGCTATTCTGAGGAAGACATCGAAAAAATTTGTTATAAAAACGTATTCCGGGTTTGGAATGAGGTAGAGCAGATCGCCGCAACCTTCTAATCGAACAACATGAGAGAGGCAGCTTTTGTAAAACAAAACCATGATCGCTGGGAAGCCTTTGAGGCGCTCCTTTTAAAGGGGAAGCAAGCCGACCCTGACAAGCTATCCGAGCTGTTTATTCAGATCACGGATGACCTTTCATATTCGCGGACTCAATACCCCCAGAGCCAAACTACCGCCTATCTCAACCAGCTTGCCTCGAGAATCCACCTTCGGATTTATGAAAATAAAAGAGAGGATAAAAATCGGTTTATAACTTTTTGGAGGGACGAGCTCCCTACCATCGTATACCAGTCAAGAAAGCCGTTGATGTATGCTACCATTCTATTCATTATTTCTATGCTCATGGGATGGCTTTCTGCTATGTATGATGATAATTTTGTGCGGTTGATTATGGGCGATGGGTACGTCAATATGACCATCGAAAATATCAAAAACGGCGATCCTACAGCAGTATATAAAAACTTTAGCCAAATGGATGGTTTTTTTATGATCACATTCAATAATATCAAGGTGTCCTTCTATGCTTTTGTTGCCGGGATATTTCTCAGTGTGGGTACGGGGTTCATATTATTCCGGAACGGGGTGATGGTAGGGTCATTTTTTGGATTTTTTTACCTTGAAGAAGCATATTCAGCCACTTTAGTAGTGATGTTGCATGGTACCCTTGAGCTCTCGGCGATCTGTATCGCAGGTGGGGCAGGGTTGGTGATGGGCAACAGCATCCTTTTTCCTGGTACTTACTCCCGGTTTCAGTCCTTTAAGAGAGGTTCGAAAAGGGGGTTAAAAATAATTGTAGGGTTGATTCCAATTTTTATTGTAGCCGGATTTATTGAAGGATTTATTACCCGATACAGTAATATGCCATTGGTATTTCAATGGCTGATTGTGCTGGCATCAGCAGGATTTATTTTATATTACTTCGTTTTTTTTCCATACTTAAAAAACCGCCATGGCAGATTTCAAACTGATTGAATTTTACAAAACCAGGAATTTTGGGGATAAAATGAATGCCACCTTCGAATTCCTGAGGCAGAATATAAAGCCCCTTTTCAAAAGCCTTCTTTATATTGGTGGAATCCCATTGGTTATCGGGTCATTTCTTTTTGCCCGATCTTACAATGAGTTGATGAAGATGGGCGTAATGGCTGATCCAGGGACTGACCCTTCCCTTTCACTCATGATGGAATTTGGCATCAGCATGGGGATTTCGGCACTGATTCTCTTGGTCAGTATTGGGCTCATAATTTCCTCTATTAAATCTTATCTGATCATCTATGAGGAAAAACAATCCAATCAGATTGATGTCCCGGAGGTTTGGGCTAAAACTAAAACATTATTTTGGAGGGTCCTTGGTGCCTTTCTTTTGTATACCATCACTATTCTAGGGGTTTACTTCATGCTTATTTTAATAACTATTGGCATTAGCGCCATTACCTTTGGAGTGGGTTTTATCCTGATTTTTGGTGTCATCGTTTTGATAGTTTATTTGGCTGTGGTGATGTCTATGATCTATCCGATAATTGCTTTTGAAAACAAAAACTTTTTTTCAGCATTCCCACGGGCCTTCTTTCTCATCAAAGGCAAATGGTGGAGCACCTTTGGTCTTCTGTTTATTCTGGCCTTGATCCAGAGTATCATTGCCTCCATTTTTATGGTCCCTTGGTATATCATATTTATCATACAAATGCTCCACACAATCCCTGACAGCGGCATTAGCGAACCTTCCATGGCCATGGAAATTGTGGGCAGCATTTTCCTGACGTTATATTTTTTGGTTAGTTACCTGATGTATTCCATCCCTTTAACCGGGCTTTCTTTCCAATATTTTAACCTGGTTGAATTAAAGGAATCAAAAGGCTTGATGCAGCAGATAGGTACCATCGGTGAAGAACCCCAAAGCAAGGATGACGAAGAGGATTTTTAAATTATTTCTGTACGGAGTTCTGATTTTGGTTCCGGTAGCCGGTTTTTCCGGTTCAGATGCAGGCGTAGGGTCTGTAGAGGCGGACTCAATACATCTGGATTGGGACCTGCGGGAATTTGACCAGGAGCAGCTCAGGGAATACCGGGCCACGAAGGAGTTTCAATATGTAGAGAAACCGGCCGGAGAACTCACCCTATGGCAGCGGTTAAAAATGATCATTCAGAATTTTTTTTCGATTTTATTTAAAGCAGGTACTACTACAACCCTGGGTAAAATTCTGGTTTACCTGCTTTTTGGGTACGTAATCCTCTATGCTATTTTTAAGTTGCTCAAAATAGAGCCTAAAATATTCTTTTCATCTAAAAAAAGTCAAGGACTATCATTTACCATCTTGGATGAGGATATCCATGAAATGGACTTTGATGCGCTTATCAATGATGCTATAGACCGTAATTCCTATAGAGAAGCCATCCGGTATTACTACCTCTTTACGCTTAAAAAACTTGCTGACCGCGGACAGATTTTATGGGAGTCCGGCAAAACTAATGAGAACTACCTCAAAGAACTGGAGGGGAAGCCCCATCAGAAGCAATTTTCAAAATTGAACTACTATTTCATTTATTGCTGGTACGGGGAGTTTGAAATTAATCAGGCCCTATTCGAAAAAATTCAGGCCTTGTATCAAGAATTTTTCACCAAAATTGATGCCCTTGTCGAAGCGTGATCTCAAATATATGCTAATCCTAGGCGGGACTATTCTCCTATTTGTAGGGCTGGAGGTATTTGGACCAAAGCCGGTAGACTGGACCATCACCTACCATGGTAAGGACAAAAACCCTTATGGAAATTATGTGATGCAGGAGCAGTTTCATGATATATTTTCACAGCCTGTATCATCGGCTTTCACCTCCTTTTATGAGTGGCCCGATACCGCTCAGGCACCGGTGAATCATTTGATCCTTTGCAATTATTTTAATCCAGGCAATGAAGATATTAATGCCTTATTGAGCCGGGTTGAGAGCGGGGATGCGGCCTTTATTGCAGCCCGTGGTTTTCAATATAAGTTTGCCGATACGCTTGGTTTCACTACCAAAGATTTCCTCTCTGTTATTTTTAATATGCAGGGTGATGAAAGGTTGGACAGTATATTCCTCAAGTTTGATGAGGCGACATTGCCTCAGGTAAAAGATACCTTCTCCTATAGTTCGCAAAGCATACCCTTTGGTCTTGAGGTTGGTGATACTATTGCGCATAAGGTGCTGGCACGTGACCAGTTTGACAACCCGGTACTGATATACCTGCCCTGGGGTGAAGGAAAGATTTTTATCAGCAGTACCCCTTTGGCATTTACCAATATTTATATGCTGCAAGAGCCTAATGAACTATATTTTTCTTCGGCAATGTCATTATTGCCTGACAGGCCTGTGATCTGGTGGGAGTACTATCATCTTGGCAGGATGGAAGCAGCCTCACCACTTAGGTTTATTTTGACCAATGAACCCCTAAAATGGGCTTATTATGTGGGCCTATTAAGCCTGGTAATCTTTATGGTATTTGAGGCGAAGAGAAGGCAAAGGATCATCCCGGTAGTGACCCCGCTCACCAATCAGAGCATGATGTTTGTAAAAACTATCGGTAATCTGTACCTGAACAGATCTGCCCACAAAAGTGTAGCCGACAAGATGATCAGCTTTTTTCTAGAGGGGATCAGGAGCAAATACTACCTGAAAACAGATCAGTTGAATGATGATTTTTACCATCAATTATCCAGAAAATCAGGTCGGTCATTGGAAACTATTAAATCATTATTTTACCAAATAAAAAACATTCAACAACGACAAAGAATAGCCCCTGAGGATATCATCAAATTAAGGCAGGGGATTGACACTTTTAATAATCAAGCATAAAAATAAAAATTATGGATCAGCAGGAAGAAAAAGGAACCCCGGAAGCGGAATTCAAAAGCAGGACAGACCTCACCGCCTTGCAGGAGAGTGTCGGCCAATTGCGGGCTGAAATAGGCAAGGTCATCGTGGGGCAGGAGGATATGGTCAATTTATTGCTCACCGCCATCCTGGCTGATGGGCATGTGTTGCTGGAAGGTGTACCCGGGGTAGCGAAAACCCTAACGGCAAAACTACTATCCAGAGTGATATCAGTACCCTTTTCAAGGATACAATTTACCCCTGATCTGATGCCATCTGACGTGCTGGGTACCTCTGTTTTTAACGTAAAGACATCAGAATTTGAATTCAGAAAAGGGCCACTGTTCTCTAATATTATCCTGATTGATGAGATCAACCGGGCCCCGGCCAAAACCCAGGCGGCTTTGTTTGAGGTGATGGAGGAGCGGCAGATCACCATGGATGGCATTACCTACACCATGGATGTTCCTTTTTTGGTGGTAGCCACTCAAAACCCAATAGAGCAAGAAGGCACCTACAGACTTCCCGAGGCACAGCTGGATAGATTTTTATTTAAAATCAATGTGCCCTACCCTGATTTGAACCAGGAAATATCCATACTTGAGGGCCACAATACACGAAAGGAGTCTGAAGCGATCAAGGCCATTAAGCCTGTCCTTAAATCGACACAAATTCTTAAATACAGAGACCAGGCCAGGAGCATCCATGCAGAACATGAACTGCTCACCTATATTGCCAATCTGGTACACGAAACCAGGAACAATAGTGCCATATATCTTGGAGCCTCACCAAGGGCATCTGTGGCGTTATTGAACGGGTCCAAAGCCTATGCTGCGATCCAGGGCAGGGATTTTATTACCCCTGAGGACATTCAATATGTGGCCGGGCCTGTACTCAATCACCGGATCATCCTTACCCCTGAAAAGGAAATGGAAGGGGGCACGGCAGATGAGGTCATCCGCAGTATAGTTGATAAAATAGAGGTGCCCCGGTAATGCAGTATATCAGGGCACTATATATTAAAAATCTTTTCTTCCAGGGCATCCTGGGGCTGGTGTCCTTGTTTATTTTAGGGTTTTTCTTTTCGGTGGTGTACCCTATTGCAAAAGCCCTGTTTTTTGTATTCCTGTTTGCCTTGGTGGTGGATCTACTATTGCTGTATGGCACGGGCACCGGCATAAAAGCAAGACGGTTCGCCCCAGAAAAGCTCTCCAATGGTGATGAAAATGAAATCCGACTTTTCATTGAAAATCACTACCCCTTTGATGTAAGGCTCAATATTATCGATGAGGTACCCCGGCAGTTTCAAATGAGAGACATGAACCTCAAACTTAAGCTTGAAAAAAAGAATTCTCAAAAACTTTCCTATCATCTCCGTCCGGTAAAGCGGGGTGACTATCAGTTTGGCCACCTCAATGTGTTTGCTTCGAGCCCTTTAAGGTTATTTTCCAGAAGGTTCAGGGAGGCAGACCCGGTATCGGTTCCGGTGTACCCATCCTACATTCAGCTTCAGCAATTTCAATTCTATGCTATATCCAACCGATTGGTGGAGTACGGTATCAAAAAGATTAGAAGGATTGGCCATAATCAGGAATTTGAGCAGATCAAGGAATATGTAAGAGGTGATGACTTCCGTACCGTCAACTGGAAGGCCACAGCCCGAAAAGGGGAGCTGATGGTCAACAGCTACCAGGATGAGCGCTCTCAGCAAGTTTACTGCCTCATTGATAAGGGTCGCGCCATGAAAATGCCCTTCCACGGGATGAGCCTGCTGGATTATGCCATCAATGCCAGCCTGGTGCTTTCCAATGTGGCCATCGCCAAGGATGATAAGGCGGGTCTGATCACCTTCCAGCATAAGGTCAGCACCACCCTTCCTGCTTCTAAAAATAAGAAGCAGATGTATTTGATCATGGAGACCCTTTACAATCAAAAAACTGCTTACAGGGAATCGGATTACTCAAGCTTATTTACCCATGTGAAAAGGGCCTTAAACCAGCGCAGCTTACTGCTCTTATTTACCAATTTTGAATCTTTGTACGGATTGGAGCGCCAACTGCCTTATCTGAGAAAAATGGCTAAAGACCATCTTTTGGTGGTGATTTTCTTTGAGAATACCGAAATCACCGGGATGTTGGAGACCAGGGCCTCCGACTTAAAGGAGGTGTACTATAAAACCATGGCTGAAAAATTCGTTTTTGACAAAAAGGTTATTGTAAAAGAGCTGCAAAAGCACGGTATTCAAACACTACTGACACCTCCGGAATTGCTTACTGTCAATTCCATCAACAAATACCTGGAGATCAAAGCCAGAGGGTTGATTTGATTTTATTTTTAGCAACCAAACCTTTTCAGGATGGCCACCACTTGCTGCAAGTATCCCCCACCAAATAAATTAACATGCACCAATAGCGGATAGATATTATACAGGTCTTTTCTTTCCCTGTAACCCGGCATTAAAGGCCAGGCATCTTCATAGGCCTCATAAAATTGGTTGCTGAATCCGCCAAACAATTCAGTCATGGCCAGGTCTGCCTCCCGGTGTCCATAATGTACAGCCGGATCAATCAGGCAGGGCTCCCCGGCAGGTCCGGCAATCAGGTTCCCATTCCATAGGTCACCGTGGATTAGAGCGGGTTTTTCTTTAGGAAAAAGGCCCTCAAATTTTAAAAATAAATTTTCGAAACGACCGCTGATTTCCGGTGTGATCTGCCCGGCATCCAGCCCTGTTTTTAACATCGGGATCACCCTTTCATTAATAAAAAAATCCGTCCAGGATTCATGGCTTGTATTGGACTGGGGCAGGGAGCCAATATAATTGTCATGGTCCAGCCCAAATGATTGCCTGGTCTGCCGGTGCATGGCAGCAAGCCCCCGGCCGAGGGTGCGCCAATACCCTTCGGTCATAGGTGCAGGCTCCAGATATTCCAGAATTAAAAACGATGAATCGCCCTCAACATCATGTCCTATCACCAGGGGTATCCTAAGGGTCTCGGCAGCCCTGAGAAGGTTAAGGCCCTGGGCTTCAGTTTCAAACATGCGGGGATATTTACGGGCATCATTCCATTTGACGAAGTAATCCTTGCCACCGATGCTGACCCTGCCACCATTATTAATGCAACCTCCTGAGGCAGGGGTAAAAGATTGGATTATCAGGCTTTTTCCTGAATAGGCCTCAAACATATTAATCAGGCCTTTTTGAACATCCTCAGGTATGGAATTTGTGGCCATGACCTTAATTAAATTCTGATTGCCCCCTCAATATCCTTTTTCAAATCTTCTATGTCTTCAATCCCCACTGAAAGCCTGAGGAGGTTATCGCGGATTCCGGCAGCATGGCGTTCTGCAGCACTGATACGGGCATGAGAAGTAAGCGCCGGAGAGCAAATGGTAGATTCCACCCCGCCCAGACTTATGGCAGGGCTGATGATTTCCAGTTGATTGAGGAAGCCTTCCAGATCACCCTCCAGTTCAAATGAAAGCATACCGCCATATCCGGCCATTTGGGTACTCGCTATGGCATGATGGGGGTGGCTGGGAAGCCCTGGGTAATAAACTTTTTTCACCATTTTCAACCCTTCAAGGTATTGCGCCAAGGCCATCGCATTTTGATTTTGTTGTTGGACCCTCAAAAACAAAGTTTTGATGCTTCGATCCAGCAGATAGCAAGCCTGCGCATCCGGACTGCCCCCAAAGTGAATGGCGGTGGTATGCAGCCGCTCCATAATGCCCTTACTGGTCAGAATGGCCCCAGCGCACAGGTCGGAATGCCCGCCAAGATATTTGGTAGCACTATGCATGACCACATCCACGCCCATGGCTACAGGGTTTTGGTTGACCGGACTCGCGAAGGTATTGTCAATCACGGTCAGAAGTTTTTTCGATCGGGCAAGCTTTACCAGGCCTTTGATGTCCACACAATTCAGTAAGGGATTTGATGGGCTTTCAAAGTAAATGAGCCGGGTTTCGGGCTTGAGGCATTTCTCAAAATCGGAAATTTCATGACCCTTGGCAAAGCTATAATTGATCCCAAATTTTTCAAGCTCATGCATTACCGCATCGGTGGTACCACCGTACAGGTCACCCTGAAAAACGGCATGATCACCCTTTTGCAACAATCCGAATAGGATGGTAGTAATGGCTGCCATCCCGGAGCTTAAGACCAGGCCAGCCTCGGCTTTTTCCAGTCGGGCTAATTTATCAGCAAGCTGGTTATGGTTAGGCGTATTAAAATAACGTGGGTAAGGTGTAGGGCTTTCCTGCCGGTAATCCCAGGCTGATGAGGTAAAAATAGGGGTAACAAGTCCCCCATTTTTTAGATTTTTATCTTCAGGACCATGAATGCAGGATGTGGAAATATTCATTATTATGAAAATTTAGATGATCTGGACGCTCAAATTTAGCGCATTGGCGTTCAATTTTGGTGAAAAACTTAAGAGTAATTAAGTAATTTAACCACAAGGAACCACCGTTCTTCACAAAACTTAAACTCAAAAAATATTTTTAACGTATTTTGCGGTATGAATCCAAAAACGATTTTATTGATTTTGCTGGCTGTCTTTTTATTTTTATGGACCCCGGTACTTAAGATTACCTTTGCTGCTATAGGAATGATCTTCAGTGGGCTATCTACAATAATTTCTGGTCTTTTTACAGTGATTTCCTGGCCTTTGACTTGGGTTGCTTCAGGATTTTTTTCTTGGAATCCCGGCTGGATATTGGTAATAATTGTACTTTTGATCCTGTACGCCAGAAAATCTAATACCTCAAAAGCCAATTGATTTTTTTCGATCCTCACTCAATTGATTGCAAATCAGATGATAAGATATAAAAAGCTAATCCCATTTTTCTTTCTTCTTTTAGTTTCTACCCTTTCTTTTTCCCAGATTCTTGAACCGGTAAAGTGGACATGGAAAGCTTCTACCAAAGAGGTAAAAATTGGTGATGAAATCGAGCTGATCTTCACCGGCACCATTGATGTAAATTGGTATGTGTACGCGATTGATTTTGACCATGATTGCGGCCCCATACCAGCCAGCTTTTCTTTTGAAAAGAATGATACTTACCGGTTGGTTGGGGATATTATCCCAATAGGTGCCAAGAGTAAAATGGATGACATCTTTGGATGTGAGGTCAGCTTCATGACCGGTAAAGCTGAATTTCACCAAAAAGTTAAAGTCCTCAAAAAAAATCTTCGTATTTCCGGGGAGTTTGAATACCAGACTTGTTCTGAAATTGATGGCAAATGCATCTCCAATGATGAAGAATTCCTTTTTTCAGGTTTTAAAGTAATGGAGGACTCCGGAAATAAAACAGCAGAGGAGCCTAAAGCTGTTGGGGAGGAGAAAACGGTTGAAGATCCAAATTTGCTTGAAACGAAGGCTAAGTTCTCGCTGGACTCTGCTGCTCAGGAACCAGTGGAAAATGAGAGGATAGATGATGATGAAGATATTGATCTTGCATCATCCGATGCCACAGGGCTATCTTTATGGGCTTTTATTTTATTAGCCTTTACCACCGGACTTGCGGCACTTTTAACACCATGTGTATTTCCGATGATTCCGATGACGGTCACCTTTTTTCTCAAAGACGGAAAGGGAGATCGCAAAAAGGGCATTAAAAAGGGCATAACTTTTGGGTTGTCGATTATTTTTATTTATACCCTTTTAGGAACCCTTTTTGCCATCATTCTTGGAGCTGATGGCCTGAATGCCATGGCTACGCACTGGTTGCCCAATATTTTTATCACCGTAATCTTTCTGATTTTTGCCCTGTCTTTTTTAGGGATGTTTGAGATTACCCTACCCAGTTCGTGGGTTAACAAAGTAGACCAAAAGGCAGACCGCACCGGTGGGCTGGTAGGGATATTTTTTATGGCCTTTACCCTGGGTTTGGTGTCTTTTTCATGTACCGTACCCATCGTAGGTAGCGTACTGCTGTTATCGGCCGGAGGTGAGATCATTAAACCCATCCTGGGGATGCTGGCATTTTCGATGGCCTTTGCCATTCCCTTTAGTCTCTTTGCCATTTTTCCAGAGTGGCTCAAGAGCCTTCCGAAATCAGGGGGCTGGCTTAACTCCGTAAAAGTGGTACTTGGATTTCTGGAGCTGGCCCTTGCTCTGAAATTTTTAAGCATTGCCGACCAGGCCTATCATTGGCGGCTGCTCGACAGAGATATTTATATTGCGCTTTGGATTGTAATTTTTGGTCTTATGGGCCTTTACCTCCTTGGTAAAATCAGACTACCCAATGACGGCCCTATGGAAAAAATTGGTGTGCCACGTTTCATGTTCGCTTTGCTCACCTTTACATTTGTGGTCTATCTTATTCCCGGGATGTTTGGCGCACCATTGAAATTTTTGGCCGGCTACCTGCCGCCCATGTCTTCTCATGATTTTGACATTACCGCCCAGATCAGGGAATACTCAGGTAGCGGAGGCCCTGGTGCAGATATCTATGAGCTTTGTGAAAATCCCAAATATGCTGATGGGCTTAAATTTCCCCATGGCATCAAGGGATATTTCGACTATGAACAAGCTTTAAAATGTGCCAAGGAACAGAATAAGCCGATCTTTATTGACTTCACCGGCCACGGCTGTGTCAACTGTCGGGAAATGGAAGCCCGGGTATGGTCCGATCCTGAAGTGTTGAGGCTGCTCAATGAAAATTTCATCATGCTGGCTTTGTATGTGGATGATAAAAAGGAGCTCCCTGAGTCAGAATGGTATGTTTCCGAATATGATGGCAAGGTCAAAAAGTCCATTGGCAAGCAAAATGCAGACCTGCAGATCACCCGGTTCAATAACAATGCCCAGCCCTACTACATCCTCCTTGGTACTGATGAAAAAGTACTGGTACAACCCAAAGCCTACGACCTAAGCGTGTCCAACTTCGTAGAATTTCTGGATGCGGGAGTGGAGCGGTTCAATAGAAAGTTTGGGAGGGAAGGACGGTAGTTTTACCCTGAATAAACAGATTACTTTAGTGTTCCCCCTAGGTCTAATTAAAGCAATTTCCTCAAGGGCCGAAAAGGGTTCAACTTAACTCTAACTCTAACCATAACTATGACCTTGACGCACTCTTTGCAAAGCGTGCGATTATGGTTTTTAATAGGTAGTGCAGGTAAATTATCTTTATTTTTGTTCTGAGTTTTAAATTCAGAACAGTTATTTCCGAAAAATCATCTAACGTATGCTGATTAAAACAGGGGTATTTTTCCTAATTCTACTTTATATATTTCTTTCCTGCAACAGAAGAGATTTTAATAATGATGATAGTGAATGGGTTCAGCATTATGAAGACGGAAAAATTCAATATTATATTCAAAAAAGAAATCAGGATCAGGATTCAATAGTTCATGGCTACTATAAAAATGGGCAATTAATGTTATATTTTCATGTTCTGGACTTGCTACATTTGACTGGACAGTAAGTTAAGCGTAAAATGCTAAATTTACTGATTATGAAAAGAGAAAGAAGAAAATTTGACAAGGAGTTTAAAATAATGGCGGTGGATCTATCCTTAACAGCAGGTAAATCTGTA
>JBGTCD010000112.1:0-8934 GCA_041749015.1 Cyclobacteriaceae bacterium
CAGTAGCAATGTAGCCTACGTCCAGACCTGCATTAAAAATTAAGATATTATGAAGCTTTGCCTGGTCCCGGTAAATATCGCCAGGCTTAACAGGCATCTCCGCCCGAGACAGCTGCCATAGTCCTATCCCTGAAAGGGCCAGATTGACCCCGCCCCAGCCGGCATTCATTTGATGAAAATACCGGTCGCTGCCATTGGCTCCTGCCCCTAAAGCCAACCCTGAAATAAGATTGGCACTTCCCCAGATACCCAGGGTTGTCAGCCCCTTTTTCTGAATTTTATTGGAAGCGGTAAAGTAGGTATTGAAATCATCCTTTAAATTTTGTGCTGATGCGCCACTAAAAATCAAACAGCCTGACAGTACTAAGTAAGCGTGAATTTTCATCAAAATCTTTTTTGCCAAATATCTGAATTTCCTGCTACTTGTTAACTGCCAGGCTGCTTTTTTTAAAAAACCTTATATCGGAAACCTGCATAGTACATCCGACCCAATATTGGGGCCCAAACCATACTGGTGTCAAAATAAGCGCCAAATGGATCATCAGGTGCTATGATGGGATCATCCTGCCGGAAATTATTGAGATTTTCCCCACCTACATATACTTCCCAACCTTTACCCAGTTGTTTTCTGACCTGTGCATTTACCAGAAGGTATGAAGGGGTGTAATCAGCCCTTTGAAATGCCTCCGGATTCCCGCTCGTATCTGGCAGGCGCTGCTGCCCTATCCACTGGGTAGTAAGATCAAAGTGCCAGCCATTATTGGTCTCATAATCCAAGTTAATAAAAGACCGGTGCCTTGGGATCAGCGGGTTTTCCAATAGCCCTGTGGTAAAGTCAGTTCGCACATCAAGATATCGATATGCCAACCGCACCTCAAACCTTCGGCCTGCCTCATAGATCATTTCCACCTGTGCGGTATTTGAAAATGATTGGCCATCAAGGCCATAAAACAAGGCCTCCTGAGTGTTATGGTCCAAATCCAGTACTACACGGTTGTCGAACCGGGTATGGTAGTAGTCCAAATTGATGGTACCATACCGGTAAAATAGTCGAAAATCCTGCACCAGATTGGCTCCAAAATTCCAGGCGCTTTCGGGGTTATACCCATAGCCATGGACCGATTGAAGTCCTTGAAAGCTGATGGCCCTTGAAGTGGCCAGGATCGCCGTGTTTTCAGAGATTATATTGGCTACCCTGTAGCCTCTGCCAGCAGTGGTTCGCAAAGTGGTATTGCTACCCAGAGCCAACCGGGTATGCAGTCTTGGGGTAACCAGGGTCCCAAACAGGTTGTGCTGATCAGCCCTTAGTCCTGCCACCACCGTGAAGCCTTCCAAATGATCATAAGTATATTCAAAGAAGGCCCCCGGCACATATTCCGCTCTCAGGAAATCAAAATCCTGACCGCCTTCCATCATCAATTGCTCATCATAAAAATCATACTGAAAACTCAGGCCTGTACGAAACTTATGCCTGGTATCACCAATGATGGATTGATAAATCAAATTAGTATAGGCAGATTGCTGCACTCCATCATAATTTCTAATACCAAAGTAAGATCGGTGCCGGTGGTCAGTACCACTCACCTGAATCCCAAAAGTTTTGTATTCTTGTCTTGGGAATACATAACCCAGCTTGGCGAAAAACGAAACTCTCTCGGTATCGATTCCCAGTCCATACGCATCAGTGCCGCCTCGATCGATTTCAGGATCGAAATCCAACACCCCTCCCCTGCGGTCATCTTTCATCACCTGAAACCCAAATTGACCGATCCAACCTGCATCGTCCATATAGACCCAGCGGTTGAGTAGATTGAGTTGGTAGCCCACAGGTAAATCGAGAAAATCGTCATTGTTGACATCAAACTTGAATGGGGAAACATTGGCATGAGATAAGGTCGTCATCGCCCACTCATTATTGATGACCTCGGTAAAATTGAAGTTCAACTCCGATCGGCCCTGCGGGTTCAAAAAACCATTTAGATAGATTTTCTCGCTTTCCTGAGGTTTTTTGAGTTCTACATTGATATGACCGGCAATGCTTTCATACCCATTGGCCACTGATCCTGCGCCTTTTGTGACCTGAATTCCCTGAATCCATGGTCCGGGCAGGAATGTTAGGCCAAAATTAGCAGCCAGACCCCTGATTCCAGGCATATTTTCCTGAGAGATCATGACATTAGGCCCGGCAAGACCCAACATCCTGATCTGTTTGGTACCACTCACCGCATCCGTAAAGGAAACATCTACCGAGGGGTTGGTTTCAAAGCTTTCAGAGAGGTTACAGCAGGCTGCCTTAAATAACTCCCGCTCCGACATCTTGATGGTATTAATGGCTTCAGCATGGCCGAATGTAGTACCCGGTGCCCTGCCTTCCACTGTGACCTCACCTTCCCGCTGCTCAGGCCGCATCTCTATGTTTAGAAATACTTCGGGCGATTCAATCACCAGCGTGTCGGATTCAAATCCCACGTAGCTGATCACAAGCCTATTGGTAAGTTTTACAGTCTTAAGTGTAAAAAAACCATCCTGATCGGTGGTGGTGCCAGTGGCAGTATTCACCCAGTAGACTGTAGCCCCTGGAAGTGGTGTAGGCCCCTCTACAGTTGCTTCAGTGATGCGGCCCACTACCTGGTCCTGTGCCATCATGGACGATCCCAATACCATGAATAAAACCCCCGCAAGCAGGAGTTTTATTGTTTGACTAAACGAAGTCATGGGTTATTGGTCTATCTTGTTACCACTATGATCGCGGTCACGGTATCCGCAGCAATAAGGCAATCCCTCATAGACATTGCTGGGAGCTTTAATCACTTCTGAGTCATGACCAGCCTCTGCCAACAGGGCTTTGATTTTGATCAGGGAGATTTTATCAGGACGATATGCCACCTTGAGCATTTTGGTCTTTACATCCCAGGTGGCGAGCCTGATGCCATCCTTATCCAAAGCTTCCTCTATGCGTTCTTTGCACATAAAGCAATTTCCAGATACCTTAAACTCTTCTTCTACTACCTTTTGGGCATAGAGATTATTTTGAAAAAAGATTATCGCCGAAAGAATCCCGGCAGAAATGATATATTTTTTGATTGAATTTTTCATGATTATAAATTTTTGGTTTTAAAAAAATAAAATAAATACCATGACGCATCGCGCATCTGGAAACCAAAAATTTATCCGTAGAAAATAAACTGACCGTGAAGTTTGAAAAGGCTTTCTAGGACCGGGGGTGAGAGTCCTGAATAATTAAGTCTGTTGTTTTCAAGAGTTACAGGCACCTCATAATAGGTAGAAAATGTTCCTGCATCTACATCCAGGGATTGGATGTCAAAGGTATATTGCACCGGCACCTGATCATCATCGATCGATACTAACTCAGTAGTTTCTTCACAACAACCTTCTAAAGGCTCAAAAAGCATGGCAGAGCAGGTGCAAGTCTGCGGCTCACTAAAGAAATAAGCCATACCTATTTCCCTACCCATACAGAAATGGGTAGTTTTAGCCACCCCTACTGAAAGCAGCAGGTAGTTAAGCGCGAGAAAGAAGTAAAGACTCTTTTTCATTCAGTTTATGAACATACAGAGGTCCAAATAAATTCAAGTAACTTATACGTGGAGCCCTGGTGTTTGGTTTACAATAATTGAGCCCAAAAATAAAGCTAATTATTTTATATCCCCTTTTTTGATTCTACTTTTGTCCCTTCTATGGAAGATAACTACCGGCATAAGGGATTACGGCGCAATCTGGTGCGAGTCGTTCGCAGCAAAGGCATCAATGATGAAAGGGTCCTGGATGCCCTGATGACTGTACCAAGGCACGTTTTTTTCGACAATGCCTTCCTGGAGCATGCCTATCAGGACAAGGCTTTTCCAATAGGTGAGGGTCAGACCATTTCTCAGCCCTTTACGGTCGCTTTTCAGACAGAGATTCTTCAGGTAGCAACCGGAATGAAGGTCCTCGAAATCGGCACGGGTTCGGGGTACCAGGCCTGCATCCTTATCGAGCTAGGCGCACAGGTGTATACCATAGAATACAAAAGGGGATTGTATGAAAAGGCCAAAAAAATGCTTCCGGTAATGGGGTATTCCAAAGTAAGGTTTTTTCACGGTGACGGCTCGGAGGGCATTGCCACACATGCCCCATTTGACAGAATACTGGTTACTGCCGGGGCCCCGGTGATTCCGGATAAACTGGTGGAGCAGCTAGCACCAGGGGGCATCCTGGTAATACCCGTTGGTGACAATGAAACCCAAACGATGGTCCGGGTGATTAAGGGCCTTGATGGCAGTATAAAAAAAGAGGTCTTGGATAATTTCTCTTTTGTACCTTTGCTGGGCAAATCCGGTTGGAAAAAGTAGTTTTTTTATGGCTAAAAAATCAAAATATGTCAAGGAGTCATTGGTAACCATGACTGAGTTGGTACTGCCCAATGACACCAATACCCTCAACAACCTCATGGGCGGGCGGCTCATGCACTGGATGGACATCGTGTCAGCCATCGCAGCCCAAAGGCATTCCAATAGCATAGTGGTGACGGCATCCGTAGATAATGTTTCTTTTAGCAAACCCATACAGTTGGGCAATGTCGTTAACCTTTCAGCTAAAGTCACACGGGCCTTTAACTCTTCGATGGAGGTGTATATCGAGGTCTCGGCCGAGGATATCCCAAGCGGAAAGAAGTTTGACAGCAATAAGGCATTCTTCACTTTTGTTGCGGTAGACGAGGCTGGAAAGCCCATAGATGTGCCTGAGGCAATGCCTGAAACGGATGAGGAGCAGGAGCTTTATGATGGTGCCCTGCGCCGGAGACAGCTAAGATTGGTTTTGGCAAAACGAATGAAGCCAGAAGATGCCGTGGAATTGAAGTCCATATTTAACCTGAATGCAGACCTACCCGGAAATCCATGACAAAGGAATCCAATCTTTGGCTTCGGCATCTCTATAACGAAGACCTGTATGTAATAGCAAAGAAACCCGATAAGGAGTCTTTGCCAACTGAAGCACCTAAGATTGGTAGAAAAGGGGTATTGGTGCTGTATCAGATGGAAGATGGGACGGCACTGTCCGAGCCTTTAAAAGCTTTTCTTACTAAAATACTGAATGCAGTAGGCTTGAAAGAAAACAACACTAAAATCCTGCCCATCACCCAAGTGCCCAACCCGAATGATACCTGGTTTGAGAAAGTAATCTGTTTTGGCCAATGGCCGGAATTGCCAGACAACCTTGACAATAGTTCTTACACGATTCAGCAAAAAGGCGGCACCCAATATCTCAAGGCAGATGTGCTCGACAAAATTGAAAAGAAAGTTGAACTCAAAAAAAAACTTTGGGATAATTTAAAAGCCATATTTAAAGCCTAGATATATTTATTTATCACCATCTATGGAGTAAATCAGGTTTTTGTTTTTAATAAATGGTGATAATTCTATCTTTGCGCAAGTTTTTTAAGCCACGCGCCTGTGTGGCTTCAGTTTTATAAAATCTTATAGTAACCGTATTATATATTCATGGAACAATTAATTTATTTGATTCCCTTATTTGGCCTGATTGGTTTGGTCGTAATGTTGATAAAATCATCATGGGTCTACAAACAGGATGCCGGAGATGAAAAGATGCAAAGTATCGCCCGGTACATCCGCGAAGGTGCCCTTGCCTTTCTCAATGCAGAATACAAGGTATTGGCAATTTTTGTAGTAGGAGCCGGTGCTCTATTAGGTTTGATCTCATACATGGTAGAAACCACCCACTGGTTTATTGTAGTGGCCTTTGTGATCGGTGCTACCTTTTCTGCGATTGCGGGGTACATCGGGATGCGGATCGCAACAGCTGCCAATGTTAGAACCACCCAGGCGGCCAAAACAAGTTTGCCACAGGCACTTAAAGTTTCATTTACAGGCGGTACTGTCATGGGGCTCGGTGTGGCTGGACTGGCAGTTTTTGGAATCAGTTTACTTTTTGCATTGCTGTTTGCATGGTTTATGGGAGGTGAATGGACCAATACCAAAGACATGCTCATCGTGCTTGAGGCCCTGGCAGGTTTTTCACTGGGTGCAGAGTCCATAGCCCTTTTTGCCCGTGTGGGTGGCGGTATTTATACCAAGGCTGCTGATGTGGGTGCTGACCTTGTCGGTAAAATCGAAGCCGGAATTCCCGAGGATGACCCACGTAACCCTGCCACCATCGCAGATAACGTTGGTGACAATGTAGGCGATGTAGCTGGAATGGGTGCTGACCTTTTTGGTTCCTATGTGGCTACCGTACTTGCAGCTATGGTATTGGGAAATTATGTGATTCAGGATATGGGCGGTGCCGTTGTGGATAATTTTTTAGGATTAGGCCCAATTTTATTGCCGTTGGTCATTGCAGGACTGGGCATTGTTTTTTCAATTATCGGCACCATGATGGTACGCATTACGGATATGAATGCAAAGGAAAATCAGGTACAGGCAGCCCTTAATCTGGGCAACTGGTCTTCCATTGTTTTAGTAGGTATTTCTTCCTTTTTTGTCATAAAATGGTTATTACCTCCGGTGATGCAAATGAATTTTTTCGGTGTTGGCATTATGGATGTCACCAGCCTTGAGGTATTTTACTCCGTATTGATCGGCTTATTTGTAGGTGCTGCCATTTCTTACTTCACTGAATATTACACTGGACTGGGCAAGAAGCCGGTAATGAGCATCGTGCAAAATTCCGGAACAGGAGCAGGTACCAATATCATTGCCGGTCTTTCGGTTGGGATGATCTCAACCTTTGCCCCTATCCTTCTTTTCGCTGGTGCTATTTGGGGTGGGTATTATTTTGCTGGATTTTATGGTGTGGCCATTGCGGCTTCATCCATGATGGCAACTACCGCCATGCAGTTGGCCATCGATGCCTTTGGTCCTATTGCAGATAATGCTGGTGGTATAGCCGAAATGAGCGAACTGCCCAAAGAGGTAAGGGAAAAAACTGATATCCTGGACTCAGTGGGTAATACAACCGCCGCTATAGGTAAAGGATTTGCTATAGCTTCTGCTGCGCTTACTGCATTGGCACTCTTTGCCGCTTATGTGACCTTTACCGGTATCGATGGTATCAATATATTCAAAGCAGATGTACTTGCCACCTTGTTTGTTGGTGGTATGGTGCCTGTTGTATTCTCCGCCCTGGCTATGAAATCAGTGGGTAAAGCCGCTATGGAAATGGTGAAGGAGGTAAGGAGACAATTTAGAGAGATTCCCGGGATCATGGAAGGCACGGGTAAGCCTGAGTATGGTAAATGCGTAGAAATATCCACCAAGGCTGCACTAAGAGAAATGCTGCTACCAGGGGTGATTACTATTGTAACACCGGTCCTGATTGGGTTTCTGATCGGGCCTGAGGCTTTGGGTAGTTATATGGCTGGAGTTGCTGTAAGTGGCGTTCTTTGGGCCATCTTTCAAAACAATGCCGGTGGTGCCTGGGACAATGCCAAAAAATCCTTTGAAGCCGGGGTTGAGATAGACGGTGTGATGCAGTACAAAGGCAGCGAGGCCCATAAGGCAGCTGTCACCGGTGATACAGTGGGTGATCCTTTCAAAGATACATCAGGGCCTTCTATGAATATCCTGATCAAGCTGACCTGCCTGATTGGATTGGTTATTGCTCCTATATTAGGTGAGATTTATGGAGAGGGGCATTCCAGCCTGGAATTGGATACAAAAGAGACCCCGATTGAGGTAGTGGCTGAACCTGAAGATGCCACTGCAGAGGTGCTGCTTATTACGAAATAGTTTTAGTTTCACTAAACTTTGATTTTAATTATTAAGTTAAAGCTCCTTAGATGGAGCTTTTTTTATCACAAAAAATTTTAAATATGAAAAGGAACATAATATATCTCTTAATCTGCCTGATTGGCCTTTTGGCTGTTCAAACTGTAGCAGCACAAACTAGTGTGATTGGTAAATGGAAAACCATTGATGATGAGACAGGAGAAGAAAAATCCATCGTGGAAATTTATGAAAAGAATGGAAAAGTTTATGGCAAAATCATCAAATTGCTACAGGTGGGGCCAAATGAACCACCACCCGTTTGTGATAAATGTCCAGATGATGACACCAGAAAGGATAAAAAAATACTGGGTATGGAAATCATGCGGGATATGAAGAAGGATGGTAAAGAATACTCAGGCGGCACCATACTGAAACCAGATACTGGCAAGATATATAAATGTAAAATATGGGTGGAAAATAATAAGCTAATGGTACGAGGTTATATTGGTTTCTTGTACCGCACCCAAACCTGGGAGCCTGTAAAGGGCTAAATTTTAAATTATTTTTTTGGTATTTTAGCCGGTGAATATGGCGTTCATCTGTAAATATTACATCTTAAAGCCAGGCATCATAGCCAACCGACCTTTGACGCGGTTACCACACCATACCTCCCAGTATAAACCACCGAGCTCGCATGAATGAAAAGGAACTTTTTGAACGCATCTGCCAAGGAGATGAAGGTGCTTTAGAGTTGCTTTATAAGAAGTACTACAGGATGATGACCCGATTGGTGTTGTCCAATAGTGGTACTGAGGATGAAGCAAAGGATGTGTATCAGGATGCTCTGGTAGTTTTTTGGCAAAAGGCCATTAGCGGGAAGCTGGTGTTAACCAGTAAAATCAGTACCTATATCTACAGTATTTGCCTGAACCTCTGGAGAAAAGAGCTGGAAAGAAAGAAGAGGCTCTCCAGGGAGGAAAAGGATAGTGTTGAGTTTCAGGACATGGATACCCAGGAAAAATCCAGGATTATTCGTGGCTGTATTGACCAATTGGATGAAACCTGCAGGCAAGTGTTGATGTATTACTATTTTGATGGGATGTCCATGCAGGACATTGCAGACAAGTTAGGATTTGCCAATACCGATACTGCAAAGACAAAAAAATATAAATGTAAAAAACGCCTTGATGAACTTGTTAAGTCTCAA
>JBGTCD010000113.1:0-87328 GCA_041749015.1 Cyclobacteriaceae bacterium
TCGGTGCCCCGGTAGTGATTTGGATCGTGCTAAAAAGAAGAAATCTCACCAAAACCTTTGCAGGATGAAAAAGGTATTGTCCATAGAAAATCTGGCTGTCGGGTATCCCCAAAAATCTGGTGCATTAGAGATCTTGGGTAATCTTGACCTCTGCCTTTTCGAAGGGGAATTGGTATGCTTCATGGGCCCCAATGGTATCGGAAAATCCACCCTGATGCGTACCATGGCAGGGCTTCAGGCCCCGCTGGAAGGCCGGGTCAATATCATGGATCAAAATCTCAAAACCATGAAGTCCAATGAAAAAGCCAGGATGATCAGCATTGTGCTAACTGAAAGGATTCTGGCAGGTGGCCTTACTGCCCTGGAGGCAATACAAATGGGTCGGTACCCGTATACTGGATGGAATATGAGACTCAAAGGCAAGGACCAGGAATCCATCGACAGGGCAGTATCATTGTCTGGCACCAAAAGCCTGCTCAACCAACAGCTTTATACACTGAGTGATGGCCAAATGCAAAAGGTGATGATCGCCAGAGCCCTGGCTCAGGACACCCCCATCATGATCCTGGATGAGCCTACAGTACACCTTGACCTTGACAACAGGCTTGAGATAATGACCCTCCTGAAATCCCTCACCAGAGAAACTCAAAAAGCGGTGTTAATGGCCACGCACGAACTGGATCTGTCACTGCAAATGGCCGACAAACTATGGCTGGCTGGACTGGATAAAAAAATTCATACAGGGATCCCCGAAGACCTGGTACTTAATGGGGCCCTGGATGCCACCTTTCAAATGAAGGGATTTGATCTGAAAAGCGGCAGGGTCGTTCATCACCCCCAGCCCGGCAAAATCATTGCAATGGAAGGAGAAGGGGCTCTTTACTTATGGACCAAAAATGCGGTGGAGCGGTGGGGCTTCTCAGTGCAGGATGATCCGGACGCTCCAAAAATAAAAGTAAGCGGTAATGAACAGGAATACTACTGGGAATTGTTTACAAAGGAAAAAGTGTATAAAATGCATACGATGGAAGCACTTTTAAACCAATTGAAACCCTAAGCGATTTCCAAAATAAATTTAATCAACTGTGCCTACTTTTTCAGAAGTAAAATCCATGATCAGGGCTGGAGAGTCTGACTCAGTGGAGTTTAAAAAGAGAATCAACCACCCCGAAAAAGTGGCCCGTGAAATAGTGGCCTTTGCCAATACCAGCGGGGGGCACCTATTTGTCGGAGTAGAAGACAACGGCCATATCGAAGGCCTCAAGCACCCTGAAGATGATATCTTTGTGCTCAACCGAATCCTTGATGAAAAGTGCAAACCGAAAATCCGATACTCAGTGGAGACCTACCCGTTGCCAGAAAAAAGAACCCTGGTAGCCTATGTTATCCCTGAAAGCAAAAGAAAACCGCATTATCTCAATGTTAATGGCGGTTTGGGTAAAGCATTCATCAGAATTTCTGATAAGAGCATTCAGGCAAGCAGGGAAGTCCGCGAGATTCTCAAAAGAAGGAGAAAAAGAAAAGATTTAGGGTTCACCCTCGGGGATAAGGAGCAGGAGTTATTCAAATACCTCGGAGAACACGGCTTTATTAATCTTGAGGATACCGCAAAGCTTTTGAAAATCCCCATTGTAAGTGCCTCCAAAAAACTGGTACTATTGGTATTAGTCAATGTGCTGGAAATCAAACCTGGTGAAAAGGAGGATTTGTTTTATATGAAAACTCCTTGAGTGACTTAATGATTTGGTAGTGCATCACTTGGACATTGGCTGAGAAAAACGCTAACCAAAACACTAACACTAACCTAAGGTACCCGAATCAAGAATTTTCTTGGAACTTGGGCCTGTATCGATAAATTTTAATTGATAAGTGCTGGCATGTAAGTAACTTCCGCGCCAGGGTGGGGAATATCAGCGACCTGGGCGGTATTGAGTTCCCTATAACTAAACCGGTGCGATACATCCAAAGATTTTTTTCGTTAAATTTGTAGTAATCAAATCGATTGTAAAAATGAAGACCGCAGATATCAATACCAACTTGGTTGACAGCTACTATTTGTTGCTGAAAAACCTGAGCTCTAACAATAAATTGGAGCTTATAGCACGGCTTTCAAAGTCAATGACAACTACCAAAAAGGCAAAAGACAAGTCTTGGAAATCTTTGTTCGGGGCATTAGACCTTGACCAGTCTTCAGAGGAATTTGTTGAAGGACTGAAAAAAGATAGGAAATTTAGCCGTAAATCAGTTGATCTGTGAAAAAGTATCTTTTAGATACGAATATTTGCGTTTATTTTCTCAACGGAAAGTTTAAGCTTGGAGAAAGAATTGACAAAGTTGGTTTTGAGAATTGTCTTGTATCTGAAATAACGATTGCTGAACTGAAATATGGTATAGAAAAAAGTACATACAAAGAAAAGAACAGAAAAACTCTTAAAACGTTTCAATCAAAATTCGGCATACTTCCGATTTTTCCTGCACTTGATATTTATGCAAAGGAAAAAGCTCGTCTGAAAACAAAAGGAAAAATTTTGGACGACTTTGATTTGCTTATCGGAGCAACAGCCATTTTCAATAGTTATATTTTGGTAACAAAAAACGTGAGTGATTTTGACCGATTAGATGGAATTGTAATTGAAGATTGGACTTCATTACAAGAAGAAGCATAGCGTACCTATTAAGGAGTAAAGAGATAAGGTGCTTTGAAGAAATTGGTGCAAATCTTGAAAAACCTAAGCTACATCAAATTTGGCAATCCTGAGCTTCAGCTCCCCGAATCAAGAACTTTCTTGGAACTTGGTGATGCATCCCTTATTTTTATTTGATGGGTGATGGCACGGAAGTAGCTTCCGCCCTACCAAGAAGTAACTATAATTAAAAAAGCGATGAGATATAAAGTATTATTTTCGCTGGCAGCTATATTATCAATATCAAGTTGTAATAGTGATTTTTACAGCATAGTGATTGAATTTGAGCGTAATTTTGAATTAAGAGAGAATGCTCCTATTTATTATGATGATTCATATGTTAGGTGGGAAAGTATATTAAATGATGATGAAGGTAAAAGGTATTTAAAAGTCCTTGTTCCTGATTCAGTTAAAATACCAATTGGTTCTCAGTTCGTTTATGGATATGTAGATTTTTTGAGGTCAAAGGGTTTAAGTATAAGTTCTAGTAATTCTTCAGATTATATTAATAAATCAGATACTGTGCGGGGAGTTTACAAAGAAGAAATAGTAATTAAGCTCAAAGAAACAGATCCTGAATTGGTTGACAAGGTTAGAAATATTATGAAAGACCTTATTGATGCTAAAAGGGATAGCACAAGGTCAGAGTAATAATAATTTACATCATTGTGAGTAGGCACATCCCGCTGTTCCGGATTTAAAATCCTGATCATCTCCCCTTCGACATTGCAAATGTCGAAGAGCGGAGGACGAGTCGTATTGCCAACTGAATACTAGTTTCTAAAAACTAACCTCTAAAAATCTACCTCCTATTATCCTGATTCTCCGCCATGCTCAGATAGCTTTCATACCTCGAAGGGGCAATGGCGCCATTTTCCACTGCTGCCAAGACGGCGCAGCCTGGCTCGTGGAGGTGGGTACAGTTATGAAATTTGCATTGGTTTCTGATGGCACGCATCTCAGGAAAATAGTCACTGAGTTCTTCCAATCCTGTAGCGAAAAGTCCAAACTCTTTGATGCCGGGGGTATCGATCAGGTAGGAGCCCGGGGAGATTTCAAACATCTCAGCAAATGTAGTGGTGTGCACACCCTTATCGGCAAAATCAGAAATCTCCTTTACGGCTTGCTTGATTTCAGGGTCGAGCGCGTTGACCAGGGTGCTTTTGCCAACCCCGGAATGGCCGGATAGCAAAGTGATTCTATTCGCCAGTTTTTCTTTAAGAATCTCCAGCCCTTGCTTTTCCAGGGCTGAAATAGTCAAACAAACAACATCAATAGGCTGATAAATTTCTTTAAGCTCCTGGATTAAGGATTCTTCCGCTTTTCCCCAAAGGTCCGATTTATTGAAAACCAGAATTTGTGGGATCCGGAATGATTCTGCTGCTGCAAGAAACCGATCAATAAACCCCAGGGAGGTCCTGGGATGGGACAGAGTAGCAATGAGCATGGCCTGATCAATATTAGCAGCGATCACATGGGCATGGCCGGTCTTGTGCACTGATTTTCTGATGATGTGATTTTTTCTGGGAAGAATTTCAGTGATGATGCCCTGATCGCTTGATTCGGTAGTATCAGGCATGAAAGCCACCCGATCCCCTACAGCTACGGGATTATTGGTTTTGTACCCTTCCAGCTTGAGCTTACCCTTGAGCCGGGCATTGATGCTTCTGCCGTCGTCCGTCAGGATCCGGTACCATAATCCGGTTGATTTGATGACCAGGCCTTCCATTATTCCAGATAAGTTTTAATATGCTCCATAATAATTGAAGTGGCCCCGCGTTGCTCCAGCACATAATCCTGAGCTAATTTGCCGGCTTTCTTTCGGAAATCCTCCTCCTTAAACCGCCACATGATACTGATAAAATCATTTTCACCACTGACCGGAATAGCCCCACCCAATGACTGAAGGTCGGTGGCTTCTTTAAATTTCCTGAAATTTTTATTGCCAAAAATAACCGGGCATCCATATACAGCCGGCTCGAGAATGTTATGAAGCCCTGCCCCAAAAGCACCCCCAACATAAGCCACATTGGCATACCGGTACAGGCGGCTCAACATACCCATATTATCAATGATCAATACTCTGGAATCCGTATTTTCAGTTATATCGGTATATCTTAATGCACCGGTAAATGTCACCTGAAGGGCCTCAATATTCCTTTCGTTTACTTCATGAGGAGCTATAATAACAGCCCAGTCTTCGGATAGCTCATTCACCCATCTTTTTATAGCCCTGATATCAGCAGGCCATGTGCTACCCGCTACAAGGGTATTTCTGCCCCGGGCAAACCGGCCAATTTCAGTCATGGATTCATGGCTCTCGAGCAGGGCCCCTACCCTGTCGAATCGGGTATCTCCCGAAACAGTCACATTGGTAATACCGATGTTGGCGAGTCGCGATTTGGAGCCTTCATCCTGAACAAATAAATGATCAAAATTCCTGAGGATCTTTCTTTGAAAGCCGCCATACCACCTGAAAAAAATCTGCCCTTCTCTGAAAATCGAGGAGACCGAAAAAACGGGGATGCCTGCTTGTTTCAGGTATGTCAAATAATGGTGCCAAAATTCATATTTGATGAAAATGGCCATTTGAGGCTTAATAAGGTCAATAAAGTACCGGGCATTGGCCGGACTATCGGCAGGAAGGTAAACTACTCTTTCCGCCAAATCGTAATTTTTTCGTACTTCATACCCTGATGGAGAGAAAAAGGTCAGAATGACATGCATCTCCGGATGGTGCTTTTTTAAAGCCTCGATTACCGGTCTGCCCTGTTCAAACTCACCGAGAGAGGCGCAATGTATCCATACCCTCAGCCCCTGATCCAGGTTTTTGATTTGAGACCAAGCCTCCTTTCTGCCGACATATAAGAGGTCTGCCTTTTTGTGGAAAGGTTTTGCCAGCCATATGCCCGCATTATAGAATAAAAGTGAAATCCTGTATATCAGATAACCCAAGGAATTGTCGAAATTTTCTGCAAATTAACTCCGTAATTCGCATAATAAAATAATTACTACCTAATTGATATAAGGGGACGGATTGAAGGGTTTAGCCCTGTTTTAATTCTTTTTCGACTTTCGGATCATTGATAAATTAATGGAATAGGATACCCACTCATCTACATAATCCCCGGAATAAAATCCGGTTAAATTAGCAGTAGCAATTAAAGGAAATATATCAAATCTCACATTGGGCTGGATGCCCACTTTCCAATTGTCATTAATATCTACCATAAAGCCAAGACCTGCAAAAAGATTCAACCTATTGATGAAATGATCCGGTGTATGTTTATAGCTAATAATATGATAGGCCTGCCCGGGGTAGTCAAAATATTCGAACTCCCGGTCAATTTTTGAAAATATTGATTTCCCAGGAATTATTCCTAAGCTTGGGGAGATCTCAACTCTTTTTATTTTGGTTCTTAAGTTGATTAGAAATGGTACTTCAATATCCAGCTTTCTCCTGAAATGAAAAAACTTGATATCAAGACTATCTACACCATAAAATGGATCAAGAGGCTCAGTAATGGTATTACTTTTCATCCAACTGCTCCAGGTTCTCATTTGTTTATATGAAATTATTAGGCCGGTGGAAAACCAAAGTGATTTTCTGGTATTTAATGGTCTATGTCCTATCACACCGATGTTTATACCATTATTATTTTCGATAGACTCCTCCCCAATTTTATTCCCATCAAAATCCAAGTAAGAAGCTCGTTGAAATAGATAGGTGATATTTGGGCCGAGCATAAACTCATATTCTGTAAAAGGGAAAAAACTCTTGTCACGCTCCTGGGATAAACCCAATAAGCAATTCAGAAATGCTAAAACAAATACTAATAGCTTCATAGAAATATTTTTTTTTAAAAGGCAAGATAGTTTTTTAAACTATCTTGCCTTAATATCAATATCTGCAATTAATTACGGGGCCATTATACCAGATATTGTCCATCTGGTAACTTGGTGTCAAAAGAATATTTCTTAAACCTTGAGTTTTAGCATAAACGGTTTCTTTATGATTAGCAACCAAACCACTGACACCCCAACCTGAAACACCCTGAAGTGCCATGGGAAATCCGTTTTTGGTATTCTCACTGTGAGAACTCTTACAGTTTTGCCTATACTTACGATACCGATTGGCTAGAGGGGAGGTAACTAAAGGTGGGCTAATATACCATGTGACATATATGTGATGGCTTAGTTCGAAGTAAATGCCAGCTTTAACATATCTTGATCTCATATAAAAATGACCCATTGACCAGATAATATTCGGAGAACCGAGATTATAACTTGAACATCCTCCTCCACAGAAAATTTCCATACGGCTATTATCATCATATTCGGGACTTCCGGTAAAGCCCTCAGCCAATAAATACAGTACATCTTCACTGGTAGAGAATTTCATAATTTTCGGATTGGAGTAATCCTCCTGGATAAGGGCCTCCACAAGGTCGTCTTCCTCCCTGATTACAAAAGTTTGATCATTATATAAATCAATTTTGAAAATATACTGATCAAGTTGCACCATTTCATGTTCATTGAGAATTTCTCCTATAAAACCTTCATAGGGATTATAGTCCTCTTCTGTTCGCAAATGTATGTTTGGAAGGGTTTGGTCTTTAATGCTATTGATGGAGGAAAAGGTAGGGATGGAAATCAGATCATCCACTAATTTTTCTTTTTCAGTTATTGATTCTACAATTGACTCATAGGCCTCAACTGTAGAAAATACCACTAAACCGTTTTTGATCTTAACCTTCTCATTGATTTCAAAAACCTGATCCGTTTCATACGTGATAATCTCTGGCTCACATGAAAAAAGATACCAAGTGGAGATAAAAAGGAATGCTAAAAAGCCACCTTTAAATGAATGGGGGGGGGGTAAATGTTTTCATAAAATTTTAATTTAGGGTGAATATTAAATATTATTCTCTGTAAATTTATATAACAGAAAAATAATTTAAAAGCATTCATTAAATTATTTTTTTATCAATCTGAAATTTTCATATGAGACCCTAAGATTAATTTTTTATTATTTTAAGGGGTTTTGAAATAACTATTAGAAAAAATAACGGCCGAAAAGAATGCAACCCACCGTACCGGAGGAATTTGCTGACAGGGGCTCATGTAATGTAATTGAAGGAAATATTGAAGGGTGATGACTGATGAAACCTCACTTATTCATAGCGATTATTTTTGTTGTGGAGCATGATAATCACGCTCCTTGTTTAGTTCTCTCGGATATTGAAATTCACCGATTTTGATCCCATTTTCTCCGCTCATAAAAAGTACGGTGCCTTTGAATTGTTTCTTATCGTTTTTATGACTCTTTCTTATAGTGAAAGTTGCCAATCCCGTTCTTTCGTCCACTAGAATGGGAAACGTTCCCGTTGAAAGCTCAAGCAGTACTTCTGGCAGGAAAAGAGAATCTTTCGCATGAAGTGCTACATAGAAAGATGCGATAGAATCGTTTTCTTGTTCTAAAAAAACAATCGGATCAATTTCTGAAAAGGGAACTGTAAATTCTAGAGTTTTCATAATCAAATTGTCTAACAACAGTAGAATTGAGGTATTCACATCCAATTCTACTGTTGATTGGTTGGGTTTCGGTAAATCAACTCCCATGGAGTTTGACCATTTTGTCAGTTCACCTTTGAGACCATTAAAATCGCTCGATGCTAATAATTCAGTGAGAGGCATTAGGAAAGAATTATAATCTTCTAAATAACCATATGCTGACAGAACTTGATATTTATAGTTCTTTTCTAACGTTGAAATTCGAATCTCAATGGCCCTTTTAAGAATTGCTTCATTAGTTATACGCTCCGTACAACCCGCTAATAGCAGAAATGAAAGATATAATAATATGACTTTGTTCATTTGATCATCGTCAACTACAAGATTTATAAACACCTAACTTAAATATATGTATGGTGGAAAAACGAATTCATGGTTTGAAAATTTTACATTTTAAACCAAAATTACTTCTATTAATTGAATTAAGTGATAAGTTCAAAAAAGGCTGTGAAACAAAAAAGCCCCCTTAATTAGGAGGCTCTTTTAAAAAATTATCTTTGATATAGATTAATGTGATGCAAGGTATTGGGATACACCTGCGCGTGTTGCCGTCATGGCATCCTGCCCTTCAGACCAATTGGCCGGGCAAACCTCACCATACTTTTGCACGTGCTGCCACGCATCTACCACCCGGATCATTTCATCAATATTTCTGCCTAATGGCAGGTCATTAATGGTCTCATGCCTTACGATACCCTCTCTGTCGATAAAAAATGTGCCGCGAAAAGCAACGGGAGCTCCTAAAAACACCATTTGGCCTTCCTCATTATAATCCCAATCACCGGCCAAAACGCCGAAATTGGAGGCAATAGTCTTGGAGGCATCGGCTACCAAAGGATAGGTCACCCCTTCGATGCCACCCTGATCTTTGCCGGTCATGAGCCATGCAAGGTGAGTCTCCTCGGTATCCGTTGAACATCCTACCACGGCTACGCCACGTTTTTCAAACTCACCCAACTTTTCCTGATAAGCCAGAATTTCTGTGGGGCACACGAAGGTGAAATCTTTTGGGTAAAAGAAAAACATCACTTCTTTCTTTCCGATGTACTGCTCCAGAGAAAAGTTTTCTACAATCTCTTCACTATTGATTACTGCTCCTGCCTTAAATGAAGGCGCTTTTTTTCCTACTAATGACATTAATTTAATTGATTTTAAATGTTAAAACATTATTTAATATAAACTGCTCTGTCCTGATCAATTTTATCAGCATTGATCTCAACAGAAATATTCTTGATTTTTAAATTGCCCACTTTCTTTTTCTTAAAAAACTCATAAATGAGCGCATGAAGCTCCTGATCATAATAGTCGATGATTTCCCTGGTGTTCAGGCAATTGATATGGCCGTGATTTTCGACCTTGGGATCATACCGTTTTTGCCCATCGGTAGAGGCCACCCTTTTGATGAGCCCATGCTCAGCCAGGGTTTCCAATGTTTTGTAAACAGTCGCCAATGAGATGGTGGGATTAGCCGCCACGATATCCTCGTAAATCTGCTCTACCCACGGATGGTCTGCCCGCTCCTTAATGGCTTGAAGGATGACCAAACGCTGTTGGGTCACCTTCAACCCCGATTCCTGGAGCTGCAATGCCAATTGGCTCAGTTGATGTTTTGGCGCTTCGGTCAATTTTTTAATTAAATTTGCTAATTGATAATAATTATCAACAAATATAGGTAATTATCTTCTAAAAGAAAAATTAAATGTTTTGGTTACTTTTTTCTTCAAAAAATTATTACTGATAATCATTAGTGTTATTATTGTGTATCAAACCAAAAAATTGCCTTTTATGAAATTTTTATTTGCATTGATCTTTTCAGCATTAATTGTTTCAGGACTACGAGCCCAGGATTTTAATTCAGACGAGTACCTTAGAGCCGGAGCAGAAGATGCCAATCAAATTTTCCAGTCATACCTGTCCCCATTTATGAATGGGTTTGGGTATGCGATTTCCAATGGTTGGTACAATACGGCCAAAACCCACAAAAAGCTGGGATTTGACCTTTCGGTCACGATGAGCATGGCAAATATTCCCAGATCAGAACTGAGGTATACTTTCAATAATGATGACTACACTAACCTGCAACTGGCTGACCCAAATATTTCCAGCGCCGAGTTGCCTACTATTTTTGGATCCAGCGCAACCAGCCAAAATCTGTTTGCGGAATTAACCGATAGTGATGGTAATACTATTCAAGCTGAATTTCCAGCCCCACCGGGACTTGACCCTAAATCCAAAATTGGATTCAATGTCGTGCCTGTACCCATGCTGCAGTTGGGAGTTGGACTAGTAAAAAACACCGATTTGAAGTTGCGCTATATGCCTGAATTTGAAAGGGAAGGGTACCGGATTTCCATGTATGGTGTAGGGGTCATGCATGACATGAAACAGCATTTTTTCGGAATTAGAAATCTTCCTATTGATATTTCTCTTTTAGTCGCTTTTACCAGGTTATCAACTGATTTTGATATCGGAGCTGATGGTAGCTTGGATGGTTCTAATCAAATGGTAAGCACAAGGCTCAATAGCTGGACATTTCAGGCTCTTGCTTCAAAAAAACTCGCCATTATCACCTTTTATGGTGGTGTAGGCTATAATGCCGTCACTTCAAGATACCGGATGATTGGTACTTACATTATTAATGACGCTTTCGGAGGTACGGGGGCCACTATTACTTTGGAAGATCCTATTGATATGAGATTTAATCCCGGAGGTTTCAGATCCACCATTGGAATGAGATTTAATCTTGGTCCTGTATTCCTGAATGGTGATTATACATTGCAGGAATTTAATGTTCTGACTCTGGGCTTTGGTGTTACAATCAGGTAGATCAGCGGCCTTTATAATTAGGATTTCGTTTCTCAACAAAGGCCTTCATGCCTTCCTTCTGATCCTCTGAAGCGAAGGTGAGGTAAAAGTTTTTGCGTTCGAAATAGAGGCCCTCATGCAGATGAGTTTCAAATGCCCGGTTCACACTTTCCTTTGCCAATTGAACTGCCACCGGTGACATGACCGCTATGGATTTTGCCAGGGTAATGGCTTCGGCCAAATACATTTCTACAGGCACTACTTTATTAATTAATCCAAATCCTAGTGCCTCATCCGCTGAAATAAATTTACCGGTAAGTACCATCTCCATGGCCCGGGCTTTTCCTACGGCTCTGGTTAGTCGCTGGGTACCCCCTGCTCCGGGCATGACTCCTATTTTTATTTCCGGTTGCCCAAATTTGGTCGTTTCGGAGGCGATGATCATGTCACAGGTCATGGCCAGTTCGCAGCCACCTCCCAGCGCAAAGCCGGAAACTGCTGCTATGATCGGTTTTTTGGTTTTGCGGATTTGGTCCCAGGTGCTGAACTGGTCAATCATCAGCATATCAATGGCAGATTTATCGGCCATTTGTTTGATATCAGCACCTGCTGCAAAGGCTTTTTCATTGCCGGTTATGATGATGGCCCGCACAGAGGCATCCTGGTCGAGTGCTGCCAGAGCCTCTTTCAACTCTTTCATTAGCTCCAGGTTTAAGGCGTTCAACTCCTTTGGTCTGTTGAGCCTGACCAGGGCAATGTACTCAGCAAAATCAGGGGTTACTTCGATGAATTTCATAGCAATTGAATTTGAATTGCAATATAAAAAAGAAAAGCCACCTATTACAGGTGGCTCTTCATTGTGCCTTCGAAAAGGCGAATTGTGCTATGTAATTATTTATCCCGATAAAAGTGATTAAGTAACCCCATTCTTATAAATTTGTCGCCTGATTTAAAAAAATAATTTTTATGAGGGAGATCAAGGTGTTGTTTGTGTGTCTGGGAAATATTTGTAGGTCACCCCTTGGGGAAGGCATTTTCAGAAAAATTATTGCCCAGCAAGGCTTAGAATCCTATTTTATCGTAGATTCTTGTGGCACCTCCCACTATCATATTGGAGAACCTCCTGATCCCAGGACTATTGCCAATGCACAGGAGCATGGGATCGCCCTCACCTCTAAAGGGCGACAGATATCGGCTGAGGACCTGAGAAAATTCGACTATATCCTGGTAATGGATAAGAGTAATATGAAAAATGTCTTGCGCCTGGATGAAACAGGTGAATACAAGAAAAAAATAATGCTGCTCCGGGATTTTGATAAAGAAAAACCTGGAGAGGACGTACCAGATCCATATTTCGGGGGCGAAAAGTCATTCGAGTCAGTATATCAGATCATATACCGGTCGGTAGAAAATCTTATATCTCATATTACCAAAAATGAAAACCTGAAAAAATCCGAATAGATTTATTCCTATTCAACTATTAAAACCCTGTAGTTAGCCCTGGTTTTTTGCTCCAGAATTTTACTTTTATTATTTCCATAATATTCAATAGCTTCAGCATCATAGTTTTTGATGGTGATCAGGGTAAGGCCCGTATTGTAGTAAATCTCGAAAAAGTCGCTGAGCTCCGTGTAAAGCGCATTGGTTTTTTCAGCATCATAGTCAAAACATATCGAGAAGGAAATAGCGGAATTCTGCATGATATTGATGTGAATCTGGTGCTTTGCCAGAACCTCAAATATTTTACTCAGATTCCCCTCATGGATGAAGGTAAAATCGACCACCTTAAAGGAGAATAAACATTGATCACGCTTGTAGATAATGGCCGGATCCATGTGCGTTTCTTCCTTATCACTGATTAAGGTGCCTTCTTCAAAAGGCTTTTCAAAACTCCTTACATAGAGCGGAATATTTTTATTGGCAAGTGGCTTTATGGTTTTCGGGTGAATGACCGAGGCCCCGTAATAGGTCATTTCGGCAGCCTCCCGATAGGAAATATTTTTGTACAACACCGCCTCCGGATGGATCTTAGGATCAGTATTTAATACGCCTGGCACATCCTTCCATATCGTCAGAGATGCTGCATCAAGGATACTGGCGAGGATAGCCCCGGTATAGTCAGATCCCTCCCTGCCTAGAGTAGTACTGTTACCGGTTGTCTCATGGCCACCAATAAATCCCTGAGTAAGGACGATGTGGTCCTGTAACACCGGTATCATCAGGTTGCTTATTTTGGTAGCGGTGGCTTCCCAATCTACCAAAGCATTGCGGTGATGATAGCTGGTCATGATCAATTTTCTGGCATCTATTAATTTTACAGGCAGGCCAGATTCCTGCATCCAGGCCGCCACGATGGTAGCTGATATTACCTCTCCAAAACAAACTACTTGATCATAATGCCAGTTAAAATCTCCAATGGTATTAATACTAACCATAAGATCGGTAAATAACCCTTCCAAGGTTTCAAATATGGGATGCCCTGGATCAAAAAGGCCTTCGGCTATTTCCAAATGATAGGCCCTTAATGTATTAAAAGGTTGTTGGCAGGAGGCCTTTTCCCGGGCCAGATTCAGTATATTTTCCAATGCATTGGTGGTCTTGCCCATGGCAGACACCACTACCACCAGATGATCCTGATGCCCGGTATCTTTGATGATACTGGTCATGTTCCTCAGGGCCTCCTTACTTCGAATTGAGGCACCACCAAATTTAAAAACCTTCATGTTTTCCTAAAAAAAAGCTAATTTTGTTCAAAGTTAAGGGCTAGGCTTTAATTACCCGCTCATTTTAATAAAATCATGGAAGATTCCCGTATAGCATTGCCCATTGGGGCCGCCCTGGACCGTTTCATCAAGACCAAGGAATCGGAGTTTCCCTATGCATCTGGTGAGCTATCCCAAATCCTTCGTGATATTGCTTTGGCCGGAAAGGTAGTCAACCGGGAAATGAACAAGGCTGGACTAATCAATCTAGGTGGTAGCATCGGTCACTTCAACGTACAGGGAGAAGACCAGCAAAAATTAGATCTCCTGGCCAATATCCGTTTTAAAAGGGCTCTCACCAAAGGTGGTGAGGCGGGGGCAGTCATCTCCGAAGAGGACGAAACCGTCACTGACCTTGGCAATAAGGGGAAATATGTGGTAGCCATTGACCCTCTGGATGGGTCCTCCAATATTGATGTCAATGTTTCGGTAGGCACTATTTTTTCTGTTTACAGAAGGGTGAGCCCACTAGGGAAGCCCATGAGCCATGAAGATTTTTTTCAAAAAGGCTCTGCACAAGTTGCTGCAGGATATATCCTTTACGGGTCGAGTACCATGCTGGTCTATACTACCGGGCACGGTACAAATGGGTTTACCCATGATCCTTCCCTAGGGGAATATTTCCTTTCGCATCCTGATATGCATATCCCTGAAGTCGGGAGCACATATTCTGTGAATGAAGGGCTGATCAATGATTTTCCTGTAGGGGTAAAAAAATATCTGGATTATTGTCATGATCAAAAATACTCCGCCAGGTATATTGGATCATTAGTAGCCGACTTTCATAGAAATCTCTTAAAGGGCGGCATCTATATGTATCCTCCTACCAAAGTCAATCCTAATGGCAAATTAAGGATCATGTATGAATGCAATGCTTTGGCATACCTGGTAGAGCAGGCAGGTGGTATGGCTACTGACGGCAAGCGGAGGATTCTAGATATCCAACCCGAATCATTGCATCAGCGGGTGCCACTTTATATAGGATCAAAGAAAATGGTCACCCAATTAGAGAAGAAGATTCAGGAGTCCTGATTACCCCTATAATATTTTCGATAAGCCTGTTTTTGAAGGCATCTGTCCCAAATCAAATTCGTGACGGCTTCTGAAATATGGTCTGTTGGTGTGGTGGTTAAAATCTCCCTGAATTTTTGTTCATCTACATCAATGCGATAAATCAACTGCAACAGGCGCTGCATATCATGATTAAGGAGTTGCTGTAATTTTTTGTTTAAAGCCCTTTTTAATTCAATAGAGTCCTTATGACCCAGTTTGGATTTTAATTCTGGCAGATATTTTTCAATAATCAATCCGATTTCAGTTTGCCTACCCTTTTTTGGCCCTATAGACTTTATTGGGATTCTTCACTTGGGCAGGTTTTTTCGACTTTGCAGGTTTGAACGGCTTATCTTGTGGTGCCACCTGTTCTTTCTTTGGCTTATTTTCCTGAGGTTCTTTTTCTGCCTTAGTCTTTTTTGGCTTTGCTTCAGGCTTGAGAAGTTCTGGTGCTTCCTTCAATAAAATGGTATACCAGGAAATCATTTTTTTGATGTCTGAAGGATATACTCTGCCTTCATCAAAATCAGGCAAAATATGCTTAAGAAACGCCCTCAACTCAGCAGGATCAGCACCTGCCTCGATGCCGGGATCATCGCCAAATTCAGAAAATATTTTTGCTAATACCGTCTTCAAGGGGACGGTATCTTCTTTGGAGGTAGTGTAAATAGAGATTTCATCCAAAATAGAAACCTTCGAGTTGGCATTGATAATTAGTTTGGTCTTTTTGGCATCCAAAGTTTCCAGGATTACCCCGGTACGAGTGGGTTTGACTACCTTAAAAAGTCCGGGCTTTCCTCCTACTGCTGCAATATCTTGGTATTCCATAGTTGATGTTTAGAATTCAAAATTAATCAAAATCCAATGGATTGATTAGTTTTTTTAATGAAATTAAGCACTTCCTCACGACCAATGGCTTTTTCGGAAGATGAAATAAACTGAACGGGGGGTGTTTCCCAGGTTGCCCTGATGTTTTCATTGAATTTTTCCTGATTCTTAAAGCTTTTGTTGAGTCCCAGCTTATCTGCTTTGGTGAAAATTAATGCCAAGGGGACCTCGTTGCCACCAAGCCAATTTAAAAATTCAAGATCAATGGGTTGAGGATCCAAACGAGAGTCAATAAGCAAGAATGTACAAACCAAATTTTTTCTTTTTGTCAGATATTCTCTGATCATCTTTTGCCATTTTTCGCGGGAGGTTTTGCTGGCCTTAGCCCACCCATACCCTGGCAAATCCACAAGAAACCAGGTCTCATCGATCAGAAAATGGTTGATCAATTGGGTTTTCCCAGGCCTGGAGGATACTTTCGCCAGGCTTTTTCTCTCAGTGAGCATGTTGATCAGGGAGGATTTACCAACATTAGACCTGCCGATAAAGGCGTATTCGGGAATTTTTCCTTGCGGACATTCAGAAAAAATTGCGCTACTTTTTACGAATTCAGCTTTTTTAATACTCATTCTTATACATAATATAAAGCCTATCAAATATCATTAATACAATTCAAATTGATTTTGATATGAAATTTTATTTAATTTTAGCGAATAATTAATAATTATTTTATTAAAAAACATCATATTTAACTCCTAAAATTACATAAGAATTAATTCACATGATTGGTTATTTAGACCCATCGTCTTAAATTAAGTCTTTATATTTAGAAGAATTTATTTTTTAACTGGTAAGTAAATGATTATCAGAGTCATATTTTTTAGCTTAAGTATATTAAGCTCTTTAGGTTATTTTCCTCTAATGGCTCAGGACGGTGATCCGGCAGCACAATCACGATTGTACATGGAGCAGGCAGACCTGATCCTGAGTGAAACCCGCGCTTTGGATGATGCCAGAGACCTTTATGTGCTGGCCGCAGATCTGGATCCTACCAATCTGGAAGCTAATTTTAAGGCAGGTGATACCTATTTAAAAACTATTGAAAAAGACCGGGCGTCCAGGTATCTCCTGAGGGTGTATGACAAGGATCCATTCTATAAGTTTTTTCTACCATATCTCATAGGCAAGAGTTACCACCTTGGTATGGATTTCGATAAAGCAATTGAATACTATGAGACCTATCGAGACAGGCTGGAGCAAAGACCCGGGTATCGGGGTTTGGATTTTGTTACCCTAAGAGATGTAGAGCTGCGCCTGGCAGAATGCGAAACAGCCAAAGAATTTGTAAGAAATCCCAAAAATTATTCAGTGGTGAACCTTGGAGAAGCCGTCAATTCTCCATATGAAGATTATGCACCCGTACTAAATAAAGATGAAACTTTTCTGGTTTTCACCTCACGAAGAAGAGAAAATAACCTTAATCCCAATGTAGAAAAGGATAATAAGCCCTTTGAGGATATTTTTATTTCTCACAAGGTGGATGGGGAGTGGACGGAGGCAGAAAATATTGGGCAAGAAATCAATACTATTTTTCACGATTCAAACTTGGCCTTATCCCCAGATGGTAATCAGTTATTCGTTTATAAAGATGATAATGGTGGTGATATATTTGTTTCGGACCGCAAACCTGATGGGAGCTGGGGTGAGCCTTATTCTATTGGCGAAACCATCAATTCCTCTTTTAAAGAGAGCTCGGTAACCATTTCTTTGGATGGAACCTTACTGATCTTCTCATCTAACAGACCCACTCACGTTGGGGAAGATCAAAATTTTGATCTCTACTACAGCCTCCGCAATGACAAGGGTGAATGGGGCAGACCTAGAAATCTGGGTACCGAAGTCAATACTGAGTTTGATGAAGATGGGCCTTTTATCGATTATGATGGCAAGACCTTATACTTCAGCAGCAACGGCCATCCGGGGATGGGAGGGTTTGATATTTTCAAGACTGTATATGATAGTGCTACCAATATATGGAGTACCCCTGAAAATCTGGGTTATCCCATCAATACACCTGATGATGATATTTATTTTATGACCACTAATAATGGTCGCAGAGGCTACTACGCTTCAGTAAGGGGTAATGGATTTGGCTATACAGACTTGTATATGGTGAATCTGGAGGAGGATGATGTTGATGATCCGGAAGTACCTCTTGAGCCGGTAAAGATTATTGTAAAGGTGGTGGACAATACCAGCCGCGAACTGATGGAGGCTCAGGTCAATATGGCGAGTATTCCGGATAATGTGACTCCTGGGTTTCAGAAATTGGGTTCTGGGGAATATCATTTTTATGTGAAAAGTGGCCCAGGAGCACAATACAGACTTACCGTAGAGCGGGAGGGCTATGATTTCAGAAACCTCGAGATCGATATTCCGGCACAGGAAGCTTTTGAAAAAGAGGTCATACATGAAGTAAGGATGAGAAAACTCGAGGTGGGATACAGCCGTGTGCTCAGAAATATATACTTTGATTTTGATAAAGACACCTTTGGCCCGGAATCCTTTACTGAGCTCAATAAGCTTGAAAAAATGATGGCCGAAAACCCCACCCTTAATGTGGAAATCGGAGGCCATGCCGACTACATAGGTACTGCCAAATATAATATGGACCTGTCCGTCCGCAGGGCCAATGCCGTAGTCTCTTTCCTCTCCTCAAAAGGGATCGACCGTAGAAGACTTAAGGCCGTAGGATACGGCAAGACCATGCCCCTTGCCAGCAACGACGATGAGGAAGAAGGCCGTGAACTCAACCGCAGGGTGGAGTTCAAAATCAGCGGTACCCGGTAAAACCATCTTCCTGGCCGCAAATTATCTTCGAAGGTGGTTTGAATAATAACATGTCGATTAGCCAGAACATTTTCCCCATAGGTACAGTTTTTAAGGTCAGACCCGTAAGGTTTTCGTATATTCGCACCCCTAAGGAAAATTATGACTGTACTACCCTATAAAGATAAAGAAGGCACCAAAAAAGAGCAGGTCGCTGAAATGTTTGACAATATCAGCGGGAGCTATGACCGGCTCAATCACATCCTGAGCCTCGGAATCGATATTTTATGGAGAAAAAAGGCCATCAAGCTTCTCAAACCGCTAAAACCTAAGCTCATTTTAGATGTAGCAACCGGTACAGGTGACTTTGCTATCGAAGCTCTGAAGCTTAATCCTGACAAAGTGATAGGTGTGGATATATCCGAAGGGATGCTGGAGGTAGGCCGGAAAAAGATGAAAAAGAAAAAATATGATGACCGCATTGAAATGCAATACGGTGACTCCGAAAACCTCCCCTTTGAAGAAAATAAATTTGATGCCATCATCGTTGCATTTGGGGTGAGGAACTTCGAAAATCTCCTCAAAGGGCTAAAGGATATGAATCGTGTACTTAAGCCAGGGGGTAAAACGGTCATCATTGAATTTTCTAAACCAAAAAGAACACCATTCAGACAGCTATATAATTTTTACTTTAGGGCAATATTACCTAAAATTGGCAAGTTAATTTCTAAAGACAAATCAGCTTACACATACCTCCCTGAGTCGGTGAAATCATTTCCTGACGGGCCGGATTTCCTCAGGGTAATGGAGCAGGCAGGCTATAAATACAATCAATGCAAACCACTCACCTTTGGGATCAGTTCCATTTACATTGGAGAAAAGTAGCCATCATCTCTTTGCTGGTCTTACTTATTTCTAATGTTGAAGCTCAAAAAAGGAACAGACAGGTCGAGATTTATAATCCTAATTACGATAATAAGTGGATCAGCTATGGCTTCCTGATCGGTTTGCACACCTCAGGTTATCAGGCCCGGTATTCCGAAAGATTCGTTAATCAGGATTTTGATACCCTGCATTCAATCATTCCAAGGTACGTACCAGGGTTCTCACTTGGATTTATTATCAATCTCAAAGTAACAGAATTTGTAGACCTGAGACTGATGCCCACCGTGGCATTTTATGAGCATTCCTTGGAGTACAATTTTACCGATGGTAGCACCCGTGATGAACTTGTAGAATCAACCATAGTGGAATTCCCTCTAGTACTTAAATATAAATCTGTGCGAAGGCGGAATTCCAGAATGTATATGGTAGGCGGGTTTAAGCCTGGTATAGAGGCTACAGGTTCCACAGAGTTGGAGGCTACCGTCAATCGGCTTAAGGTACGTCAGTTTAATCTTTCAATGGAGATGGGTTTCGGGTTTGATTTTTATTTTCGCCTCTTCAAATTTTCACCTGAGTTGAGATTTTCCAAAGGCATGACCAATATGCTCGCCAGGGATGTCAATCCTTTCAGCGAAGGGTTAAGCAGGATCAATACCAATACCATTTCTCTCTATTTATTATTTCAATGAGTACCTCAAAAGGAACAGCACTTATCACCGGAGCTACTTCCGGCATTGGCGCAGCTACTGCCAGGATACTGGCAAAAAATGGATACCCTCTGGTAATATGTGGCCGTAGGGCCGGGCATCTGGATGCACTGGAGCAAGAACTCGGAAAAAGTGTGCCGGTTCAAAAACTCGTATTTGATATCCGGGATCGGGAGGCAGTAAATCAGGCACTCAATACTTTGTCAGAGCCATTTTCAGAAATTCAATATTTGATCAATAATGCAGGCAATGCACATGGTATGAGTTCTATTCAGGATGGTGACCTTGATGACTGGGATGCCATGATCGACATCAATGTAAAGGGTCTGCTCTATGTATCAAGGGCTATCATACCAAAGATGTTAGCCAGAAAATCCGGCCATATCATCAATATAGGATCCATTGCAGGTCAGGAAGTTTACCCCAGAGGCAATGTGTATTGTGCTTCCAAATTTGCAGTAGATGCCATCAGCAAAGGGATGCGGCTGGATTTGAATGAGCATGGTATCAAAGTAACAGCCATTAATCCCGGTTTGGTGGAAACGGAATTCTCCAAGGTACGATTTAAAGGTGATGAACAGAGAGCAGCCCAAGTTTATGAGGGTATGACGCCCCTAACGGCCAGGGATGTTGCTGAGGTAATTCTTTTTGCCATCCAAAGGCCTGCCCATGTCAATATAGCCGATTTGCTTTTACTACCCACTGATCAGGCTGCCTCAGGTGTGATCAAAAGAAAATTAATTTGAAGATGAATCAATTTGAAAATTAATTGATGGGGAGTCTTAGTCAAGATCAGAGTCAAAGTCAAGATGTGCCCTCCTCGGCCCTTAAGGAAATCACATCAAAAGATCGAAATTGGTTTTATTATTCTTTTTTGCTTGCCCAAAAAAGAACCAAAAAAAGGCACCACGGCCAATGACGTTCCTCCGCGCAAAACGCACACCCAACCCTGCAGGAATCTGTCTTTACAGCCTGCAAAGGTAACATAACAATTCAATAGAAATTTGCTGCGTTTTAAGGATTCCTACCCAGAGAGACAGCTTCAAAGGCCTGGCTGCCTCAGGTGTGATCAAAAGATCATCAAAATAGCATAAAATTAATTTGAAGATGAATTAATGAAGAGTCTTAGGCAAGGTCAAAGTCAAAGTCTTACTCAAAATAGCTGCCTCAATGTAGGCAAGTCTATATCATGCGCCCCATGAAAGGCCATGACCTCCGGACTGAATGGGAGTGCCTTCAGCATTTTTAGTAGTTCAGTTTTCTTTTCCTCTGTGATAAAAGGATCCTGATCCCCATAGATAAGAAATAATTCTTTCTCCTTGAAGGTTTTTTGGGCACGACCCAAATCCATGTCATGTGGGAATATCCCTGCCCATAATATGAGCCGGTCAAAAGGCTTACCGCCCTGTATGGCCCATCGGGTCACTGTGGCTGCACCCTGTGAGAATCCCAGTAAATGGATCCGTACGGTCTTGCTTTTTAAGGGCTCCAGAATCGCATCGTAAACCGCATTCAGATAGGTGAGGTAGTTTTTGATGTCAGTAAGCCGATCTTCTTTAGTCATCCATGTAGCACCTACCCTACCCGAAAAGCCTTCAAGATAGAACCTTGACAACCCTTCCGGTGCAACGATCTGTAGGCCTGGTAGTGCTAATCCCTCAAATTTCTTTAAAAAATAGGGTGCCAACTGCCCATATCCATGGAGGACAAACAATATATCTGTCACTTCCCGGTCAGTGGTACCAACCTTAAGATACCTGGCCTGATAGGAAAAGTCAATTTTGAATTCATTCATAATAAAAAAGACAGATCCACCGATGAATCTGTCTAAAAATTTTGGTTTTTGGTCAACCCTTATCTTTTAAAGCCCAAAGCACTACCACCACAAAATTTTGAGGAGTTGTTGAAAGTATATTCGATGTAGTAGATTCCTGTAGAGCTGCAGGGATATACAAATGCGCCAAGATATTGACCATTTACATAGCTGGTACCCACTTTATTACGCTGATCGTCAAATAGGGTAACCACGATACCATCAGTATTCTCGCCTGTAGCGCAAATGTTGATCATGTACTGGGTGCCTTTGGTGAACACGTAGGAATACTCCACTTTGTTCTTTTTGCCACCGTACCCATCAATTTTATAGCTTTTCAAAAAATTAAAGCCCTGGCTCAACCTTGGAATACAGTTTTCTGTGTATTCTTCAGCATTACATTGTGCCCCGATACTCGTTGGCATATATGCCATAAAAGTCACTAATAGGGCGATTGAAAAAATTCTAATCTTATTCATCTAAATTTATTTTAAATAACGATTCTTTCTCTAACGGATTGAGTGCTGGATCGGATTTTTTCGATGTCCTCATCAGTGATAACAATAGAACTACTGCCATCATTGACTATATAAGCTACGCCGTCTCTTACCTCCACCTTGGATTCTCCATAGGTAGTGGTCATTTCTACATTTGCGAAAGCTCTTTCAAGCTCTTTAAGTTTGGTATGTAAACGATTGATATAGTCATCTTCCGTACCCACTATATCGAACATACTCAAAATCTGTTCCAATACTAATTTTTGTTCACCAATACGCTCTTTGAGCTCTACATTACCCGGATTAGCTTTAGCCACCTGACAGGAAATATGCAGCGCTTCCAGCCATCCTCCTGTAAGCAGCAATATGCTTAGATTGGCCCTGCCTTGCTCGCTGAGGTGGTCATTGATATCGTTAAAATTTCTGGTGGTAATCAGCAATAAAGAATCAAGATTTTTGCTGTGAGTAGCTAGTCTTCTGATCGTTTCAATGTCAAAAAACTGCCCAATGTTTAGGCCGTTTGCAAGCTCATTGATAGAATTCAGATATTGAATACCATCCTGGTTTTGCTCATAAATATTGGTATAACCGAGGTCAGCGCCATAAATACCAAGATTGAGGGCCTTGAGATAGTTGGTATTATACTTTGATGAATTGGAGGGATCGTTAAGATAAGTTTTATTATACCTGGCACCGGATTCTTTAAGCAGAACCGATATTTCAAGGGGTGATGGAATTTGCTGTAGAAATCCTTCAATCAACTCGCTTGATACCCCTTTAGAGGTACCTTCTTCGGAGCCCATTTGCTCCAGGAATTTACTTTCGTCAGGCTTTTTACCCGAATCACAGGACGAAATATAAAACAGAATAATTATGGCTGCAAGTATGGCTCTCATGTTAAAATTTATTTTCAAAATCCTGTATAGTTTCAAATATAACAGCCAAAATAAATATAAACTTGTGCATTAGCAAGAATCCTTACTTCAACCTTTTATTTTTTTCCACTTCATCGAATTAAAAAATAAAATGGTTTTTTCAAAAATCTTAAAATAGAGCAACAAATATAACAGAAAACTGAGAAACCATATAACGGCAAGATTAAAATTATAGGTATCCCAGTATTTTACTGCAAAATATTTCCTTGGGGCAAAAAAATGGGCTCGGTAATCTAGCGCCCCTGAGGGATTTTCAGGAATGTAAAATATGGGATTAATTTTTCTAATGAATTCATCCTCAGTCTCGATGATTCTATTTTTATCGGTGACGTTGGTCACCAACTCCGCCAGGCTCTCATTGTAATATCGGTCTTTATACGTATTTACCGAATAATCCAGTTCCGGATCATTCTCAAAAAAGGTCATCATTTTCTCCTTTTCAGAAACTGCATCATTGAATTTTTCCCGATAATGCCCCTGAAGATCATCAAGATAAGCTCTAATGATCGCAATTTCATACTCTCCTAATTGTTCAAGGGTTACGCTTTCAGGTATATTTAATCCTTCCCAGCCGCCCTGAAATGTTTCCTGACCCAGATATTTTTTTATGACCTCAAATTTTTGATTTGCTTCAGATTTCAAAGCTTCCTCATTGGCATCGTGATGATTTTCTATGAAAAGCAGATGATTCTTAAGTCCATTGATTAGATATCCTGCAGTATAATCGGCATGGGCCTCTTCCAGCTCCAGACGAAAATAAGGCCTTTGAAAATGATTATTGACAAATTGATCAAAAGCCAATGCTTCAAATGCCCATCGGGAAGTCATCAGGTCAGCCAGAATGGGTACTTTGTCTTTAGATGCTATGGCTTCATTGAGTTTATCAAAATTAAAAAGAAGTCCACTCAGGATCATTTGAGGGATGAGCAGAAGCGGTATGAGAATATACACCGTCACTGCCGAATTGAGCCCAGAGGAAACGTTTAGGCCTAAAAGATTAGAAAAACAGGAAACCGAAAACAGGACCCCCCAATAGCTAAGGGTCATGCCTTTGATCTCAAGAATATAATTACCAATGAGGACAAAACTCAGTGTCTGAATAGCCGATAAGGTAAACAAAATGAGGATTTTGGAAACCAGATAGCTATTCCAGCTCAAATCGAGAAAGGATTCCCTCCTCAGGATTTTACGGTCTTTGATAATTTCTTCAGCACTCACGGTAAGGCCCATAAATAAAGCTACAATGATACTCATGAGGATAAATGCTGGTAGGTTATCGTTAAACCTAAAAATGTACCCATCTCCGGTAGGCGAGTTGTTATAGCGGATTACTACCGCAAGGATCAGCGCCAGCAGGGGTGCTTCCAGGAGGTTGATGATCATGTACTGCCTGTTGCTGACTTTGGAGAGGGTATCCCTCAAAGTGAAAATCCAGGTTTGGGCCAGCTTATTGGGAATTCGAAGATTGGAAACCGGCTTTTCTTCAAAATGCCTGTTAGGCTCAGGTTTATAATGTTCTCTGAATAGGTTATTCCATTGGGTTGGATTGACCTTGCGCTTAGGAGTAAATTGCCCGTATTCATCCACTATTCGGGCTTCAATAATATTGAATATCTGCTCAGGATTGACATTGCCGCAGGTTTCGCATTGGGCCCTTCTGCGATCCACCTGATTGGTGATATTCTTGAAATAAGTAATGGCTTCAATGGGGTTGCCGTAATAAATAGGATGGCCACCGGTATCAAGAATATACATCTTGTCAAAGAGCTTGTAAATTTCTGAAGAGGGCTGATGGATTACCACAAAGATCAAGGTGCCCTTGAATGATAGCTCCTTGAGCAGGTCCATGACATTTTCGGAATCTCTTGACGACAAGCCAGAGGTGGGTTCATCTACAAATAAAATGGCCGGCTCACGGATGAGCTCCAATGCTATATTTAACCTTTTGCGCTGTCCCCCGCTGATGGTTTTATTTAGGGTACTGCCTACTTTCAAATCCTTTTTCTGATCCAATCCCAGACTGGACAAGGTGGCCAGGACTCTTTCCCTTATTTCCGCATCAGATTTGTCGGCAAAGCACAACCGTGCATTGAAGTAAAGGTTATCAAAAACTGTGAGTTCCTCAATCAGGAGATCATCCTGGGCTACATATCCAATCACACCCATGATGGCGTCCCGGTCTTCATAGATATCAAATCCATTGATCGTGATACTGCCCTTGGAAGGCCGGGTGATACCTGCCATGGTATTGAGCAAGGTGGTCTTTCCGGCACCACTGGAGCCCATTATGCCAATGAGTTTTCCCGGGCCTTCTGAGATTTCAACATCAGATAGCCCGATAAATCCATTAGGAAACTTATACTCCTCTATTTTTGCCTCAAGGGAGATTCTTAAAGTTTCGAGCTCCTCCATGTAAGTAGACACGAGGTCACTGTAGTAGAGCACATCACCATTTGGAGTTTTCAGCGTGCTCCCATGGGAGAATAAATAAACTTTATTTGGAGGAATAATAAACCCATTAAGATTCAGCTCATCCTCGCCTTCATATTTAAGAAAATAAAGCTCCACACTTTCTATCCTCAGGAAGATTAGGTGGCCATCCAAATCAAGATTTAAATGCTTGAGCCCCCCGGAGTCGGGCTCTGAACTATCGGCAATAAGGAAAACCTCAGGATCAAGATTACTGATACCGGTGACCTTAACCAATAACTCCAAAAGCACCCGTTCCTTTTTGGAAATATTAAAAACTGTGGCAATCGTATCTACAATCTCCAGCCGCTGAGGAGTGAATTTTTGATCGGAGTGGACCAGTTCAAGAATTTTGGTCAACACTACAATCTTTTGCTTCTGGGTAAGGGTCTGATTAATTTTTTTACATAAGGCAAGCATTTTAAGAGACTCCTGCACAGTGGTGGCCCGTGGTTTTACTGTTGTCACCTCGGCCATTGCGGCCTTTTCCTCATCATAACCAGAAAATTTATCATAGGCCCGTGTGTAGCTATGGACACTATCTTTATCCAATTCCTGCTGAAAAAAGTCGATGACAAAATTGCGCTCCGTCCTGGTGACACCACCATCCTGCTTGGTAATGATGGCAAACAGCTGGGTAAGGGCCTTGAGTATTTCTTCACTCATAATCTAAAAATAATTGCCAAGATTCAATTTAATTAAGAAAAATTTATAGCAAGGTCATTGTCGTGGCTCCTAATAATGGTCTTTAAAATCAACCTAAATATATTCAAAGAATTTTAAACCTGGCAGAAAAATCTTTAATGGTTATGAAGGCAACCATCAGGCAGGCTGGGTGTTTTATTTGTAATCGTTTTAAATAAGCTAAAGGATGATATTAGTCATCTTTTTTTATGTTACAATGAGTAAATTTGTGGTTGATTAGGGTCAATTACTGTAATTCAAGCTTTAATTGAACTAATTAGCTGCTTTTATTCTAAATATGCGGAATTTTAAATTTTCTGGCCTTTCATTCAAAAATACCCCCTTAGAAGTCAGGGAGCAGCTAACTTTTAATGAAAGTGAGGCCAAGCAGCTTATTCAAATATTGAAGGCCACTGCCCCGTTCGATGATCTTCTGGTTTTGAGTACCTGCAACAGGACTGAAATCTATTATTCCTCAATTAAAGATTGTCTGGATCTTATTCTTCATGGTATCACCGTGGTAAAGGCCCTAAGCAAAGATTTCATAAAACCTTATTTCACCTCGATCACCAACCATGACTTGGCGGTAAGGCATTTATTCGATGTCGCTGCTGGCCTAGAAGCCCAGGTAGTGGGCGATATGCAGATCACCAATCAGGTGAAAAATGCATACCAATGGTCTGCTGATGAAGATGCTGCCGGACCATTTTTACACCGATTGATGCACACCATTTTCTTTACCAATAAGAGGATTGTTCAGGAGACTACATTCAGAGACGGAGCGGCTTCGGTGTCATATGCAGCCAAGGAACTGGCCGAAGATGTCATGCAGGGCCGCAAAGATGCCCGCACCCTGATCCTGGGTATTGGGGAGATTGGGTTAGATGTATGTCGTAATTTTTCAGGTGCCGGGTTCACCAATGTGGTGATCGCCAACCGGACCCGCAAAAAGTCTGAATCCCTTGCTCAGGAGTGTAATTACGAAGTATGGGAATTTGATGCGGCGCTAAAAAATATCAATGATTTTGACGTGGTGGTTTCATCTGTTGTTAAAGAAAAGCCTGTGATCGTCCCGGAACTGCTTAAGTCAGAAGGGTTCCTTACCCACAAATTGTTTATTGACCTTTCCCTACCCAGAAGCATTGATCCTGCTGTGGAACATATTCCGGGTGTGTTGTTGTACAATGTCGATAATATCAGAAGTAAAGCTACTGAGGCCCTGCGCAAACGGGAAGCCGCCATCCCGGATGTAGAGGCCATCATCAGAAATGTAATTGATGAATTTGAGGATTGGTCAAAAGAAATGCTCGTTTCTCCTACCATAAAGAAATTTAAGGACGCCCTCGAGGAAATTAGAAAGGAAGAGTTAACCCGGTTCCTTAAGGATGCTACCGAGGATGAGGCCCAAATGATGGAAAAGTTGACCAGGAGTATGATGCAAAAATTTATGAAGCTGCCTGTACTTCAACTCAAAGCTGCCTGCAAAAGAGGTGAGGCTGAAAGCCTTATTGAGGTACTTAATGACCTCTTTGATCTTGAGCGTACCACCACTCCAAATCAATAACCCTATTATTTCTATTTTTTTAAATGGTCCGAAAACTTTCGGCTAGTAAGCTCCCTGTTTCTTCAGGTTTCTGTGTGGCTATTTTTTGGTTGACCTCCACCTCTATTCCTGCATATTTCTGTTTAGGTAAAATTGTGCGAAGCCAGGTGCAAACGCCATCATCTACTCCCAAATATGGATAATTAGATTTTACTACCCATTCGGGAGTCCTTTTTTGGATTTGATCAATCCACTGATTACTTATCTCTAACTCTGCCTCTCGTTCCGGATCAAATAGGATCCCAAGATCTGCCGTCCTCTTTGAGCCATTGAGTTCAGGGGTAAATGAATGAATGGAAAGGTGAATGACTTCAAATCCGGCATTTAACTGCTCCAATATTTTGGTCTTAAGCCCATCTCTGTATGGGTGGTATACACTTTTTATTAAATGGGCTTTTTTCTCAGCAGTCAACCCTTTGGATATTTTGGAAAATAACTGAGGATGCCCTTCAGACCGGTTGACCTCTACCAGTAATCGTGAAACCTTATGATACAGTAAAGGCGCTTTTATAACTTGTGCCATTTGAGTGGCTATTTCAAAGGCACCAGGATCATATCCTTCATGGGTTTGAAGCATATTTTCATACCCAGCAAAATAAGGCTCAAAACCAGGAAAGATTTCATTGCCTGCATGTTCACAGGAGAGGATCACACTGGTTTGATTGTTTCTGCTCATAAAGCAATGTCCTCACTCAGGCAGCCAGCTAATTTTTTATAGACATTGACCACTTCATCTCTATTTGGGGCCTTACCCAAATTATTGATGATTCTGGCAGATAGATTGCCTCTTTCGATTAAATTTTGAATAATACCCGCAAAATGAGGCGGAAATTCAGGATCATTTTTCACCACCTTGTTGAGCAAATGAGACCACACCATGCCCACCTCCAGACTCGTTTGGTTCAATTCCATAAGTTGGAGATAATGCTTATTATTAATTTTAGCCTTCAGACCTTTGTTAATACAATTATTATAAATCACCGCAAGGAGTTCATTGGTTACTTCCCTGAATTCCGAATCATTGCGCTCATATAACCATTTTATGGTACTACACACCAAATTGGCCAGAGCAAGGTCCGCACCAGCAAATTCCTGTACGTCAATGAGTCTGATTTCTATTGAGCCCCGGTCAAAGCGGGCTATGGCACCACGGGAATTAACCCAAACAGGATCCAGGATGCCCTCCTTATCAAATCTGGCTATATCTTTTCTAATCCTCTCAAATATCAGGGTTTCATAACCCTTTTGGGTGAAAATGGCCTCAGGAATCACCTCACCGGTAATGGAAGGGATGCGAATTTGATTTTGACCATAGTATGATAATCTGGTATCTGAAATGCCAGTGAAACTTCCCTCCACCATGGGAGAACCCGCAGCTATGGCTGGCAAAAGCGGGAGTACCAGTCTTATCGCTGCGTGTAGCCTAGCAAATTCATTCGCTCCGTGAAACGGCAAATTGATGTGCATGCTTTGCACATTGGACCAGCCGTGGCCTCTGCAGTCAAAGATCACATTATAGAGCTCATAGATCTTTTGATTTTCATGCGGCCAAATTTTAGTTTCTTTTTCCGGTACCATCAAAGGGTGCATCGGGCCCGGGAGTAACATGGCATCATATTTTTCCAGGAGACTATTGATTTTTTTAACTGACCGCACCACCTCCTGATGAAACCCTGCCAGGTCACTAGTAGGGCTGGTTGTCTTGAGTTCAATCACGTGCATGACCAGTTCATTAGACCAGGTCACAGCACCATCTTCAAAATCTGATACGAGAGTGCCTGCTGCATCTGTAAGCAATTGATCCGCGATAGGCAGCACCTGAAGGGTCTCCTTATGCACAATCATGTATTCCAACTCGATACCAAAAGCTTCAAAAGCTTTTATAGGGTTGTTCTTCATAAAATTATAACCTTGCTTTTACCCGACTTAATAAGTTGTTAACGATCTGGAGGTAGAGCTTTTCTCCGGAGATTTTGTCTTCGATTCCCGAATCGATGCTGGGATTGTCATTAACTTCGATTACCAAAAATTTACCATTGATTTCCTTCATATCAACCCCATACAGGCCGTTTCCAATGAGGCCGGAAGCCTTGATGGCGGTAGCCAGAAGGCCTGCAGGACAGGACTGCGGATCAAGAGACTCCACCAAGCCATCCCGCTCACTAGCAGGTGCTGTCCAATCGACGATCTGCCAGTGGCTGGAAGCCATGAAATATTTACATACATATATGACCTCTCCAGCCAGGACCCCAACCCGCCAGTCAAAGGGGGTGGGCAAAAACTCCTGTGCAATGAGCAGATCAGATTTTTGAAAGAGCAATTGTGACTTAGTCTTAAATTCTGCATAATTCTCTGCCTTTACCACGCCTTTAGAAAATGCCCCATCGGGCTGCTTTAGAATAAGCGGCAGTCCCATTTTTTCAACTGCAGATTTCTCAATACCCTTTTGGATCACCCAGGTTTTTGGGCCGGGTATATTTTTAGTTTTTAGTAATTCACTCAGATATACCTTATTGGTGCATTTCAGGATAGAATTTGGATCATCAATTACCGCCAATCCCAGGGACTCTGCTTTTTTGGCCATTCGAAAGGTATGGTGATTGACCTGGGTGGTTTCCCGAATTAGCAGTGCATCAAACTGTACCAGCTTGGCAAAATCATTTTTCGTAATTAACTCAGTGTAGAAACCTGATTTTTCTGCGGCTTTAACAAATTTTTGGAGGGCCCGGGCATCCGAAGGTGGGGTAGCCTCATCAGGATTTACCAATATGGCCAGGTCAAAAGATTTTTTCAGAGGATTTTTCATATTCCCCGGACGGAAAAGATACTTCTTCAAAGCCTTTTCTACCATACCTGCTTCTTCCTGCGGTATCTCGGTGATGTTGACCGGCCTGATAGAATAAAGTAACCATTTGGTCCTCTTTTGAAAGGTCACCTTAAGGAAGGGGGCCTGAAATGTACTGAATAGCTGAGTAGCCAGCTTTCCAAAATCAGGGTGGCCAGACATCCCGAAAAATATATTGAATTCAGCCTTTTCAGAACTTATGTTTTTGAGAGAAGCCTGGATCAATTCATCGAAATCCAGTGAGTCTTCTTTCAAAATGGAGGGAAAGCGAAAATCCTGAATCGAACCAACTGAGGGAAGTACCTTGTGCCCCCGGGCCTCTGCCAGCAATGAAACATAGTAACCCAAACTCAGGTACTGGTACGACTTGCATAAATTGATAACGGTAAGATTTCTACGAGTTTTATAGGCTTCATCAGCTAGATATGCCTCAGGGGTGATAGCTGCCACCTCCTCAAGGCCCAGCTCCCAGGTCATCGGATTTTCTGATACGATCAGTTGTTTCATAACAGATTATTTGGGTTTAATGATAAGGATGTTTGCATCATAAGTTTCTATTCCTAAAAGTATAGCGGTCACCAGTCGGTCGTATTTTACGCTGTAGTATCTGTCAGTGGCATAAGGATTGGTCTGAATGGGGTCTGCCACCAATAATTTTCTTGATTTTTTATCAATCCCATTGATCACTACGAAATGCCCGGCAGGAGTGCCGCGGAGGCTATCATACATATTGGTGGCCTCGATTTCGCGGGGCGTACCATACAGGTAGGTCGCACTAACTCCTGTAAGCAATGGTATGCCATCATTGAGATGCCGGGTAAAGAGTTTTTGATTGAGGTCCCTGTAGGCTATTGTGCCTCCAGCTTCCAAAAAACGAATATAAGCCTCGGTAGCAATCCGCAGTTTTCTGCCATTTTTGTAAATCAACTGGTCCTTTAGCAAAAGGATTAATTCTTCCTTGGTCTTTTCAAACCATGTCGGGTCAAAAACCGATAAGTGATAGGTATATAGAGTGGCCTGATACCCACGCTTCAGGGCATGATAACCCAAAAGGGTTGCCAGGGTACCACCATTGTGCAGATTTTTGACTTCGCTGATTACCTGATCCAGGGATAAGGTATCGCCAAAATAATTATACAAGGCATGCAGGCAGGTAGGGCCACAGGTAAAATCGTCTGGTTGGGCCTGTATATCAAAATCCAGGAGGGATAAAGTGGGTTTCAAATTTAGATAAATTGTGTTAGTTAGACGTCAGAATTTATTGAGGTCACATTAATAATTGATTTTATTTTATCTAAATTCAAATTTAATCTTTTTGATGGGAAAGTCTCAGTATTTGGAATTTAGTGATGAAGTACTGGCGGTGCGGTTTCGGGATGACCATGACCGCCAGGCATTGGAGGAGTTGCTTGGCAGATACCGAAAAAAAATACTGAGGAAGTGCCTTCAATACGTCAAGAATAAGGATACTGCCGAAGACCTTGTTCAGGAAGTACAGATTAAGATTTTTCATCATTTACTGAAGTTCCGCTTGGAGTCCCGGTTTTCCACCTGGCTTTTTGTGATTGTCAATAACACCTGCATCGATTATTTGAGAAAACATAAACGCCACCAGTTTATGGAGCTGACCAAATCCATTGTGGAGCATATGCAGGAAGCAGACAGTGTAGATACTGACCACATCTCTGCTGAGCATTTGGAGCAGTACTTAACACAGGTATCCGAAGAGGAGAAACTACTTCTGGTCATGAAATATAGAGAAGGGGTCTCAATAAAGGATCTTTCCCAGTCACTGCAGCTTACTGAAAGTGCGATAAAGATGCGGCTGAAAAGGGCGAGGAAAAAGATTCTTAATTTTGTTAAAGGGTAAGAATTTAGCGCACGGTTTATACCGTGGGCTATGATTCGTAAACACCCCTTTAGTTTATCTTCTTAAAGATTATCAGAGCTTACCTTGGCTGAGTAGTATTCACGGTTCATTCTGGCAATATTTTCCAGACTAATGCCCTTAGGGCAAACTGCCTCGCAGGAGGCTGTATTGGTACAGGCGCCAAACCCCTCAGTGTCCATTTGTGCTACCATTTTCTCCACCCTGGCCTTTCGCTCAACCTTACCCTGGGGCAGCAGGGCCAACTGCGATACTTTGGCAGCAGTAAATAGCATCGCTGAAGCATTTTTGCAGGCTGCCACACAAGCACCACAGGCAATGCAAGTGGCGGCATCGAAAGCTTCATCAGCAATATTTTTTGGAATTGGAATCTCGTTGGCATCAGGTGTTCCTCCGGTGTTCACTGACACATATCCACCCGCCTGGATGATTCTGTCAAAAGCAGACCGATCCACCACCAAATCCTTCACCACGGGAAATGAGGCAGCACGCCATGGTTCTACAGTGATGGTATCCCCATCACTAAAGCTCCGCATATGAAGTTGACAGGTTGTGATACCCCTCTTAGGGCCGTGTGGCTTACCATTAATGTACATACTGCAAGTGCCACAGATGCCCTCTCTGCAGTCATGATCGAAATGCACCGGGTCTTCACCTGCTCTTTCAAGCTGAATGTTCAGCACATCGATCATTTCAAGAAATGACATATCAGGAGAAATTTCCGTCACCTGATAGGACTTAAATCCACCTTTGTCGTCCTTATTCTTTTGTCTCCAAATTTTTAATGTAAGATCCATATTCCTTATTATTTATAGCTCCGTTGCGTAAGCTTAACATTATCAAAAATCAAATCTTCCTTATGGAGGGCTTCCTCTGCTCTATCACCTTTAAATTCCCATGCAGAAACAAAAGAAAACTCATCATCAATTCTTAACGCCTCCCCTTCAGGCGTCTGAGACTCTACTCTGAAATGGCCTCCACACGATTCTTTTCTGTGTAAGGCATCCCTTACCATCAAGGCTCCGAGCTCGATAAAATCAGCTACCCGATTGGCTTTTTCCAATGAGGAATTAAGCTCTTCATTATATCCGGTAACATTCACCTCATTCCAAAATTCCTCCTTTAGATTATTAATCAGCCCTATTGCCTTTTTGAGGCCCTCTTCATTCCTTGACATGCCGCAGTAGTCCCACATAATTTTTCCCAACTCCCGGTGGAATTCATCCACTGTTTTGCTGCCATTGTTGTTCAGAATTTTATCAATTCTTGCCCTAACCGCATTCTCGGCTTCTTTGAAAGCTTCATGGCTGGTATCTATTTTGTCGTAGGAGGTTTGGGCCAGGTAGTCACCAATGGTGTATGGAATGACAAAATACCCATCAGCCAATCCTTGCATCAGGGCGCTTGCTCCAAGGCGGTTGGCACCATGATCCGAGAAATTGGCTTCACCCAAAGCGTAAAGGCCCGGCACAGTGGTCATAAGATTGTAATCAACCCAAAGACCTCCCATGGTGTAGTGTACGGCAGGGTAAATCATCATGGGCGCTTCATAGGGATTGTCGCCCGTGATCTGCTGATACATATCGAATAAATTGCCGTATTTACCTTTGATGGTCTCTACACCATCCCTTCTAATAGCATCAGTAAAATCAAGGAATACCGCAAGCCCGGTGGCACCTACTCCCCTACCTTCATCACAAACTATTTTAGCATTTCTCGAGGCCACATCCCTAGGCACAAGGTTACCGAAAGCAGGATATTTTCTCTCTAAAAAATAATCTCTATCACTCTCTGCTAATTTTTTACCCTCACTGGCTTTCAAGCCTTTTATCCCAACCTTGGGAACCCAAACTCGTCCATCGTTTCTCAAAGATTCTGACATTAATGTGAGCTTGGACTGGTGATCACCAGAAACGGGGATACATGTAGGATGGATCTGAGTAAAGCAGGGATTTGCAAAAAAAGCACCTTTTTTGTACGCTCTCCAGGCTGCAGTAGCGTTTGACCCCATGGCATTGGTGCTCAGGAAAAAGACATTACCGTAACCACCGGTGGCCAGCACCACAGCATGTGCGCTATGCGACTCGATAGCACCGGTAATAAGGTTTCTGGTTACAATGCCCCTTGCCTTTCCATCTACCAGCACCAGGTCAAGCATCTCTGTGCGTGGGTACATTTGTACTTTGCCATTGGCTATCTGGCGGCTCAATGCACTGTAAGCTCCTAGTAACAATTGCTGACCAGTTTGGCCCCTGGCATAAAAGGTCCTGGAAACCTGAGCTCCACCAAAAGACCGATTAGAAAGGGTGCCACCATACTCTCTGGCGAAGGGCACTCCCTGGGCGACACATTGATCGATTATATTTACCGATACCTCGGCTAATCTGTGCACATTAGCTTCCCTGGCACGATAGTCCCCACCTTTGACAGTATCATAAAAAAGCCGATACACGCTGTCCCCGTCATTTTGGTAATTTTTTGCAGCATTAATGCCGCCCTGTGCGGCAATACTATGGGCACGACGGGGTGAATCCTGAAAGCAAAAGGCTTTAACGTTATAGCCAAGTTCACCAAAACTGGCTGCAGCAGAAGCTCCTGCGAGGCCGGTGCCGACCACGATGATATCATATTTTCTTTTGTTGGCAGGATTGACGAGTTTCAGATTAAACTTATGCTTGGTCCACTTATCTGCCAGAGGGCCTTCAGGTATCTTTCCGTCTAACTTCATTTTTATAGTTATTTTCGTTTATATCCGGTTTTTAGACCCGGATTTACTTCACTTCATATAAGCAAAACATCCCTTTGAATGTTCAAAAATTTTTACTGTCCTGCTCAAATTATTCCCTGACTTTGAAGGAACATAACCGCAGGAATCAAAGCAAAAAGTATCGGTACCAAAATAGAGAATGCCAGCCCCACCATTTTAATGGCCGGGGTATACTTTTTGTGGTTTAATCCAAGTGTTTGAAAAGCGCTTTGAAACCCATGAGATAAATGAAATGCCAGGAATCCCATGCAGACAACATAAAATAGTGCATACCACCATTCGGCGTATGCCACAGAAACTACCGTAAATAAATCCTTGTAAGTCTCTCCATCATATACAGCCGTTGGCACTGAGCCAAACTTGGCCTCAAACCAAAACGCTTTGAGATGTACCACTAAAAATATCAAAATAATAGTCCCTAGTATGCCCATATTTCTGGAAGCCCAGGTGCTGCCTTCTTTTGAAGGGTTGGCATACCCTACTGGTCGGGCTTTACGATTTTGCCTGGTAAGTACAATGGAATAAATCACATGAAGCAGGATAAAGGCAAAGTTACCAATCGAAACTGTTTGAATTAAAGGATTGGTTGCCATGCTGTGGGCGTAAATATTAAAGGATTTTCCTTCATCCGGAATCAGCAATTGCAGGTTGCCCGCCAGGTGTACCACCAGAAACAATATTAAAAATAATCCGGTAAGTGCCATAAGCACCTTGCGGCCCAGGGTGCTGTTTAATGTATCTGATATCCAACTCATTTTAAAAGGCTTTGAAAATAAACCAAAAGTACTGCTCAAAGCTAATTGAAACAATGGCCTTAATCAATTTTAAAACATTCTAAATTGCGGATTGTTGGGCTGCGTGGCCAAGCCCCTTTGGCTCTAAGCCACGAATTCGAAGACCAGCACCGAAAGGCTGAAGATAAATACCAAATAAGGGATGAAGTGCTCATGGCTGACCACTTTTCTTATTTTTTTTGATATTTTCTCTTTTGGTGACATTTTGGGAAATATTCGATATCAGGTATTTTCCAAGTATCCTGCCATTTTTCCTAAAATGCTAAAAATGAGTATTTTAAATGGTATTTTAAAATAGGAGGCAATAAATAATTTCCCAGAATGGGATTATAAAACTAAACCTGGGAAGAATTGGCTTTTAAATATACCTCGGCTCTTTCAAGGTCTTCGGGGGTATCGATGCCCATGGAATGGTGACTGGTATGGGCAAGTTTGATCCTATGCCCTGCCTCAAGCCAGCGGAGTTGCTCTAATTTTTCCACTTGTTCAAGATGGCCCGGAGCCAGGTTTGTGATGGCTCTTAATATATCACTTCGGTAGGCATAAATTCCGATGTGCTGGTAATAGGAAGGCTTTGATCCGGAACCATCTCTTAAGAAGGGGATTGGTGCCCTGCTGAAATACAATGCCTCGTCATTGGTATTTTTCACAACCTTGACCACGTTGGGATCAGCAATTCTTTCGGGGTCCTCAATGGTTTTGTATAATGTAGCCAATTGGGTCAGCCCATCCAGCATAGAAGCCAGATCGTCAATCTGCGCAGGGGCAATAAATGGTTCATCACCCTGAATATTAATGACATAAAGTGGTCTGATATTAATATACTCTAAAGCCTCATGGCACCGGTCGGTACCGCTGGGATGATTGGGACTGGTCATAAGGACCTTCCCGCCAAATCCCCTCACATGGGCCTCAATCCTCGAATCGTCTGTTGCAACCCATAAATCTTCAAGGGAGGTTGCCTTTAAGGCCTGCTCGTAAACTCTTTGGATGATGGATTTACCAGCCAAAGTGGCCAGGGGTTTACCTGGAAAACGCGAAGCCCCATACCGGGCCGGAATAATTCCTATGATGCTCATTCGTTGACCTCCTTTACTCTTAGTGAGGTACCTTCATCACTGATTACAATCACCTCAACCCCTTTGTCAATATAGCCCCCGCGGGTACCGGCATCGTGCATCTCACCATCAATAATTATTTTACCACTGGGTCTCAATACTGTATAAGTAATGCCCTTTTTGCCTACCATCGGTTCGGAAGAAAATCTGGAAGAATAACCCTGGCTCCTATCCATCACCTCATTCAGAGCTATTTTTTTGAAAAATCTGGACCTGGTAAATCGGACCCCTCCTATAAACATCAATACAAACCCTCCTGTGATGGCTGTGAAAGTGGTAGCCACAGCTGCCATGAGATCAGAAGGCAATACAAAAGTAAAATCAAAAAAGTCATTATTGAGCATGACAATCACGAGGGAGGTGGTAGCGAAAATAATACCCAGGATTCCGGCCACCCCGAACCCCGGTAGCACAAATACCTCCACTGCAATTAACACCAACCCTATGAAAAATAAAGCAATCTCCCAGTGGTCAGCAAGCCCATGAAGGTAATAGGGTACAAAATAAAGAATCAGCGCTACCACAGCTGCAAAGATCGGAAAACCTACCCCTGGAGTTTGTAATTCAAAGTAGATGCCCCCAATGATCACCAAAATCAAAATACCGCTTATAAAAGGATTAAGAAAGAGCGCAATAATGCGTTCGGTTCTGCCCAGCTTAAAATCTACCCGCTCATAATCAACCACGCCATTGCGCTCAAGGATTTCATCAATATTTTTGACGCTGGCCTCACAAAATCCATAGCGTAGGGCCTCAGAAGTAGAAAAGGTAATGACCTGTCCGGCTTTAGTGATGGTATCAATCTCGATAGACTGATCTACCATGGCTTCAGCAATCTTAGGATCCCTGCCCTTTGCCTCGGCGGTAGACCGCATCGTAGACCGCATATATGATTGATATTTGTCTGGGGCAGTGGTGCCATCACCTGTGACCACAGTTGCTGCCCCTATACTGGCACCCTGTGTCATGTAGATGCTGTCACAGGCTATGGAAATCAGTGCTCCCGCCGAAGCTGCATCTTTATTGATAAAAACCCAGACGGGCCTTTCAAAATCCAGGAGGCGCTCCACGATATCTTTGGCATCGGTTACAGCCCCACCGTAAGTATCCATCTCAATAATCACAATATCAGCTTCAATATTGTCTGCTTCGGTCAGGGCCAGGTCTACATAGCGATTCATCCTGGGATCAATCTCAGCCTTGATCTCCATGACCATCACCTTCGTTTTTTTCTCCGAATTATCCTGCCCCCAGGAACCTGCAATTAAGGCGGTGGCCATGAAAAATAACCCCCAAAACCTAAGGGTCAATATGGAATTCAATTTTAGTTTTTTCATATTCACATAAAAATAAGCAACCTGTGGGAAATAATCTCAAAACATCTGAATTTAACTTTAACACCAATATCTGGCAAATGGTCTATAATTACGAAAAAAATGCTGTGATTATAGAATGCCGGGATTCTGAGTTAATGATTTCTTCCTTTTACGGTTTAGATTTAAATGAGGAAAAATACCTTTTCAAGGATCTTAATTTTGAATCAGAGCACCTGATAGTGCTTGCAGACAGCAGGGGCCAATACTTGCTTTTTCATGTCTACCCTGATGAGGCACAGCCCGGGAGCGGCTACCTGATGACTTTTGACTTTACTTTGGGAGAAAAAAAAATTTACGAAAACTTTACCCTCAAAAATGCTGACGGGCAGAAAGCACGAGGCTTTATAAAAGGGGACTCCATGCCTACCCCGGCATGGATCGACTTCAAAACAGGTACCCTGCATCAATCTGAGACCGCCATTACCACACACAATACCCCCATCACAAATCCGTTGATCTATCCGGAAGGGAGCACCCCGTTCGAAACTGTGGCAAAGTTTTTGAAAAGCAAAATAGAAAACCGGGTTTCCGGGCTCATAGAATATCATGAAGACAGTAGTAAGGTGGTGGTTTCTTATTATATTTGTATTGATAAAAAATGGACCAATTACCTGCTGGTCATGAGCTCAAATCAGGAGGAATTACTTTATGAAACCATCGCAGAAAACAGGTCTGGTCCTGGCAATGATTCTTTTTTTATTTTAAATAATGAACTGTGGTATGTTAAAAATCAAAGGACCCTTAAAAGGATACATTTTTAGTCTGGGGTTATTATTTTTTGGTTTTGGCCAGAGCTACAGTGCTCCCACATCGATTGCCCCGATTGATTCAATAGGACTTGAGCGGTTTGATGGTAAGCTTTTTATCATCCATCAGGTATCGGAAAAAGAAACTTTATATGGCATTTCCAGAAGGTATAATGTCCCCATTCTGGATATTGTTTCGCACAATCCCTCCATCAGTGAAAAGTTGGATATCGGCAGGAGACTCCGCATCCCCTACCAGGAAATAAAGGAGGTAGTCTCCCAGCAGCGTAAGGCCAATGAGGAGATCCATGTGGTGGATTATGGTGAAACCCTGTATGCCATCTCATTGAAATACGGGGTGACCACTGATGAACTCATGGCATGGAACAAACTACAGAACACGAGCTTAAAACCTGATCAGAAATTAAAGGTATATCCACCTAATGCGAGGCCTGAGCCGCAACCAGATATTGAAGTGGTCATAACTGAAACCAAAAGTCCTGCTGCAGGCACTTACCATGAAGTGGCATTTGGAGAAACCTTGTACAGCATAGCAAGAGAGTATGGCGTGGATGTGAATGAGGTGAGGAATTGGAACAACCTGGAAAGTACCCGTATCAGTATTGGCCAAAGGATTCTGGTAAGCCCTCCCTTTGAAGATAAGACCATTGCAGAAGCCAATAACCCGAAGCCGGATATTAACATTAATGAGGTGAAGGTAGTCACCACTCCCACGGTAAGTCCCAAACCACGGCCTGATGAGATCATTCAATCGGGTGTAGCTGCCCTACTTGAGGGTACTGATAATAATCGCAAATACCTGGCACTTCATAAGACTGCAGAAGTAGGCACCATCCTTAAAGTGCGTAATGAAATGAATAATCGGGAGATTTTTGTAAGGGTACTAGGCAAACTTCCCGATACGGGGGTCAATGAAAAACTGCTTATCAAAATCTCAAAGGCTGCTTATGAACAATTGGGGGCCATCGATCCGCAGTTTAGGGTACAGGTGTCTTACATTCCCTGATGCACATCCCTGATGCCGTAGCCACGCTCCTCAATGCCAAGGCTTTGGAATACAATAATCCTGAATTTATTGAGGATGACCCCATCAGCATTCCGCATCGATACTCCAAAAAGCAGGATATAGAAATATCGGGATTATTGGCAGCAGTCCTGGCCTGGGGCCTGCGAAAAACCATCATTAGAAAATGCTCAGAATTCTTTGAGCTCATGGATCATGCCCCTCATGCCTTCATCCTGCATCATTCTGAAAAGGATCTCCGGGAAATAGCCAATTTCAAGCACAGAACATTTAAAGGCACTGATGCCCTGTATTTTGTACACTTTTTAAAGTGGTTTTATACAGAACACGAATCTCTGGAAGAGGCTTTTGCTCAACATCTGAAGCCCGGTGATCCCCATATTGGTCCAGGACTAGCCGGGTTCCATCGGTTATTTTTTAGCCTGGATGAGTTCCCGGCCCGCACCCGCAAGCATATTGCTACTCCCGATCGGAACTCTGCCTGCAAAAGGATGAATATGTACCTGCGCTGGATGGTCCGCAAGGACAATCAAGGCGTAGATTTTGGGATTTGGAACCAGATAAAACCGCATCAGTTAATATGCCCCTGCGACCTGCATGTAGATCGGGTAGCCCGGAGGCTGGGGCTCATCACCAGAAAACCAACCGACTGGAAAACAGCAGTAGAACTTACGGAGTCACTTAAAACCCTGGATCCCAATGATCCCGTCAAGTATGATTTCGCCCTGTTTGGGATGGGAGTGATCGAGGGCTGGAAGTAGCAAGGTTTATTGATTTTTGGAATCTAAAGAAAATCACGAAAAATTAAAAACCAGCAGGTTCCTGTTAATTAATCAGGCAATCAGCGATTTCAGTTCTTTTCTGTACTCTGATGGACTTTTGCCGGTAATGGCTTTAAACTGCCCGTTAAAATGCGAGAAATTATTGAAGCCACACTCAAGGCAAATATCGGTGATGTTCAGACTGCCCTCGGCCAGGAGCTTGGAAGCATGTACTACCCGATACTCATTAACGAAATGGGTAAAGGTCTTGCCTGTGGCCTTCTTAAAATACCGGCAAAATGATGGCACCGTCATGCTGGCGACTTCAGCGATAGCCTCCAATGAAATATCGTCCTTATAGTGTTCCCGCACATGGTCGAAGATTTTATTGATTCTGGACTTATTCTCAGGGCTGGAAGTCACTGCCACCGACTCTGAGTGCAACACTTCCATATCTTCCGAATTGGCCATTTCATGAAGAATATTTAAAATTTCAATCAAACGGTCAAAAGGATCCCGATCCACCAGAGTTCTAATGCGATGGCCCAGGTATACCTTGGTAGTGCCATGAAAGGCGATCCCCTGCCGGGCCGTTTGAAATAATCTTTTAATGCCATCCATCTCTGGCAAATCAAGAAATGCCGGGCCCAAAAAATCTTCCTTGATCTGAATAACCGTTTCTGATTTATTACCAGTAAGCCTGTCAGTAAAGCCGTAATGCGGCACATTGGAACCAATTAGCATCAAGTCCCCATCCTGATAATAGGAGATGTGATTGCCGATATGGCGCTTCCCATTGCCCCCTTCTACATGTACCAATTCAATCTCAGGGTGAAAGTGCCAAAAAGGATTTTGATTGGGCGAAGACTTTTCAAATTGACGCACCAGAAATGAGCTTCCAAAAGAAGGGGATAATTGCTCCAGCGCAGGCGTGGTCTTTTTGACAGCAGGCTCCATATTGCTCAATGTTAGGTGATAATTATCTATATTAACTTAATACAGGGTTGGTATAGATGAATAATGGCAATATACCATATAATCTTAAAAATCCGAAAAGCTTAATATTACTGAACCGCCTTATAATGAACCCCCGAAAGATTTCTCAGGCTTTCCACGGCCTGCTCGGCGGTGATGTCCCTTTGCGGATTGGCAAACATCTCATAGCCCACCATAAATTTCTTGACAGTAGCAGATCGCAATAGCGGAGGATAGAATGACATGTGCCAGTGCCACTCAGGGTGGTCATGACCATCACAGGGTGCCTGATGGATCCCGGAAGAATAAGGGAATGAGGCCTTAAATAAATTATCATACCGAATGGTGAGCCAATGGATTGCTTCTGCAAAAGACCCGGCCTCTTCATCCGTAAGTGCTGCGATATTCGGAGCGGGTATTTTCGGAAGGATCATGGCTTCAAAAGGCCAGACCGCCCAAAAAGGAATCAGAACCACCATCTGGTCATTTTCGAATAAAATCCTTTCACGGCAATCCAATTCCTGTTTTAAATATGCAGCCAGCAGCCCTTTACCTGTCTTTTCATAATAGGCTAATTGCCGGGCAGACTTTTTAGCCGGTTCGTCTGGTACGGAGGCCTGTGCCCAAACCTGACCATGAGGATGGGGATTGGAACAGCCCATCACAGAACCTTTATTTTCAAAAATTTGGACATAGTTGATATAATTCAGGGCACTCAGTTCCTTATATTCATTCTGCCAAAGTTTGACCACTTCTTTGATTTGGCTAACATCCATTTCGGGTAATGTCAGGTCATGGCGCGGTGAAAAGCAGATCACTTTACACAGACCCCTTTCACTTTTTGCCTCAAGGAGCCCTTCTTTGAAATCAATATCCTCCACATCGCTTTGCAATGCGGCAAAGTCATTGACAAAAGAAAAAGTACTGGTATAGTTGGGGTTGGTTTTACCCCCTGCTCTTTGATTGCCGGGGCAGAGGTAGCAACTTTCATCATATTGGGGCCGCTGGGTCTCCGATACCTTTTCTACCTGTCCCTGCCAGGGTCTTTTGGTTCTGTGTGGGGAAACCTGCACCCATTCCCCGGTTAGTATGTTGAATCTTCTATGTGACCGATCGAATAGTAACTCACTCATAATCTACCAAAATAGCGCATAAAGCACCACCAGAATAATAATGGCTGCATAGGCTGAAATATTGAAAACCGGCTCAGTTTTAAATACGTCCCTTGTAAGCTTGATGCCTTTAGGGTCATCACTGCCTTTATGCTCCCACAGGCTGATCAATATGGCTACCAGCATGGTCAACAAAGCGGTATATCCCATTTGGTTGAGAAAGGGAATTTGAGAAAAAGCCTTGAAAGCAACGGCTATGGGGATAGAAAGTAAAATACCCCAGATGGCTGCTTTATTGGATGTTTTTTTCCAAAACAATCCCAACAGAAAAACTGAAAGAATTCCAGGACTTACGATCCCTGTATATTCCTGAATAAATTGAAAGGCCTGGTCGATACCTCCCAAAAGCGGTGCCATACCACAGGCGATCAACAGAGCAATTCCGGAGGTGATCCTGCCCACTGTTACCAATTTAGGATCTTTGGCATCTTTATTTTTTGAAAAATACGGCAGGTAAATATCCATGGTGAAAATGGTGGAAGTCGAATTTAACATGGAGGCCAATGATGAAACTATGGCTGCGGTCAGTGCTGCCACTGCCACGCCTTTTAAGCCAGAGGGCAAAAATTGCAGGAGCCAGGGGTAGGCCTTATCAGCTTCCTGAGCTGATGGCAAATTAGAACTTGAAAAACCACTGAGCAGTTCGGGGTCATTCACGATGATATAACATGCAATACCGGGAATAACCACAATGAATGGTATGAGTATTTTGATAAAGGCAGCAAAGACAATTCCTTTTTGGGCCTCTTTAATTGATTTAGCAGCAAGGGTCCTTTGAATGATGTATTGGTTGAATCCCCAGTAATAAAGATTAGCCACCCATAACCCACCGATCAACACCCATATCCCGGGCAAATTCATATACTCGGGGTTGGATTTGTCCAAAATCATGTGAAAATGACTTGGTGCCCGATCCATGGCAACTTGAAATCCCGCCAATGGCCCTTCCCCATCTGAGATAATATTGAGAGCCAGATAGGTCGTCACGAGCCCGCCGAGTACCAAAAATACCACCTGGATCACATCCGTCCAGGCTACAGCAGAGAGCCCCCCGTAAAAGGAGTAGGCTGCAGCAAATAAGGCCAAACCTATGATGGCATAGTGGAGGGGGAAGCCCATAACGGTATTCAAGGCCAAAGACCCTAAATAAATAACTGAAGTGAGGTTAACAAAAATAAAAAGCGCAATCCAGAATATCGCAAGGATGGTTTTAAGCTGGGTCGAATACCGTCTTTCTATAAATTCAGGGATGGTATAAAGCCCTTGCTTAATAAAAATGGGTAAAAAGTACTTACCTACAATGATCAGTGTAAGGGCTGCCATCCATTCATAGGAGGCTATAGCCAGGCCAGAAACAAAACCTGACCCTGACATCCCGATAAACTGTTCAGCAGAGATATTTGCCGCAATCAATGAAGCCCCAATGGCCCACCAGGGCAGGGATTTGCTGGCCAGGAAGTAATCTTCAGCATTTTTTTTCACCCCTGGCTTGCCCCGGGATACATACAGGCCTACGCTTAAGATCACCAGGCAGTAGGCAATAAATATGGAATAATCTAAAACCGTAAAATGCATAGGCCGCTAATTTATCAAACTAAATGACAACCCTGAGAAATTTTTATGGGAATGTTTCGAGTACTCCTGCCGTATTTGTCAGCATATTGGTGCTGGATCCTTTCAATCATTTCATTGACACCCTGATCTTTTACAAGTGCTAAAATACAGCCCCCGAAGCCCCCGCCTACCTGCCTTGCACCCAGTACAATAGCTTCCTGATTAAGAGCATCCGCCAAAAAATCAGTTTCTGCACAAGTAATTTCAAAATGGTTTTTCTGACTCTGGTGCCCCTCATTAAGCAGGCGGCCCACCATCTCCATCTGCCCTGTTTTTAAGGCCTCACCTATCTTGAGTACCCTTTCATTTTCTGAAACGATATGATAAGCCCTTTTCCACCATATTTCATGTGAATGAAATTTATTTTCAATGGCCACATGGAATCTCGCATAATAATATTTTTGCCTTTGGGTGTCTTTTTTATCATGCTCGATTTCATCTGACTTATAATGGTCCAGTTGCTGGAGGGTAATATCCCTAAAATTTTTAATCTTGGGGTTTGCAGCCTTGAGTCTGCTCAGAGCCTCAGCGCTTTCATGACTCCTTGAATTGTACTCTGAATCATTGAGTTGATGCTTGACCTGGGAATCCAGCAAAATTAACTGGTGCCCTGACATGTCAATTTTGATGGGATCATAATCCAGGGTCAGGCAGTCCAATAACAGCACGTGATCCTCCTGGCCAAACATACAGGCAAACTGGTCCATAATGCCACAGGGCACCCCGGCAAATGTATGCTCTGAATTCTGGGCAATTTTAGCGATATCCCACTTTTGAAGGTTTAAATCAAATAAATTAGTAAGGGCGTACACGGTACCACAGCACAAGGCTGCAGAGGAGGACAGCCCTGCTCCTACAGGCACATTTCCGGTGAAGGCCAGGTCAAAACCATGAATATCATCCTTAAGCTGATGGATCACCCCTTTGATCAGATTGAGCCAATCTACTTCAGATGGTAGTACCTCATGGACCGGGAAAGAAGCCTGCTGGTCATAATCGATGGAGTAAATATTGATTTCCCGGCTGGCATTTTTAGCCACTCCCAAATACATGTGATGGTTGATGGCAGCAGGCAACACATACCCCAAATTATAATCTGTATGCTCACCGATGATGTTGATCCTGCCCGGGGCTTTGATTATCAGCTCAGGTGTTTTGTCAAATTTTTCTTTAAATACCCTTGTCAGTTTTTCTGAAAGCATATAACCTTCGCGTCTTACGAGAAATCAATTCTTCCCGGACCGGCCCCATTCCAAGGTAGAACCTTCTCAATTGAGATTAATTTTAGAATTGGCAAATGTAGTAAGTTTTTGTCCAAAAGGTTTCTGCTCTGGATTAAGTAACCCATGGCCCTGTCTGTAAGACACCGTTCCCCTTCAGTAAAGGTCAAGCTTATTTAAAAAATTAAGCACTTATTATCTATATTAACTCAATAATATTAAATAATATGTCAGACATGGTAATATACCACATACTATTGAAAATCCTAATGTAGTGGGAGCAGCACTGGTCTGTTACCTTTGTTTCATAAACTAAAATAAATGATTATGAAAAAGACAACAATGATTTGCTTTTTGGCCGCGCTGATTCTGGCCCCGGTCTTTGCTATGTCTCAGGGACTTCCTTATGTGAAGTTAAAAGGAACTGATGAAAAAATGCTTACGCTATATGCCGGGCCATTCGACTCGGAACAAGTAACCCTTAGATTAAAAGATGCTTTAGGTTCTACACTCTATGAAGAGGACTTCGCCATCGAAGGCAATCTGCATAAGCGTTATGACCTCAGAAATATTAAAGCAGGAGATTATTATTTCGAGATTGAAGATGAAAATAAAATCACGGTTAATCCTTTTGAGATTGTAAGAAACAAGTTGATTGTGGCTCAGGACCTCAACATGGTGATGGCAAAGCCTGCCATAACTTTTAAAGGTAATGGCATCTATGAGGTACATCTTGACAATAAAGAAGCCCGCCCTGTGTATGTGTACATCACCAATGCTGAAGGAACGGTAATCCTCAAGGAAAAATTGGGCTCTGAAAAAGAGATTAAAAAATACTACGATTTTTCTAAGCTCGAAGGGATGTCCTACTCGGTTCAGGTAAGGCAAGGTCAAAGGACCTTCGACCATACGCTACCAATGCAGCCCTAATAAGGATTTTTTTTAACCTAAACCGAAAAACCGGACTTCTTCAGGAGGTCCGGTTTTTTTTATAGTGCCTGTTCCTTAATAGTCTCTACAACGTCCGGATCCAGTAAGGTGGAGGTATCACCCAGGTTGGAAGTGTCTCCCTCAGCAATCTTGCGTAGGATCCGCCGCATGATTTTACCAGACCTTGTTTTAGGCAGTCCCGGTACGAACTGAATTTTTTCCGGCTTGGCAATCTTGCCGATCTCCTTGACCACTGTTTCAATAATTTCCGATCTCAGATTATCTTCGTTTTCCGGGGTCTCCTTGCAGATGACATATGCGTAAATCCCCTGCCCCTTGATTTCATGGGGATACCCTACCACTGCGGATTCAGCAACATGCTTATTCTGGTTGATGGCATTCTCAATTTCCGCCGTGCCAAACCGATGTCCTGATACATTGATAACGTCATCTACCCTGCCAATGATCCGGTAGTTCCCATCCTTATCTCTTTTGGCACCATCTCCGGTAAAATACAGCTTCTTAAAGGCAGCAAAATAGGTTTGCCGGCACCGCTCATGGTCCCCATAGGTGGTTCTCACTACCGAGGGCCAGGGGAACCGCATACAAAGGAGTCCCTCGACTTGATTTTCCGTAATTTCCTTTCCTTCCGCATCCACCAACACAGGCTGTATCCCCGGCAAGGGCAGGGTAGCATGAGCCGCCTTATGCGGCGTGACCCCAGCCAGGTTAGAGATCATGATGCCCCCGGTTTCCGTCTGCCACCAGGTATCGACAATAGGGCACCGCTCCTTACCGATATGAATATGGTACCAGTGCCAGGCTTCCTCATTGATGGGCTCGCCCACGGTACCAAGCACTTTCAAGGAAGAAAGATTGTAGGACAGTACGTGGTCAGTGCCGGCTTTCATCAAAGCTCGGATGGCTGTGGGGGCGGTATAAAACTGATTCACCCCATACTTATCCACCACCTGCCAGAACCGCCCCGGATCAGGCCAGGTAGGCACCCCTTCAAACATTACCGAGGTGGCCCCGGCCAGGAGTGGTCCGTACACGATATAGGTATGCCCGGTGATCCAGCCAATATCCGCGGTGCACCAGTATATATCGCTCTCATCGTATTGAAATACATTTCTGAAGGAAAACTCAGCATATACCATGTACCCACCGCAGGTATGCACCACCCCTTTGGGCTTGCCAGTAGATCCACTGGTATAAAGGATAAAAAGCAGGTCTTCTGAATCCATGGGTTCTGCAGGACAGTCCTTGTCCGCTTTTTCTATTTCTTCATGCCACCAGTAATCCCTGCCTGGTTGCATATCAACAGCCCATCCTACCCTTTCCCTTACAATTACAGTTTCTACTGAATCACATTTGGCAAGTGCTTCATCTACTACCCTTTTTACAGGGATTTCCTTAGCCCCGCGGTAAAGGCCATCGGCTGTGAGGACAGCCTTTGCCCGGGCATCATTGATGCGATCGGCAAGTGCAGAAGAGGAAAATCCGGCAAACACCACGGAATGCACTGCCCCGATCCTGGCACAGGCCAATACAGCAATAGCGAGCTCCGGCACCATGGGCATATAGATGACTACCCGGTCGCCCTTTTTGATATTTTTACTTTTAAGCACATTAGCAAAGGCACAGACCTGCTCATAAAGCTCCCGGTAGGTAAGCCTGATGAACCGCTCTTTGGGGTCGTTGGGCTCCCATACCAGAGCGAGCTTATTGCCCCGATCCTTGAGATGTCTGTCAAGACAATTTTCGGTGATATTAAGCTTCCCATTCAAAAACCATTTCACATCAGGCTTCTCAAAATCCCATTCCAGCACCTTGTCCCATTTTTGCTTCCATTCAAAAGTCTCTGCCTGAGCAGCCCAGAAACCCTCCGGATTTTCAATACTCTCCTGATACACCTTTTTGTACTCCTTCAGGTCCTTAATGCGTAGTGTCATATTGGTTTTTAATTTTTTTTGATCAGCAATTAAACGCCAAATTAATGAACATGTCAAAAAAAGTCAGGTTTCGAAGGAAAAAATGGTAGGTTAGTGGAGTAAAATGGCCGCATTGACAATTTGTATTTATAAACAAATGGTTATATTTTTAAACAAAGAAAGGATTAATGGTGCAATTCAGAATGTGTTCCCATCTTACGCCATATTCGAAATAACCGAAATCGGTAAGGCGGGGTATCTGGATGTTGGCGTGCATTAAAATGAACTAAACTTACGACATGAAGAAAGAATTAATATCTGAGTTATTTGAAAAATTCGAAGAAGCATGCTACGCCCTTGAAGGACTAGAATGTTGGAGTGGTAGGGAATTGCAAGAGATTTTAGGTTATTCTGATTGGACAAACTTTACTAATACGATACAGAAAGCTGTAAAATCGAGCGAAAGCTCTGGAGAGAAAGAGTCTGATCATTTTGTTGGTGTCACCAAAACGATAGATATGCAATTTATTAGCTTTGGATTTATTGGCTTGCAGGTTTTATTCACGGGCCAACAAGTGGACTTTTTTTAGCAATGGACTTTAAAAAACTGAATAATGAATAATTGGAAAATAGCGTTTTGGTGTTGCTTGACACTTTTGGTTATGGTGACTGTTTTTTCAGTTTATTCTATTATTGACCAAGCATACACAATAACCTATCACAAAGCTGGGTATGAAGACACGGAAAAAGACCTTGAGCAACTAATGGAAATCATAAATAAAACGGACTTGACTAAAAAGCAGATAGAAACCGAACTAAAAGGCCATAATAATTTTGAATTTATGGACTTCAACTCGGACACTATTTCACTCAATCGAGTTTTACTTATATTCGACAATGACAAATTAAAATCGGCAACGAAACAATGGTAAGACAAGAAAGCCGACCATAACCCCACTTCCAACTCACCCACCAAACACCTTTTTTAAAAAGCCCTTTTTCTCTTCATCTTCACCTTCGGCACCAACTGATTCTATCCCTATTTCACCATCAATTGAAGGCTGTAGGGCTTGTATAAAAGCATTTCTTAATAAGACGATGATGGCATGCCACACATCGCTATCGGTATCATCAAATGTCCCTTCCATGGGCAATTTGGTTGCGACTTGTTCTTCTTTAGGATTGCGAAGAATAACGCCAGCCGCAGCAACTATTACCTCCCACGTTTTCTGCCAAAATGAGACATCGTGGTTTTCTTTGCCCAGGACTTTTAGATCTGTTATAATGGGCTTAACATACCCTTTAAATTTTCCTTCTTTGGCGGCTATTTCTGTGTAAAGTCCGAGCGTCCCTTCATTTACCTGAAAGCTGGCATACGCCTGAAAGAATTCATTGAGTTCGGGCAATTGTAGATTTTCTAACTCTGCATCCATGTCGAATGTGGGATCATCTTTTAATGCATTTAACTTCATATTGAATTGCAGCGTACCCCCATAAATATTAGCTGAAGCATAAATTGTGGATGGCAGCAAAGCCGAGTCAACCACCGAAGAAAGGTTTTGTGCTAATAGATAAGTGTTGTCCATTTGAATATCTACTGCAGGTTCTGAGGTGTGGTCGACATACTTTATAATGCCTTCTTCTATCTCGACCCTGTTTAGCTTAAGCGGCATAAAACCATCAAATACAGATTTTAAATCTGTACTGTCTCTTTGAATGTCTTCTGGTTCTGTTTTGTCTTTTGTAAAGATGAGAGAGGGTCGCTCCAATAACAACTCACCCACAATTTTCCCTTTAAATAACGCTGACCACTCCACTGACAAATCAATAATATCAGATTTGAAGAATTCGGTCTGGTCCCCTGAAACGGAATCTTTTTTATTGATGTAAATACCCTTTATTTGATAGGCACCCCGGTAAAGGGCTATATCAATATCATCAATATGACCGTATAGTGATTCCAGGTTTGCAAGGCTTTTGTTGGCATAATTTAAAACAATGTATGGCAGGGCAATGCGAGCGGCAATAAGCACAACAATGATTATTCCAATAATTATAAATTTTTTGTGGGTGCTTTTTTTGACTTCTTTTTTCATGTGCCTATTTTAATAAAGTCTTTCTTATCAACATTTAATTCCAGCCTTCAGAAAAGAGACGGCTGATATGGACCCTGCCTGGGCTAAAAATAGCAGAGCGCTTCCATAATTTTTATCTTACCACCCGGGTGAACATCTGCTACTTTCAGATTTTTATTTTAACCTCTAATCTGTAAGGAATTTTTAGGCTAATTTGTACTTAAAAATATATTGCCATAATCAGCATCTTTCCTACCATAATCATTACACACTTACTAAATAGAGTTACATGATTCAGTGATCCACAAGGTTTTGAAAGACCAAACCCCTATTAGGCCATTTGGATATATAAGCTAATGGTAATTTTTTTTAAACAAAGAAAGGATTAATGGCAAAGGGTATATGGCCAGCTGTCACCTTATACAAAATATCCGTAATCGTCAAGATAATCACGGATATCTGGATGTTGGCATTCATTAGAAAAAAAACTAAATATGAAAAGAATAATCATTTTAGCATTTATCGACCTCCGTAGCTCCTACGGCTCGTTACCCATGACTACTATGACTTCTGCTGACTTCTTGGCTCATAGATACCGAATCTATTCCAAGACCTCCCCAGAGCCTGTCCCGTGACAACGGGATAAGGACATATTCCTTCCTCCGACCTGTCTGCCGAAAGGCAGGCTTGCCTGTAAGGGACACACCCTCTGGAATAATCTGGTATCTTCGATACCAGATGCCCATACTGGGCACACACACTACCTATGAATGAATGGGGTCTCATTAGTCAGGAAAGTTTGTTGGCATTTGGAAAGTCAGCCACAATTAGTAAATTTATTACGATATAAAATAAGTGTAACGTGGCTTTGAGTAGGTGGCAAGCTGAGTGCTTTCTTGTCCCCACTCATCATAGCCTAATCGTTAATTAAAAAAGGAAAATGAAAAACGAACAAAATTGGCCAGTTTTAAACTTTGCAGAAATACAAGACACCATTGAAACACTTCACCAGTGGATTCAAATCGTTGGGAAAATACGCCTAAAGACAATGCCATGGCAAAATCATTCTTGGCACACCGCACTCTACATAACACCAAGTGGCTATTCAACCCACGGAATTCCATACCAAGGACAAATCTTCCAAATTGATTTTGACTTCAAAAAACATAAGCTTCTTCTACAATGTTCAAATGCAGAAACAATTACGATAGACTTAAAACCAAAAACTGTAGCTAACTTTTATAACGAGCTGTTTGAAAAGTTGTCCAGTCTTGGAATTGAAGTAAAAATTCACTCCACGCCAAATGAAATGGATCCTGCAATTCCATTCTCTCAGAACACAGTTAACAAATCATACGATCCAAATGCAGCGAATGCGCTTTGGCAGGCCATGTTAAAAGCCAATGCGGTTTTTAATGAATTCAGAAGTGATTTTATTGGTAAAGCAAGTCCGGTCCATCTGTTCTGGGGCGCATTTGACTTGGCGGTTACCCGATTCTCAGGAAATCCAGCCCCGCTTCATCAAGGCGGAATCCCCAATATGTCATTGGAAGTGATGCAGGAAGCCTATTCGCAAGAAGTAAGCAGTGCCGGTTTTTGGCCTGGATCCAAAGATTCTCCCATGCCGGTTTTTTATGCCTATGCATACCCTAGTGATGCAAGTTTTGGAGAGCAGAAAGTCTTACCAAAAGAGGCTTTCTATAGTCCGGAAATGGGAGAGTTTTTCTTAAAATATGAAGATGTACAAAACTCAGAAAATCCAGAAAAAACATTGCACGATTTTTTACGGACAACCTATGAAGCTGCAACCAAAATTTCTGAATGGGATAGAACTAAACTGGAGAAAAAATAAAAAAAGGAACACCAACAAAATGTATAAGTAATAGCAGTTGGGAACTACTTGATTGAATTAGAAGAAAAAGGTTTTTTAAAATCAGTGAGAGTGGGTAAAGAAAAACAATACCTAAATCAAAAATTGATGAACATTTTAGAAAATTAAAAAGCATGAAGCCACCACTAATAGATAATGGAACATAAAGTAGTTTGTTTAGACAGTAAAAAATCATTTAGCCAAGGGGCTGACTTCAAAGACAGAAAGGAAGCTTATTGCCCTGATTGTGGCAAACCAATGACACTTTTACCCCATGGGTTTAGACCGCAAAAATAATCGGAAGACAAAAAATGGGAACCTTACACAACAACACACCAAGCTGTCAAGTACCCAAAAACTAATATAAAATAAAAAATGAAAACAATCCTGCTTCTCCTCCTATTCACATTTAGCAATTTACTTTTAGTTGTAAACTGTAAAGCTCAAAACCCTATTCTAGATAGCCTACACCGGGTTTTGAAAACACATAAAGAGGATACAAGTAAAGTGAACACGCAGAATGAGATCAGCTGGGAAATGTCGAATATCGGCAACTTTGATTTAGCCTTAAAATATGCTAGTGATGCTATTCTGATCGCCAAAAAAATAAATTACAAAAAAGGAATTGCTGACTCATACAGTAGGCTTGGACGTGTTTATGAAAACCAAGGAAACTATTCCGAAGCCTTAAGTAACTATTCTGCTTCCGCTAAACTAAGAGCAGAAATCGGTGATACCCAAGGGGCTACCAATTTATATATTGCTGTTGGAAATATTTTATACGGTCAAGGTAATTACACCGAAGCTTTAAAAAACTATACAGTTTCATTAGAATTGAATAAGAAAGCCAATAATCAAGCTGGCATAGCACGTTCCCACACTGGTATTGGAGTTATCTATAAACAACTGGGCAATTACCCGGAAGCTTTGGTAAATTTATTTGCTTCATTAAAAATAGGTGAGGAATTAAACGATAAATCTCAAATTTCAAGTTCGTATAACAATATTGGTAATGTGTATGATCACGAAGGCAATTACACAGAAGCACTCAATAGCTATTATGCTGCATTAAAAATAGATGAAGAATTGGGTGATGAAGCAGGGATGTCACGCCTATACAATAATATCGGACTTGTTTATTATAACCAACGTGAATATTCTGAAGCATTGGAAAATTTTTTTTCTTCATTAAAACTAAAGGAGAAATTGGGAAATAAAGCTGCACTGGTCAGTACATATAACAATATTGGAAATGTTTACGGCAAACAAGGTAATTATACTGATGCCTTGAAAAATTATTGGGCTGCCCTAACCTTAAATGAGGAAGTAGGTGGTAAAAGTGGTATCGTAATTTCGTATGGGAATATTGGAATTGTGAACTACCAGCTTAAAAATTATGATGATGCCTATTCCTATTTAGGTAAAGCACTTCAGCTTTCAATAGAAGTAGGTGCAAAGCATCATATTAGAGATACTTATAAAGGATTATCGGATTTAGACAGTGCCACCAACAACTGGCGTGGTGCATATTATAATCATAAAATGTCTACCCTGTACAGAGACAGTTTAATTAATGAGGAGAACACAAGAAAGACTTTGCAAACAGCAATGAATTATGAGTTTGAAAAGAAAGAACAAGCGGCTAAGTTTGAGCAAGAGAAGAAAGATGCCATAGCTAAACAAGAAATTCAAAGGCAAAAGATTGTAAGGAATAGCCTTTTTGGTGGCTTTGCTACGCTGTTCCTATTTCTAGTGGTTGTTTATCGCCAAAGAAATAAAGTAAAGAAAGAAAAGAAAAGAAGCGATGAATTGCTTCTTAATATCCTGCCCGCAGAAGTTGCCGAAGAGTTAAAAGAAACAGGTGCTGCGAAGGCTAAGAGTTTTGATAGGGTTACAGTTTTGTTTACAGATTTTAAAGGTTTTACAAATATAAGTGAGCAGCTTAGTCCGCAAGAATTGGTGAAAGAAATTGATTATTGCTTTAGCGCTTTTGATGCCATTATAAATAAATATGGTATTGAAAAGATAAAGACCATTGGAGATTCTTATATGTGCGCTGGTGGCTTGCCTGCTACCAATCTTACCCATCCGGAAGATGTTGTGAAAGCAGGAATTGAGATCAGGGATTTTATGCTTAACTATAAAAAGGAAAGAGAAAGTAAAGAAGCAATTGCTTTTGAGATAAGAATTGGAATCCATACCGGCCCTGTTGTGGCAGGCATTGTAGGCATTAAAAAGTTTGCCTATGATATTTGGGGAAATACAGTAAACTTAGCTTCTCGTATGGAAAGTAGTGGCGAAGCCGGCAAAATAAACATAAGCGAAAGCACATATGTATTAGTAAAAACAAAATTTAAGTGCGAGCCGAGAGGTAAAATAACCGCTAAGAATATAGGGGAAATTAATATGTATTTTGTGGAGAGTTAATAAAACCAATCTAAATGCAAAGAAATATGGCGCTAGTTTGAAATCAACCCCCCCTTTAAGGGCGGTCCACTGCTTTCTGCCAACCTTATATATAGCTTACTGTGTAGAGCAGTATCCATAGCAGGCTTGAAGAGTTTGTTAATCCTTCTGTTTTATATAATTTCTTACTGTTGTAAGCTTCCCATTTTTAGTACAATTCAAGAGTAAACTTTTTTCATTGTTGTTGATTTATTGCAATGTGGTCAACGCAACTTTTAGCTTGGAAGGTATGGATAAGCATCTTACCCAAACCCTATTGATTATCTGCAAAAATTATAGGTAACAAATAGATGGGTATAAGGAAATCTTTGAACGCCAAAATAATGAACATGGCAAAAAAAAGTCAGGTTCTGAAGGAAAAATTGGTAAGTTAGTAGAGCAAAAAAAGCTGATTCTTTATTTTTCCTTAAAGATTCAGCGATTTTAAACTAAAATTTTGACTTATGGAGCATACGACAAGAAAGGTTTTTAGAGCCATAATGCTGCTGTTTGTTTTCAGTCCGGCTACTTGCCTTTTCTCCCAAAGTGAATGGGAGATTACCGCAGAAAATTTCGACACCAATAATTATTATGGCATCACCGTGGCCAACGGGATGGTAGGTTTGGTATCGGCCCCTGAGCCCATGAAGGTCAGCGAGATCGTGCTCAATGGCACTTTTGATACCTATGGCAGAGGCAGGGTTTCCAATATTCTCAAAGTATTCAATTTTGCCGATCTTGATCTGGATGTAGACGGCACTAGGATCAACAGAAAGAATATCCGCAACTTCCGCCAAACTCTGGACATGAAAAAGGCGGTATTCACTACCACATTTGATTTCGAAGATAAAATATCAGTTTCCTATTCAGTCCGCGCATTAAGGCACCTGCCCTATACCAGTCTGATTGATGTCAGCATCACTGCCAAAAATCCAGTGGAAGTAGTGCCCGCTTCGGTGATAGAAGCGCCTGACATCTTGCGGGATGTAAAAAACTTTTATACCGTAATCGACCGGCCCCACGCTAAGATCCCTCTGATGACTTCGGTGGCCAACAGCCCTACCGGCAAATATGTGGTGGCAGCCTCCAATAGTTTTATCTTTCCCGAAAGCAAAACCCACTACCCTGAGTTGATCCATGAAGACTGGGACTATAACCGCCATCTCACCAAGTTCAAAAAACAACTCAAAAAAGGTGAGGTCTTAAATTTTTCAATTGTGGGTTCGGTATGCTCCAGTGAGGATTTTGATGATCCGCACAATGAGGCCGAGCGCCTCAGCATCTATGCCATGCTGGAAGGCCGTGACCGCCTGCTCATGAGGCACCATGCGGCATGGGATGCCCTTTGGGAAAGTGATATCATCATAGAAGGAGATCCTGCCTCTCAAAAGGATATCCGATCGGCCATTTACCACCTGTATTCTTTTGCAAGGGAGGGCACCGCCTTGAGCATCTCCCCTATGGGCCTATCCGGACTTGGCTACAATGGCCATGCCTTCTGGGATACGGAGATTTGGATGTATCCTCCCCTGCTTTTGCTCCAGCCTGAAATAGCGCGATCCTTGCTTGACTACCGCATCGACCGGCTTGAAGCCGCAAAGAAAAATGCCTTTTCGCATGGCTATAAAGGCGCCATGTATCCCTGGGAGTCAGCAGGTTCTGGTCAGGAAGAAACCCCCGTATGGGCATTGACCGGGCCATTTCAGCACCATATCAGCGGGTGCGTAGCCTGGGCGATGTGGAAGTACTACCAGGTCACTGGTGATAAGGAATGGCTGGTCAACAGGGCTTATCCGGTCATAGAGGCCGTGGCAGATTTTTGGGTAAGCCGGGTGGAAAAAAGTCCTGATGGCAGCTACCATATCATCAACGTAGTAGCAGCCGATGAATGGGCGGAAAATATCGATGATGATGCCTTCACCAACGGTATCGCCAAAGAAGTATTGGGCTATGCCATCCAGGCCGCTGAAATCGCCGGCACCAGCCCCAATCCTGAGTGGAAAAAAGTTGGCGATGGCCTGGTGATTCACAGATTTAAGGATGGCACAGTGCGGGAACACGCTACCTACGAGGGTGAAATGATCAAGCAGGCTGATGTGAACCTCCTCGCCTATCCCCTAAAAGTAGTGACTGATGAACCCACCATCATAAAAAACCTCAAATACTACGAGGCTAAGGTAGATCCCAACGGCCCAGCCATGACCCATGCTGTGTTTTCAACCCTGTACAGCAGATTGGGCGATCCGACCAATGCCTTCCGTCTTTTTAAGCAGGGCTACAAGCCCAACGAAAATCCGCCTTTTGGGGTATTGGCAGAAACAGCCGGTGGCACCAACCCCTATTTCGCCACAGGTGCCGGAGGCATGCTCCAGTCAGTGCTGGCAGGTTTTGGGGGCCTTTACATCACCGATGAAGGGATTGTCCAAATCCCGGTAAGGCTCCCAAAAGGCTGGAAATCATTGAAAATGACAGGTATTGGTTTGGAAAAGAAAACTTATGAGGTGAGGTAGGAGGATTCTGTTTCTAAAAAGTTTTTTAATTAGGCAATCAAAAAACTGACATTTCTTGTTGAAATTAAGAAATCGATAAATTTTTAATGACTGTAGAAAAAATCAAATACCTCCTCCCTGGTATCAGCGACCCGGCATTACTTGAGGCCATGGCAAGTGAGGGGCAAATCAATGATCTCCAAAACGGAGCAGTGATCATGGAGCCGGGGCAATTCATCAAATCCATCCCGATAGTGCTGGAGGGCGCCATAAAGGTATTGCGACTCGATGAGGAGGGCCATGAGTTATTTTTATACCATGTCAAGGCAGGCCAAACCTGCGCACTCTCCCTGACCTGCTGCAACACCTCCAATCCCAGTGAGATCAAGGCCATAGCTGAAGGTGATACCACCCTTTTGTCCATACCGGCACAATATCATGAGGCCTGGACTGAGCGGTTCAGACAATGGAAAGACTTTACTGCCATGACCTATCAGGCCAGGTTTCAGGAACTGCTCCAAACCCTTGATGCGGTGGCCTTCCGTAAAATGGATGAAAGATTGCTCTCCTATCTGATCTCCCGCTCGGGCCAACTTAAAACCAATATTCTGGAGATCACCCATCAGGAAATCGCTTTGGAACTCGGCACGGCCAGAGAGGTGGTGTCACGCCTTCTAAAGCAACTTGAAAAAAAGCATCTGGTCGAATTAGGCAGAAATAAAATTTACCTTCGCGATGGCCTCGGGGATGTCTTGTAAGGCCTCTTTTTCAATAATGTAACTTTGATCACTTACTGCGAACATAGTCCCCTCTACCTTCGCAAAAATAATGTTCTATGAGTGAAGGTGAAATCCTTGGATATGCTGCTTCTTTATTGATTGGTATGAGTCTGGGCCTTATTGGAAGTGGGGGCTCCATCCTGACCGTACCGATATTTGTATATCTGATCGGCATCAATCCGGTTCTGGCTACTGCCTACTCGCTGTTTGTGGTGGGCTCCACAGCTCTGGTAGGTACCGTTCCTTTTTTTAGAAAGGATCTTATCGATGTTAAGACCGCTATTGTCTTTTCCATCCCCTCATTTATTGCAGTATTTCTAACCCGGAAATTTCTAATACCTGCAATACCTGAGACCATCCTGGAAACCAGTAACCTGACCATCACCAGGGATATGGCCATAATGGTATTTTTTGCCATCATCATGGTGGGGGCGGCAATTTCGATGATCAAAAATAAGGTACCGGAACCTGTTTCGGGCACAAAATTAAAATTCAATTACCCATTGATCGCCATAGAAGGATTGGTAATAGGTGTGCTGACCGGACTGGTGGGTGCCGGGGGTGGTTTTCTTATTATCCCTGCCCTTGTATTATTTGCAAAGCTACCTATGAAAGCGGCTGTAGGCACATCCCTGCTCATCATTGCTGCCAAATCACTGATCGGTTTTACAGGTGATCTGGGCCATCAACCAATCGATTGGGGATTTCTTATGATATTTACCGGGATATCTATTGGCGGTATTTTTATAGGCTCATGGCTCTCTGGAAAAATCAAGGGAGAAGCACTTAAAAAAGCCTTTGGATGGTTTGTTCTGGCTATGGGTATTTATATATTAGCTAAGGAGTTGGTCTTCTGAAGGATGGGTCTTATGTGATAATTGTCATACAGGCCATGGATGTTTTTGAATAATTTTGTAATAAGTTTTGTTAAGAATAAAATCTAGGAAAATATGAAAGTTGAGCAAATTTATACGGGTTGTCTGGCCCAGGGTGCATATTATATTGAATCTGAAGGACAGGCGGCCATTATTGACCCACTTAGGGAGATTCAGCCCTATCTCGACAAGGCCAAAAATGAAAAGGCCTCCATTAAGTATATTTTAGAAACACATTTTCATGCCGACTTTGTATCCGGGCATATTGACCTGGCCAAAGCTACAGGAGCGCCTATTATTTATGGCCCTTTGGCCAACCCCGGATTTGAGGCCATCATTGCCAAAGACGAACAGGTTTTTGAGCTTGGAAAGGTCAAAATCAAAGCTATTCATACGCCCGGGCATACCATGGAATCGACCTGCTTCCTCCTTTATGATGAGGAGGGAAAAGAGCATTCGCTATTTTCAGGGGATACCCTGTTCATTGGTGATGTAGGTCGGCCTGACCTGGCACAAAAAGCCGCTAGTATGACTCAGGAAGAACTGGCAGGCACCCTTTACGATAGCCTCCGCAAAAAAGTGATGACTCTGCCCGATGAGGTGCTGGTATATCCTGCTCACGGTGCCGGATCAGCCTGCGGTAAAAACATGAGCAAGGAAACGGTTTCGACCATTGGAGAACAAAAAAAGCATAATTATGCCCTCAGGGCCGATATGACCAGGGAGGAATTTATCAAAGAGGTTACCGATGGGTTAGCGCCACCGCCTTCTTACTTTCCTATGAATGTAAAAATGAATAAGGAAGGCTATACCAGTATTTCCGAAGTCATGGAAAAGGGCAATACCGCCCTTTCTCCTGATGCCTTTGAGACGGCCGCTAATGAAACAGGTGCGCTTATTCTCGATACACGCACAGCGCAAAATTTTGCCCGGGGTTTCATCCCCAATGCCATCAATATTGGCCTGGATGGGCAATTTGCACCATGGGTAGGTGCCCTGATTCCTGCGGAGCAGCCGATATTGCTGGTGGCAGAGCCTGGAACCGAAGAAGAAAGCGTGATCCGTCTGGCACGGGTAGGATATGACCACACGATAGGTTTTTTAAAAGGCGGTTTTGATGCCTGGAAAAAAGCAGGCAAAGAGGTGGATACCATAAACACCATTTCGGCTGATGAAATGGCTGAAAAAATGAAAACTCCCATGGGAATCAAAGTGATTGATGTGAGGAAAAAACCAGAATTTGGATCCGAACATGTAGATAATGCCCTCAACCTTCCCCTGGATTTCATCAATGATCACCTCGGTGATTTTCCTAAAGAAGAGCCATTTTATCTGCATTGCGCAGGAGGGTACCGGTCGATGATCGCAGCCTCCATTCTCAAAGCAAGAGGCTGGGATAATATAATCGAAATCAAGGGCGGCTTTGCTGCTATCAAAAAGGCAGGCATTCCGGTGAGTGATTATGTTTGTCCTACCGAAATAGAAGCTTAATATTTTTGTTTTAAATTTGTCGAGCCATGGCAGGGATGCCATGGCTTGATTTTGTTTTTAACCAGTATATCATATGAATGCATTTTTTGATTGGGTAAACCAACCCTGGCCATGGTATGTTGCCGGACCATTGATTGGACTTACCGTGCCTATTTTATTAATCATCGGCAATAAAACCTTCGGCATCTCTTCTTCACTCAGGCATATTTGTGCGGCCTGCATCCCTGCCAGGATACCATTTTTTCAATACGACTGGAAAAGGGAATCCTGGAATCTCATGTTTGTAGCAGGCATACTGATTGGAGGATTTCTGGCCGCCTTTTTTCTTTCAAACCCACAAAATATTTCCATTTCGGAGAACACCCAGGCAGACCTTACCGCATTGGGATTGAGTGATTTTACCAAGCTCATGCCGGTGGAGATTTTCAACTGGGAAAGTGCAACAGGATTAAAAGGGCTCATGTTTTTCGTACTGGGTGGTTTTCTGGTAGGGTTCGGTACCAGATATGGCGGAGGCTGCACATCAGGCCATGCCATCATGGGGCTGAGCAATATGCAATGGCCCTCTCTAATAGCCACTATGGCCTTTATGGCCGGTGGATTTTTTATGACCCACCTGATTCTGCCCTACATCATGGGTTGGATCAATCTTTAAAATATCAGCATTCAGAAATTATGGAAAAGGACACAGAAACAAAAATAGCGACTCCGGAAATTAGCAATCCGGAGCACCCTGAAATGCGTGAGGCCCCTAACGAACAGGAGTCCCGCGAGACGGGACTGGCCCTGTTGAAATACCTGGTGGTTGGCGTATTTTTTGGGATCGTTTTTGTCAAAGCAGAAATCATCTCCTGGTTCAGAATACAGGAGATGTTTCGGCTCCAGGCCTTCCACATGTATGGGGTCATTGGCTCAGCGGTAGTCACCGGGGCCCTGTCGGTATTGATCATCAAAAAATTCCATATCAAAACCCTGGCCGGTGAGCCGATTCGCATAGCACGAAAGACCTTCAGAAAAGGTCAGATCTATGGCGGGTTTCTTTTCGGGTTGGGCTGGGCCATTACAGGCGCCTGCCCCGGTCCCTTATTTGCTCAGATTGGAAGTGGTTTTACAGTTGTGATTATCACCTTGGTGAGTGCCATAGCAGGCACCTGGGTGTATGGGAGATTTTCTCATAATTTACCCGATTGATACGAAAAGTAAAAAGGGAAATCGAGGTTTACTTTTTCAACACCACAAACTCCACCCTTCTGTTTTCAGCCCGGCCTTCATCAGTATCATTGGTGGCTATGGGGCGCTCCAGGCCATAGCCTTGCGAAGTAATTTTATAATCTGGAATACCCCTGCTAATAATATAGTCCCGCACGGCCGCGGCACGACCCTCAGAAAGATTGAGATTATAGGCTGCTGAACCTCGTCCATCCGTATGCCCGGCGATTTCAATTTCTACAGTAGGGTTGTTATTGAGAAAATCGACTACTTTTTCCAATTCTGGAAAAGATTCTTCTTTGAGAACGGCCTTATCAAAGTCAAAAAAGATGTTGTTCAGTCTTACGGTAGTTCCTATTTCGATGGGGTCAAGATAGATATCCAAATTAAAAGACTCCTGACTTTCAAAATTTTCCACCTTGAGGCTGTCTTCCTTGCCAAGGTAACCTTCAGCATTGACTTTAAAAAAGAAATGATCATCCCCTTCAAGCGACCACTCAGCCCTACCGGCCTCAGCCATTTTTTCACCATTAATACTGCCATTGGTAGCGCTGACCATCAGCCTGGCCTTTACAGGATTGTTGGTTTTGGAATCGAAAATATGGACAGTAAGAGGCAGAAAAATTTGAAGGGGTTCAAGCAAAATATCAGCAAACACAGTAGAGTCCTTTTTCACCTGTGGGATGGTGACATCCCTCATTTTAGATTTGTATCCGGGGGCCTCAGCACTGAGGATAAAATCACCTGGTCCGGGAATTTCAACATTATAGGCCCCATAGTCATCATTATTTTCAAATGCTTTGGGTACCTGGGTCTTGGTACCAATAGTAAGGTTAGCCTTTATCGGAAATTTTGTATTCTCATCAAGGACCAGGCCTGCCAGATTGATTTTAGGTTTTAAGGGCTTCAAACCAAAAATATCCAAATTGCCGCCGTCTATAGTTCTGGATGACCGGGTAGTAAAGGCATTCCCAATCCGGTCGATACTAAAATATGCATCAAAGGCCCGGGTATTAACCGTTTCACCAAGATTCACAGGGTCTGTCCAGTTTTTCCATGTATTATCTTTCCTTTCGATGCGATAAATATCCGGCCCGCCAAAACCCATGTCTTTTCTACTACTGGAATAATAAATAATCTTATCATCATGGGTAATAAATGGCCCAAACTCATCCCGGTCAGTATTGATATTTTCGGGTAATTTTTCAGGTCTTGACCACTGGTTGCCTTGCACCTTTTTGCTTACATAAAGATTGCTGTAGGCGCTGTTGGGCGTTTCGCTGAAAAATAGGATCATGACATCCATGGTGCTATTCATGGAGGCCCCATAAAACCGCCCCCGGTTCATGTTGTCAAAATCCTCCACACTTAACTCCTCAAGATTTCCCCAGGAGTTCCCTGACTTATGAATCAGCGAAAATCCTTTGCTGTTTTTCTTAGACCCTCCGCGGATAAAAAGGGTCCTTCCTTCATTCAAAATGGAAAATACCTGGTTGGAATGGTGTTGGTTAAATGGCGATCCTAAATGTCGGGCTTCACCCCACTGACCATCCGACCGAAACTCAGAGTACCAGATCTCCTGACTGCCTTTCCCGTTATTATTGCTGGGATGGCTATCTACAAAAAAATACAGGGTTTTACCATCAGGGGCAATGATGGGGGCCCCTTCATGATAGCGGGAATTGACTTTATTGCCCAGATTGACCAACTTATAGCCCTCAATTTCACTTTGGGCCAAAGAAATCGAAATGGTCAATAGAGAAAGCAGAGTACCTAAAAATAAATTTTTCATTTAAGCAAGGGTTAAAAAGCTAAATAAATAATTTTAAACCAATATTTAAATACAATTACCCGCCAATCATTTGAAACGCGCCCCAATAATACGGTTGAGGGAATTTTTTTTGCAGGTTTAGCTGGGCATCCCTGAAAGCCTTCCTTTTATCTCCGGAGGTCAGCCATCCATTATAAAAATCTCTCATGAGTTGCTGGGTGGCCTCATCACTGACCTTCCAAAGGCTCATGATCAAGGCATCAGCCCCTGCTACGAGAAATGCCCTTTGAAGACCATAAACACCCTCTCCAGCTTTGATATCTCCCAATCCCGTTTCACAAGCACTAAGCACTACAATTTCTGTCTTGTCAAGCGGTAAATTCATGGCTTCATAAGCTAGCAAAATGCCGTTTTGATCACCGATAATGCCATCCGTCCCAGTACCTGCAATCGATGGCCCTGACCCGGTAAGCAATAGCCCTGAGCGCAATAAGGGATTATTTTTGGCCCTGTCGGTGCTTATGCCAAACACCTGATCTCCTGATTGGCTTACATCCTCCATGAAATATCCATGGGTGGCTATATGCACGATCCGGTAATCCTTAAGGGCTTTGATGACCTCCTCGGTGGCAGCAGACCCCTGATGCAGACTGGTTTGGTAGCCTTTACCCTTCAGCATCTGTGCGATATTGCTGGTTTCAACCCTTGTGCCGGGTAAGGGGTCTATGGATTCCGGAGCCCCGAAATCCGGATCTCCCAATACAAAGGCGGATTTATTACCGGTGGCAGTCTTTCTGTCCTTATATTCTATGATTTCGCGAGGATTTGACACCAGGGAAATCTCCATTTGATTGATCAGGTACTGGTTGGAACTATTGCGAAGGGTAGCCAGACTGATCTGATTGTAAATACCATCCAGCGAAAAATACACCCTTGATTTTCCTTTTAATGCCGGCATTAATCCGGCGAAGAACATGTCATAGGAGTAGTCATCATCCATGCGGTTCATTACTGCATTTCTATAAAACTTAAAATACCTGGTCTCCAGGTCGGTGCCATTTTCTAAAACCACTAATTTAGGATGGCCGGTGTCTTCAGGACGGATCACCACCATACCGTACTTAACCTTATCGGAAAATTTATCATCATAGTAGCGCACCCTGATCACCTCCACGGCTGCTTCCCCGGAGCCAAGGGATTTCCTGACATCCTGATAGGTTACTTTTTCGGTAGTATATCCTGAAAAGAACTCCGAGGAACGTTCTGATAAGGCCCGCTCAAGAGTATTATTGGCCCTCTCAAGTGAGTCCAGATTAATTTTTTCCTCCCTGAGCTCCTCTTTGCTATAGGAGTACAGCCGAGCTAGATTTTCCTTTTGATCCAGCCAGGTCGTATAGTCTTCAATAAGTTTATCATCCCCACTATTCAGAATTGTTTGTCTTACTTTATTTGAGGATGACAGCAACAAGGCCTTGGTGGTAAGGCGGTAATTCATCATATCTCCTACCAGTTGGGGCTGGGTTTCTGCCAAATCCAATACCAATGAATAATACCTTTGAAACCTTGGCGCCAGCTTATCCCAGTATCGGGTTTTTTCAGTTTCACTCATTGGAGGAAAATAATTTTCTACGAAATCCATGGTATTCCCCAGGACGGTTTCGTAAATGTCTGCGGCTTCTTTTTCACGACCGGTCTTCCAGTACACAGAGGCCAGGTCTTCCCAGGATTCTGTAAAATCCGGGTGCTTAGCACCAAGGGCACGCATCCTGATCTGCAAGGCCTGGTCAAATTGCTTCTCGGCCTCCGGATACCTGCCCATATGCCGGTAATATTTACCGAGCTCACTCACTGCCGAAGCGTAAGTGGGATGGTTCTCATCAAATTTATTTTTATAGATTTCTGCAGCCGTAGTGAGCAATTCTTCTACTTCATCATATTGGCCCATCAGCATATATAGAGAGGCCAGATTTCTCAACATACTTGCATAGTCCGGATCTGACTTTCTCCCGATCCTTAGCCTGCTCTCCTGAATATCAATAGCTCTTTTGTAGGTATTTTCTGCTTCTGTATATCTACCCATATCCTGATACAAAAAAGCCAAGTTGGTGAGGAGTTGCAGATAGGATGAAGAATTTTCATCCATCACATCTTCAGCAATTTCCAGGGATTGGAGCATTATTGGCTCCGCTTCCTGATACCGACCCATCGTCTGGTACAGGTGGGCTTTATTATTGTATGCCAATGCCAGCGGTCCTTCAAAACCTTTCCCCAACTTTTGGTGCTTGTCCAGACTTTCTTCCAGGATCTGTTCTGACTTATTATAATTACCCAGGTCCTTCTCAAGAACACCAAGATTATTCAATGAGGCGGCATAGGCAGCATGGTCCTCTCCTAAATTTTTTTTCCGCAGCGTCAGTGCTTCCACAGCGTAATCCATAGCGGTGGAGTACCGGCCCATATTGTGGTAAAGCAGCCCCAGATTGGCTATGGAGGTGAAATAGTTGATGTCGGTGGTGAGTCCCTGAGACTCGTAAGAAAGCCGTGCAGTGGTAAAGTAAAATTCGGCCGGTTTGTATAAGCGCTTGGCATACAATACTTCCCCCATATCCAAAAGACTCCTGGCACGCTCCTGCTCAGTTTGCTCCTGCGAAGGCCTCAGCAGGTTAGAGCCCAGCTTTAAAGCATCTTCTCCCTTTTCTTTGTTTTCAAATAATCCCGCATTATCAGTAAGGGCAATAGCATAATTGAAACTTGTGTTATCAAATTCATCGCGGCTCTTATCCAACTCGTTACTAGCATGGCTCAACACCTTATCTGCAACCTTCTTTTGCAGACCCTTGAGTCTGCCGATCTGTGCCCATGAAAAATCTGCCGACACCATCATGAATAAAAAAATAATTCCCCCAATAATTGTCTTTTGCATTTTATCTCCCCCTTTGGTTAAATATCAAATTTACGAATTTTAAGACTCAAGTTCCACCACCAGGTCTTCCTGATCGACCATAGCGCCAGATTCCAGATGCACTTTGGCTACTTTCCCTTCCCTCGGTGCCGCTACTGTAGTTTCCATTTTCATTGCCTCTATTACGAATAAGGGTTGATTCTTTTTGACCTTATCCCCAGCCTTTACCCTGACCTCACCGATACGCCCGGGAAGCGGGCTGCCGATTTCATGGGCTGCCTCAGCTTTTTTATTCAAAGGCTTATCCAGCTTGTACCCACGGTCCCTGACCTCAATCACCCTGGACTGCCCGTTCATTTCGAAGTACACTTTGCAAATACCGTGCTCGTCGGGTGCCGACTGGTACAATTTTTTCAAAATAATGGCCTTGCCCTTGCCCAGTTCTACAAATAATTCCTCATTTTCTTTCAGTCCATAGAAAAATGCCGGTGTAGGCAGTTGTCTTAGAGAGCCAAAGTTGCTGTGGTGGTCATAAAAATCCTTAAACACCTTGGGATATAGCTGGTAAGAAAGAAAATCCAGCTCGTTGCAATACTCATCAAACTCCTTTTGAAAAGCCTTAAATTCTTTCTCAAAATTAATAGGCTTGAGATGGGCATTGGGCCGGTCTGTAAAGGGCTTCTCCCCCTTTAAAATAATTTTACTCACATCTTTGGGGAAACCTCCCGGGGCCTGCCCAAGCTCTCCCCGGAATAAGCTCACCACCGATTCCGGAAATGCAATAGAATCGCCACGCTCCATAACGTCCTCTATAGTAAGGCTATTGGAAGTCATGAAAATGGCCATATCGCCAACCACTTTGGAGGATGGCGTTACTTTTACCAGGTCACCGAAGAGTTTATTAACCAAGGCATAGTTTTTCTTTACCGTTTCAAACTGGTCATCCAAACCCAATGAAGCCACCTGGGGCCTTAAATTAGAGTATTGCCCCCCGGGTATTTCATGGTCATACACTTCGGCTGTGCCGGCCTTAAGTCCTGACTCAAACGGATAATAATAATCCCTGACAACCTCCCAATAGTTGGAGTACGCATTCAGGGATTTGAGGTCCATAGGATGCTCCCGCTTATGGCCTTCCATAGCTGCTACCATGCTGTTGAAATTAGGTTGAGAGGTAAGCCCCGACATGGAGGCCAAAGCCACATCAACGATATCTACCCCCGCATTGATTGCTTCCATATAAGTAGCGGCCTGAATGGATGAGGTATCATGTGTATGAAGATGGATTGGCAGGTCTACAGCTTTTTTTAGCTCCTTAACCAACAATGCTGCCCCATTAGGTTTGAGAAGGCCTGCCATATCTTTAATCGCGATGATATGGGCACCAAGATCTTCCATCTCTCGTGCCAGATCCAGGTAGTATTGAAGGTTGAATTTATTGTCTTTGGTCCGGGTCACATCGCCAGTGTAACAAAGGCATACCTCCGCCAGAGCATCAGTCCTTTCCCGTACCGTTTTGAGGCTGACTTTTATGGCTTCTACCCAATTCAAAGAATCAAAAATTCTGAAAATATCGATGCCATTTTCCCAGGATTTCTCTACAAATCTTTCAATTAAATTATCAGGGTAGGCCTTATACCCTACAGCATTAGAGCCTCTGAGCAGCATTTGAAGCAAAATATTAGGCATGGCCGCCCGAAATAATTGTAACCGCTCCCAGGGGTTTTCGTTCAGGAACCGCATGCAAACATCAAAGGTGGCCCCACCCCAAACTTCCATTGAGAAAACTTGAGGGTGGTTTTTAGCAAACCCTTCCGCTACCTTGATCATGTCGATGGTACGCACCCTGGTAGCCAGTAATGACTGATGCGCATCTCGGAAGGTGGTATCAGTGAAGTGTATCTTTTTGTCTTTCCTGAGCCATTGAATGAATTTATCCCTTCCCAATTTATTCAGCTTGTCCTTGGTGCCTTCAGGATAAGGCCCCAGGCGATCAAAGGCCGGTACTTTTGGATCTTTAAATTTTTTGTTGGGATCAATTTTTTTGACGTTGGGATTGCCGTTAACTGCGTTTTCAGCCAGGTAAGTGAGCATTTTGGTGCCCCGATTATGTTTTCTGGTCATTTGAAAAAGCTCCGGATATTGCTCTATAAATTTGACCGTAGCTTGTCCTTTGTAAAATACCGGGTGCCGTAATACATTCTCCAAAAAGCCCTTATTGGTCTCCACCCCCCTGATCCTGAATTCCGTCAATGCCCTGTGGAGCCGCTCTGAAGCCCCTTTAAGTGTGCGCCCCCAGGCTGAAATCTTTACTAACATAGAATCAAAAAATGGGGAAATCTTCACTCCGGCATAGCAGTTGCCTGCATCCAGACGAATACCAAAACCGCCTGCACTGCGATAGGCGATGATGGTACCATAGTCAGGCTTAAAGTCATTCTCTGGCACCTCAGTGGTAATCCTGCACTGGATGGCAAAACCATGGCATTTGACATCATCCTGCGACTTTAGGAATATCTGAGGGTCGGCGAGCGGATACCCCTGGGCAATAATTAATTGTGACCGCACGATATCGATGCCCGTAATTTCTTCCGTAATGGTATGCTCTACCTGTATCCTGGGGTTGACCTCAATGAAAAAGATTTCCTCTTTTTCATCCACCAGAAATTCCACCGTACCTACATTGTTGTAGTTCACGTGGCCGGTTATGGCTAATGCATATTCAAATAGTTTTTGCCGAGTTTCTTCTTTGATTGAAATACAGGGAGCGATTTCCACTACCTTTTGAAACCTGCGCTGTACAGAGCAGTCTCTTTCATATAAGTGCAGTCGGTTGCCATAATTGTCCCCCATGATCTGTACCTCAATATGCTTGGGATTCTCAATAAACCGCTCCAAAAATAAAGTGCCGTCCCCAAAGGCATTGACTGCCTCTTTTCCTGCTTCTACAAAGGCGGCCTCCAGGGCTTCAGCATCGCGGACCACCCGCATCCCCCTGCCGCCACCCCCGGCGGCAGCTTTCACCATCAGGGGAAAACCAACATTTTTAGCTTCTTTTATAGCTATTTTGACATCCTTAAGGGGCTGCTTGCTGTCAGGAATTACCGGTACACCCGCTTCTATTGCAATCTTTTTTGCCGAAACCTTGTCACCAAGCTTGGCCATAACCTCAGGCTTAGGACCAACAAATATGATCCCCTCCTCACGGCATTTTTTAGCAAAATTGACATTCTCAGACAAAAATCCATATCCGGGATGAATGGCATTGGCACCATTTCTTTTAGCTACCAATATGATCTCGTTGATATCAAGATAGGGCTTCAACGGGTCGTCTTCTTTGCCTATCTGATAAGCCTCATCAGCTTTATATCGATGCAATGAATACCGGTCTTCGTAGGTGTAAACGGCAACCGTGCGGATCCCAAGCTCTGAGGCTGCCCTAAATATTCTTATAGCGATTTCGCCTCTATTGGCTATTAAAACTTTGTCTATTTTCCTGATATCTAATGCCATTCTCTAAAGGGTCAATTGTGACGAAAAACTACAATTGTTCATTTTAACCTAAAAATTAAACTATTTTAAGCTTAAAAATTGATTAGGAGTGCGAACAAGAAGTTCAAAAATTGAAGATTTTGTTAAATATCAAAGTATTTCTGACATAAGAAAAATAAAAAAATAATTATCTCGTAAATTGAGCCCCAGGAGTTAACCCTGATTCTATTTATGCCTATTAAGGTTCGCCTTTTTGTATTATCATTATCATTGATAATTACATCTGTATTAGCTCAGGAAACTGGAATTACAGTAGCCGAAAGGCCTTCTCCCGAAACAGCGGAAGAGCTGGAAGGGGTAGACATGCTTTTGGACCTGGCATGGGAATACCGGCTTTCTAATCCCGACAGCACCATTTTTTATTGTGAGGCAGCCATTGCATTCGCTGAAGAAATCAACAATCCAAAAGCCAGGAGTAAAGCACATAATTTTATGGGCCTGGGCTATTACTACCTGGGCAAACCATCTCTTGCTTATAATCACCACCAGTTGGCTTTAATAAATGCCACTGAGCACAGTGATTCACTCCAGTTAGGCCATGCATTGAATAGCATTGGGCGCATTTACTGCTATCACGGGGAGCAAGCCAAGGGCCTGGAACATCTCCAAAAGGCAAAGGATATTTTTATTGCAATCAGAGATCCTCAAGGTTATGGTTATGCAATCAAAAGTTTGGCAGAGCTGTATTCAAGTCAGCGGGATTATGACCGGGCTCTGGACTATCTTAGTGAGGTGCTGGATTTGCGCAAGGCCCATGGCAATACACGGGGTATCATTTCCACCCATCAGGAAATTGCCCAGATTTATACACAGAAAAAGATGTTTGCAGATGCCATGGAAAGTTTGGAAGCTGCCCTCGTTATTGCCAGGAAACTTGATGACCCTTTTAGTGCCGCAGAGCTTTATCTGGGCTTGTCAGAAATTTCTCTAAAAACAAAAAAGATAAATGAGGCAAGGCAGCAGGTCTCATTGGCCAAGCAAATGGCCGGAAATACTCATAACCAGCAGCTAAATGCGAAGATTTTAGTGCAGTCGGCCAACCTGGAATTAGAGGCCAGGGACTATGATGAAGCCGAAAAATACTTTCTCAAGGGGTTGGCCCTGGCACGGTCAGGGGAGTACCTCAAAATCCAGAAAGATGCCCTCCATGGCATGTATCTGGTCACCTCCAAAAGGAAAGAGACGCAGAGGGCACTGGAGTTTTATACCAGTTTTGTCGCTGTCAGAGATTCCCTGCGAAACATCGAAATGACCAGGGAACTTGAAAAGCTTCAGTCCAGGGCAGAGATTCAGGAAAAAGAAAAGGAATATCAATTACTCAAAGAACAGGAGGAGCAAAAAGCAGCGCTTTTGGCCCAAAAGGAAAAAATTACAGACTTGCTTATGGTGATTGCCGGCTTGTCGGTGCTGGTAATGATCATCATGACTATTGCATTCTGGCAAAAACTAAAAACCAATAGAAGGCTTAAATCGAAAAATTATAAAATTGAATTGCAAAACAAGGAAATTTTAAAACAGAAAAACCTGATTCAACAGCAAAACGAAATACTGGTCAGGCAAAATGAGATTTTCAATAATTCAGAACTGGAGCGCAATAATATGATGCATATTGTAGCCCATGATCTCAAGTCACCGCTCAATAGAATTAAAAGCCTGGTGGAATTGATCAACCTTACCGGGAAGGTTAACAAAGAGCAGGAAAAATATCTGGAAATGATTCAGGAAGTATCCGGATCCGGAGTGAAATTAATCCGGGATTTGCTGGATGTATATGAGCTGGAAAACACCCAAAAAATACTTCAGCCTGATCAGATCAACCTGCAAAAATTTCTGGAGGATCGAAAGAATGTATTTACCACTGAGGCACAGGTAAAGAAAATAAATATCCAAATCGAAAAATCTCCGGTTCCAGTTAACCTGATCTCCGACCTGCATTTCCTTACAAGAATTGTAGATAACCTGATCTCCAATTCGATAAAATACTCCCACCCTAAAACGAATGTGTTTTTAAGAGCCTATAAAAATGAGGATGGTGGGGTGTCCATCAGTGTTAAAGACGAAGGGCAGGGATTTTCCGAACAGGATAAAATCCATTTGTTCAAAAGGTTTAAAAAATTAAGTGCCCTGCCTACTGCCGGGGAATCCTCCAATGGTATGGGACTTGCCATAGTAAAAGGTTTGGTGGACAAGCTCCACGGCACCATCGATTTAAAAAGTGATCAGCGCACAGGCAGTGAGTTTATTATTTCGTTCCCCAACGATAAGCAGTCCCACCTCTCCATGACCGGCTCAGCTTCCTAAAAAAGCCATTAGAGTATTTCCACGTTTTTCAATTTGATGTCCAATGCATCCCCTGGGCAACTCACATTTTATTATCTCGTTTGGTTTACATAAGTTCGAGCCCTATATAGCCACTTATAGATGCTATCAAAAGAAACACAAAGCCAATTAAGAAGCAGGTTGTTTTACCACCTGGATGGGCTGGTTACAGCGCCTACAGCATACACCCTATATGAAAAAGGGGTGCTGGATTACCTCAGCAAAGAAAAGGAAGCAGAAATTACTGCGATATCTTCTCATTTCAAGGCCAATGAAGGGTACATGAATGTGGCACTCCGGGTGCTATGCTCCCAGGGTTGGCTCGACCAATCCATTGATAATAAAAATGACCATGTTATTTTCAGGGTCAACGAAAACAGCGAGAAGGCATTTTCCGTGATCCCTCAGTATGAAAACGCAGTAAAGCTGATCCGGTACTCCGGAGATTTCCATCCAAGAAAATTTGAGAAAGAGCCCTTTCTCATGCTTGAAAAAAATTTCGCCCTCTATAAAAAATATAGCGAGGAGCCCCTGGCTGATGATGAGGTGCTCAGCAGGATCAAAGAGCAGGTTCTTCACCACATCGAAGGCATCCTGACCGGACCCACGGTAGTGCTGCTGGGCATGAGCGGGATGTTTCATAAATATTTTATGGAAGCCTCTTTCAGGGCTGAGGAATTTCATGCTGACGGCAAAAGCTTCAGTGTGATGCTTGATTTTTTCAACTATCTGGGGTGGTTCAGTAAAAAAAATGAAACCTATCAATTTACTGAAAAAGGCCTGTTTTTTGCCAAACGGGCGAGTGCCTATGGGGTTACCGTATCGTACCTGCCCATGTTCAGGCATCTTGATGCTCTCATATTTGGTGACCCTAAAGTATTGAAAGCAGGTCCGGGAGAACCCGAACGACATGTAGACCGAGAGATGAATGTCTGGGGCAGCGGTGGGGCACACGCGGCATATTTTAAAAAAGTGGATGAGGTCCTCATCGACCTGTTCAACAGGCCCATTGAAGACCAGCCACGGGGGGTGCTGGATATGGGTTGTGGGAATGGGGCCTTTCTGGAGCATATTTTTGAAGTCATAGAGCAAAGAACCATCCGGGGCAAGATTCTCGATGAGCATCCCCTGATCCTGGTCGGTGCCGATTTTAATCAAGCCGCCCTGAAGGTGACCCGGGCCAATTTAATACAGGCAGATATATGGGCCAAGGTAGTCTGGGGCGACATCAGCAGACCCGATCTCCTGGCAGAGAACCTTAAAGACGACTATGGAATTGACCTCCATGATCTGCTCAACGTAAGGACATTCCTGGATCATAACCGGATATGGAGTGAACCGGAAACCACTTCGAAACGAGTCAGTAAGTCTACCGGGGCCTTTGCCTATTCGGGCCGGCGATTGCCCAATAACCTGGTCGAAGAAAATTTATTGATGCACCTGAATTCGTGGAAGCCTTATCTTAAAAAGTTTGGGCTTCTGGTCATAGAGCTGCATACCCTTGACTCTGCCCTTACCGCCAAAAACCTTGGCAAAACCCCTGCCACCGCCTATGATGCCACCCATGGCTTCTCCGATCAGTTTATCGTAGAGGCTGAGGTATTTCAAGCCGTGGCGCGGGAGGCCGGCCTGGTGCCTGCCGAGGCCCACCATTCCCGATTCCCGGATTCTGAGCTGGCTACCGTTACTATCAATCTCCTAATTCCGGAATAGTACAATCTGTTTTCTTGATTAGTTTGAATGCCGTGAAGCATTGTGTGCCTGTAATTAAAAGGCATTCGCATTGCAAATAAAACCGATACCCTATAAATTGATATGATTTTGTGAACTGCCATGGAATAATTGTGGCTCCTGGTGCCACATATGATCAATACTAGCAGGGAAATGGTTAAAACCATTAAGGACATATTGTTTACGATCATAGCCCGTGGGCTATGAAAATGTGATGCGTATCTCAAACCATTTTAACGGTTTACAAAATGGTTTTAAAGACTTTTGAAATGCCGCGTTCATTCAATAAAATATGGATACACGCCATTTGGGCCACCAAAGAAAGGATGCCTTTGATTCATCCCTCCATTGAGCAAAAATTACCCCGCGCAAGCGTCTCGCTTGTGCCAGTTCTATGAAATTCTCCCCGCAAATCAAACCATTGGTTAAGTTAATAAAAAACTAATTTATTAACCATTCAAATTATGGGAAAGTCTTATTGCGGCACAAGCGGATGGTTGTGCCTGGTTGGGAAGCTAAATCAGGTTTATCTCTTTTTTCTATAACCGTACAGGGTTTGGGGAAGGATACACAAAGTGCATGCTTATTTGTTCTTTTTATTTATGAAACTTGTCTCAATTGAAAACCTACTGTCTGTCGTTTTAAAGCCATCACTCTTGTCCAAGTCTGAAATTGTCTTGATTAAAGATTTAAGTGTGTACGGAAAGCAATACTCATATGCAGTTAATAATTTGGTCTCCCCTCTCATGCTTACTTTAAGAGTAATTTCCCGGCCATGAGATGACCAACCTTGAAAATCAATTTTTTCAACTGTTTTGATACCACTGTTGTTTAATTCATTCTTTATCTTTTGAGTCAGCTCAGGCGGTAAAGAGTCTTTATAGTAAGTTGTTTTTGTCCTTTGGTCTTTATTGGGTTTACGTTCTTTAAATGGTTTATAATGGCATTTTGCCAGGAAGTTCCCATTATTCATTATTTGGATGTCAAAATAATAAATGCCCCACCAACCATTCGTTGTGTGAGAAACCGCTATAGTATCCCACTTGATATCTTCATAAAGTGTCGATATGTTATGAAACCTGATAATTTCAAAATAATCAATATTGCCTGTATCTGCGTTTTCAGCAATTTTATGCAGCATACCTAAGTTGTATCTATATTTCAATTGAGTTGATTGCTTAAGTTGATTTGAAATTGCTATGGCTGAATTATTCACGGGCATCAAAAACAAACTGTCGGTAGTAATTTTTGTTATCAAAAATTGTGAGTCAGGTATTGACCAGTCCTGGCATATAATTCTAATAACTTCTCCTTTCTCATTGAAAGTAGTACATCGTTGTCCAACCGTGGCAGGAGAATCATGTTTAAAAAATAAACTGTCTCCATTAATTTCATATCCTTGTATAAAGTCAAATGGCTCAAAATGTACATTGGAATCCCCAAACGTGATTAAGTGGTTGTAGTCCAATAACCAAGTTGTTTTGATTTCCTGTCCAAATGCTATACTTAAAATATTTACAAATACTAAAATCAATCCGTATCGTCTCATCCCCTATTCTTTTTGTCTTGAATTTGAGTTACCGGTTCCATTCCTAACTATATAATACAATTCAATTTACCCTTGTTTAGTGTAAAAGCCTCTGTTACAAAATAAATAGTCTTACTCAGAAAGAAGTCCCGAAAATCAAACCAATGGTTAAGTTAATCAAAACCAATTAATTAACCATCTGAAATATGAAAAAGTCTTATTGTGGCACAAGCAGATGGTTGCCTATTTAGGGGTAGGTGTTGTGGCTACCAGTGCTTATTCTCCCCATATGTGGTATAAGGTCATTTTTTTATTGTCCGAGGCTAATAATACAAATCCGTTTTCTTGAGTTGAGTCGTCCGATCCAGGTTCAAAAATCAACCACCTGGTTTTAAATCTATAAAGAGTAAAGTCAGTATCTATCCATCGAGGATAAGACTTAGATTTCAAGTCCGATTTTTTTGGTTTGGGTGTAAAGTTTTTGAGTGGAAGATTGATGATAGGTTTTCCATATTCTTTCATTTCTATCAAATCAACTTTTTGATATTTCACCCGGTCAATCAGTTCCCAATTATTTTTAGAAGCGAGTTTAATAATTTCTTCTACATTAAATTCTGAGTTTTCATTCGCTTCCCAATTAATAATTAAGGTGCCACCCCAAGGTCCTTGGTCATTATGTTTGTCTGTGATAAAATTAGACTTGTATCTCATCCAGAATCCAGAGGGAGTAATTCTACTGCATGATGAAAAGAGCAATCCAATAATTAGTATTGTCAATTTAATTTTCACACAAATTGATTATTTCGTTTTGGCGACAATATCAAGATAATCGTAATTGCTTTAAAATCTGCTCTTTACTATCGCTGGTAAAACCGCTATTTTCAGCTTTCTCTAATTTGGCTTTGACCCAGTCAATTTCCACTTGCTGTTTTCGGGCTTGCCTGATCAAATCATTGACAAGTTCACTTTTACTGGAATATTCTTTACTGTCAATTTGGCTCTTTAGCCAATCATCATTGGGCTCTGTAAATGAAATGCTTTGTCTTGCCATAAGATTTTATTTGATGCAAATTTACACCAATAAGGCATCAATTAAAAATTAAGCCACCTCTAATTTTTTCCCTTTAGGCGCAAGCATCTCGCTTGTGTCGGTTCTAAATGGGTATAGCATCCAATTGCTAAAACCATTTTAATATAATATTTGGAATACCTTGTCAAGCTCAATTAGAATATTTCATCATTTGCTCAAGACTAATTCCCAAATCTACTGGTAGGTCATTTGACAGTGATTCCAGTATAATTGTTTGAGAAGAATTGTTTTCCACCTTCCACTTAAAAGAATTTGATGTTACATCATAGTCTACAATTGGAGTGGATTGGTAGGTAAAATGTTTGAGATTAAAAGCCTTAGTTTGTTTGTCTAATTGAGTTATGTTAAGATCAGGAGTCTTAAAAACAAATATTACTGGTGAATTGATCGATAAGTATGAATTGACACTACCTTCAGTAGTCATAGCTGCACGAAGGGTTTTGAAGTTGAACGATTCAATTTCACAATATACTTTTAGCAATCCAGTATCTGGTAATCCTTCTCTATTAATTGTTAGCTTGAATGTGCTATCCGAGTCAGATTTATTAATATATTTTCTTTTAACCTTAGATTCATTTGAAAGATTAGACAATATTGAAACACGATATGATTTGAACTTATCCTTTTGAGTGCCTTTTGGAAAGGAAAATTCAAACTCAGAAAGTCCTTCGATATTTGTTTGGATTAGATATTCATATCCAACACTAAAAATCATACTTTCATCAGGGTTTTGAGAAATTTGGATTTTTGTAATAGTTGAAATAAATGTTTGTCCAAAATAACTCGCTTTTTGATTCTTCACCTTTTTTCAGTTCATAGGCATTGTTATCCACAACGTGATTCAGACCCACTAGTGCCTGAAATGTCCGACTTTGCCCGTAAGAAGAGCTTATTACAATTAAAAATAAGATTGAAATAAAAATATACATGTTTAAGTTTAATTATATGCTAAAAATTGCCGCAGTTAAGCAACGTTGGGTTTTCAAAGCTCTGTCCTGTCCGCCCAAATATTATCGGTAGTCAAATAGGCTTAGTTACTTTAATTTGAATAATACAGGCAATGCAATAGAAACCGCTATCTTTTCTCCGTTTTGTTCGGCAGGAATCCATTCATTTGGAAGTTCTGAAATTAACCTCAGTGCTTCCTGATCAATATCTGGAGAAATTGATCTGTAGATTTCAAATTTTAAAATACTTCCATTTGCAGATAGGTTTATAATAATAAATTGTCTTCCTTCTATACCCTTTGATTTTGAATCTAGCGGATATTTAAGATTTTCTTCGATAAACCTATCATACCTCGATTTACCTCCAATAAAAACCGGTAAAGTTTCTGGACTAACGTCAGTTCCATCGATTTTACAATCATTAGCACTGAATGGCATTTTGTTGTTGTTAACTAATAATATTTTATTTGTGTAGTCATATGATTGTTCAAGGTTGCCATCAGAGTCGTAAAATTTCCAAACTCCAATTGGACTGTTATTATCATATTGCCCTTCTACAAAGGTTTTTTTCTTTTTGACACTTTTGTATTCCCCATGTTTAATATCCTGATTAGATATTAAAACCCAATAAACTTCAGAATTGGTTTTGATTGTTTTGATTTCTTGCCCGTAAACTTGAGCTGATATTAGTACTGATATTAAAAAGATTATATTTTTCATTTTCTTAGATTTAATTAACCCTGACATTTGAGTATCTTCCATACTAATTTAGAATACAATCTCTGCTTTCTTAAATTTTGCTTTTAATAATTCAAAGTCTTTAGGGTCAATAGGGTTCCCTTGAATATATATTTTTTCTAACTTCTTTAGTTTATAAAACTCCTGGGGTATTCTTGAAATACCGTTATTATCAAGTATCAAAAACTTTAAATTTTTCATAGATCCGATTTCGGGTGGGAGAAATGATATTTGATTATTACTTAAATCCAAAGCTTCCAATTTTTGAAGAGAAATGAGTTCCATCGGAAATGATTTTAATTGGTTAGAAGCAAGTCCTAATATTTTTAACCTTTTAAGGTTCCTAAAATTTAATGGTAAACTCTCTACTTTATTTTCAAAAAGATATAACTCTTGAAGGTTAGTTAAGAGGCCAATTTCGTTTGGTAACTTTTGAAGGTCATTCCTTTCAAGATCTAAAAATTCTAAGTTGTTAAGTTTCAATATTTCCGATGGAAATGAGTTTATGCTATTATTTATCAGTGATAATCGTTTTACAGATTTTGGATCTTCAAGCGCCTTACTTAAACTAGTGAAAGTAAAGTTAGCGGATGAAACTATTGAAATAGGGGCGCTTCTTGATACTCCTGTGGGGTTGCCTAACCTACGTGTCTCTCTCACAACTCCAATGGCTAATACGACCACTTCATTAAGTAGGAGAGCATCCGAACTTGCAGTAAATTGTTGAATTTTTAAAGGCCTATCTAAACCAAAACTAACTGGTAAAATAAATTTGTTGAAATGCGATTTGTCATATAACGATTTTGTTAATTCAATTGGTGTAGCAATTATAATTCTTCGCACTTCGTCACCACAATCTGCACCAATGTCTTTAAGGAGTTTAACACTTATGACATTACCTAAATTATCTACCTGAAATTCAGCAAATACAGCTCCTTCGATTCCCATTCTTCTGGCCTGGACTGGGTATTTGATATTTTCAGAAAAAAAGTTGTAAAAATCCTTTAAATCTAATGCTTCAATGTCTGGAATATCAGCGCTGATTATCGGAAGTAAAAAATATTGAGAAACCCTGTTTTGTCTTTGTGTGGCCGGCGTCCAATTTGGCATCTTTTGAAATGTTTGTCTCACTGCAGTCTTAACCAATTCAGTGGAGTCTGAAATTGAAATCTCAACAGCTTCTCCACTTTCATTAATCTCAAAGACTATATTGAAACCTTGTTCATCAACTTGGGGAAGTTCAGATGCTAAGGCATTTCCAATGAAATCATAAAAGTTGTTCAATCCACCAGGGAACGATGCATCAGATTCAACTATAATTATGTCGCTATCATTTTTAGTTTTAGATACTTCTGATGTAAGTTCATTTGCGACACGTTTTGGGTAAGCATTAAGATTTAACTTATTTAATAGAGTATACTCTTTTTCCAAAAATAATTTAAAATGATCCTCGGCAGGAATTTGTATTTCATAAGTTTTAAATCCTCTATGTGAAACTATAAGTGCTTTATGTATTGAAGCATCTATTGTCAATTCAAAGAAGCCTATCTGGTTAGTGAACGTTCCAGATGTAGCGCCAAGAATGACAACGTTCGCATCTTTTATTGGCATTTGAGTTCCTGAGTCAAGAATACGTCCAATAATTTTGCGCTCTTGAGAAAATGTGTTGATACTTATCAACAAAAAGAGAATGAGTAATTTGAATTTCAATGTCATTTTATTTCATAGTCCGGAATTATAGAAGTTTTTTGTCGCATTGGAATTTCAATGTCAAAAAGGATTTATCACAAAATTAGGTATGTTTAGCTGTGGAAAAATCCATCGAATTTGTCAGTTGCAATAAAACAAATATAATTAAAAACATTAATGTGGGACAGGATCCCCCGCCATAAGTTATATACGCTGTTAGGCGGTCGGCTTTCTTTTCTTTCTATTTTGTTGTTTTTCCATCCATTGCAGAATATGCACTGTCGATTGGATCCCAAGTTCTATTTTATTTCCCACCACATCCATAATATGGAGAAATTTATAAAAAATCATACAATATGCACGCAGCAATACAAGTGCTTAGAGAAAGTGAAGATTTGAAATAACACTAAACAATGCCAGAATACAGGGCAAAAGTTGCAAAGCCCAATCCACCCAAAAAGCATATGAAAAAAGGGAAAGGAACGGCTGGTTGGGGACGTGGCTGATTGAGGCCAGGATTGCATATCCTGGGCTTGTCCGAATTCCGAAAGACAAAACCCTTGCCTGAAGGCTAGGCCTTTCCCATTTTACCCGGGCTGTCAAATAAATTTGCAGCCCTTGTAAAATGGAAAAACCCCGGGACAGGTCCCGGGGTTTTGTCTTTCTTAGTGACCCCGCCAGGATTCAAACCTGGAACCTTCTGATCCGTAGTCAGATACTCTATTCAGTTGAGCTACGAGGCCTTTTTATTTGAGCAGGCAAATTTAACCAAATAATACACTCAAAAAAAACCAATAACCTTTATTGTTGGCCAAAAAGAATTAATTTTGCGCCTTGAAATAAATTTCATCAAAAGGAGTTAATCCCATATGTATCGAATCCAATTTTCCTATTTACTTGTTTTTTTCTTCTCACTATTGACGCTACAGGGAACAGCCACCGGCCTTACTGATCCTGAAGAAAAAACCGGTGTCCTCAAAATGAGCCGGGTGCAGGCAAGGCCTGATCTGCCCGGATCACTGAGCATTGATTTTGGATTTAATTCCGTACCTCAGAATGGTGGTTCAGGCTCATTCAGATTACTAGGAAGCCGGTCATTGAACCTGACCTATTACTATGATTTTTATATGGGCCAGTCGCCCATCAGCATACACTCTGGCCTGGGAGTGGGCCTTGATCGATACAAGTTTGACAGTCTGGTCACTATGACCACCACTTTGGATGCTGACCTTAACAAGTCTGTAAATTTAGAAGGTTTGGGTGAGGTATTTTCAGATATCAGGTCAGTGGATAAATCCATGTTTGTGACCAATTATATTGACATCCCTCTTGAAGTAAGATACACCGTACTACCCAGGCAGCGTCATAAAAGTTTTTGGGTAAGTGCCGGAGGAAAAGTTGGGGTGCTGTTTCAATCCCATACCAAAGTGAAATATGAGGATATTGCCAAGGATGATATTAGTATAAAAAACAGAGAAAACTTCGAATTGGAGCCCATCCGCTATGCTTTTATTGCCAGAATGGGTGTGGGCAGTTTCAGTGCCTACTATATCCAAAGGCTCAACCCACTTTTTAAGGGGGATCATACACCATTGGGCATCGATGCCACTAACTTTACAGTAGGCTTATCCATCAGGGTATTCTAAAGTTTACCTGCCTTTAAAATCTGGTTTTCTCTTTTCAGAAAATGCCTTTACTCCTTCCTGATGATCCTCGGTACTGCCGGCTATCTCCTGACAGTAAGACTCATAATCAAGCATTTCTTCTAAAGAGGCAGACATGGCCTTGTTAAGCATTTTTTTGATGAGGCCGATAGCGCGTGTCGGGGCTGCTTTATAATAATCTGTAATCTCCTTAACCCTTTCATCCAGCATTGACGCTGCCACCACATCTTTAATAAGGCCGAGCTCCAGAGCCTCCTGTGAGGATACCTTTCTACCGGTGGTACAAAGATCAAATGCACGGGAATACCCTATAAGCCCGGGTAGAAAAAAGGAAGAGCCGGAATCCGGGACCAGCCCAATATTAATAAATACCTCAATCAGACTTGCTTCCTCCGAGGCAATAATCATATCACAAGCGAGGGCAATTGAACACCCGGCCCCTGCTGCGACTCCATTAAGCCTGCAAATCACTGGCTTGGGCATGTTTCTGATGCCCCGAATGATGGGATTATAACGCTTATCCAAAGAGCCCTTAAAAGAACGGCCAGGGTCTGCCTGCGAGGCTTTCAGGTCCTGCCCTGAGCTGAAGGCCTTTCCCGCACCGGTGATGACCACCACCCTCACCCCGGCATCCTTGGTGCATTGCTTCAGAGCATCCTGCAATTCGAAGCTCATCGTATCATTAAATGCATTGTAAACATCGGGGCGATTGAGGGTAATTGTTGCTACCCCATCTACAGTTTCAAACTTCAAATGCTCAAAATCCATGGTTCTGATTTTTATTGTATAAAGAATAAAGTAGCCAGGGCTACGAGAAACCCAACGCTCCCTCCTATGTAAATTTCCACAGGGCTGTGCTTGTTTAATTGCAACCGTGCTGAGGCTAAAAGCCCTGCTGCGGCCAAACCTGCACATAATGCCCAGAGCAGTGCTACGGCTTCATAACGGATCAAAAACACCAGCATAAAGCCGGAAAACCCATAAGTCCCCATAGCATGAAGGCTCAGCTTCATAAAAAAATTGATGATCAATGCTAACAAGCTCATCACCCCAATAGCATAAAATATTATGACGATATTAAAGTTAACCTCAAGCCAAAATTGAAAAAATGAGGTAATCACAACTAGGTACAAGAGGTAAAAAATCATGGGCACCATTCGCTCCTTTTGTTCATCCATAAACAGGCTTGAAATAATACCGAACCCCTTTAAAGTAAGTATCGTGAAAGCAGGCAAAAGTATGGTGACCAGAATCACCAGACCGATGAATGGGGTCAAAAATTCCCTGCTGAATGGCCCGATGGCTGAGGGTACCAAATGGTACAAGACCATAATTAATACCACAGGCATAAAAATGGGATGAAGGACCAGGCTTATAAACCTTGCTAAATTGGTGACCACTATATTTCTTTTCGGAGTCTTGCCACTGGAATTTTTAGCTGCTCTCTATATTTGGCTACTGTTCTACGCGCAATATTATATCCCTTGGCTTTGAGCATTTTTTCAAGCTTATCATCTGAGAGCGGCTTTTTCTTATCTTCATGGTCTATAAATTCTTTCAAGGTACTCTTTACTTCCCTGCTGCTCACATCCTCACCACTATCTGTAGCTATGCCTTCAGAAAAGAAGTATTTTAAAGGATAAATACCAAACTCGGTTTGAACCGACTTGCTATTAGCCACTCTTGACACAGTAGAGATATCCATATCGATGATCTGCGCTATATCTTTTAGGATCATAGGTCTGAGTTTGCTCTCATCCCCCTCCAGGAAAAAATCATACTGATAATCCACGATGGCCTTCATGGTACGCAACAGCGTATGCTGTCTTTGCTTGATCGCATCGATAAACCATTTGGCGGCATCCAATTTCTGTTTTACAAATGTGACCGTCTCTTTCAGCTTTTTATCCTTTTTATCGCTTTTATCATAGGCGCTAAACATATCTGAGTAGGAGCGGCTGATCCTTAACTCGGGAGCATTTCTGGAATTCAATGCCAGGTCAATTTTACCATGACTGCTGGTAAGGATAAAATCAGGGATCAGGAATTGGGTCCTGGTAGCCCCTCCTGCTGCGCCTCCGGGCTTTGGATTGAGTTTGGTGATCAGGTCCACCGCAGCTTTGATATCATCCTCACTTTCTGCCCCTAATTTTCGCTGTATTTTATCGTAGTGCTTTTTGGTGAATTCCTCAAAGCAGGTATTCAGGATATTAAGAGCCATTTCCACATCGGGAGTCCTGTCTATCCTCCGCTCCAGCTGTAGAATAAGGCATTCCTGAAGACTCCTGGCAGCTATTCCGGCAGGGTCAAATTCCTGTATTTTCCTTAAAATTTCCTCGACCTCGTCCAGGTCAGTCTCAATATTCTGAGAAAAAGCCATATCATTAATGATGGCTTCGAGGTCGCGCCTGACATACCCATCACTTTCAATACTGCCTATCAACTGCTTCCCGATGGTATACCGTCTTTCATCAAGATTCAAATAACCCAACTGACTCATAAGCTGCTCATTCAGAGTGGCCATCATCGGTATGGGCATATCCCTGTCCTCCCCGTTATCCCCATCACCCTGCATCTTATACCCGCTCATGTCATCATCACGGAGGTAGTCTTCTATATCTACATCATCATCTTTGGTCTGCTCTTCAAAATCATCCCCTTCATAGTCGTCGGCCTCTTCCTTTCCCTCCTCCAGCGCAGGATTGATTTCCAACTCCTCCTCGATCCTGGTTTCTAACTCAGCAGTAGGCACCTGCAGCAGTTTGATGAACTGGATCTGCTGGGGCGATAGCTTCTGTAGTAAACTTTGATGTAGCCCTAATTTTTGCATTATCGTATCTGCCGAATTTTATTTGTTAATAAGTTAATCCAAAATTAAGAAATTTCCATCATCTCGCTGGTAAAAAAGAGCGGAAAGTCGTTCTTTTGACCACAATTTCGAAATTCTTTTCATGCTTAAGAGAAATAAAATAAAATCCCTGCTGGCCACAGCCCCCAACGGCCAGGAAGTATTGGTCAAAGGCTGGGTGCGCACATTCCGCAGCAACCGATTCGTGGCCCTTAATGATGGCTCAGGTCTGCAAAGTATTCAAATCGTGGTAGATTTTGAAAAAATGGATCCGGGCCTGCTGAAAAGAATCACCACAGGAGCATGTCTGGCCGTGACCGGCAGCCTGGTAGCCTCTCAGGGCAAGGGCCAGTCAGTGGAGATTATGGCGCATTCTATAGAAGTGCTTGGAGATTCGGATGCCGAGCAATACCCTCTCCAGCCCAAAAAACATTCCATGGAATTCCTGAGGGAAAATGCCCACCTGCGGGTCCGGACCAATACTTTTGGTGCAGTGTACCGGGTACGGCATGGGCTGGCCTTTGCGGTGCACCAGTTTTTTAATGAAAAGGGATTCTTTCATGTGCATACCCCGGTCATTACCGGGTCAGATGCTGAAGGGGCCGGAGAGACCTTCCGGGTCACCACCCTGGACCCGGTCAATCCGCCAAAGACTGACAAGGGAGTGGTGGATTACAAGGAAGATTTTTTTGAGAAAGAGGCCAATCTGACCGTTTCAGGGCAGCTCGAGGCCGAGACCGCCGCACTGGGGCTATCAGAAGTCTATACTTTTGGGCCCACATTCAGAGCTGAAAACTCCAATACCACCAGGCATCTTGCCGAATTCTGGATGATTGAGCCGGAGATGGCTTTTTATGATATCCGGGACAACATGGACCTGGCCGAGGAATTTCTGAAATACCTGGTGCAATATGTCATGACCCATTACCAGGAAGACCTGGAGTTCTTATCCAACAGAGAGGCGGAGGAAGAAAAGCTGAAGCCCCAGCAGGAGCGTAATACCATGTCGCTGATCGAAAGGCTGAAGTTTATCCTGGAGGCGCCTTTTGAAAGAATCACTTATACCGAAGCCATTGATATTCTCCGCAACAGCAAGCCCAACAAAAAGAAGAAATTCAAATATCTGGTGGAGGCCTGGGGTACGGACCTGCAGTCAGAGCATGAGCGGTATCTGGTGGAGCAGCATTTCAAAAAGCCGGTCATTTTGTACAACTATCCCAGGGACATCAAGGCCTTCTACATGCGGGCCAATGAGGACGGGAAAACGGTAGCTGCCATGGACGTGCTGTTTCCCGGGATCGGGGAAATCATCGGGGGGTCACAGCGTGAGGAACGCCTCCCCCAACTCCAAAAGAGAATGGAGGAGATGGACATTCCCGCTGAGGAGCTGTGGTGGTATCTGGATTTGAGAAAATTTGGTTCTGCCCTGCATAGTGGTTTTGGGCTTGGCTTTGAGCGGCTGGTGCAGTTTGTCACGGGTATGGGCAATATCAGAGATGTGATCCCTTTCCCCCGCACCCCCGGGAATGCGGAATTTTAACGCTAACGCTAACCCAAACTCTAACCCTAACTCTAACTAAATGAGACCCTTTCGGGAATCGGGGGGTGGTCAGGGCTTTTAGGGCCTGATAGTATTAAGCCACTGATGCGACAGCAACATATGCTAGGTCAAGCCAAGAATTTGGCTGGACCTTTGCTTCGGCCCTTGAGGTAATTGCGTTAAGAAATTTCCAGTTTTGAAGCGGCCAAAAATTTCACTGTCTGAGCCCCAAAGGGGTGAGTTGGAAATTTTTAGCTGAGAAAATGGAAATTTTAGCAAATTCCCTCACAGGCCTTGATTCTTTTGCTTACTTTTCTCATCATGGACTTGCTACATTTGACTGGACAGTAAGTTAAGCGTAAAATGCTAAATTTACTGATTATGAAAAGAGAAAGAAGAAAATTTGACAAGGAGTTTAAAATAATGGCGGTGGATCTATCCTTAACAGCAGGTAAATCTGTAA
>JBGTCD010000114.1:0-26653 GCA_041749015.1 Cyclobacteriaceae bacterium
TACAGATTTACCTGCTGTTAAGGATAGATCCACCGCCATTATTTTAAACTCCTTGTCAAATTTTCTTCTTTCTCTTTTCATAATCAGTAAATTTAGCATTTTACGCTTAACTTACTGTCCAGTCAAATGTAGCAAGTCCAGTCCTTAGTCTTGAGTCCTTAGTCTTGAGTCTTGAGAAATTAGTTTAGAACCTTTTTTAGGCATTGAGACTGCCAACTGCCTACTCAATACTAACCTCTAGCTTCTAAATACTTGAAAATTGGCTATTGGCCCTTTACCGTCATTTCGACCCCTGAAAGAATTGAAAAACCTTGGATGAGAACTACCCAGGGGGAGAAATCCCCTGCTAGGAAATCGTGAATGAGCTCGGTAGCGTAAATTAATCCCATTTGATTCCATATTCAGGAGATTTCTCGGCCACCCATATTTCATTCATTGTGTGCACTTTCGATGCGGCCTTTCCCGCTTCGGGTGGAAAGTGTTTCAAATAATATATAAACACTATGAATACCCTCACGGGACAAGCGAAATGACGGAAAAAGAGGGTGAGTTGAAAAAGTCAAAGTCAGGGTCAAAGTTAAAATCAATGTCGATTTAGCTAAAAAGCTAAATCGATTTCCGTTCCAAAACCATAAAAATCTCCCTGCCGGCCCTTGGTTTTATGGAGTTATAGCAATCATCGAAATGCTTAAAATTAAAATATGGTGAGAAAATCTTCCGATACTCCTCACTGTTTCCGCCAAATGGCGGGTGATCGGAATTAAGTGGCTCATTAAAAAGAACGCCCACTAATTTACCTCCGGGCTGGAGCAATTCATGCATTTTTGCCGCATAGGCCGGCCTTTGCGCAGGTTCCAGGGAACAAAAAAATGTCTGTTCGAAGATAAAATCATATTGGTGTTGGTGGCTGAAAAAATCTTCCAGCAGGATCTGCTTTTGAGGAAATTCAGGCAGTCTTTTGATAAAGGCCTCTGCCGGAGCCCCTGCAAGATCAAGATACCAGGTATTTTTAAACCCTGACCGCCATAACTCTGCCACCTCCCATCCAAGGCCTGCCCCGGGCACCAGAATCCGAGCTTCTTTATTAGTAATCTGCTCAAAATATTCTGTAATCGGAGGCGTAGCATAGCCCACATCCCACTGGGTGGCACCTGTTTGGTACCTGTGCTCCCAGTATCCGGCATCCCAACGACTTTCCTGACTTTCTGTCGACATTTTTAATTTAAATCAGAATTGTTTTGTTTTGAGAGTTAATAATAAGATAATTTTGCGACAGGATTACTAAAAACAACAATCCAATGCCCGAAAATCAGAACTCTACCAATAAAGAAACCCCAAAAAAGAATAACAAGGCCACCATCATCATTGCCTTATTGTCTATCGTGATCATCATACAAGGGGTAAAAATATACCTCGACCATCAAAAGATCGATCAGCAATCTGATGTGATCGCTGTGACGGAAGAGGAGCTTGCTACTACCCTGCAAATGCTGACGGATGTGGGTCAAGAGCTTGATGAAAGAATCGAAGAGATCAGAAAGCTCGGCGGGGATGTAGAAGAACTGGAGCGAGCGAAAGCCGATCTGGAAGCTGAAAAGACTCAACTGGAGCGTACCGGAAGGGCCAACCGCCGGGTGATTTCAGACCTCAAGGAAAAAGTGGAAGGGTATGAAGTCCTGCTCAAGCAAAAAGATGAGGAGTTGGTCAATCTCCGCGCCATTAATGAGGAATTAATGACAGAAACTACCAATTTGAAAACCGAAAGAATCCAGCTCAGTGATTCCCTAAGAAGCTCTGCAAAGGAACGGGAAAAGCTGGCCAGCAAGGTAGCAGTGGCTTCCCGTTTGAAAGCCGAAGACATCAGGCTTTATGCCGTCAATAATCGTGGAAAGGAGCGTGAAGGTCCTGAATTCAGAAAAAGGCAGATCGAACAGCTCAAAATTGTTTTTAATATTGCTGAGAATAATGTAGCCCCCATCGAAGGCAAGGAAATCCTGATCAGAGTTATCGATGAACTAGGACAGGTCCTATTTGATGTTTCCAGAGGCTCGGGCACTTTTATCCTGGGAGGCAGGGAAGAGTTCTACACGGCCAGCCAGGAAATCCTCTATGACAATACCCGCCAGGAAATAAGTTTTACTTATGATAAGGGGAGTGAGTATGCCTCCGGCCAATACAGGATGGAAGTTTACACTGATGATTATATGATGGGTTCAGCAGACTTCATTGTGAAGTAGGGACTCAAGCCTACCTAAAATATTCAAATTTAAAATCGTGGGGATTCTTCCACGAAAATTAAGTTTTCCTAACCGGCTCAATAAATCCATATTCTATTCCTGGGAAACTTTTTAATCTTAAATCCTTTTTACCTATCTTTGCACTCCAAAAAATTTTAAACATAAATATTAATTATGGCAAATTACGAGACGGTATTCATTTTAAATCCCGTTTTATCTGATGAACAGATGAAGGATGCTGTCAAGAAGTTCAGGAAGGTTTTGGAAGATTCCAAAGCCAATGTTATCAATGTGGAGGAATGGGGGCTTAAAAAAATGGCCTATCCAATCCAACACAAATCTACAGGTTTTTATAATCTGATGGAATTTGATGCTGCCCCTGAGGCTGTTGGCAAGCTTGAAACTGAGTTCAGAAGAGACGAAACGGTGATGCGCTTTTTAACTGTAGCCTTAGACAAGCATGCAGTGATCTACAATGAGAGAAGAAGAAAAGGAGAATTTAATAAAAAACCAGCTAAGGAGGAGCCTGTAGTAGCATGACACTAATGAACGAACCTATTACCAGGACCGAAATAAAACCTAAGTATTGTCGGTTTAAGAAAAATGGTATTAAATATATTGACTACAAAAACCCTGATTTCTTGCTGAAGTTTGTCAACGAACAAGGTAAAATATTACCTAGAAGACTTACCGGTACCAGCATTAAATATCAGAAAAAAGTAGCACAAGCCGTCAAGCGTGCACGCCACCTTGCATTGTTGCCTTACGTAACGGATTCATTAAAATAAGCATTGATCATGGAAGTAATATTGCAACAAGACATCAAAGGGCTTGGCTATAAGAACGATACAGTATCGGTAAAGCCGGGATATGGCAGAAATTACCTCATCCCTCAGGGTTTTGCTATACTTGCCAATTCATCCTACAGAAAAATGAATGATGAGTTGATCAAGCAGGTAGCTCATAAAGCAGAAAAGCTTAAAAACGACGCTCAGGAGATTGCTGATTCAATCGGTAACCTAACCCTTGAGATCGGCGCAAAAGCCGGGGAAAATGGTAAAATATTTGGTTCTATCACAGCGAATCAAATCTCTGAGGCACTAAAGAAAAAAGGTTTCGAAATAGACCGTAAGAAAATTTCTTTGGACACTCAGGTGAAAGAGATCGGTGAGTATACCGCTACCATTGACTTCCACAGGGAAGTACAGCACCAGATTGGCTTAAATGTGATCGCCGAATAGGTTAGCTTAAATTATTCAGACAAAAACCATGGGAATACTCCCATGGTTTTTTTTGTTTTCATACAGTTGTGTATCTTCGATGATGTTCAGAACCCCGGTTCATATCACCCCATCACCTCAAAAAATTAACCTGAAGGACCCCGTCCTTACGGTGGGTTCCTGCTTCTCAGATTCTATTGGGGCATTGATGGAGGACCATAAATTCAGCATCCTTAAAAACCCTGTCGGCAATACGTATAACCCATTATCAATTTTTAAGATTTTGGAAATGGCCCTGACCCAATCAAAGCCGGACCAGGATCGGTGGGTATTGAGTGATGGTATCTGGTACCATTATGATTTTCATAGCCAATTTTCAGAACCCGATAAAGAGGCTGCAGAGGCCGCCATTTCTATTGCATTAGAATCGATCCGATCCTGTATCCTGCAATCACCATGGATCATCATCACCATGGGCACTGCCTGGGTGTATAAGGAGAAAGCCTCATCCGCCATAGCAGCCAATTGCCATAAGCAACCAGGAACTCTTTTTGAGAAACAACTGCTGACTTCGACACAGATTATTCAGGCTTATGAACATGTAGAAAATATTTGGAAGCAGCACCAAATTGATCCAAAGGTCATATTTACCGTAAGTCCTGTGCGTCATACCCGTGATGGAATTCCAGAGAATATGCTGAGCAAGTCCATTTTGAGGGTGGCCTGCACCTATCTCCTTAAAGGCCGGGATCATCATGCCTATTTTCCATCCTATGAAATCATGATGGATGATCTGCGGGATTACCGGTTTTATGAAAAAGACCTGATACATCCCAACGAAACTGCCATTGAGTACATCTGGGAGCAGTTTTCAAAAGCTTATTTTGATGCCACAACTATGGAATTTATCGAAAAGTGGCAGCAAATCAAAAAAGGGCTACAGCACCGGCCTTTTCATCCCGGTACTCCTTCGCATCAGAAATTCCTCGATCATCTGGAGGGGCAACTTTTGCATTTAGCCCAATGGGTGGACTTGTCACCAGAACTCAAGCATTTAAATGATCAGCGCAAAAAATCATGAGTAAAAAAGTCAACCGTCTGGCCGAATCCACCAGCCCCTACCTGCTTCAGCATGCCCATAATCCGGTGAACTGGTATCCATGGGGCCCGGAGGCTCTGGCCAAAGCGGTGGATGAAGACAAACCCATACTGGTGAGCATCGGGTATTCAGCCTGCCATTGGTGCCACGTGATGGAGCGGGAATGCTTTGAGGTGACTGCCATTGCTGAGGTGATGAATCAGCACTTCATCAATATCAAGGTAGACCGTGAAGAACGGCCTGATGTGGACCAACTCTATATGGATGCGGTGCAGGCCCTTGGGCAACAAGGTGGCTGGCCCCTGAATGTATTCCTTACGCCGGACCAAAAGCCCTTTTTCGGTGGCACCTACTTCCCGCCTTCTCGATGGGTACAGGTGCTTAAGAGCATTGCTACTGCCTATAAGGACCGAAAAGAAGAGGTCATTTCCTCTGCCAATGACCTCACCCAGGCCTTAAAAGGTGATGTGCTTGGCAGGCTGACGGATGCCAAAGGTGCTGTTCGTCAAAATTTATTACAAGAGGGTATTCAAAATCTCATCCGTCAGTTTGATCTCCAATTGGGCGGACTAAAAAGGGCACCTAAATTCCCCATGCCTGCCATTTGGCAGATGGTCAGTGATCATGGCGCACTGGGCAATACCCCGGAGGTCAAAACTCACCTGCAGCGGACCCTCCAGAAAATTGCCTTTGGCGGTATTTATGATCATATCGGAGGTGGATTTTGCCGATATTCGGTAGACCCTGCCTGGCGGGTGCCACATTTTGAGAAAATGCTCTACGACAATGGGCAATTGCTGAGTATTTACGCGAATGCTTATCTTCTGCTCGAAGATCAGGAGTTGCTCAGTCCTATAGAGGAAACCTGCGCCTGGCTTAAAAGAGAAATGCAAGCCCCTGAAGGAGGTTTTTATGCCGCCCTGGATGCAGACAGTGAAGGTGAGGAAGGGAAGTTTTATGTATGGTATCACCAGGAATGGCAGGATGTTTTAGGATCCGAGGCCACCAGGGCTGGAGATTATTTTAACGTTATTTTTCCCGGAAACTGGGAGGAAGGGAAAAATATTCCTTACAGAGGCAAGACCACCCGGCAATGGGCAGATACCTGGGAGATGACCCCTGAAATGGTCCAATCCTGGGCTACCAGGTTGAAGAGCACATTACTGGAAGCAAGAAGCACCCGGGTCAGGCCCGGGCTGGACGATAAGATCATCAGCGGATGGAATGGCATGGCGATCAAAGGATTGGTAGATGCCTATCATGCCACAGAAAACCCTCTGGCACTTCAAATGGCCATCCGTTGCGGTGACTTTATAAGTAAGGAAATGATCAAAGAAGGCAAGCTGTACCGCACCTGGAAAAATGGAAAAGCAGCCATACCGGGATTTCTGGAGGACTATGCCCATGTGATCAGCGGGTTTATAGCTTTATACGAAACCAGCTTCCATGAATACTGGCTGGAACTCGCTAGCCAGCTAACTGAAAACTGTTTCAAGTTATTTCACGATCCTAAATCAGGCTTTTTCGAGTTTTCAGGTCATCACCACGATCCTCTTATCGCCGGGAAGAAGGAAATCTTCGACAACGTTATCCCCTCCTCCAATGCCATCATGGCTCATAATCTATATTATCTGGGCAGGGCAATGGAAAAGGAAGAATGGGTGCGGACTGCTGAAAAAATGTTGGAAAAAGTACTGCCCTCCTTTGGTACGGAGCCCGGTTTTTTATCCTGCTGGGGCTCTTTAGGGTACCGGATGCATTCCCCATCGCCGGAGATCGCCATATCAGGTCCTGAATCATTGGAATGGGCTAAAGCCATCAAGAAAGTGTATATCCCCGGTAGGGTTATTTGTGCTTCGGAGTCGGAATCCGGCCTCCCCTTGCTCCGTGACCGGACGCCTGAAAATGGTAAAACCTTGATTTACATTTGTTATAACAATACCTGCCAAAGACCCACCACTTCAATAGAAGAAGCACTCAAACAAATTCATAGCCGATAATGGGAAAATCAGGCTCCTTCCGGTACATCGATGTGGCAATACCTCTGCCCATCCCAAATCTCTACACCTACGAGGTGCCTGATGAATATTATGAGGCGGTAGCCCCTGGTATGCGGGTTACGGTGCCATTCGGAAAAAGCAAAATCTACACCGGGATCATTTTTAACATCCATCAAACTAAGCCGGAAAAATATACTCCGAAACCCATCCTTGACCTGCCGGATGCTGCCCCGGTAATGACCCCGTCCCTTCTGAAATTTTTGTCCTGGATGGCCGACTACTATATGTGTACCATCGGGGAGGCCGTCAATGCGGCCCTGCCATCAGGCCTGAAACTCAGCAGCGAATCGAATATTCAACGCCACCCTGATTTTGAATTGTGGGAGAGCCAACATGAATTCAGCGAACAGGAAGCAGCAGTACTGGAGCGCCTGGAAGAAACTGATTCTCTGACCTATCCGGAAGTCGCGAGGATGCTTGAAATCAAGTCTCCACACCAACTTATCCATAGGCTTGCAGGTAAAGGAGCCGTACTCATATATGAGCAGCTTCAGGAAAAGTACCAACCCAAAAAGGTGAAAATGATCCGGCTGGCTCCGGATTTCGCCCGGGATCACCTTTCATTGGAACAAGTCTTCGGGCAACTTTCACGGGCCCCAAAGCAGGAAGATATCTTGTTGTTTTATCTCAAAGAGATCCCTGTATTTGATCAACCGGAAGCCAATGAAAAAGGTATGGAAAAGTCGGTGTTTTCTAAATCCGGCCTTTCCACTTCAGCCCTTAATCAGTTGATCAAAAAAGAAATTCTGGAGGAGTTTGAAGTGCAGGTTTCCCGATTTCCGGAATCGAAGGATCCGGTAAAAACGATCCAGCTTTCTCCTGTTCAAAATGCGGCAAAAGAGGATATCCTAAAAGTTTTTAGGACCGATTCTACCGCTTTGCTTTACGGGATCACTGGTAGCGGGAAAACAGAGATTTACATTGACCTGATACAAAAAAATCTCTCTGAAGGTAAGCAGAGCCTTTATCTCCTACCGGAAATCGCCCTTACCACTCAAATCGTCACCCGGCTCAAGGCGGTATTTGGTAATAAAATAGGCGTGTACCATTCCCGGTTTTCTGACAATGAACGGGTAGAGGTTTGGAATGGGGTCCTTTCGGGCAGGTACCAGGCCGTGGTGGGAGTACGCTCTGCTATATTCCTGCCTTTTGATCGCCTGGGCTTGGTAATCGTGGATGAGGAACATGAAAATTCTTACAAACAATACCAGCAGGCCCCAAGGTATCAGGCACGGGATGCGGCCATTATGATGGGGGTGATTTATGGTGCAAAAGTGCTGCTGGGCACTGCTACCCCTTCGGTAGAATCTTATTTCAATGCTCTTGAGGGCAAATACGGACTGGTCAACATCAATGAACGATTTGGTACTGCTGTGCTGCCCACAGTAGAGATCGCCAATATCAGCACTGAGACCAAAAAGCGGACCATGAAGGGACCTTTTACTGGTTTGTTAAAAGAAAAAATTGACCATGCCTTGAACGAGAAAGAGCAGGTGATCTTATTCCAAAACCGCAGGGGGCACTCCCATTTTATCACCTGCCAGGATTGCGGATGGACTGCCTATTGCCAGAATTGCTCGGTATCCCTCACCTATCATCAATATCAAAAAAGGCTGATTTGCCACTATTGCGGCTATAACGAACCCATGCCCCTGCAATGCGAAGCCTGTGGATCCACCCGTCTGCAGACCGTCGGTTATGGCACGGAACAGATTGAGGAATACACGCAGACCTTATTTGAGGATACCGCCACTGCCCGCATGGACCTCGATACCACCCGCTCCAAAACAGGGTATGAGAAAATCATCCAGTCTTTTGAGGCCGGGGAGGCTGAGATTTTGATAGGCACCCAAATGGTGACCAAGGGTTTGGATTTTGGCCGGGTAGGATTGGTAGGGATCATGGACATCGACCGAATGATGCATTTCCCTGATTTTAGATCCAGGGAGCGGGCCTTTCAGCTTGCTGTTCAGGTAAGTGGCCGGTCAGGCCGGAGGGAGAAGCCGGGTTTAGTGATCCTCCAGACCCGCAACCCGGAAGATGCTCTCATCAACCAAATCAGAAACCATAATTATGAAGATTTTTATCATCAGGAGATCGTACAGCGGCAAAAGCATCTTTACCCGCCCTTTTCGAGGCTCATTCGCATCTCCATCAAACACAGGGATGCGGGTACTGCTGAAGCTGCCGGTAAGTATTTAGCTAAAAAAATTAATCAGTCTTGGCCTAAACTGCCGGTATTGGGCCCGGAGCCACCACTAGTCAACCGAATCAGAAACCTCTATTACCAGGAAATCCTTATCAAGCTTGTAAAAGGCATACCCATTCAAACGATTAAAGCGGGCCTTAACGTTCTAGCCATGGAGACCAATGCCAGGCCGGAATTTAAATCTGCCAGAATAGTTTTTGATGTGGATCCCCATTAATTGAACTTAAGCATTAAATTTGCATGGATGTTAGAAAGTAAATGACCCGGATACCCACCTTTCTTATTTTTTGCACCACCCTCCTGCTCTGCTATTGCACGGAGGATGATGGGCTAAGCCCGCTCAATGATGAGGCCTTTGTCAATGCCCGGTTTTTTAATATGGACAGTCTGGTAAAGGTGAACCAGGGTATTGCAGAATTGGATTCTGTAATCTTATTATATAATGATAGCATCACCGTGGCCAGGGATAGTGTGGAAAACGGTAATGAGGACTATGAACCGGTCCTGGCCGACCTCAGGGCCACAAGAGACCAACTCAGGGTTAATAAAACTGAATTTGAAGGGGTTAGAACACAACTTCAAAATGGGGTGCTTAAAATCCGGCAAATCACCGGGCTTGACACTGAAAAATCTTTGGTTTTTGGAGATTCTACCAACCGGTACAGGCTGCCCCTCAATGCAAGTCAGAATTTTTCCACCTTTTTTATCCAAAAGGAAGAAAGGACGGATACACTGACCTTATTTTATGAAATGGAATTTGACATAAATGAGCGGGTCATTCGGAGGCTTGCCTTTCTGGATATTCAAAATTTTCAGCATACCTACGATTCAATTATTACCTCCTGTATTGACCCTGAATGCATAAGCAATGGCGCTACGATCCGTTTATATTATTAGTTTGCTAGGGCTTTTGGTCCTATGGCAGGGGGGTACTGCCTATGCCTTCAGCCTGGAGCGGCTGGCGCTGGACACCATTCCTGGGGGCATTCCCCCCAGAGACACCCTGCCTCAGGAGGATCCTATCCCTGAAATAACAGACTATGAAATTGCGGTGCCGCAGGATTCTGTAGAAGCTGCACAAGCAGCCAAGGATACTGAGGAAGTCAGCACTTACAATCCCAAAACACAAGGGCTGTTTATTGGGATAGATGTAGGTAAACTCACAAGCTTTGTGCTTCCTTTTGAATTAAAATATGAAGGCTTCATAGGATATCAGTATAAAAAAAGTTTTCTGTTCAGTGTGGAGGCCGGGTCCGGTGACCTGACCCCCAACGCCTACCGAAATGGGCAATATCAGAGTCAAGGCATATATTGGCGGGCAGGGCCTGACTATTTGATTAGTGTCAACCCCAGAAATTCCGTGTATTTCGGATTTCGCTATGCGCAATCCTCATTCAGGGATGAAGGTACATTTACCGTATCCAGTGATCTATGGCCTGACGTAGAAGAAAGTTATTCAAGGGATGCATTAAGTGCCGTGTGGGGTGAACTGGTCCTGGGATCAGAGGCCAACGTCAATGATCACTTAAGATTTGGATGGAAATTCAGGGTCCGGTTCATGTTTGACTTCTCAGAGGTTGATACCTTCGAAATATTTGCCATTCCCGGATACGGGAGGACGGTTGACAAATCCATACCGGCATTGAACCTCTACCTTCGATACATATTTTAGCCTTACAAAAAGTAATGACCCATGAAATTTCTCTATTTGTTTTTTTGCACCTTCCTGCTCATTTCCTGTAGTCCCGACCATACGGAAATCAAATCTGACATCAAAGCCGTTCTGGATGCTCAGGCCAATGCCTGGAATGAGGGGGATATCGACCAGTTTATGGAAGGGTACTGGAAGTCTGATTCACTTGTTTTCATCAGCTCACGGGGCACTTCTTTAGGATGGGATGCTGCCCTGGAAGGCTATAAAAAGGGATATCCTGATCGGGAGACCATGGGCACTCTAAGTTTTGAAGTGGTGCAACTGGATGTACTCCATCATGAGGCAGCCTTCATGATTGGCAAATGGCACCTGAACCGCGACCAGCCTATAGGGGGCTATTTTACCTTGCTATGGAAAAAAATCGATGGACTGTGGGTAATTGTTTCTGACCATACGAGTTAGGGTTATTTTCAAATAACGCTCCAATTACTTCTTGCGCAGGAGCACCAACCTGTAGCTTTTATACTTTTTGAAATTCTCAGGGTTGCGCTGACCGGTGAAATGCTTTACCATGTTCTTCTCGATTTTCTTTCTAAACTTCCACAGCAGGAACTTATACACCCATTTGTACCGGGTACGGATCAGCTCCCCGACCAGCAGCACAGCAGGATAGACTACATCCATGGACAGGTTATTGATCAAGGTCATCGTAGGGGCTATTTCATTAGTAATGTCAATGTCCTCGACAATCTCGAAAGGCTGCTCCTCTAAAAGCTCATAAAACTCTTTCAGTCGATGACCACCTCCCAGCGGGCTTTTGCCTTCCGCCTCAGTGCGGAAAAAATCTGCCAGCAGAATATATCCCCCAGGATTCAGCATCTTACTGCATTGAGCAAAGCTGGTCTTCATGTCGATATACTGGAAACTCTCGCTGAACAGAGCCAGATCGTATTGCGCATCCGTTTTGTATTCCTCAAAACCCATGGCATGCACCTCGGCTTTGCCCTCCAGGCGCTCAGCCGCCATATCAGTCAGCCTGCAAGGTGGTGACACGCATTCCAGTTGATGGCCCAGCTTATACAACTCATCGGATACCTTACCGGTGCCACAGCCAATATCAAGGATGGATTTCACATCCTTGGGCACATGTTGGATCAAAAATTGGGTGTAATTCTCCTGAGCTTGTTTGAAGTTAGGGGCTTTGACCTCCAGGTCTGGAGTCCAGTACCCGTAGTGCATGTACTCTGAATCAAAGAAAAATTTAAAAAGGTTGATCTGGATATCAAGGCCAAGTTTTTTGCTGTCCATTGGAATTTGCTTGGTTTTAAGGGCTCGAAGATAATACTTTCCGATAGGAAAATTAAATTAAATTTTATGGCATCACTCCTTGCATCATGATGGCACAAAACCAGGCGCAATAAGTGCCCAGGGCATATCCCAACACGGCCATCAGCACTCCTACAGGGGCCAGGGATGGATGAAAGGCAGAGGCAATAATAGGCGCAGAGGCCGCCCCTCCCACATTAGCCTGGCTGCCCACCGCCACAAAAAAGAAGGGGGCCTTAATGATCCATGCCACCAATAAAAGCACTATCACATGCACCAGCATCCAGACTGCTCCAATCAAAAACAACCCTGGATGGTCAAAGACGTCCATAACATTCATCTGCATCCCAATAGTAGCCACCAGAATATAAATGAACACACTTCCCACTCTGGAAGCCCCCGCCCCTTCCATATTTCTGAGCCGGGTAAAGGATGCCAAAAGCCCGAGGGTAGTCGCTACCACCACCAGCCAGAAAAACGTGGAATCAAGGCTGAGCTTGGAAAGAGTGGGAAAATTGTCCCCAATATAAGGCGCAATGGTATCTGCCAGGAAATGGCCAATGGCTGTAAATCCAAACCCAATAGCCAGAATCACCATCAGATCGCTGAGGGTCGGGATCCTGGCAATGCCCATCCTGAAAGTTTCCATTTTTTCCTGCAGGGTGATGATGGCAGAATTATCTGCTTTTAGCTTTCGATCAATCCTGTCAGACTGGCCTATACCCAAGATGATCACCGCCATCCACACCTGAGCCACAATCACATCTACGGTGATCATCACTGCAAAAAGCTGATCGGGCACTTCAAATACCTCATACATAGCTGCCTGATTGGCACCGCCTCCAATCCAGCTCCCAGCCACCGTAGCCATGCCCCTCCACAGGTCCGGCCCTGCATTTTCTATGATACCTGGCGCTAGAAAATTAACCGTGAGAATGGCCAAAGGACCCCCAATCACAATCCCAATAGTGGCTGCCACAAACATAATCAGGGCTTTGGGACCCAGCTTCAGGATCTCTTTGAGGTCAATGCTTAGGGTAAGCAGCACCAGACTGGCCGGCAATAAAAACCGGGATGCCATATAGTAAAGGTTTGAGGATTCGCCATCTACAATACCGAAGGTATTCAAAAGAGAGGGTAGAAAGTAGCAGAGGAGCAGCATGGGCACCACCTTGTAAAACCGCTTTAGGAGGGGATTTTTTGAGGAGGAAGTCCAAAAAATCAAAGCCAGCATTACTAATAATATCCCTAATACTACCGCATCATTAGTTATCATAAGCAGTTTTTAAAATTCCTGCTCAAAATGCAAAATGCGGATATAAATACCAAAATTGGCTTAAGGAAGGGATCAATAATCGGATATTGTGGCAGTGTTTCAGCTTTTTGCTGGAGGATTGAAGGAGGAAAGCCTGAAATGCGGTATTCAGATGATCCTTTCTAAACCGGTTATGGTACGATCACTATCGGAAAGTCATTGCCAAATGAAAATCCAGACGGAAATTGCGGAGTGCCCTTATATTTTTCAGAAAGCTCTGGCACGCGATTTTCTATATAAGCACTCAGCTCTTTAATGGTGATCCGCTTATCCCCATTATCAGCTTTGCCACCAAGGCCCTCCAGCAGAGAATAAGTAAACACCCCATGCCCTAGTTCGGCAAATTCTGTAGCGAATTGCTCCGAACCAGAAGCCGTGATCCAAAAGGTGCCGGTACTTCGGGCCAGTTGGGCCATGGCCTTTTCCTCGGCTGCACCTCGGGTACTCATCCCGTCAATTGCTCCGGCAGACTGACAGGCATCCAGAATGAATACCTGCTTCTGTGCATTGATATTTTTAGACAATTCTTTCAGCTCTTCTGCCGATAAGCCCTTTTCCTGAAGGAGGTCATTACGGCCATACAGTTGGGTGATGTCGTGGGGAATGATATAAAACTGTGGATCCGTTGAGGAGCCATCCGACATGACTCCATGACCGGCATAGTAAAAAATAAAAACATCCTGCTCCCTGGATTGCCGTCTGATTTCCTCGAATGCCGACAGTAAATTGGGCTTTAAAGCTTTATTGTCCCGGATACTGGTCACGATCACCTTGTCGAACAAGGTTGTGCCACCATTTTTGATTTCCTTCTCAAAGGCATTGGCATCAGCCACAGCGTAATTCAAATTGTATTTAGCGTTGCGGTACTGGTTTACTCCGACCGTGAGCAGAAATAGCCTGGCCTTTTCCTCCGTTTTCCCATCGTAGAGCACGATAAAGGTACTTTTTTCGGATTCAAACCCTTGCTTGGTTTTGGCAGTGACATAAAAGAAATTTTCCTGTCCGAAGGCATCGGTAAGGCTGGCTTCCATTTGGATATCCCGGAGTGTCTGACCGGGTGCTGGTTTGATGGTCTTGATCAGTTTGCTGTTGTGATGCAGGCGCACCTCCTCAATCTGATGGGCATTTTCATTGATCGTCACATTGACTACAATGTTTTTTTGAGTACTTCTCAATGCATTGTGCCCACTCACTTTGGTATCAAATGCCTTATCGCTGATGTTGTTAACTTTCAGCACAGGAATTTCTTTGGCGGTTTCCTCTACCTTAAACTCCCCGCGCGTTTGTGTAGCTGCAAGCAATTCATTGAGGAGCCTCGGGGTGAAATTGGCATCGAAAGTATTTTCCAATGGAATGCTAAAAAAGCCTGCCTTCCACCCAAGATTTTTAATGGCCTCTAATGACCCATCCATCCTGCCATCCGCTGCTACCACTGCCCAGTCGTCATCATAGAGATGGATGTACCCTGCCACCCCCTTCTTTTCTGCATTATAAATGTAGAGCAGGCTTTTTGAAAAGCCCCCAATGATAAAATTTTTACCCTTATTAATACCAAACACATTTCGGGGGAAATGGTCCAGTTTTCTAATCAGCCTTATTTTTGCGGCAAATTCATAGGAGACCGGCTTATTGGTCACAAGATCATAGATTTGGATGGAATGATCGTCGGTTGTGGCGATGATCACCGAATTGTTTTCGTCAACATCCAAACTGGTGTACCCGCCGATCGAGACGAGGTTGACTATTCTGGCGATGGACTCACTACTCCCGCTGGCCAGGTCCCATTTCATCAGAGTTCTGGAGTTGGATTTATGACCTGTATATAATGACTTGCCATCATAACTATAGCGCAGGGCAGTAGTAGCCCCGGGCAGTCCGCTGAGCTTTTTGGTGACTTCTTTGGTGTCCGCATCGATGAGCAGGATAGGGTTTTTCTTGAGCATGTACCCTAAGGATATTCCCGTACCCGCCGCAATCTGCTTAAAGTCGGGGCTGAAACCAAGAGAGGTCACCTGGGGGACGCCAGATTTGATTTCCTTTACAATCTCAAAATTTTGCAAATCCACAAAAGTGATCACCCCTCCAAGATCTCCTACCACGGCCATATCACCCCCCTCATCAATGACCAGGCACCTGAATCTATTCTTTAGCATTATAGTATTGATGAGTTCCCCACTTTGGATGTCGATCACAGCGATAGAGTTGTCAAAACCTGCAGTGATGAGCCGATCATTGTCAGGTGAAATGAGGATTTCAATGAGGTCACCATGATAGCCCTGGATTCTTTTCACAAACCTGCCAGTGCGGCCGTCATAGAGTTTAATCACTTCGTTTTCATTGGCTACGGCTATATACCGCTGATCCTGACTGACGGCAAAGTCAAGCATTTCGCCATCCTTACCATGACTTTTGATGACCAGGGCAGAAAAGTCTGCTGTTTCGCTTTCCTGAGCCAGCATGGACCCGGAAAATAAACAAAGGCAAATGAGTGTGATAATTCTATACATCTATTTGAAATTCAATGGAAAACAAATCTAATCAATTAATCTCAAACCCTCATGCGGCAAAATCCCTGCCAGATCAACACCGAGGCAAAAAAGATATGAAAGCATTACTAAACCTTTGACATCCCCATTTCTATGAAGATTAGTTACTATAATCAATATTCTCTTGATCCTTTAACTTTCAAAGAATATTTTATTTTGGGTAAACCATTTTAATCCTTTTGGAATTTAAATCTCTGAACTACTTTTGTCGGTAGAAGAGATATGTCTACACTTTTTACTTATTCTCCAATAAAGCGGTTAATCAACCTGCTGAAAATTGAAAAGAAGGAAGTTTACGCCGTTTACTTCTATGCCGCTCTCAATGGTATTATTGTCCTCACCCTCCCACTAGGCATTCAAGCCATCATCAATTTTATTCTAGGCGGTAGAATTTCCACCTCATGGATAATTTTAGTGGTAATCGTAATGTTGGCATTGGCTTTTGCCGGCATCCTTCAGGTAATATCATTATATATCGTTGAAAAGCTCCAGCAAAGGATTTTTGTTAAGTCATCTTTTGAATTTGCCTACAGGCTGCCCAGAGTTAAACTGGAAAATCTTCATGGCCATTTCGCGCCTGAACTTGTCAATAGGTTTTTCGATACTGTAACGCTTCAAAAAGGGCTTGCCAAATTATTAACTGATATTTCCCTATCATCCTTTCAGTTGCTTTTTGGTTTACTATTATTGTGCTTCTACCATCCGTTTTTTATAGCATTTGGCTTCATCGTAATTCTAATTTTAGTTTTGATTGTGAGATTCACATTCCCTCAAGGGATGAATACCTCGCTCAATGAATCGGCTGCCAAGTATGAGGTAGCCCATTGGCTTGAAGAAATCGGCAGAACGCTCAGCACTTTCAAACTTGCAGGAATCAGTGTTTTGCCTTTCAAAAAAGCGGATAAACTACTCATAAACTACGTTGACTATCGCAAAAAGCACTTCAATGTATTGGTGATACAGTATTTTTCTATGGTGTTTCTTAAGGTACTGATAGTAGGTGCCTTGCTGATCGTTGGTAGCTTATTATTGATCAATGATGAAATCAGCATTGGCCAGTTTGTAGCGGCAGAGGTTATAATACTTTTACTTCTGGGTTCGGTAGAAAAGCTAATCCTATCGCTTGATACGATTTATGACACCCTCACCAGTCTTGAAAAGCTCGGCACTGTCACCGACCTGCCACTTGAGGAAGAAAAAGATGGGGTCATTATCAGAAATCATGATCTACACGGTCTTAAGATAGAAGTTGACGATTTGAGATTTAAGTTTCCTGACATGGATGATGATTTGCTAAAAGGGATTAATTTGTCTATTCCTCCGGGTCAAAAAGTCATCATCACAGGAGGCAGCGGGTGTGGCAAATCCTCCCTCCTACACCTACTGGCAGGATTATATACCGGTTACAAAGGACAAATCCGATACGATGACCACCCTTTAAAATCTCTTAACCTCCAGAAGCTAAGACATTCTATCGGGGACAGCATTTCAACAGAGTCTATATTCAAAGGTACCCTAAAAGACAATCTGACCCTGGGAAGAGAAGAAATCTCTGAAGACAGGGTATGGGAAGTGATAGAACAGGCAGGCCTTAGGAAATTTGTAAATAGTATGGAGGAAGGCCTCTTTACTGTGCTGACTCCAGAAGGTTCGAGGCTAAGCAAAGCCAATATCAGAAAGATATTATTTGCAAGGAGTATTATTCATAATCCCAGATTACTTATTCTGGAAGAACTCATGGTACATGAATCGGATAAAGAGGAGCTGCCATTTATGGATTATTTATTTGCCAGTAAATTTACCATGGTCGGCATTTCGAAAGACTGGAATATTTTGAGTATGGCCGACCGCATTATTGAATTGCAGGCTGGAACCATTGCATTTGATGGGGCTTATGATGAGTACGAAAAATTCAAAAAGAACTAAAGGGTCAAAGAGTTGCTCAATATTTCACAAAATAGCATCCGTAAACATGTAGATATCTCAGGTTATGAGAGCTACATCATGACCCTTGCGCCAGAACGGTCGAAAAAAATAAGAAGGGTTTTTATAGGATTTGTTATCGTACTCTTTGGTTTTCTTTTTTTACCATGGACTCAGAACATTAGAGCCAAAGGATTCCTTACTGCACTTAAGCCTGAGCAAAGACCACAGACCATTCAGACCGTAATTGGGGGTAGAATTGAAAAATGGTACGTTCAGGAGGGAGACTATGTAGATAAAGGGGATACCATATTGTTTATTTCTGAGGTAAAGGACGACTATTTTGACCCGGCATTATTAGTACGAACCCAAAAACAGATCGAGGCTAAAGAGCAGGCGGCTGAATCCTACCGGGAAAATGCCAATGCCATTGAAAACCAAATAGAGGCTTTAAAGCTAAATAATAAACTCAGGCTGATGCAGGCTGAAAACCGCGTGGAGCAATCTCTGCTTAAACTCCAGGCCGATAGCATTCAGCTGGAGGCTGTTAAAGTCAACTTCGAAATCGCCAGGGTACAGTTTGACCGGATGCAGGAGCTTTTTAATGAAGGCCTCCGATCCTTGACTGAATTCGAAGCCAGAAAGCAACGATTTCAAGCCGATCAAGCCAATCTGATTAGTGCACAAAACACGCTACTGAGCACCCGTAACGACTACCTTAATGCAGTCATGGAACTCAATACCATCGACAATGACTTCCGGGAGCGTTTGGCCAAAGCCAATTCTGACCGGTTTAAAGTACTTAGCGACCTTTATGATACTGAAGCCACCATCACCAAACTTCAAAACCAACTCAGCAATTTTCAGATTAGGTTTGGGTTGTATTATATCATTGCACCTCAGTCAGGTTATGTCATCCAGGCCAAACAGGTGGGTATCGGTGAGAATATCAGAGAGGGCACTGAGATCGTCAGCATCATGCCTGCTGTATATGACCTTGCCGTTGAGATGTATGTGGACCCCATTGACTTACCATTAGTCAGGGTGGACTCAAAGGTCCGGTTCATTTTTGATGGGTGGCCGGCAGTGGTTTTTTCAGGATGGCCGCAAATCTCCAATGGAACCTTTGGTGGTAAAGTTTTTGCGATGGACCGGTTCATTAGTCCCAATGGAAAATATCGCATCTTGGTGGTACCAGATCCTGATGATGTACCCTGGCCACAAGCCTTGCGGTTAGGGTCAGGGGCTGAGGGCATTGCCTTGTTTCAGGATGTACCTGTATGGTACGAAATATGGCGGCAACTCAATGGATTCCCTCCGAATTATTACGAAGAGCCACAACTTAATCTCTGGAGAAAATGATCCGGAAAATATGTCTTATTGCCGGGTTTTCAATTTTAATAGGCTTGCAAAGTCATGCCCAGGACAGCCTTATGGTCCTGGTATGGGATGATTATATCAACTGGATAAAGGCCTACCACCCTGTGGCAAGACAGGCAGAATTACAACCTGAATTTGGCCGGGAGGAAATACGGGCTGCAAGAGGAAATTTTGACCCCTTGCTATATGGAGACTGGTACAAGAAAAATTTCCGTGAGACCAACTACTATAATGTTCAGAATGCCGGGATTTTTATCCCTACAGGTTCTGGTGTTGATTTTGATATTAATTATGAAACCAATACAGGGGTATTTTTAAATCCTGAGCGTACCGTACCAACATCCGGACTGGTGTCTGCCGGTCTATCTGTAAACCTGGGCCAGGGATTGCTGATGGACCCTCAAAGAGCAGGGCTCAGGCAGGCACAGATTTTTGCTGAGGCTACCCTTGCCGAAAGGGAAATAATCCTTAACAGACTATACCTCGATGGAAATGTCGCCTACTGGAACTGGCTCCGGACTTACCTCGACAGGGAAACCATCAGGGAGGGCCTGGAGCTTGCGGAATCAAGATTTGAGTTTGTAAAGAAGTCCTATCAGCAGGGCGAATTCCCCGCTCTTGATACCCTTGAAGCTTTTACGCAAGTTCAGAACCGGAGATACCAGCTTCTGGAGATGGAAAGGCGGTTTTTTGAAGCCGGACAGATGTTGAGTAACTTTTTATGGGATGCAGAGGGGCGGCCAGTACACCTATTTGAAACCACCATCCCTACAGGGATGCCAGATGATTTATTTGAGTCCCTTGATAAAACAGATATTCGAAATCAGGCTTTGAGGCATCCCGAACTTCGGAGCATCGGTTTCGAACTTGAAACACTGGATATTGAAAGGCGGCTAAGGGCCGAATCCCTCCGCCCTATTCTGAGATTCAAGTACAACTTCCTCCTCGAAAATATTGATGATGCCAGTGAAAACCTTGGGTTTTTCAGGAATGACTACCAATACGGTTTGCAATTTGCTTTTCCGCTGTTTTTGCGCAATGCCCGGGGCAGACTCAATATGACCAAACTTAGGCTTCAGGAAACGAGCCTTGTCCAGGATAATCGTCAGGTAGAAATCCTGAACCGACTGGAGGCGGAGTTTTTTTCCTATGAACAGTATATCCGGCAAATCAATGAATTTAGTCAAAACGTATCTGCCTTGCAGGGTCTTTTAAGAGGAGAGCGCAGGCGTTTTGAGGTTGGTGAAAGCTCCCTATTCATCATCAATGCCCGTGAAAATATGCTGATTGATGCGCGGATCATCATGAATGAACTCCTTACCGGTATAGAAATAGCCAATGCGCGTATAAGGTGGGCCGCGGGTATGGGTTTTGAATAATACTATTCTGAAACCTAAATCCTTTTAAACTCCTTTTGATATAATTCCTTTTATTTATATGAAATATTTAGAAATTTTTCATCAGTTTTAGAAAACAAAATATGATCAAGCTCACCTTCATACTGCTATTGTTGCCTGCCCTGGCAATGAGTCAGGTAAAATCAGTCATAGTCGATAGTGAAACGAAGGAAAGAATACCCTATGTCAATATTTGGATAGAAAATGAAAATACAGGTACCACCTCCAATCCAAGAGGGGAATTTTTGCTTCAAAATATTGATGGTGTCAAAACTATTGTCCTCTCAGCCATTGGTTACGAAAGAAAATTGATTAGATCCGATTCAATCAAGACGGTAATTGAGCTAAAACCCCAAATTACTGCCCTTCAGCCGTTGACCATAAAAGCAGAAAAACTCTCGAAAGAACATACCGTTGGTAAATTTAAAAAATCAAAAATTAATAGCTTTTTTGGATGTGGTGAAAACCCTTGGATTGTCGCAAGGTATTTCGAATATCACAAGGACTATGAAGTTACCCCTTATTTAAAAAGCATCAGAATTTTCACGAAAAGTTATGTCCAAAATGCCAAATTCGTTATACGGCTTTATGACATCAATGAAAAAGGGGAACCCGGGAATTACATTTACAATAGAAATATTTTTGGTATAGCACGGAAGGGAAAAAAATTAACTGATATTGACATATCAAATTTACATATAAGGTTTCCTAAAGAGGGTTTCTTTATTGCTTTTGAATGGTTAATAATTGAACCTAATAAGCATGAGTACAAATCATTTAATGAGAGTTCAAAGAAAAAGAAGACAAGTTTTAAGTATCAACCTTGGGTTGGAATGATCCCCGGAGAAATGAATAAAGAGAGTTGGATTTATTCTCAAGGCAATTGGTGGGAACAACAGAAAATAACTGATTCATTTATTAAGAATTATACAGACAAATACCACCTTTTAGCTGTAGAACTAACCTTAACCAATTAATGTTTGGAGATTAATCAAAAAATTCCCGGGCCAGGGCTTCCACCTCGCTGAGCATCATGGCGGTAGCGCCCCACACTACATGGCCCTGTACCTTGTAGCAAGGCACCCGCATCCGGAATCCTCTTACCATCACCTCAGACTCTTCTGATGGTTGTCTTAAAAAATCACTGAAAAGATCGGTCATCACCACCTCCTCTACCTCGCGTTGATGGGGAATGATCCGGGGTATCCGTCTGGCCCATGCCACGTACGGCTGTACCATAAAATTACTGGGTGGAATGTATAAAGGCGTGATACCACCAATCATGGTCACCTCCTCCGGGTATATATTTAATTCCTCCTGGGTCTCACGTAATGCAGTAGTGGCTGCATTGGCATCAAAGGCCTCTCTCCTGCCCCCTGGAAATCCCATCTGACTGGAATGGATGCCGGCATATTCAGGTCGTTTGATTAGTGGGAATTTAATACCCCCGTTATCAATGAATAAAATCAAAACACTAGCCTCTTGAAACTGGCCCGGTTGGGGTGGATCGAAGCGCTCCACAGAAGAGGCTGCTGGCATCATCTTTTTTTGGGCCAACTGTCCTGGAAGGGGCTGTTTTAATCTGCCTCCCAGAAACTCTATCCAGGCTTCGAAGCCTTTATTTTCCGGACTTTCGATTGGTGATTTCGACATAGGCATTTCCTGTTACTGCTTCATCATGCTTATTCCCCGTCACTGCAGACTTCCCTTCCCAATAATACAATTTATGAATGGGGGTTAATTTTATCTTCAATTCCTGATCAGGCATCAAAGCTTTGACTTCCAGTTGATACGCCAGTTCCGGGATGGAAACATTCCATCGGATCGGGTATTTACTACCTGAATCCGGGCTGGTCCAGAATTCTAATTCCTCGATCTCAATCTGATCGGAATTTAGATAAGTAGCCTCCAGATCACTGGAATAATGTGTTCCCCCCAGAATAACACGATTTTCTTCACCAAGGGTTATCATATAGACCATCAATTCCTCATCATTATCAAACTGGATGGCGATCCAATCCCAGGCCAGGTCCTTTTCCATGACACTGATACAATTCCACTGCCGATCATACCAAAGGGAGCCGGTGACGGGTATGGTATCGCTGCCCATGGTAATAAACCCCTCTGCTGCCATCCTGGGATAGGAATAATAGCCGGCCTCTGCCACATCCCCATAATTTTCATATCCGGTACCACTATGAAGCAATACTGGCTTGGTAGGAATTGTTTTTAGTAACATTCCAATAGGGTGCTGGTCCATCCTGCCCTCAAGGGTATAATTGCCCATCTGCCCGGTAAAATGGGAATGAAATCCCCCCTTTTCAGCCTTTAAATTAATGGGTAATTCAGGCAGAAGAAAAGAGTCTTGTTTTAGAATGACATAGTCGTAGTAAAAAGCCTCATTAGCGAGGTCGGTCATGGCTAGATTGACCATGATAAAGTCTTTTTTTCCTTCCGGATTAAAATGAAAGAATACGTATTCGATCCCGTAGGTGCTGCCCATACTGTCTTCCAGATGCCCGGTAAAATACCACCATTCAAGGGAGTTCTTGAGATGTGGTGCTTCATCCAAAGGCAACATGGCATTAGGATAAAAATGGTCGTTGCCTTTGTAGGGCTTAAATTGACACGAGGCCAGAGAAAAAAGTACAAATAGGAATGATATTCTCATTACCATAAACGAACAAAAAAGTTAATGGCTTGTTCAACAAAAATTTAAATTGATCCTTGCGGCACGGTCAGGTTCCATCTCCTGAAACTTTCTCCAGGCCTTGCAAGCTTCATCAGCCCGGCCCAACTGATGATAAGCCTCAGCCAGATATAAATAAATTCGATCCATGTAGGGGTCTAGTTTAACAGCCTGCTCCAATAGCCTTAATGATTCTTTAGTTTTGTCCTCGCGGAGATACAGCAGGCCCTTGTTGCGATAAGCCCAGCCATTGCGGGGATCGCGCCTTATAGCCAGATTGATATCAGACTCTGCCCCTTTAAAGTCTCCCTGCAATATTCGGATATACCCCCGATTATTGATTAAATAAGGATCGGAAGGCTTTAGGTCCATGCCCATTTGGATCTGATCCAGGGATTTATCAAGGTCGCCCTCTTCAATAGCGATCATACTCAGGGTATTGTAGGCATTAGCTTCGAGTGGGTTGAGGCTTAAGGCTTCCTGCAGGAATTTTCTTGCGGCGGTGTATTGGCCGGTGTAGTACATGAGGGTACCCTGGTTGACCAGAATTTCAGCATTGTCAGGGGCGATCTCCCTGGCGCCCTTCAAAGCCACTAAAGCCTCATTATACCGCCGCATTCGGGTCAGCACCAGCCCCTTCCCAAAATGTACGATTAAAGTGTCCGGGTAAAACCGCTCCAAATATCTCAAATCATCCAATGCACGAAACAATTCATTGGCTTCAAACAAGGCATTGAACCGGTTAAAAACCACATCGTGCCGGTCCCCATCACAGGTTACTGCAAGGTCATATTCATAGATGGCTTCATAAACTTTACCCGAGTTAACCAGCGCTATCCCCTTGTTATTCAGCGCATCTACATAGCAAGAGTCGATCAAAAGGGCTTCCGAGTAAAACTGGAGGGCCGTTTTCACATCCCCATCCCTTAGCTTTTCATTGCCCCTGATCAGGAAGCGCTGCATTTTGGCTTCCTCTGTATTGGCCGTGCATCCTGCCAATGAAATTAAAAAACCAAAAAAGATGAATTTGAAGAAAACGTAAGAACCAAAAGGTTTCATAATTCGGCTGAATTTAAGAAGTGGTTATACCACCTCAAAGATAAAAATTTATCTCCGGGTCTGCACCACAGCCTTCAATTCATTGAGTATGTTATAAAGACCGAAATACGTTCTGTTGATGTATAAGGCATGCCGGGGCCCCCTGGCCGTGCGGCTATTGCGAAATTCCTTCATGGCAGACACCTGTTCACCTGTCTGAAAAATGGTCTTAAAATAGGTGTCATCACCAAAATCAAACTGATCAACGTTGAAGGGTCTACCCAGCAACTGGATCATGCGGGTAAACACCTCCATAAAGAGCTTCTTCTCGGAGGCATTGTCTTTGTCGCTGACAAAATCCAGTTCATAAAACAGGGCTTCGAGATGGTCCGGTGTTTTAAGAATATCCGCATTCAAGAGCTTGAAATAGGCCTGATAAAAATCTTCAGGAATTTCCTTAACACACCCAAAATCAATAATGCCTAATTCCTGGCTAGGTGTCACGATAAAATTCCCCGGATGGGGGTCTGCATGTACCAGCTTTAAGGTATGCACCTGATAATCGTAAAAATCCCATAACACCTGGCCGATGCGGTTGCGGACCTCCTGAGTAGGATTGGTCAGTAAAAATTCCTTGAGGTGCTGGCCTTTGATCCAATCCATAGTCAGGATCTTATCACCGGAATATTCCGGATAGTAATTCGGAAACACCAAATGCTGGATATGGCCACAGGCCTTCGAGATGGCAATAGAACGCTCCAGTTCCAGAGCATAATCTGTTTCTTCCAAAAGCTTAGATTCCACCTCACCGATGTACTGCTCCAAATCTCTGGGATTAATCCGCAGAAGGCGGGTCGCCATGGGCCTGACCATTCTCAAATCAGAGCTAACACTTTCGGCAATACCCGGATACTGGATTTTGACGGCAAAGGTTTTATCGCCTTTAGTGGCCTGGTGTACCTGCCCCATCGAAGCGGCATTGACGGCATTTCGGGTGAAGGTATCAAAGATTTCCTCCGGGGCTTTGCCAAAGAATTTTTTAAAACTCTTGACCACCAATGGATAGGAAAGCGGTGGGGCACTGTATTGGGCCATGGTGAATTTCTTCTGATAGGCAGCCGGCAGCACATTTTTGTCCATGCTCAGCATCTGCGCTACTTTAAGGGCACTGCCTTTGAGGGTGCTCAGCGAGTCGTAGATGTCACCTGCATTATCCTCATCCAGAGTGGCTCTGGTCATACTTGGATCAAAGAGTTTCTTGCTATAGTGCTTGATGTAATTACCGCCAATCTTGGCTCCGGTACTGATAAACTTTCCCGCCCGCTGCACTTTGGTCACCGGGATGCTATTCTGTTCTTTCATCTGAGGACCTTAGCGATTTTGATATAAAAATTTGGCCAGATCCACCATAGAATCCAGGGGACTTTTGCCCATCAGTTCGAAGGCCAGGTTGACCAGCTTTTCAATGATGGCATCGGTTTTTTCAAAACTGCTGCTTTCATCGCGAAGCCAGAAGTTGAGTATAAATAGGGTTTGTATCCATATACCGTCTTTGTATCGGTCAGAAATTACCGGCCTATTGAGCACTTCTTCTGTTTCTTTGCCCTCGTTGAGCAGGTCTTCTACATACTGCAGAAAAGCTTTCTTGAAACTGCTCAGGTTTTTTGGGTTGGTCTCAGGCCTTTTGGATTGCTCGATGGACCACCGCACATAACTGCGATTGCTTTTAAGTACCTCGATCCAGGTGAAATAAAATGCCAGCAGCTTTTCTCTCGCTGAATAATCGGAATAGATGGTTTCTGCCTGAAGCCGGGTAATCACCTCATCAAAAAAGCTTTTCCAAATCCCCTTATTGAGACTTTCAAATGAAGAAAAATGCTCATAGAAGTCATCCTCCTTCATTTTATTATTCTTAGCAAACAAAAATACAGAGGCCGGCTCCTTGCCATGTGTCAAAACATGATCAATATAAGCCGTCTTGATTTTGTCAAAGAGTGGTACTGATTTCTTGGTGGTTTTTTTTCCTGTCTTTTCCATACCAATACAACACCAGCAGGGTCACTAAGTTCTATAAAACAGTGAATAATTTTACATTAATTTAAGCACTCAAAATTCCCTTAAAGGAATGGTGATGTGCGCCCCTGTCGGGCTTAGGATGACATGGTTGAGTAGGGGGATGAGTTTTTTATTGCTGTGGCGTTTGTGGATGATGAACATGACCACATCAAACCCAAAAAGGAAGGCCCCCTGAAGGATCAGTGAGTTGCCAAATCCTGAAAGCCGGTCGGCTTGCTCCTGATCATTGGTCGGTTTCCGGCTCCGCTCCCGGAGGTACATCCCGGCAGCAATGTAGCCTACATCCAGGCCTGCATTAAAAATTAAGATATTTTGGAGCCTTGCCTGGTCCCGGTACATATCGCCAGGCTTAACAGGCATCTCCGCCCTTGAAAGCTGCCACAGCCCTATCCCGGAAAGCGCCAGATTGACCCCGCCCCACCCGGCATTCATTTGATGAAAATACCGGTCGCTGCCATCGGCTCCAGCCCCTAAGGCCAACCCT
>JBGTCD010000115.1:0-18762 GCA_041749015.1 Cyclobacteriaceae bacterium
GATGAACTCCAAACATATTGGCGCAGATATGAATTATGCGTGGCCCACGGCAGAGATTGCCGTTATGGGTGCCAAGGGGGCTGCAGAAATTATTTTCCGCAAGGAAATCGCCGATGCTGAAGACCCTGAAGGCAAGCTCCAGGAAAAAGTGGATGAATACACCAAGAAATTTGCAAATCCCTATATTGCGGCCAAAAGGGGCTATATTGATGAGGTGATCATGCCTGAGGAGACTAGGATGAAATTGATCAAGACCTTTAAAATGCTGGAAAATAAAGCCGAATCACTGCCCAGAAAAAAACACGGAAATTTACCTTTATAATTTATGAGAAAAGAAAGTAGAAAGTTCCTTGAGGCATACCTTAATAATGCTTCGCCAACAGGATATGAAAGTTCAGGCCAGGAGATATGGCTGGAGTATATAAAGCCTTACATTGACACCTACATTACTGATACTTATGGCACCGTTGTGGGTGTGGTAAATCCCGATGCTGATTATAAAGTGGTCATAGAGGCGCATGCCGATGAGATCTCCTGGTACGTCAATTACATCACAGAGGAAGGCTATATTTATGTCAGGCGAAATGGCGGCTCCGACCATCAGATTGCCCCATCCAAGCGGGTGAATATCCATACGGATAAAGGTATTGTAAAGGGCATCTTTGGATGGCCGGCTATCCATGTCAGAGATTCACAGAAGGAAGAATCAGCCTCATTGAAGAATATATTTATTGATGTCGGTTGTAACACAAAAGAAGAAGTAGATAAGAAGGGCATCCATGTGGGTTGTGTGATCACCTTTGAGGACCCATTAATGAACTTGAATGACAACTACCTTGTAGGCAGAGCCCTGGACAATAGGATCGGAGGTTTTATGATAGCAGAGGTATTGCGGAAGGTCTCAGAGTCGGGCAAAAAGTTGCCCTTTGGCCTTTATGTGGTCAATGCGGTACAAGAGGAAGTAGGCCTCAGAGGTGCGCAAATGATCGCCCAAAGACTTAAGCCCGACCTGGCCCTGGTAACGGATGTTTGCCATGATACATGTTCACCCATGTATAATAAGATCGTAAGTGGCCATCAGAAGGCAGGGGATGGCCCGGTACTCACCTATGGGCCTGCGGTGCAGCGCAATGTGCTTCAACTACTGATCAAAACCGCTGAAAAACAAAAGATACCTTTTCAACGATCTTCAGTAAGCAGAGCCACCGGTACCGATACGGATGCCTTTGCCTATTCCAATGAGGGAGTCGCCTCAGCCTTGGTCTCATTGCCTTTGAAGTACATGCATACTACAGTGGAGATGGTGCATAAGGAAGATATCCAAAGGGTTATTGACCTTTTATATCATGCCCTGAGAGCGGTGAAAAATGGGGATGATTTCAGGTATATAAAATAAATGCATTGTAAAGCCTTAAGCCCAAGGTTTATATAAAATTTATTTTCTTTTGCCGAATATTGAACGATATACTACCTTAACCGCAAAATGGCATCTCATTGAAAAATCAAGATCACAATTCTCTTCCGCCTGAAAAAGATTCCGGATTACTAACCAATGATTCCTGGGAGGCAGGCACTACCGAAGTCACCATAGAAAAGACCATCAGACGGTTTTCCTTCAAAACTATATTTACTGATGTTTTGGATGCCTTCATGTTTAACCGTGGATTGTTTTATACTATTAAGCAGCTATTCATTGCCCCAGGGGAGAGTATCAGAGGGTATTTGGGTACGGACAGGTTCAGACTGTCCAGCCCGGTCAGGTATTTTATTCTGCTATCGGGAATTATGGTATTGCTGTATTTTAAATTTGGTATCATTGATGAAATAAAATCCACTACAGAAGCAACTACAAAGCTAATTGCTCCTGATGAGAGTGTTGATATAAGTTTTATGGAGTTTATCTATGATTACTTATCCTTACTTATGGCCCTCGCATTATTCTTTTATGCCATTTTCAGCCGGTGGTTATTTAAGGTGGGTTATAATTATGTGGAGCATCTTATCATCAATACCTACATAGTCGGACAAGGTTTTGTTCTATATATTTTCAATATTTCTATTTACCTCCTTACCGGTAATTTTGTATTATTTAGTAGTATTAATTCCTTACTGTTTCTAATTTATTTCATATATGTCTATGTAAAGGTATTTAGACAGCCTTTGTTTAAAACTATTTGGAAATCACTGGTGGTCTATTTTTTGGGTTATATATCCTTTGTCATGTTTGCTGGATTCACTGGAGCAGTGGTAGGTATTGCAATGGGAATTATTGAGAAATTAGGAAATTGAATTTTTACCGCTCAGTGCTTTTTTCAAGGCTTCTAATTCTTTAAAGGTAAGAGTGCGGTGCGGATAAGGGATTTCAATCCCAGAGGCGTCGTAACGCTCTTTGCAGGACTTGAAAACATCGCACCTCAGAATAAACCCGGTCCGGGGCTCATTGGCCCATGCCCATGCCCTGATGATAATGGCAGAGTCGTCGATCCGCAGTACCCTGACGATTACCTTAGGGACCTTAGCTTTTTTATCTTCGGGGCTTCTATTATCCACTATTTCGGGGTGATTGGTACACTCTTCCTGAAGGATTTCCATGGCCAGGTCCAAATTAGATTCGTAGCTGATAGCCATTTCTATGTGCATGCACACCCTGGTGTCATTGAGGGATGAGTTTAGAATCGTTTGATTACTGATAATGGCATTGGGGATGACAATCCGCCGGTTTTCGTAGTTGTTGATCACAGTATGCCTTAGGGTGATATCTTCCACCGTACCAGAGTATGATTCACCCACTGAGACAATATCGCCTACTTTGAAGGGCTTGAATATCACCAGGAATATGCCACTGATAATATTGGAAAAAGCACCCTGGGCAGCAAACCCAATAATGGCAGCAAAAATACCTGCGCTGGCAAATAAGGTAACCCCATATTTCCTCAGCTCCGGGATATGGTAAAAGATCAGGGTCAGAGCGATCAGGAAAACGATGAGGCTCACGGCATTCTTAAGGAAATTGTATTTAGTTGGATCTACGCTTAGTTTTTCGGCGGCTGCATTAAAAAATCGCGTCATGAGGATGCGGAGCACCTTGGCGATGATTACAGATGCAATAATCACCACTAAAATAAATATCCAATACTCAGGAAAGTTCATATCCATGATTTGGCTGTAAATTTAGAGAAGTGTAGCACAACTGTATGATTTTTCCTTATATATTTTCACGGTACTCATTGATTATTGCAGATTTTGATGGATCGTTTTAATTGTGGAATGAAAGATTATCCTATTCGGCCACCCATGTTACAGGTGATCTGCTGTAAGGGATAGGAATAATACGCTTCCCTTTTGCTAAAGGTAGGGCGTAGTTGTATTATTGCATGAATTATGGCCCTCAAGCTTCAGGATATCCAGCAGCCTATTGCCATGGAAATGGAGGAATTTGAAAAAAAATTCCGGCAGTCCATGAAGAGCAAAATACTATTGCTTGATAAAATAATGGGCTATATCGTTAAACGTAAGGGCAAACAAATGCGCCCTATGTTTGTCTTTTTGGCTGCCGGGGTCAGTGGTGGCATTAGCGAATCGACATACCGCGGTGCCTCCCTGATCGAACTCCTCCACACGGCTACCCTGGTACATGATGATGTAGTAGACGACAGCAATTACCGCAGGGGCTTTTTCTCCATCAATGCCCTTTGGAAAAATAAAATTGCGGTGCTGGTAGGGGATTATCTGCTTTCGAGAGGGCTTCTACTTTCAGTCGATAATGAGGATTTTGATCTTTTGAAGATTGTATCTGAGGCAGTGCGTGAAATGAGTGAAGGGGAACTATTGCAAATGGAAAAAGCGCGTAACCTGGACATTACCGAAGAGATATATTATGATATTATTAGGCAAAAAACAGCTTCACTCATTGCCTCTTGCTGTGCTGTAGGGGCCGCCTCATCTGGTGCAGGAAAAGAGACGATTGCCAGTATGAAAACTTTTGGAGAAAAGGTAGGCATGGCCTTCCAGATCAAAGACGATTTGTTTGACTTTGGTATGCATGAAATCGGGAAACCACTGGGTATTGATATCAAAGAAAAGAAAATGACACTACCCCTGATCCATGCCCTGCAAAATACCGGGTGGATGGAAAAGCGCCGGATTGTCAACCTCGTAAAAAATCATAATGGGAGCCAAAAAAAGATCAATGAGGTCATTGTCTTCGTCAAAAATTCTCAGGGGATAGATTATGCCAAGAACATCATGGAGCAATACTACCAGGAAGCCATCGCCATCCTGGATACTTTTGAGGACTCTGTGTATAAGTCTTCTCTCCGCAACCTGGTACAATTTACCATTGAGCGGACGAAGTAGTCAATTCTTAAAATCTAGTTTGTTTCTCCTGTAATATAGAATAATACTTTTCGGATTATTCCATTACAAGTGTGGGTATAGCCTCCAAGTCAAATCGTGTAATAGGCTGATGATGTCTGTTATCTGAAACAGTAAAAACCACATCGTTGTAATCATTATCACCTATTACATCATTTACAAACTGGTCTTCAAAGGCTAGAACTACGGCACCAAAATTTTCGAACTTGAATAATACATGTTGCTGTACTTCTTCTGAATTAAGATAAGTATCGGTGTAAAAAGTTTTTCTATTAAAATCTACTGTGCCCGATCTCCAGCCATCTATTATTAAAAAAAATCCAAAAGTTGTTCCCTTAGGGAATGCCTGGTCCCCCAACTGCAGCATATCTCCCTGATTCAAAATATGATCACTAACATGGGGAAATAAAATCTTTTTATCTAGTTCACCTACTTTTACAATTTTAGTGCTTGGGTTATAAATATAATAACCCAAAGAATTTTTCAAGGTGGCTCCTTCTAATACAAAAGTTATATACACTTCAGACTCTTCAGTTAATATAACGTTTAGCTTATTTGATCCTGAAAACAAGTAGGGGTGTTGATCAGGGAAAGGTTTGTTTCGCGAAAAAACAAAATTTAATTCCTCCAATACATCTGGTTCAAAGTCAGTAGGGATAATATCATCTGGTGTTTCAGAAATATCTGGAGCAACATCAGTCCGACCGCATGAAATCATAAAAACCAAACCGGTAACTATGAGAAATAAGGGGATTAACTTTATCATGATGGGCTTTATTAGGGGGTAATTTTTTTAATACTTTAATCAAAAGTAGGTAGTCCCCTTATTTTATATGTTACACCTCAAAAATTAAAAGTTATATATATAACATATTACAATCAATAGAGAATAATAGATATGATATTTCAGAGCCTTTGATCAGATTACTGATTTACATTAGCCTATTAGTCTTCTGCAAGTAACTTGTCCACTGTGGCTTCAAACTCTTCAACAAATAGTTCATAATAATCTCCAGTGCCAGGCCCGGTAAATCCGGTATGAATCTTACTGACTTTGCCCTTTCGGTCAATGAAAATGGTGGTAGGAAATGACAGCACATGGTTGAGCATGGGCAGGGTGGCTGCGGCTGCTTTTTTATCATAAACACCAGCAATCAAAAAAGGGTAAGGTACATCCCATTTTTCCTTCATGCGGAGCACTCTGGACCGGGCGTAATCAAAGTCATCCCGGGTTTCATAAGCCAGACCTAAAACTTCCACACCACGATGGGCATTTTTTTTGTACCATTCAGAAAGAAATCGGGTTTCATCCATACAATTGGGACACCAGGTACCCATGATCTGCAAAATCAGCACTTTATCTTTGAACTGTTCAACTTCAGGGGTGACAATATTCCCGTCCAGATCCGGAAATTCAAAGTAAATTTTGTCATAACCGTCCTTGAGATAGGTAAGATGGTCTGGGTCGGGCAGTTCAAAATCAGGATCAGTTATCCCGGTCCAGGTTTGGTGCCAGGTTTTACCACTCCAAAAATTTCCACTTAATGTTCCGTTTTCATTTTTCGTTGCCTGAAATAAAAAGGCATGAGAGCCGTCAAATGCACTTAAATAAAGGGCTCCTCCTACAACCGAACCCGCCAGATATCGGTAATCTCCAGTGGTGGTCAAAAATGTTCCGGTAAGGGCATTTCCATTTTGAGAGAATATCCCTTTGGCTTCAGTGGTGTCGCTCATCCCTGTAAAAACCACCCTCCAGGTACCTGAAAAATCTTCGGGCTCCTTCTTGGCATTACTTGGATTAAACCGAAAGTCATGGCCATGATGTGCTGAAAAAGGCAATCGATAGTTATTTAGGTAATTTTTGACCCAATAACCGGTCATTTGCTCACCTTCGATATAGGCCTTTATTTCAGCATCAAATACATGCATCGGGATGATGAGGGAATCACCTTCCAAGACCAGATCCTCCAAAATGATCCGCTCCTCGCCATTGATTAAGATAATGGTTGGTATAGCGTCTTCACCTGTTACTTCAAAGTTAAATGGCAGTTCCTGACCCTGCATCATAATGATGCCCTGCCAACTTCCCTTTAAAAGCACTTTATCGGTGCTTTCATTATTACCGGAACAACCGGAAACAATGACCATAATGACCATGCAAAAGAGTAATAATCTCATATATAGGGGTTTTGAGCCGGTAAATTAACAACACCTGACTCAATTTGATTGTCACGAACCCAACAATTTATAGTTCAGCCTTTTCCAGACAGGTTCTAGTTCATCATTTTCTACCAAAAATCGGCCTTAAATGATCCGGAAATCAGCGGAAGAGCAGGATTGAGGTAGTTTAAAAAAACGGTCAAATTTCCCTGAAAAGGGGTAATAACCCATGAATTTGTTTAAATGTGGAATAAAGTGGTAGAAAGTGGTGGAAAATGTCATTTTAATGATTATGTTTGTTTCGGAGAAATAGTACAGTATCGCGCGATGACATTTTTCACCAGTGAATATGAGTGTAAGCTTGATGCCAAAGGCAGGTTGGTGCTACCAGCCAAGATTAAAGGCAACTTGCCGGATCACGGTTCCAATGAACTGGTGGTAAGGAGGGGGTTTGAGCCGTGTCTGATACTGTATCCTATGGTGGAATACAAAAAGTTGTATTCCAGAATTGCCGGATTAAATGAATTTAATGAAGAGAACCGTAAGCTTCAGAGAAATTTTTTCCGGGGTAGTGCCGTGGTAGAGTTGGATAGTGCCGGGAGGTTTCTCATACCCAAGACCATGCTGCAGTACGCAGGCCTCGATCGAGAGGCGATGGTGATTGGGATGGGTAACAAAATTGAAATATGGAGTCCTGATCGGTATGAGAAATATTTGATCAATGATCCTTCTGAGCTTTCCAGTTTGGCGCAGAAGTATCTGGATGACAAGTGATGGAGCAGGCGAACTACCATGTGCCGGTGATGCTGGGGCCATGCATAGAGGGGCTCGATTTAAAGCCGGATGGTTTGTATGCTGACTTGACTTTTGGTGGCGGAGGCCACAGCAAGGAGATTTTAAAATATTTGACTAAGGGAAGGCTGTTTGGGTTTGATCAGGATCCGGATGCCAGAGAAGAAGCAGAAAAAATTGAGAAACGTTCTTTCACATTCATAGAAGCAAATTTCAGGTATTTCAAGAGGTATTTGAAGGCTGAAGGTGTCGAAGCATTAGATGGCATTCTGGCTGATTTGGGGGTTTCGTCCCATCAAATTGATAGCGGGGAGCGGGGTTTTTCTACACGATTTGATGCCGACCTTGATATGAGAATGGGTCAAGAGGGCGATAAGACTGCGGCAGTCGTGGTCAATACCTACTCCGAGGAGGCCTTACACCGAATTTTGGGCATGTATGGTGAGGTACGCAATGCCAGGACATTGGCTAAGGCAATAGTGGAGTCCCGAAACCAGCAATCCATTCAAAAGATCAATGATCTGATTGAATTATTAAAGCCTTTTGCGCGAAAGGGCAAGGAGTTCCGGTATTACGCACAGGTTTTTCAGGCATTGCGGATCGAGGTCAACGACGAACTAAAAGCGCTTGAGGAAATGCTCCAGGCCAGCGCATCAGTACTGAAGCCTGGGGGCAGGCTGGTGGTAATGAGCTACCATTCACTTGAAGATCGCCTGGTAAAAAACTTTATCAATAAAGGAAATTTCAAAGGCAAAGTAGAGCAAGACTTCTATGGAAATGTGATCAAGCCATTAGAGGCAGTAAACAAAAAGCCAATACCTGCTTCAGAAGAAGAGATAAAGACTAATAACAGAGCCCGGAGTGCTAAGCTTCGGATAGCTCGAAAAATATAGAGCAATGACTAAAAATTCATTTAAAATACCCACCGAAAAATCTTCTGGAAAGAGCGTGTTTCAGGCATTTGATGGGTTGCTGCAAATGGATCAGTTTTTTGCTGATGGGGTGCCGGTAAAGTTCATTCCCTACATCCTATTTCTAACGGTGATAGGGGTATTCTACATAGGAAATGGCCACCATGCAGAAAGGAATATCAGGGAGATTACCACACTTCAACGGGAAGTGGAAGATCTCAGGGCGGATTATACCACCCTTAAAGCCGAGTATATGTTTGGCAGCAAACAGTCGGAAGTTGCCAAAAAAATAGCCCCAAAAGGACTGAAGGAGAGCTTGACACCACCGGAAAAAATTGAGATCAGCAGGCATGAATATTAAAAAGTCCATATTAATAAGGGTGCGGATTGCCTTTCTGATGGCGACAATACTGGTTGTGGCCATTGTGGTAAAGATCACCCATATCCAATATGGTGAGGGCGACCGGTGGCGGGCCTTAGGTCAGGAGTCTTCCTTTCAAATCAAAAAGGTAAAAGCTACACGTGGTAATATCTATTCTGACAATGGCAGTCTACTGGCCACTTCTTTGCCATTTTATATTGTGGCAATAGACCCGGTAATTGCGGATGAGCGTACTTTTCAGCAGAATATAGATTCTCTTGGCTTATTACTTTCAAGACATTTTAAGGACAAATCCAAAGACGCCTACATCAGGATGATCAAGGATGCCCGAACACAAGGAAAAAGATATTGCAGATTAAATAAAAAGCAGATCAACTATCTGGAGAAAAAAGAAATGGCTGATTGGCCTATTTTCCGGGAAGGGCGCTATAAAGGGGGAATTATTTTTGAGAAGGTTGACAAAAGATTCAGACCCTTTAATAATCTGGCCCTCAGAACGGTTGGCTTCGTCAATGAAAACTACCAAGGGGCTGGCCTTGAATATAGTTTTAACAATTATTTGGCAGGAAGAGACGGTGAAGCCCTGTATCAAAAAATTTCAGGGGGCTCGTGGAAGCCTGTTTTTGACGGCACAGAGATCAAGCCGGAAAACGGGCTGGATATTGAGACCACCCTTGACGTCAATGTGCAGGACGTGACCGAAACAGCTCTTTTGCGGGCTTTGGAAAGGCATCAGGCTGATTACGGTACTGCCATCGTCATGGAGGTCAGCACTGGAAAAATCAAAGGAATGGCCAATCTGAGCCGCACTAAAGCCGGGTTTTATGCAGAAAGGTACAATTATGCTGTAGGCCGGGAGGGGCTGCAGGAGCCGGGATCTACCTTCAAGCTGGCTACCATGATGGCACTCCTTGAAAAGACCGGGGTCAGCATTAAGGATAGTATAGATACCGGAACGGGTTCATTCAGTTTTTATAATCATAAGGTAAGAGACCACCATGAAGGCGGGCTGGGCAGGATTACCGTGAGGGAAGCCTTTGAGCAGTCCTCCAATATTGCCATGGCACGCCTGGTTGATCTGCATTTTGGCCACGAACCGGAGCGCTTTTTAAAGCATCTGGAGTTTCTGGGCCTCACCAGACCGCTTGACTTTCAAATGATTGGAGCGGGTATACCCAGAATCAAATATCCCAAGGATAAAGATTGGAGTGGGATCACCCTGCCATGGATGGCTTATGGCTATGGTCTTGAAATGACGCCTTTGCAGATTCTCACTTTATACAATGCGGTAGCAAATAATGGAAAAATGGTAAAGCCCATGGTGGTAAAATCCATCAGGCATGCAGACCGTGTAAAGCAATCCTTCAAAACTGAAGTGATTAATCCAAATATATGCAGCAAGGAAAATTTGGGCTATATCAGGGACATGCTAGAAGGGGTGGTACAGAGGGGTACTGCTCAAAACATCAAAGGCGCTGACTATAAAATTGCTGGTAAAACGGGCACCGCCCAGATTCTTGAAAATGGCCAATATACCCGAAAATATATCACCTCTTTCGCAGGATATTTTCCAGCGCATAAGCCCAAGTATAGTGCCATTATAGTGATCAAAAATCCAAAGGGGTGGGAGCAGTACGGGAGTAATGTTGCGGCACCGGTTTTTAAGGAAATTGCAGATAATATTTATGCCCGCGACCAGGAATTGCATGAGCCTATTGAGCGCTCATTCATCGCTGAATATGGCATCTTCCCGGTGATCCGTGGTGGCCATGTTAATGATATGAAATTGATATGTAATGAATTAGGCATTTCCAATCATCTGAAGACGGAAGAGGAATGGGTGACCTCCGAGCGCAGCGGCAATGCAGTGGTCTGGAAGGACCGAAAAAATGATCACGGTCTGGTACCCGATGTGATGGGACTGACCCTCAGAGATGCTATTTATCTCTTGGAGAAAAATGGCCTCAAGGTGCAATATGAAGGCAAGGGCAGGGTGCGTGAACAGTCACAAATGCCAGGTTCCCGAATAGTTAATGGTCAAAGAATACTTATAAAACTGAGTTGATGGAGGCACTGAATGACATATTATATAATGTATCACTAAGGGCTGCCTCCGGGGACATGAAAGTGAATATTGCTTCCATCGCTTTTGACTCCAGGACTGTCGACAAAAACACCTTGTTTGTGGCAGTGAAAGGCACCCGTCAGGATGGTCACGACTATATCGCTCAGGCGGTGCGTGCAGGAGCCAGGGCGGTAGTGTGTGAAAAGTTGCCTGAGTCCTTATCTAAAGAAGTCACCTACATCCAGGTAGAATCCAGCAGCAGAGCCCTGGGGATCATGGCAGGTAATTTTTATAAGAATCCTTCTGAGAAAATTAAGGTAGTGGGTGTCACCGGCACCAATGGCAAAACCACCATGGTGACTTTACTCTATAATCTTTATATAAAATTAGGCTACAAGGTGGGTATGATTTCTACTGTAGAAAACAGGATCCATGAGGCGGTGGTATCCTCTAGCCATACCACCCCTGATGCCTTGAGCATCAATAAGCTCATGCATGAAATGAGTACGGCAGGTTGTACTCATTGTTTTATGGAAGCCAGCTCCCACGCCATTGTGCAGGAGCGGATAGCAGGAATGCATTTTTCGGGTGCGGTTTTTACCAATATCTCGCACGATCATCTGGATTATCACCAGACCTTTGATAATTATATCAAAGCTAAAAAATATTTTTTCGATCAGCTTCCTGCTTCTGCTTTTGCATTAATAAATGCCGATGACCGTCGGGCCTCCATCATGGTGCAAAACACCAAAGCCACTAAGTATAAATACAGCCTAAAGCATATGGCCGATTTCAAGGGCAAGGTCATTACCAATTCAAGGGATGGACTTGAACTTGAGGTGAATGGAAAGCCGGTATGGTTCAGGCTTATTGGTGATTTTAATGCCTACAATCTGGTGGGTGTTTATGCCACCGCAGTGCTGCTTGGTGAAGATGAGGAGGAGGTGCTGACCAAACTTTCCGGTATGGAGGGTGCTCCTGGGCGTTTTGAAAGGGTGCAGGGGCCGGGTAAGATTTCTGCCATTGTGGACTATGCCCATACCCCTGACGCCCTCAAAAATGTACTGGAAACCCTGGCCCAGCTTCGAAATGGCAATGAAAAAATCATAACGGTATTAGGATGTGGTGGCAACAGAGATAAGGCCAAAAGGCCCCTGATGGCTTCTATTGCCTGCAAATACAGTGACCGGGTGGTTATCACCTCTGATAATCCCAGAGATGAAGACCCCATGGAAATCATAGAAGATATGAAAGCAGGTATAGGGGTTACTGAAAGGAAAAAAACGGTAGTCATCCCTGACCGTGAGGAGGCCATCAAGACGGCTTGCCTTATGGCTGAACCTGAGGATATGGTGCTGGTGGCCGGTAAGGGTCACGAAACCTACCAGGAAATACAGGGTAAAAGGTACCATTTTGATGATAAGGAAGTATTGACAAAAATTTTTCAAACACTGGAATAGCCGATGTTCTATTATCTATTTGAATATTTAGATCGACAGTTTGACCTCATGGGGGCAGGGGTATTCCAGTACATTACCTTCAGAGCCGGACTGGCTGCGGTATTTTCTCTTCTCATCAGTATTGCCCTGGGCTATAAGCTGATCCAGTGGCTTAAAAGGAAACAAGTCGGTGAGAGCGTAAGGGATTTGGGTCTTGATGGTCAAAAGGAAAAAGAAGGGACCCCCACCATGGGTGGCATCATCATCATCCTGGCTATTGTGGTGCCTACACTGCTATTTGCGCGACTAGATAATATATATGTGATTCTGCTATTGGTTACCACCGTAATCCTGGGTTTTATTGGGTTTATGGATGATTATATCAAGGTATTTAAAAAGGATAAAAAAGGGCTCGCAGGAAAATTTAAAGTGGTAGGACAGGTTGTAGTAGGGCTCATAGTGGGCCTTACCCTTTTTTTCCATCAGGATGTAGTAGTGCGTGACTTTGGCCAACCTCAGGTTTCCGAAATCGGAGAGATTGCCAGGCCTTACACTGATATTAAATCCGCTAAAACGACCGTACCCTTCCTCAAAAATAATGAGTTGGATTACGGCAAAATCATCCCGTTTCTCAGTGAAGATTTTACTTGGGTGATTTATGTGCTGGTGGTGATCTTTATCATAACCGCTGTTTCTAATGGTGCCAATATTACGGATGGTATTGACGGACTTGCCGCAGGGACTTCCGGCATAATTGCCCTTACCCTTGGTATCCTGGCTTACCTTTCTGGCCGGGTTGACTTTTCAGAATACCTGAATATCCTGCACCTGCCAAATTTGAGTGAATTGGTGATTTTTTCAACTGCACTTGTTGGTGCCTGTCTTGGATTTCTTTGGTACAATAGCTATCCGGCGCAGGTATTTATGGGAGATACCGGGAGTCTCACGCTCGGCGGGGTCATCGCAGTGTTGGCGCTTGCCATCAGAAAAGAACTTTTGATCCCGATCTTTTGCGGGGTTTTTGTCATTGAAAATTTATCAGTGGTCTTGCAGGTGGCCTACTTCAAATACACTAAGAAAAAATACGGTGAAGGCAGAAGGATTTTTCTGATGTCTCCTCTGCATCACCATTATCAAAAAAAGGGTCTTTCGGAACCTAAAATAGTAACCCGGTTCTGGATTGTGGGCATTTTGCTCGCCATCCTGAGTCTGGCAACATTAAAACTGAGATGAGCAGGTATATCGTCATATTAGGTGCAGGAGAAAGCGGAACAGGTGCCGCCCTGCTTGCTCATGCTCAGGGATTCAGGGTATTTGTTTCTGATGCAGGATCCATTAAATCAGAGTATCGCCAGCAACTGAAAGATGCCGGAATAGCATTTGAGGAAGGCAAGCATACTGAAGATTTGATTTTGAAGGCTGATGAAATCATCAAAAGCCCCGGTATTCCATTTACAGCTCCTATTGTAGCAGCCTCCCTGAAAAAAAATATTCCTGTCATTGATGAGTTGGAATTTGCCTCCAGGTATACCAAGGCCATGATCATTGCCGTGACCGGTACCAATGGCAAGACTACGACCACACTATTAATATACCATTTACTGAAGAATGGAGGGCTTAATGTAGGCTTGGCAGGAAATGTAGGCCAAAGCCTGGCTGCCAGCATTGTCAGAGACCAGTTTGACTTTTATGTGGTAGAAGTGAGCAGTTTTCAAATTGATGGCATGCAGTCCTTCAGGCCGGATTTCGCAGTAATTCTAAATATCACTCCTGACCATCTCGACCGGTATCATTACCAGGTAGAAAATTATGTTCAGTCCAAAATGGCCATTACTAAAAATATGGGTCCTGATCAGGTTTTGATTTATGGCGGTGACAGCCCCTTGCTTGCAGAGGGCATTTTGAGCACCAAGCCCCAATCCAGGATTTGGGAGATAAGTCTGGAAAAGGAAGCAGAAGGGTTCATAAAGGACGGTCAGCTTATTGCCCGAATGGGCGAAGAAGAAATCAGGGTAGCTGAAGATAAAACCGCCCTGAAAGGACCCCATAATAAAATTAATATGCTCGGTGCTATGCTGGCTGCAATGGCAGCAGGGGTAGGTGAGCAGCAGATCATGGAGGGACTGGCCACCTTTAAAAATGCCCCTCACCGACTTGAATATGTGGGTACCATCAGTGAGGTAAATTTCATCAATGATAGTAAGGCTACCAATATTGACTCGGTAAAATATGCCTTGCAGAGTTTTGACCGGCCACTGGTATGGATTGCCGGAGGGGTAGATAAGGGTAATGACTACAACCTCGTCATGGAATCTGCCCTGGAGAAGGTCAAAGCCCTGGTATGTCTGGGTATCGACAATACCAAGCTGACGGAAGCATTCGGAGGTAAAATCAGCCAAATCTCTGAGACCAAGGACATGCGTGATGCGGTAATGGCTGCTCTTAGTTATGCTGCCGCCCATGACGTGGTTTTGCTGTCTCCTGCCTGTGCAAGCTTTGACTTGTTCAAAAATTATGAGGACCGGGGCAATCAGTTTAGAACGGTAGTGCAAGAGTTGATGAAAGATAAAAATATGAAAGGAGAGCAGGCATGAATGACATAGTATTAAATATGAAATCCTGGGCTCAGCGCAACCTTCACGGGGATCCGGTGATATGGGTGGTGGCTTTTATGCTTTCTATTATCAGCATACTGGTGGTGTACAGTGCTACCGGGTCTTTGGCTTTCAGAGGTATGACCAATCCCGAAAGCTACCTGATCAATCACACAGCTTTAATCATTCTGGCATTGGTGGCCATGTGGTTTGCACACCGTGTAGACTACCGATACTACTTTAAAATTTCCAGACTGGCACTTTGGGCAAGTGTTCCTTTACTGATTTATACCTTCACGCACGGCACCTCATTCAATGATGCATCCCGATGGATCAATATTCCAATTGTCAACAGGTCGTTTCAGCCTTCCGATCTGGCAACAGTAGCACTTCTGGCAAGTTTGGCAGGTATGCTTTCCAAGAGGCAACAAAATATAGGCGATTTTAAAGAATCGCTTATTCCAATATTATTATGGTGTGGAGTGATATGCGGGCTTATTGCATTGACTAATCTTTCATCAGCCATCATTCTTTTTGGCACCTGTATGCTTATCATGTTCATAGGCAGGGTACCCATTAAGTATTTGGCCATGTTAGCCTTTGTGGGGGTTCTGGCTGGTGGCATCGCCTTAAAATTTGGGGTACGTGGCGAAACAGCCAAAAGCAGAATCACCAATTTTATCGAGAATAAGGAATTGTCCTACCAGTCTAAGCATGCTCACATCGCAATCGCCACCGGTGGCATTACAGGAAAGGGCCCTGGCCAAAGCGACCAGCGCAACATTCTGCCTGAGCCATATTCAGATTTTGCATTTGCTATCATCATTGAAGAATACGGGTTGATTGGAGGCTTTACCGTGCTCCTGCTGTACCTAACCCTCTTGTATCGGGGAATGAAGGCGGCCTACAATAGTGAACGGGCTTTTGCCGGATTACTTTCAGCAGGCCTCAGCTTTGCCATTGTAATGCAGGCACTCATCAATATTAGTGTGGTAGTAGGTTTGGTGCCCGTCACCGGGCTGCCCCTGCCACTGATCAGTATGGGGGGCACCTCATTACTATTTACGGGGATTTCACTGGGAATTATACTCAGTGTGAGCAGGGGAGAGGTGGATCAAACCTGGACCCAAAAACAGGAAGAACTAAAAAATTTAGCAAAAGCAGCATAAACACTTGAAAGCTAAAAGACCATATCGATTAATTTTTACCGGAGGCGGTACCGGCGGGCATATCTACCCGGCTATTGCTGTTGCTAAGTGTTTCCAGGATAAATACCCTGAAGCTGAGATTTTATTTGTGGGGGCAAAAGGCAAAATGGAAATGGCCAAAGTGCCCGAAGCAGGATTCCGGATTATTGGTCTTTGGATCAGCGGACTACAACGTAAGATGACCCTGGAGAATATGTACTTCCCCATCAAGTTATTAATGAGCTTCATGAGTGCCCGAAAAATTATCCGCAGGTTTAATCCTGACGTGGTAGTAGGTTTTGGTGGCTATGCCAGTGGCCCTACGATGCTGGCAGCTACAGGCTTGAAGTACCCCACCTTGATCCAGGAGCAAAATTCATACGCCGGAATGACCAACAAGCGAATTGGAAAAAAAGTAGATACCATTTGTGTCGCTTATGAAGGCATGGAAGCCTACTTCCCGGAGGAAAAAATAGTAATTACAGGAAATCCGGTAAGAAAAAACCTGGGTGATAGAAATCTTAAAAAAGATGTTTCCAAGGCATTTTTTGAATTGGATCCTTACAAAAAAACAGTTTTGGTACTGGGTGGAAGCCTTGGCTCAAGGACAATCAACGAGAGTATCCTTAAGGGAGTACAAGCCTATCAGGATGCCGGGATACAAGTAATATGGCAGTCCGGCAAATTCTATTATCTGGAAATGAAACGCCGCTTGCAAAAACTAGAATTGAGGAATGTAAAGCTTCTGGATTTCATCTATGAGATGGAGATGGCCTATGCGGCAGCAGATCTGGTAGTAACCCGTGCCGGGGCTTTGGCCATTGCTGAAATCACTCTTTCTGGCGTGCCGGCCATCCTGATCCCGTCTCCCAATGTGGCGGAAGATCATCAAACGAAAAACGCCATGGCCCTGACTGAGAAAAATGCGGCTGTGATGGTATTGGATGTCGAGGCTGAGAAATTATTGACCCCTACAGTGATTGAAGTCATCAATAATGAAGAAAAGTGTAAGGATATGGTGAATAACCTGGGGCCATTAGCCAAACCCAATGCTGCCATGGACATAGTAAAGGAATTAGAGAAACTGATTAAATGAATCTGAAGGATTACCATATCATCTATTTTTTAGGCATCGGAGGGATTGGTATGAGCGCCCTTGCCAGGTGGTTTGTCCTTCAAGGCAAGGAGGTGTCGGGTTATGATCGTACCCCTTCACCAGTGACGGAGGCATTGGAATTAGAAGGTATTAAGGTGCATTTTGATGAATCGGTAGCCGGTCTTCCTGAAAAAATATTAGAGATGCCATTAAAAGTTTTGGTGGTGTATACTCCGGCTGTACCTCAAGCGCATCCGGGTTATTCCTACCTCAGAGATCATGGTTACACCATAAAAAAGCGATCGGAGGTATTAGGACTGATTACCAGGGATTATTATACAATTGCAGTGGCAGGCACCCATGGTAAGACTACCACCTCTTCAATGGTAGCACACATCTTAATTGAAGCAGGATTTAATGTTACCGCCTTTTTGGGTGGCATCAGTACCAATTATGGTTCAAACTTTATTGTAAATGAAGGCAGTGGTAAATCCATAGCGGTGGTAGAGGCAGATGAATTTGACAGGTCATTCCTCACGCTGAACCCTGACATTGCCATTGTGACCTCAGCAGATGCTGATCACCTTGATGTCTATGGAGATGAGGCGGCCTTAAGAAAATCCTTCAGGGATTTTATATCCCGGATTCAAGAGGGCGGAAAATTATTTATTCATGAGCGTCTGGCGGGAGAATTTGAGCCTTATCCGGACCAAGTAGAAATTAAAAGCTATGGCTTAAACCGGGGACAATTTTTTGCCGGTAATATCACCATCGAGCATGGTATTTTTGATTTTGACTTAAATGGCATTGGCAGCAATGTTTTAAACGTTAAGTCAGGCGTCCCCGGTTTTTATAATATTGAAAATGCAGTCGCAGCCATCCTGAGCGCTGTAGGAGCCGGGGCCAACCCTGAGACGGCATGTCGGGCTATGTCGACTTACAAGGGTGTAAAACGAAGGTTTGAATTTGTAATCCAGCATCCTGAGATTGTACTCATTGATGACTATGCCCACCATCCCGTGGAGATTATGGCCTTTATCGAATCGGTAAAGGCGCTATATCCTGATAAAAAGTTAGTGGTCGTATTCCAGCCTCATTTGTATTCCAGGACAAGGGATTTTGCTGAAGAATTTTCAGAAAGCCTGAGCAAGGCAGACCTGGTAGTTTTACTAGAGATCTACCCGGCTCGTGAGGAACCGATTCCGGGAGTGGATGCCAAAATGATTTTTGACAAGTTGGCCTGTGAGAAGGTATTGGTGGGCAAGGAAGCCCTCATTGATTTGCTAGCAGATGCAGATTGGGAGCTTATTGCCATACTTGGAGCCGGCGATATTGACCGAATGGTAAAGCCTGTAGCAGATATACTTAAAAAGAAACATCATGTGGAAGAAGCTTAAATTGAATATAAGACTTGCTCCTGCCATTGCTGTGATGCTGTTGGCAGTCCTGATCGGCTTTACAGAGGTGGAGCATAGTACTGCTACCTGTAGTGAGGTGATCATCCGGATACACAATACCCTTGATAATCATTTCCTCAACAATCAGGATGTCCATAATCTCATGACTAAGGGTGGAGAAGAATTATTGTTGGGAACGGCTTTAAAGGATATCAACCTCAAAAAAATGGAGGAGCGTATCCAAAGAAGTCCCTACATTAAAAATGCTGAGGTATACAAAGATCTTAAAGGCCACATCATTGTAGAGGCGCAGAAACACAGGCCGGCTGCGAGGATTTTGAGGCGGAACGGACCAGATGTGTACC
>JBGTCD010000116.1:0-9452 GCA_041749015.1 Cyclobacteriaceae bacterium
AGAGCTATCAAAGGATTTAATCCGTGAATGAGCTATGCCTTATTCACGGATTTTTTATAGACCACTGACTATGAATGCGCCCCAGAAATAGGGGTCAGGGTATTTTAACCTGAGCATTTTTTGTGCTTCCCAAAAATCTTAGATACAAGAGTTATTCAGTATAGCCGGGAGTCTTCTAAAATTCCAACTCCATAAAAGATAAAAAGAAACGCTTTATTTTGTGTTAAATAGCCTTTTGGGAACTTGCCTTGTAATGCAATGGATCCCGCCACCATTGGCATTGACATAGGTAGCATCAATGAAAACCAATTCTTTATCAGGATGAAATTCTTTGAAAATCTTTTCAACCTTCATTTCTTTTTCGGGGGAACTACCCTGTGCAGTATAGGAGGGCAGGAGGATTTTGTTATTGGTGAAAAGGAAATTCATATAACTCGTAGCCGCTACAAACTTCAAAGTATCTCCTTCTGCAAAACCATTTTCCATATAGAATTGGCGAACCCCTTCTTTGGATAATTTCTGAGGAGTCAAAATTTGATTTTCGATCACGTGGTCAGGCATTGGCAGTTTGATGATATTAAAAGGATTACCGTCCTGGTCCCTGGCATTTTTTAGGATTTCAAAATTGATTTTCATACGTTCATACGTAGCTTTTTTGATAGGATTCAGGTCCTTTTCCTCTTCGTCAACCCATGCCAATAAAATGGTGTTTTCATTAATAAACCGGGCAAACTCATCGGTATGGCCGTTGGTACCCCCTGAAGTATAATTTCCGAAAAACTCTCCGCCGCCATCTTCTGCCAGACCTTCAGCCAACCAAATCACATTGGTTACCCCCAAAGTTCTGCGAAACTCCCCTTCAAAATGTTTCTTTGTCAAAGTGTCCCGCATTTCATCCGTTAGATTTCTGAACAGAAAAGGCTCTGAAACCAAAAGAGAACCTTTACCATTCACATCAAAGGCGCCTCCTTCAATGAACATCCATGATTTTACAATGATTTCACCTTTTTCTACAGCCACCAAACTATCGATTTGCATCATCAGATTGGTTTCTTTGATGAGTTTGGCCAGGGCGACTGAGTCGGCCCCCATGTCAATTTGGCTTTTGATATATCTGAAATACCCGGTATGGTTGAAATCAATGGCTTTTCTTTCACCCTGATGATTGATGACAAATGCCGGGGCACTGTCCCTTGACCAGAACACTTTGTAGGCAGGAATGACGATAATCTCTACCCGATCCAAGGGGACATGGAGCTCATTTAAAAAATTACGGGCATGATAAGCCAGGCTATCCGAGGTCACCCAAAGGACCACATCAATATCTTTCTGAAGTTCATTAATGATGCTTGCCGTGATGACATGAAGAGTATCTGCCTTTTCCATATTACCATCCCAGCCCATCCAGATGGCTTCCTGGGATTCCCACTCTGCCGGAAAGAAAAAGTCTGAATAATCCGCTTTTTGCTTGCAGGATAATAGAAAGGAAATGCAAAAAATGAATAGTATTGATTTTTTCATGCGTTAATGTAAGTATATAAGGTCAAATAAAAGCATAATAAGGTGCTTGCAAAAACTGGTATTTAGACGTCAATTGTAGTAATCCAGCCTTAATCCTTTCCAGAAAAACTAACTTTTATTTGACAACAATTCCCCCACTCTTCTTCCCAATCCCTCTGCCTTTTTCAGAAAAATTTCCTGAACCTCCTTCCCTGTATAATCACCTTCCCCTGTAATCGCCGATGCCCCAAAAGCGGCCTCCAGTTCATCGCCTCCGGCAATAACCATCCCATGGATCATCATGGATCGGATCATGCTGAACATGACCGCTTCCTCACCTATGGAAAAACCGCCTCCCGTGACGAAAACCGATCCGATTTTATCCTTCAGAGGCCTTCCTTCTAAGGGCCAGGAATTGATAAACTCCTGGACCTTTGGCGCCATGTTGGCATTGTAAACCGGTGAACCTAAAATAATGGCTGAAGCATTCAGGATGTCTTCTTCCATTACTTCCTGAATTGGTTTGAGGATAAATCCAACCCCCTCAATTTGACCTACCCCATGGGCAACCGCCTGAGCCATAGAAGCCGTTTTACCTGTTTCGGAGTGGTAGGTGATGAGAATGGTCTTTGCTGACTGGGCATTCAGGTTAAGAAACGAGCAAATGCATAACGTAAAAATCAATTTAGTAGGTGTGGACATAGGATTCTTGATGGTTGAATAAATGTACATATATTGACCCATATATCCAGCATTTATAGTGCCCAAACCAAATCTAATAATGATGCTCTCAAGGAATTTTAAGCCTTAAGTGAGTCGGGCTTTATTCACGGATTTTTTATAGGCCACTGACTATAAATGCGCCCCAGAAATAAGGATCAGGATATTTTATCCTGAGCATTGTTTGGGCTTCCCGGAAAGATGATATCGTATCTCCGGTCTTGATCCACTGATCGTAAAAGGTGCTCATAAGGTCTTGGGTAGCCCTATCATCCACTTTCCAGAGACTGATCAAAATCTGCCTGGCTCCGGCTGCTCTTAATGCCCTTTGCAGTCCGTATACACCTTCCCCCGGATGGGTGGTCCCCAGGCCCGTTTCACAAGCAGATAGCACCACCAGGTCGGTATGGTCGAGGGTTAGGTTAATGGCTTCGAAAGCAGTAAGAATCCCATCTTGCGCCCCCATCAGATTTTGGTTATTAGCACCTGCAAGGGCTATCCCTGAATTTAAGAGTACATTGATGATTGAAGCGGCTCCCAAGTTCTCCTGATCTTTGAAAAACCCATGGGTGGCAATATGCAGGATTCTAGGGTTTTCAATGCTTTTGAGGCTTTCTTTACTGGCACTGCCGGCTTCAAAAACACTGGTATTCCAACCCGCTCCGGTAAGTTTATTATCGATGGCCAAAATTTCCAATCTGGTTCCAGGCAGGTCATCAAAGTAGGGAAACACACTTTTTTTACCATCCAGAGTAAAGGCCGGATTTCCAAATATTGCAGCAGCATTAACCGGATCTCTATTTTCACCCTCATGTTCCATCAGGATATCCCTGGAATTGGAGACCAGATTGATTTCTACCTCATCGATTAAATAATGCCCTTTTTCAGGGATGAAAAGGGTATTTAGGTTGATCTGATTATAGATGCCTTCCGGAGAAAAATAAATTTTTTCAAGCCTTTGTCCTTTGGTGAGGTTATCCTTTATCACCTCCATGACTGGCTTCCAATACACCTCGTAGGAAAGCGTGTCCTGAATTTTAAACCCAATAGCATTGGAATAAAAACTGTAATATTCTCTTTCCAGATGTCTGGACTGGGTGCTACTCATCAGGGCCATGGCGGGTCTTTCGATGGTTTTATCAGTCAGGATTAGGGCTCCGTACAATAACCCGTCAACAAAGCGGACCATTTCCACGGCCACTTCACCAGGCTTAAGTGTTTTTTGGATGTCCCGCCATGATTTTCGTGTGACAGTAAACCCCTCCCGGAAATTTCGAGAATTGCGGATGAGCCACTTTTCATATTCCTCACCCTCAAATTCAATGTTTCTGATTTCCTCAGCATTGGCCTCCGGACTACCATAAAGCATCGCCAACCTTTCTTTGAGGGCTTTCCATTGATTTAAGGCATTAATCAGTGATTCATCACCAGAATTGAGGATCCTGTTGCCCATTTTATCGCTGGGATTTAAGATTATGGCCTTGGTCATGATTTGGAGATCATATAGGGCCTGGGATACGTCTTTATTGATGTACTTTTCCGGGCCTTCCTGCAAAGGGACCAGATCACTCACTGTCAGTGCAAAGCCAAGGTAATCATCGATATAAAATCTTTGGTCTGCATAGAAGCTTCTCTTTTCATTATCGCTTAAAAAGGTAAAATTGCGTACCACTCCGTCGATCACCCGCTCCATCAACCGGGAGTAAATGCTGTCTGCTTGCGCCAGATTACCAGCAAACCAATAAGCTCCGGCCAGATTCGAAAGGGTGGGGTGATAAAATTTTGGGTTGATACCAATTCTGTTTTCCTGGATTTCAAGAGCCTTTCCAAGACAGGATATGGCAGATTCATAATCCTGATATTGGATGGCCATTTCGCTTTTATTGATCAGGTTGGCCAAATGAAGATCGGTGCCAGAAAAACTACCCGCCTCAATAGTACTCAGCAGATCATCCCAAACCATAAGGGCACTATCATAATTTTCCTCAATTCTGTATAGACTGCCAAGGCTCTGCAGACTGTATAAATAGTCGAGGGACTTGGGATCTAGTGCCTTCTCCAATTCCAGCCTCTCAAGGATCAATGGCCGGGCACTATCTGCTTTTCCAGACTGTAGATAATATTCACTGAGGTTTCCAATGGCATTTCGGTAATATCCTTCTTGTGGATAATCATCAGGGAAAGCACCTTTGATCCATTGTACCAACTCTTCCATCTCCGCTATAGCTGCCATGATCTGCCCTTTTGAATTAAAGAGGGACGCTCTGGAGTTACTAATAGTGATAAATAGATTAGAGAATCGGTAGATATTATCCTCATAATGGGTTTTGTTACTGTTGAAAATATCAACCAATGACTGCATGGCACTGTTAAGGTACTGTTCAGCACGATCGAGATCACCCGCACTTAGATATAATTTTGCCAGGTTTTCCTGGGCTTCTGCATAATCAAGATGTGCCGGCCCTTTTTTCTCAAACACCCCCTGGATGACTTGCTGAAAGTGTTGACCAGCATTATTAAAATCACCTATTGCCCTGTAGGAATAGGCTATATTACTGGCCGAGGTCAGGTATTCATCACTATGCTTACCATACTCCTTTTCTGCCTCCCTGAGTGCCAGGGTATATTTTTCAAGAGAGGCCTCATAGTTGCCGGAATTATAAAGTTCCAGCCCCTGATGGTTCCAATCCTTCCAGGTTTGGCTATAACCCAGTATCGGCAATATCAACAGCAGACCGATGATTATTCTCATAAAATTTTGATCAAAGCTCAAATTTAGGGGTACGGTTTCTTTAATAAAAACTTAATCAATTAAACCGATCACCTCGGAATTTCTTTTTTTCTGCACGAATCTTTTTGGCCTTCAGTCGCTTCTCGATGGCACCCTTGCCGGGTTTGGAGGGTCTTCTGGTCTTGGGTTTTTTAAGCATATCTTCCAAAAGGGTATAAAATTTATCTATCGCAGCCTGTTTGTTTCTGGATTGGGTCCTGTATTCCTGGGCATCAATTAGCAATTCCATTTTACTGGTAAGCCTCATGGTAAGTTTTTTCAGCAGTACCTTTTTTTGATCATCCGTGATCAATTGGCTGTTTTGAAGGTTCCACCGCAAAGTAACCCTGGTGTTGAGCTTATTGACCGCTTGCCCTCCGGGCCCGCTGCTCCTGGTGGCCTTGAACTCCCATTCGGGGGAAAAATCTATGGTGCTTATGGTACTCAATCTGGATCTCCTTGTAAAAGCTAATCTACTTTAAAATGCCATCGAAACCAATCTCCTCACGCGCTTTTGCAAAGTGTGTGATCCCAGGCCATCGCCTTGGTTCGTGTCTCCATGAACCATAGTAGGGGCACTCCATGGGTGGTATTATTCTTTTTTGCTTGCCCAAAGAAAAGAACCAAAAGAAAAGGCACCACGGCCAAAGATGTTCCTCCCCTCGAAACGCGCAAACCCGCCCTGCAGTAATAGCTCTTAAAGGCCTACGTTTCCCAAATGGTTGGGGTTGATAGAACTATCATACTCATTTCTAAATTTCTACCCAGATAGACCTATTAAGGGCTTGCCTGCCCACATGCCCCGAAACATCCGCTCTGGCGGTGGACAACCCACCGCACCACGACAGCGTGGAGTTGGAGTATTTAATTTGGTCGGTTTGCAAAGCCTGCGATCTCAGGTAATCGCCCTGGTTCGTGTCTCCACTATAGTACAATTACCTACCCGAACACAGCACAATAGCCGTCCTATCCAAAAATCTCCCTATCTCCTGGGAGTACCGCCCTTATTTTCGTAAATTTGGCTTTTTCCGCGCAAGACCGCAGGATTTCATGCATTGGATAGACCTATCCATTTTCATCGTTTATATGATATTAATGCTCGGCGTAGGGTATTTCTTCCTCAGGAGAAATAAATCTACGGACGACTATTATGTAGGTGGGCGCAATATGGGGTCCTGGCATGTGGGGCTCTCGGTGGTAGCCACTGATGTAGGTGGTGGGTTCTCAATTGGACTGGGTGGCCTGGGATTTACCATGGGCTTATCGGGGTCCTGGATGCTTTTTACTGGTCTCATTGGGGCCTGGATGGCAGCATCATGGCTCATACCAAGGGTTTACGACCTGGCCCGTGAAAAGCAAATGCTCACATTTCCACAATTATTTGGGCATTTTTATTCTGCAAGGGTAGCCTTGGCAGCAGGGATTATTTCCGCCATTGGCTATGTAGGATTTACCAGTTCCCAGCTTTTGGCAGGGGCAAAACTAGCCGCAGCGTCTTTTGAAGGCCTCAACCTTAATGTGGCCCTCTTGATTATGGGCATCATTGCGGTGGTGTACACGGTCATGGGAGGGATCAAAGCGGTGATTTATACCGACACCATTCAATGGATTATTTTGCTTTCAGGATTGATTTTTATCGGGTTACCACTGGGATATATCGAAATAGGGGGGTACGAGGCCATCAAAAATACGGTAGCCCCGGAAATGCTGAAACTGAATAACATCACCTGGGTCACCTTGCTGAATTGGGCCATTACCATTATTCCTATATGGTTTGTGGGAATGACTTTGTACCAGCGGATCTATTCCTGTAGGGGTCCGAAGGAGGCCAGGAAGGCCTGGTACATAGCCGGGGTATTTGAGTGGCCCATTATGGCTTTTATGGGAGTAACACTGGGGCTATTTGCCAGAGTAGGGGCTGATGCCGGTATGTTTGCCTATATGGGCTTCGAAGCGGTGAGTGAAATGGATCCAGAAATGGGCCTCCCTTTATTATTACGCACAGTGCTGCCGGTGGGCCTTATGGGCCTGATGATGGCCGCCTATTTTTCAGCGATTATGTCCACCGCTGATTCCTGCCTGATGGCCGCCTCGGGTAACCTCCTGACAGATGTCTTTAAAAAACCTATGGAACAATTGGCTAAAATAATCGGCAATCTCCGGGTTTCTCAGTTTTTGACCCTCCTGATTGGAATTTTAGCCTTGCTATTGGCCCTTACCACAGAAAATGTGCTGGATCTCATGCTGGAATCCTACGCCTTTATGGTTTCAGGCTTATTTATTCCGGTCGTGGCCATGCTCTTTACCAAAAAACCGGATTCCAGAGCCGCGCTTGTCAGCATGATCGGAGGCGGAGGCACTACTTTGCTACTAATATTTTCGGGGAAGGCACTGCCATTGGGACTTGATCCTATTTTTTATGGAATCATCATGGCCCTGGCTTGTTATTTTGGCATGTACTGGATTTTTAAAAAGCTTTAACTTGTTATTAATTTAAACCATCAATTGAAATGATCGATTACCAAATACTTAAACCGGCCTCTACTGTAGGGCTGGTCGAAAAAAATTCTATAGTAGACTTCCTTTACAATCACCTGGACCAGTTTGGCGACCCTAAAGAGCACATCGGCGCTGCCATAGAATATGCCTTAAACTTTGGAGTGACCCCCGGTGGATTTGTAGTGGTAGCCAGGGATGTGGCCAGGGTGGTCGGCACGGTAGTGGTCAATAAAACGGGCATGAAGGGCTATATCCCTGAAAACATCCTGGTGTACATCGCTACCCATAGCGACTACCGTGGAAAGGGGATTGGTAAGAAGCTGATGGAGATGACCATTGCGACTGCGGATGGTGCGATAGCACTTCATGTGGAGGCTGATAACCCTGCCTGTAAGCTCTATCAGAAAATGGGATTTACCAACAAATACCTTGAAATGAGGTTGAACAGATAGGTTTTATTATGGAAATTGATGAAACCATTTTAAATGAGGCAATAACATCCCGGCATCATCTGCACCAGCACCCTGAGGTATCTGGCAAGGAAGATAGTACCGCCGAATACATAGCAAAAATGTTGAAACCCCTTAACCCGGATAAATTGGTTCAAGGTATTGGAGGCAATGGGATAGTGGCAGTATTCAATGAGAAGCGCCCCGGGCCTTTTGTCATGATAAGGGCTGAACTGGATGCTCTTCCCATCCATGAAGAGAACGAAATTGAATACCAATCCGAAAAACAGGGCGTCAGTCATAAATGTGGTCATGACGGGCACATGTCCATCCTGCTGGGATTGGGTGCCTGGATCAAAAAGAATGCCCCTGAATGGGGTCCTGTAGGACTGCTGTTTCAACCAGCGGAAGAAATTGGGGCAGGGGCTACTATGATGCTGGAGGATTCAAAGATGACTGAATTTAAACCGGATTATATTTTAGCCTTACATAATATTCCCGGGGCTGCCATGCATACCATTTTGGTAAGAGATAAGAGTTTTGCCTATTCTAGTGAAGGCCTCATCTTTAAGTTGAAAGGCCGTACTGCCCATGCAGGGTATCCTGAAAAGGGAATGCCTGCTTCAGGGGCTATCGCGGAGATCATTCAGGAGTTGGAACGCCTTTCAAGATCCCACCACCCCAAAGGCATCCTCACGGTTATTCATGCCCGATTGGGGCAAAGGGATTTTGGGATTACACCCGGGGAGGGGGTGGTAATGGCCACGATCAGAGGTGAAACGGATCAGGTATTTGAGCAGATTAAAAATGCTGCCATCGAAAAAGCTTTTTCTATTGCCAATGCGCATCAATTACAATGCAATTTGGAGACTACCGAGTTTTTTCCATACACCCATAATTTTGAAGGGTGGTCGGATATCGCCGTTAGTGCCGGTAAACACGCTGGCCTTAAAGTTGAAAAAATGAATACACCATTTCGTTGGAGTGAGGATTTTGGCCATTTCACTCAGTTTACCAAAGGGGGCATGGTAGGGTTAGGCTCCGGTGCTGATACCCCGGATTTGCACAGTCCGGATTATGATTTCCCTGATGAAATTCTCCCCACAGGGATGCAATTTTTTCTTTCAGCCATAAAAGAACTCAATACGAAATGACCAGTACTTCTTTTATAGAGATTGATTATGAGGCCCTTCAATTTAATATTTCCTTTCTAAGGAAACTCATTGGCGACAAAACTCAGATCAGTGCTGTAGTAAAAGGCAATGCCTACGGCCATGGCATCGAGACTTACGTGCCGCTGGTAGAAGCCTGTGGTATCGACCATTTTTCAGTTTTTAGTGCAGATGAAGCACTGCGTGTCAGGAATGTATTGAGCCCGGAGGCGCACATCATGATCATGGGCCATATAGAGAATGAAGAGCTCGACTGGGCCATCAGAAGTGGCATTGAGTTTTTTGTATTTGAAATTGACCGGCTGGAAAATGCCATAAAAATTGCCCGAGAAGCTAAAATTC
>JBGTCD010000117.1:0-5567 GCA_041749015.1 Cyclobacteriaceae bacterium
GCAAAATTAATTGGTGTACTGTTTCTAATAGGAGCACTTGCTTTAGTAACGAATTACTGGTGGCTTTCTACCATTTTTACAATTTTGGGCATAACACTTCTTACAGGGTTTTCGGGAACAGAAATTGACCCTGTGAGTAAAACTTTTCGTGAGTACAATTCCTTTTTGCTTATCAGAGGTGGTGATACCAAAAAATACAATGAAGTAGAAAAGGTATACATTAACCAGGCAAAAATGTCTCAGAAAATCTACACCGCCCACACCACCAGTTCTTCCACATTCCAAAGTGTGCATTTTAATGCTTACATTAAATTTGATGATGGGAGAAAGGTTTTTCTGACCAGTCGAAAAAACAAAGGCAGGTTGATTGAAATACTAAATCCGTTGGTTGCCGCACTATCGGTTGACCTGATGGATAATACCGCATCAGGTTAAGCCCAAAAAATTATTAATGAGGGCTTCAAACCTAATGCCTGAATATAGAAGGCACTCTCGTATTTATTTTTTTCTGGAAAGCGTAATAGAATTAAACACATCAGAATGAAACAAAACCTGAAACTAATGGTTTCTAAGCAGAGACACTTCTTAGAATTTTGTACCAGTATTTTTAAATCGAGGAATTGAAAAAGTGAGTCACGGTAATTTGAATTTTTATTTTTAGGGATCCATGAATTTAGTATTGAGAGTTTTTGCCGTGACTGCCTGGGTGCTTTTTTCAGTTACCATCGGACTTTCACAGGAAAATCCCAATCGTTACAATGTGAAAGGCCGGCTTGTGGACTCAAAGACCCGTGAGCCTGTGCCATTTGCCCAGGTAGCCCTATTTGTTGTAGCTAAATCAGGGCCTGAAGCTTTTACCACCACTGACAACGACGGTCGATTTAGTATGCTTGCCCCTGAAGGCACCTACATCATCAAGTTTTTTTCTTTTGGTTATGAGGACAAAGAAATACCGGATCTGGTTTTAAAAGGGAACAGAGATTTGGGTACCATTGAAGCCGAGAGTGGCACTCAGCAACTTGAAGAAGTTGTAATCGAAGGCAGGAGAAGTATGATGACCACGACAGTAGAAGGCATTGTAATCATCCCTGATATGAATCTTTCAAATATCGGTGGTACTCTTCTTGATATTTTGCGGAACACCCCCTCTGTCCGGGTTGGTGATGATGGTTCGGTAACCCTGCGGGGCAGTAGCGGTACGAACGTACTTATTAATGGTCGTAACTCGTCACTTACTAACAATCTTGATAGAATACCTGCAAGTGCCATTGAACAAATCAAAATAATCAATAACCCCAATGCGCGGTATGATGCAGAAGCTGAGGCGGGCATCATTGATATTATTCTCAAAAAAGGTGACAATTTAGGTACTAACGTGGCCGTGGATGCCGTGTATGGCACCCGGGGTAGAATGAGTACTGGGGCTCAGGTAAACCACAGGACATTGGATTTCAATGTTTATGGTGGGTACAACTTCAGAAGATGGCGCAGTGTTGGCACCCGTCGTATTGAAAGAGAAATTTTTGGTGATGATGAAATTCTTAATCAGGAAACGGCTTCATCCAGTGCAAATACAGACCATAATTTCAACTACGGTGCCGACTACTATTTTGGTAAGAATGTCCTGAGCTACCAGGGATTGTTCAGCACCAGCCTGGATAAGGAGGTTAATACCCTATATTCAAACCTTTCACAATTGAGTACCGAACAACTCCTGCTCGAATATGTGCGACGAAATGATGAAAGTGAGACAGATGACGGGATCGATAATGCCTTAATATACGAACGCACATTCGACAATAAAGACCGGTCATTTAAGTTTTCAGCAACACAGTCCTATACGAATCAATACAAGACCCAGAACATTGATATATTCCGAAATGCATCCCTCCCCAATGCGGAAGATCTGGATGGTCGGGAAATGGCCATCACGGATGAAAAGCGTTTCAATTATATTTTTCAGGCCGATTATGTACACCCGTTGAATGACAATATCAAATTTGAAACGGGGCTCAAGTCTAATATTCGCAACTTTGAATACGATTTTGATTATGCCCGGCTTGATGATACCAGTGGCAACTTCGTGGATGACCCGGCGATAAGCAACAGGTTTGATTACAAAGACCGCATCCACGCAGCCTACCTCATTTTTGCAAGGTCATCAGACAAATTTGATATCACCGCAGGAATCAGGGGTGAACTTACCCTGTTTGACACCTACCTATTCAATACTGATGAACGCAATGATCAGGAATACTTCAATTTATTTCCGAGTTTACAAGCTTTGTACAATGCCACTGGTAAGCACGGGTTTAAATTAACTTACAGCCGCAGGATTGACCGACCAACGGCATGGAGGTTGAACCCATTTCCTGATATCACGGATTCCCTAACTGTGCGCAGAGGTAATCCAAATCTCCAACCGGAGATGATTCATTCTATGGAGATTGGCCATATTTTTCAGGATGATATTTCAAGCCTTACCACTAACTTTTTTTACCGCCATGTCAAGGGTCAGTTGGATTATCTCACATTCGTGGAAAATGGAATCTCTTACAGTCAGCCAGAAAATCTGAACAATGCCAGCTCCTACGGTATCGAATTAATCGGCATGACTGATCCATTATCCTGGTGGACCATCAGCGGTAGTTTTACCGGATATCAGATTGATGTGGATGGGTCCAATATCAGCGACGAATTCGTGAACAGTGGGTTTGCCTACAATACCAAAATTGCCTCGGACTTCAGACTTCCCTGGGATTTAATGCTTCAGTTGGTGTTTAATTATGACTCACCTGAAATTGAAGCCCAGGGCCGAGATTTCGAGCAGTATTTTCTTGATGTAAGTTTGCAACGGAGCTTTTTTGACAAAAAAGGAAGTTTATCCATCAGTGCTCGCGATATTTTTGATACCCGTAGATTTATGGGGTTTAACCTCACAGATACGTTCTCCCAAAACTTTTTTTCTAAAAGAGAAACAAGAATTATTCTCGTGAGTGCACGGTACAGTTTTTAGTAGTCTTGATTAAGAGATTTATCGGCATTAAATATCCCCACTATTTGGCTTCTTGGTAAGTGAAGAATTAAGAAAAATCTCTTATTTTGCAAGAGACTTAATGGAAACAACATAATACTGCTAGTAGCTAAAAACCTTTTTCTATACCTTTAAGACCGACTGAATTAGCAGCTAAAATCCAAACAAATTGACATCATGGCAACACCAACTAAGAACCCATTTACCTGGGTAGAAATTTATGTAGACAATATGGGCAGAGCTCAAAAGTTCTACGAAGCTGTTTTAAAAATTAAGATGATTCCGATGCAAACTCCGGAAGATTTCAGTGGTTTAGAAATGTTAAGCTTTCCCTGGGCTGAGGGCGGAACAAACATTAGCGGTGCCTTGTGCAAAACCCGTGAGATGAAACCCGGAACCGGCGGAACCCTGGTGTATTTCACTTGTGAGGATTGTGCGACTGAAACCTCAAGAGTGGAGGCTGCCGGTGGTCAGGTATTACAAGAAAAATTTCAAATTGGCGAGCACGGGTTTTGCTCAGTTGTCATGGACACTGAAGGTAATACCATTGGCCTGCACTCAATGAAATAGGCTGCTTGTAAGAGAGAAAAGACTAAATACCCACAACAACAGCCACCTTTTGGTAGCTTTTAGTTATTGATTTTAACCACAAGATGATTCTGGCAAATAGGATAAAATAATTTTGCAGTGTAATTTGGAAGTATGAAACCTCGCATTCATTTTCAAAATTTTATTTTAATCAGCCTTTGCATAGTAAGCCTTCTCGCTTGTACCAAAGATCCTATTAGCCCTGACAATAATAGTGGGACTAATCCTCTTGTAGATACCACGTTGTTGAATGTAGAATATGGCTCACACACCAGACAAGTCTACGATATTTATTTACCGGCAGATAGGGATGAGAACACTTCAGTCCTATTAATGATACATGGCGGTGCCTGGAAAGCCGGTCAGAAAGAAGACTTTAATTATTATCTGAACTTGATCAAATCCAAATGGAGTACTGTAGCCATTGTTAATATGAATTATCGATTAGCAAGCAATGCAGATAACATTCATCATAATGAGATTATGGCAGACATTCATGAGGTATTAAATCATGTCAATACCAATAAAGATTATTATCATGTATCTGAAAAAGTAGGGGTAATGGGGGCAAGTGCAGGCGGACAATTGGCCATGATTTATACTTATAAATACAACAGCGATATTAAATGTGTGGGTAGCATTTTTGGACCAACCATCATTAATGACTGGTCCTGGTATAATAGCACTAATTTGTTTTTAGGGGATTTTGTGAGTAACAGCCTGACGGAATACGTTGGCCAACCCTGGGACACAACAGCATATAAGGCTGTGAGCCCATATTGGAATATAAGCAGTAGTTCTCAGCCTACAATTATCTTTCACGGCAGTTTTGATCCAATAGTTCCGGTCTATCAAAGCCAATGGATGCATGGCAAATTAAATACCCTGGGTGTTACCAATGAGTATTATGAATATGTAGCTTTTCACAGTTTTGACAACACCCAATCTGCTGATGCCATAAATAAATTAGTCGCCTTTTTTAAGACCCATATTGAGTAGAAAGATGGTACAATTACGAAAGGCAAATATCGAAGACTTAAAGGTCCTTGAATATTGGGACCAACAAGAACACGTAATTGAATCAGACCCAAATGATGATTGGAATTGGGAGTATGAATTAACCAGAGACCCGGAATGGCGCGAGCAGTTGATTGCAGAAATATATGGAAAGCCAATAGGAGTCATCCAAATAATAGACCCGGCAAAGGAAGAATCAAAATATTGGGGAGAAATTGAAGAGAACAAAAGAGCAATTGATATTTGGATAGGGGAAAAAGAAAATTTGGGTAAGGGATATGGAACAGAGATGATGCGAAAAGCACTTGAAATTTGCTTTGCTAATGCTGATGTGGATGAAGTGTTGATTGATCCTATTGAATCGAATGAAAATGCCATACGGTTTTATAAGAGGATGGGATTTGAATTTAAAGAGAAAAGAGTGTTTTCAGAAGACAAGTGTGAAGTCTATTCCATGAGTAGAAATAATTGGGAAAAATTGAAATTGAATTACTAATATAATAGCATGATGACATTAACAGGATTTCTCAGGGGTATCAATGTGGGCGGGCATCATAAGGTGCCGATGGCAGAATTGCGCAGGAAATTGACTGAAATAGGCTGTGAGCAGGTTAGAACCTTGTTGAACTCAGGGAATATCGTATTTGAAACAAACGAGACTAACATCCTGGACCTGGAATCCAAAATTGAGAAGCATCTTTCCGAATCATTCGGTTTTCCCATTCCCTTGATTTTGCGCACAAAAGTTGAGATTGCGGCCTTAATCAAAGAAAACCCTTTTGAATCAGTCAATATGCACCAGGACATCCGGTTGTATGTGTCTTTTTTAAAGGAGGCGCCTAAGACTGAAATACCCTTGCCCTATTACTCCAAGGACAGCACCTACCAAATCCTTTCGATCAGCAACCGCATCATTTGCAGTATTTTG
>JBGTCD010000118.1:0-18051 GCA_041749015.1 Cyclobacteriaceae bacterium
ATATGTATATCAGAATGCCTAATAATTTGTATAGAAATAAAGTCAATGAATATCTGGATAGGATGTTTATGCCACATCCTGATACCATCACCCACGCCATTAATGAGATGGTTTCAAAAGCCAAAAAAAATCCTGAGACCTACAAATACCTGGTATGGACCGTCACCATCAAGTACCAGCAGCCTGAGATCATGGGGCTTGACGAGGTATTCGTAAATATTTATGATCAGTATTTTGCTACCGGAGAAATGGATTATTGGGCCAATGCCACCTTAAATAAGAATCTAAAAGAAAGAGCGGATCAACTCCGTAAAAGCCTTATTGGAAAAACAGCCGCTAATCTGATAATGCAGGATGAAAACCTCAACAAAAAGGAGCTGTACCAAATAAAAAATAAGTACACCATCTTATATTTTTATGACCCTGATTGCGGATTCTGTAAGAAGGAAACTCCCAGGCTTAAGTCATTTTATGAAAATACCAAATTTGATGTAGAAGTCTTCGCAGTCTGTACAGATACTTCCCTGACCAATATGAAAAAATATATCCAACAGGAAAATCTGGATTGGGTGAATGTGAATGGCCCCAGGAGCTATAAAGGACATTATAAAGAAGATTATGATGCTTTGACCACGCCAACCATTTTTGTTTTGGATGAAAAGAAAAAGATCATAGCCAAAAAACTTGGGGCAGAACGGCTGGAGGAATTTCTCTCCAGTCATGAAAAAATGCTGGCCCGGAAAGAGGAAGGGACACCATAGAAAATTTGGTCTTGGGTTTCCCGTAAGCCTGCGGGACAGGTGAAACTCAGGACAGCGCTACAATTCGCCTGGATTTTTCAGGTTTGCCCATACCCGTAATATATTGATAAACTTATCATCAAAGGTGTAAAAAATAGTTGTTTGTGGTGAGAGCTGATACTCTTTAGTTCCCGGCTTCCGTAATGAGTCCTTTTGTCGATATGGCGCCTTTTTGATATTCTCCAGGCACTCTTCCAGGCGAGTAAAAAAAATACGGACCTCTTTCTCTGTCCAATTATGCTCCAGGCGCTCCATGATTTCATCTAAACCTTCATTGGCTTCATCGGACCAGACGACCTCTAAAGCCATTTCTCGTATTTCTTTCTCACTTCATTATGCGGGGTGACCTGGCCTTCTTTAACCTGTTGTAATGCCCGGTCCAATGAAGTTGATAACTCTGATTCCCTTTCGAGGAACATTTCAATATTGTCGAGCTCATTCTCATTGAAACGCATGACCCGCTCTATCAAGTGGTATTTTCTTGCTTCAATATCCATAATTACAAAGAAACGATAAATTTTTGTAATTGATTCAACTCCCGCTATCCTATAATGGCGCGGAAGTAAAACTGTCCAGAGTTTGAAACTCAGGACAGCGCAATTGTAAGGAATTTAAAAGCCCCGGTCACATTGCCGGGGCATTCACACTCAACCTTAATAGAGAAAAAATGACCGGTTATCTATCCAGAACCGGCACGCTGGATACCAGAGTGATCAGATCTTCATCATGCACCATTTTTTTCTCATCGGCTATGACCAGGAAATTTTCATAGAGGTGGTTAAGGCTTTCCTTATCAGGGGAATAGCCTAACAGTTCCAGGCGGTGCTTCAAAGCAGCCCGCCCACTTCTGGCTGTAAGCACAATAGAGGAGGAGGCCATCCCAACTGCTGCCGGGTCTATGATCTCGTAATTCTCAGCATTTTTCAAAAATCCATCCTGGTGAATCCCTGATGAATGGGCAAAAGCATTAGCACCCACTATGGCCTTATTTGGCTGTACAGGCATGCGCATCATCTCAGATACCATTTTACTTAATGCCCCTATCCGCTCAGATATTATACCGGTATGAAATCCAATATCCTTATGGGTGTCAAAAATCATGGCTACTTCTTCTAAAGAGGTATTGCCAGCCCGCTCTCCTATCCCATTGATGGTGACCTCAGCCTGGCGTGCTCCTGCCTGAAGCCCTGCTATGGTGTTGGCAGTGGCCAGACCCAGATCATTATGGCAATGCACTGAAACAATGGCCTGGTCAATATTCTTGACGTGCTCAAAAAGATACCCGATCCTTTTTCCATAAAGGTCAGGCAGGCAATAACCGGTGGTATCTGGAATATTGACTACATCTGCACCTGCTTCGATGACACCCTCGACCAACCGGGCGAGGAAATCAAGATCGGCCCTACCGGCATCCTCTGCATAAAATTCTACCTCTACCCCCTTCGATTTTGCATATTCCACCGCCCAGACACCTCTTTCTAAAACCTCCTCTCGGGTACTATTGAATTTATGCCGGATATGGATATCAGAGGCTCCAATTCCTGTATGAATCCTGCCATTCCTGGCATATCTCAGAGACTCACCTGCCACATCAATATCTTCTTTCCTGGCTCTGGTAAGCGCACAAACGACAGGAGTTTTCACTGCTTTGGAAATTTCAATTACCGAAAGAAAATCACCGGGACTCGAAATGGGAAAACCCGCCTCAATAACATCTACTCCAAGCTGCTCAAGGGCTCTGGCAATGGTAATCTTTTCCTCAGTACCTAATTGACAACCGGGAACCTGCTCTCCGTCTCTCAGGGTAGTATCGAATATTTGAATTTTCTGACTCATATCGTTTAATTTTTATTGTCAAATATTTTATGAATTATGGGTAGCTGTCACCAAGGCCACTATCTTCTCCATTACCTTCTTACCCATAGCATCCGTACCCAGTATTTTTTCTTCAGGGGTATGCTTCCCTGCAATGTCGATGGTGCGATATCCATCTTTCAGTACCTGCTCTACAGCATGTATTACAGCATTGGACTCCTCCTTTAATCCAAAGGAGATATCAAGCAGTAAGGCTACAGATAGGATTGAAGCCAAAGGATTGGCCACCCCCTTACCGGTGATGTCATGGGCACTGCCATGAATTGGTTCATAAACACCCACCTGATCTCCGATTGAAGCAGAAGCCAGCATGCCCATGGAACCCGCGATCTGGGAGGCTTCGTCAGTAAGAATGTCACCAAAAATATTACCGGTGAGTACCACATCGAAATGCCTGGGATTTTGTACCAACTTCATGGCTGCGGCATCGATAAACATATGCTCTACGGCCACATCGTGATACTGCCTGGCTACTTCCTGCACTACTGACCGCCAGAGTCTTGAGCTTTCAAGCACATTGGCCTTGTCAACAGAGGTCAGCCTTTTGCTTCTGGTGCGGGCAGCCTGAAAGGCCATATGGGCGATTCTCTCAACCTCGTACTTGCTGTAGATCATGGTATCCCAAGCCGTGTCACCACCGTCTTTCCTCCCCCGTTCTCCAAAATATACATCACCGGTAAGCTCTCTGAAAAACAGAATATCAGCCCCTTTGAGAATCTCAGGCTTAATACTCGAAGCATCCAAAAGCTCGTCAAAAAGCTTGATGGGTCTCAGGTTGGCATAGAGCCCTAGCTCTTTCCTCATTTTAAGGAGGCCTTGCTCAGGTCTTACCTTCAGGTTGGGATCATCATCATATTTGGGATGGCCCACTGCCCCGAAAAGTACCGCATCTGAAGATTTCATTGCTTCAAGGGTGGCATCTGGGAGTGGGTTGCCAGTGGCTAGAATGGCTTCATGACCAATGAGGGCCTCTTCATATTCAAAGTGATGGTCAAAAACTTCTGCAACCTTCGTCAGGATCGCTTTGCCTGCGTTGGTAACCTCCTTTCCTATACCATCACCGGGTAAAACCACAATTTTCTTTTTCATATTTTCAATATTGTTTGGCATCAAATTTTCTGATCTCTTCATCCAGGCTAAGGAGATAATCTATATCGCTGTAGCCGTTGATCATACATTCTTTTTTATAGGGATTGATTTCAAAATTCTCTTTAGTCCCATTAGGAAGCCGGATCTCCTGAGCCGGAAGGTCCACCTCGATTATCGTGTTGGGATCCGTCTGCACCATATCAATGGCCGCCTTGAGGAAGCCAGGCGTCACCTGTACCGGCAACAGGGCATTATTCAGGGCGTTATTTCTAAATATATCAGCAAAGAAGCTGGATACCACTACTCTGAAACCATAGTCAAATAATGCCCATGCCGCATGCTCGCGACTGCTGCCGCTCCCAAAATTCTTTCCTGCCAGAAGTATCTTGCCTTCGTAGGCAGGATCGTTGAGGATAAAATCCTTTCTCGCCTGCCCGTCATCATCATAGCGCCAGTCGCGAAACAGGTTTTCACCAAAACCCTCCCTGGTAGTGGCCTTAAGAAATCTGGCCGGAATGATCTGGTCAGTGTCTATATTTTCGGCAGGCATCGGTACTGCTCTGCTTTTCAGTATGGTGAATTTTTCCTTTTCCATGATCTAAACTAATGCTCTTACATCCGTAATCTTACCTGTGATAGCCGCAGCTGCCGCCATCAGCGGGCTGGCCAGGAAAGTCCTGGAATGCGGCCCCTGTCTGCCTTCAAAATTCCTATTAGAAGTGCTGATACAATATTTGCCCTGGGGCACTTTGTCCTCATTCATGCCAAGACAAGCTGAGCACCCAGGCTCTCTGAGCTCAAATCCGGATGCTTTAAATATCAGATCAAGCCCCTCCTTCCGGGCCTGCTCTTTCACCTGTCTGGATCCGGGAATTACCCACACTTCCACATTTGAAGCTTTTTGTTTGCCCTTTACTATATCAGCAACAAGCCTGAGGTCCTCTATTCTGGCATTGGTGCAGCTGCCAATAAACACATAGTCTACAGCTTTGCCCAGCAAAGACTGTCCCTCCAGTAATCCCATATATTCCAGAGATTTTTTGAGGTTGGCCTTGTCGGCTATATCTTCCAGTTCTTCTTCTGTAGGGATTCTGTCAGTGACTTTAATGCCCATGCCGGGGTTGGTTCCGTAGGTCAGCATGGGTGCTATATCTTCGGCATCAAAACGAAGAACTTTATCGTACACTGCGCTTTCATCACTGGCTAGTTCCTGCCATTCTTTAACCCTTGCATCATAATCCTTGCCCTGAGGGGCAAATTTTCGACCCTTGATATAATCAAAAGTGGTCTGATCAGGTGCTATCAATCCGCCTCTGGCACCCATTTCAATACTCATATTGCAGATGGTCATCCGGGCTTCCATCGACAGTTTCCGAATGGTATCACCGGCATACTCCACAAAATATCCGGTAGCCCCGGAAGCTGAGATTCTTGAAATGATATAAAGAATTATATCTTTGGAAAGCACCCCTTTGCCCAGATCACCATTGATCTCGATCAGCATTTTATTAGGCTTGTATTGAAGTATACACTGGGTAGCCAAAACCTGCTCTACCTCACTGGTGCCGATACCAAAAGCAATATTGCCAAAAGCACCATGGGTGGAGGTATGACTATCGCCACACACTATCGTCATACCAGGAAGGGTAAGGCCCAACTCAGGCCCTATGATGTGTACAATACCCTGGAAGGGATGGCCCAGGTCATACAAGGTGACGCCAAAATTTTCACAGTTTTTCCTTAAGGTCTCAACCTGAAATCTGGATAATGCCTCTTTGATGGGTAAATGCTGGTCTTTGGTAGGGACATTATGATCGGCTGTAGCTGTAGTCCGGGCAGGATTGAATACCTTCAAACCTCTTTTCTTCAATCCATCAAAAGCCTGGGGGCTGGTGACTTCATGAATGAAGTGACGGTCAATAAATAGGGCATCGGGATATCCCGCTCTACTTTTGACCACGTGGGCATCCCAGATCTTGTCAAATATTGTCTTTGGTGCATTCATACTTTTTGTCAATAATCTGGTCAAACAAGGTATTCAAATAGATTTTCATCAGGGTTTACCATGGTATAATTGATTTTTTGTGCGTCCATCCTGGAAATTAGGGCTTCAAAATCTTTTTGATCCTTTACCTCAATTCCAATCAGTGCAGGACCCGTTTCTTTGTTATGCTTTTTGATAAATTCAAACCTTACAATGTCATCCTCCGGGCCAAGGGTGTCGTTCACAAACTCCTTCAAGGCTCCCGGCCGCTGTACAAACCGCACTATAAAATAATGCTTAAGACCTTCATATAAGAGTGATCGCTCTTTGATCTCCTGCATACGGTCAATATCATTATTGCCCCCACTTAGCACACAAACCACCCTTTTACCCTTTATTTCCTTGGAGTAGTGATCCAGGGCTGCTATGGACAATGCCCCCGCTGGCTCTGCGATAATAGCATCCTGGGTATACAGGGAGATGATGGTGGTGCTTACCTTACCTTCGGGTACCAGGTGCATATCATCAATGATATCCTTACAATAAGCAAAGGTGAGGTCTCCCACCCTTTTCACTGAAGCACCATCCACAAAATTGGCAATTTCATCAAGCAATACCGGATGCCCGGCCTCCAGGGCTTTGGTCATGGAAGGGGCCCCTTTTGGCTCTACCCCTATTATTTTGGTTTCAGGAGAATATTGTCGGAAATACTGCCCTACCCCGGAGCAAAGACCACCGCCTCCGACAGGAAGGAAAAGATAATCCACATCATCGATCTCCTCTAGAATCTCAATGCCTACTGTAGCCTGACCCTCGATTACCTTTTTGTGATCAAAAGGGGGTATAAAAACTCTGTCATGGCTTTCGGTATAGGCACGGGCCTCCTGCTGACAAGCATCAAAAGTATCCCCGGTAAGCACAATCTCAATATGATCCCCACCAAAAATCTTTACCTGATTGATTTTTTGCTTAGGCGTGACTGAAGGCATGAAAATTACCCCATTGATATCAAGGAGCTTACAGGACATGGCTACCCCCTGAGCATGGTTGCCCGCGCTGGCGCATACTACACCACGGGCACGGTCTGCTTCAGAAAGGCTTTGGATTAGATTATATGCCCCCCTGATTTTGTACGACCTTACCACCTGCAAATCCTCTCTTTTGAGATACAGTTGGCATCCATATTTTTCAGAAAGATTCCTATTATATTGAAGTGGGGTCTTGAATACCACCGGCTTCAATATTTCATGGGCCTTCCTAAAATCAAGAGTGTCAGTATGGGGCACCACAGCTTCCATGGATTATGCGTCTACCTCCTCTTTAGTGGCTTCAGGTCTAAGAGTGCGGACAGCAGCACCGGCCTGCCATAGCTCGCTTTCGCGTAAGGTTTTGAGTTCACCATCCAGCTTCTCTCTGTAATCTGGCTTGCTGCAAGTTTCAATGGTCCTGCGAGCCTCCTCTCCTGATGCAACACTTTTATAAAGCTCTTTAAATACGGGAAGAGTTGCCTCTTTAAAACGTCCCTTCCAGTCCAAAGCCCCTCTCTGAGCCGTGGTAGAACAGTTGGCGTACATCCAGTCCATCCCATTTTCAGCTACAAGAGGCATGAGACTTTGGGTCAGTTCTTCTACGGTTTCATTAAAAGCCTCAGAAGGGCTATGACCATTGCCTCTAAGTACCTCGTACTGGGCTTCGAAAATTCCAGCAATTGCTCCCATGAGGGTGCCACGCTCTCCGGCTAGATCAGAATTAACTTCTTTTTTAAAATCGGTTTTAAATAAATAGCCACTGCCTACACCGATACCCAGGGCAATGGTTTTATTGTAAGCATTTCCCGTGTAATCCTGGTGAATGGCATAGCTGGAGTTGATGCCTCTACCCTGAAGGAAATGGCGTCTTACCGAGGTCCCGGAGCCTTTAGGCGCAACCAAAACTACATCCACATTTTTAGGGGGGATGATGCCGGTTTGGTCTTTGTAAGTGACCCCAAATCCATGGGAAAAATACAAGGTCTTGCCTTCCTTAAGGTGTTTTTTTACTGTAGGCCAGGCATCAATTTGGCCGGCATCTGAGAGTAAGAATTGCAGAATCGTACCCCGCTCGGCTGCCTCTTCTAATTCAAAAAGAGATTCCCCGGGTACCCAACCATCCTTTAGGGCTTTTTCCCAGGACTTTCCCCCTTTGCGCTGACCGACGATGACATTAAAGCCATTGTCACGCAGGTTAAGAGCCTGAGCTGGCCCCTGAACGCCATAACCTAAAATTGCTATTACTTCTTCCCGGAGCACATCCTTGGCTTTATCCATCGGAAATTCCTCACGGGTCACTACTTCTTCCTCTTCTCCTCCAAAATTAATCTTTGCCATAATTGAATTATTTAAATTAGTTTAAATGATTATACCGTTTCTTTTCTGTTGATTTCCATGTACCGAAAATAGGCTTCATGGCCTTCGCTATATTTGGCCGACTCTACTTCAATGAGCTTTTCCATTTGATGCTTTACCTTTTCCATCATGGGCCGGGTGCTGAATAGCAGTAAAATGGCGGCCCCCTTCTGGTAGTCAGCCGCATCCTCCTGTGCTAAAAGTTTGATAATCCGCACCCGCCTCCTGTTCAGGATATTGATGATCCGGTTAAGCACCGAGAAATTATTGTCGGCCTGAATGACCATGGTAAACTCTTCTTTCATTGCGCTTTTAATATGACCTCACCTACCCCAGCACCTGATGGTACCATGGGAAATACATTTTCCTCTTTTTCTACGACCACCTCCAGCAGAAATGGCCCCTCTGTTTCCATCATGGTTTTAACACCCGCATTGAGATGTTCCCTTTCCGAAACCTTCAAAGCCGGGATCCTGTAAGCGGCTGCGAGATTCACGAAATCAGGATTATCCATATTGGTAAAGGAATAGCGGCTTTCAAAAAATAGCTGCTGCCATTGCCGGACCATTCCCAGAAAGTTGTTATTCAAAATCATGATCTTAACCGGAATCCTATATTGCATGATGGTGCCCAACTCCTGCACAGTCATCTGAAAGCCCCCATCCCCTATTATAGCGACCACATGACCATGATGACCGATTGCAGCCCCCATTGCTGCGGGAAGCGCAAAGCCCATGGTGCCAAGACCACCAGAGGTGATGTTGGTTCTAGGGTCTTTAAAAGGAAAATACCTTGAGGCCACCATCTGGTGCTGCCCCACATCAGTCACTACTGTGGCATGGCCTTGAGTAATGGTGGCCAATTCCCGCACTACCTCTGCCATCCTCAGGCCTGGAGTTTCGGGATAGTACTCCTTATGAATGACTGTTTCAAATTCTTCTTGCTCAAGCTTTCTGAATGCCTCGAACCACTCAGGCCTTTTGGCTGCATACAGCATGGGAGTCAGCCTGCTGAGGGCCTCCTTAGCATCAGAATGAATGGCAACATCTGCTGGTATGATCTTATTGATTTCTGATTTATCAATTTCTATATGGATGACCTTAGCCTGCCTTGCATACTTGGCGACATTACCCGTCACCCGGTCATCAAACCGCATTCCGACCGCAATGAGGACATCACATGCGTTGGTAAGCACGTTTGGGCCATAGTTGCCGTGCATACCCAGATACCCTACATAGAGTGGGTGATCGGTTGGGATGCAGGACAAGCCTAAAAGGGTACAGGCTATTGGGATTTGGGCTTTTTCAGCAAAGGCAATCAAAGCCTCAGAAGCACCACTGAGCAGGACGCCCTGGCCGGCAAGGATGTAAGGCCTTTTGGATTGGTTGATTAAATCTGCTGCCGATTCCAGACTTTGTAAATCAGGCTCAGGTACCGGTTGGTAGGTCCTGATATTATTGCAAACCTGGTATTCACCAAATGATGTGGTCTCAAACTGAGCGTTTTTAGTGAGGTCGATTAATACTGGTCCTGGCCTTCCGGAATTAGCAATGTAAAAAGCCTTTGCCACTGCCTCGGGGAGGTCTTTAGCATTGGTGACCTGTACGCTCCATTTAGTCACCGGCAGGGTCATATTCACCACATCAATTTCCTGAAAGGCATCAGTACCCAAAAGGTGCTCGGGCACCTGACCCGTAATACAAACTAAAGGGGTAGAATCGATAAGCGCATCTGCAAGGCCAGTAACCAGATTGGTAGCGCCAGGACCTGAAGTGGCCAGCACTACCCCTGTCTCCCCCCTGATCCGGGCAAAGCCCTGGGCAGCGTGAATGGCGCCCTGCTCATGCCTTACCAGGTAGTGCTTTAGGACATCCTCATATCTGAACAAAGCATCATATACCGGCATTATGGCACCTCCAGGGTATCCAAACAAGGTCTTGACTCCTTCTCCCAGCAGGCACTCCATCAAAATTTCCGAACCGGTAAGGGTCCTTAAATCCATCTCCTCTGGTTGTTTCTTAGCTTTCGTCAGTGACGCATCCATGGGCTGCACTTTTTACTTGTTGATAATATTTATACAGCAAACCTTTCTTTACCGGAGGATCGGGTTGGATCCAGGCTGCCTTTCTTTTTTTTATAATTTCTTCGGAAACCAGGAGATTCATCTCTTGGGTTTCGATGTTAATATCAATGACATCCCCATCTTCTACTAAGGCCAAAAGCCCTCCTTCATGAGCTTCAGGAGTAATATGACCGACTACAAATCCATGTGAACCTCCTGAAAATCTGCCATCTGTAATCAGGGCTACATGCTTGCCCAGGCCCGAACCCATAATTGCTGAAGTAGGCTTCAGCATTTCCGGCATACCAGGTGCACCTTTGGGGCCGGCATACCGGATCACTACCACATCTCCTTCGGTGACCCGTCCTGTAGAAATGCCAAAGATTAATTCCTCCTCGCCGTTAAAAACCTTGGCCTTGCCTTGAAAATGGGTGCCTTCCTTCCCTGATATTTTAGCTACAGCTCCTTCTGAGGCCAGATTTCCAAATAATATTTGCAAATGCCCCGTAGCTTTTACAGGCTTTGAAACAGGAAAAATGACATTCTGTGAATCAAAATCCTCAAGGCTCACAGCAGCCAAATTCTCTTTAATACTTTTCCCCGTCACCGTGAGACAATCCCCATGCAGGAGCCCTTCTTGTAGCAGATATTTCATCACCAAAGGCACCCCTCCTACCTTGTGCAGGTCTTGCATAAGATACCTGCCGCTAGGCTTGAGATCTCCCAAAACCGGTGTACGGTCTGAAATTCTTTGGAAGTCATTTAATTCCAATTTCAAGTCGACTGATTTGGCCATAGCAATTAGATGCAGGACCGCATTGGTGGAACCACCGAGTGCTATTACCACACGAAGGGCATTTTCGAAAGCCTCAGGAGTCATGATATCCCGGGGCTTAATATCTTTTTCGAGAAGGGTTCTGATAGTTGGGGCTGCGGACTTGCATTCCGCAATTTTTTCGGAGCTAATGGCGGGGTTTGAAGCAGAGTAAGGCAATGACATACCAAGGGCTTCTATGGCAGCCGCCATGGTATTGGCAGTGTACATGCCACCGCAGGCTCCGGCACCCGGACAGGCATTCTGAATGACGGCTTTAAAATCCTCCGGAGTGATTTTCCCGGACATTTTTTCCCCCAGAGCTTCAAAGGCAGAAACGATATTCAAATCCTGTCCATTCCATTTTCCCGGGGCTATAGTACCACCGTATACCATTATAGCAGGTCGGTTGAGCCTGCCCATGGCGATAAGGGCCCCGGGCATATTTTTATCACAGCCTACCACTGCTATGAGCCCGTCATAAAACTGTGCCCCGCATACAGCTTCTATTGAATCGGCTATCAGGTCCCTGCTTACCAATGAATACCGCATACCGGTGGTGCCATTAGAAATTCCATCACTCACCCCAATGGTATTAAAAATCAAACCCACAATCCCCTGGTCCCATACAGCAGACTTTACCTCACGGGCAAGATCATTTAAATGCATGTTACAGGTATTCCCTTCGAAGCCGGTACTGACTATTCCCACCTGTGCCTTGTCCATATCAGCCTCTGTAAGGCCAATGCCATAGAGCATGGCCTGGGCAGCAGGTAAGGTGGGATCCTGAGTAATGGTTTTACTATATCGGTTGGTTGCAGGCATGAATTAGATGATCACATGATTAAATGATTTGTCAAGTACCTTGGTCTGGTAGGCCTCGTGAATTACCGCACCAATGCTCTCCTTCCATGGTTTGGGAAATAAATGTTTATCAATACCCTCTACCCCGGTAATTTCAGCAGCCGTACCGCAAATGAATGCCGCATCAGCTTCAAAAATTTCATTCGGGGTAACAGTCCGCTCAAAAACAGGTATCTCCAATTCTTTACATAGCCCCATTACAGTATCTCTGGTGATTCCAGGGAGGATATGACCCTTTTGAGGGGTGTATAAAGCCCCATCTTTCTCATAGAAAAAATTAGCCACTGAAGCCTCGGCCACATTACCATGCAGATCCAGCAGCAAAGCATCATCATATCCTCTTTGTTTGGCCTCCGTACTGGCCAAAATAGAATTGATATAATAACCGCTAGCTTTAGCCTCAAGGTGAACTGATTTGGGGTTAGGTCGTTGATAAGGGGAAATACAAAGCTGCACCTGCTTATCACCATGGTACCGGTCCCAGGACCAGGCGCAGATCATCAGGTGGGCCTCCAATGGTGCGGTGAGTGCCATATGCGGACCACAAAATACCAGTGGCCGGATATAAGCATCTTCCATTTTGTTTTTTTCCAGAAGGCTGTGGGCAGTTTCCAGCAAATCATCCATTGAATATCCTTTGAGCGGTATGTGCAAGGCTTTGCAGCTATCAAGGAGGCGCTGAAAGTGGGCTGCCCCTTTAAATATATTGATGCCATTGGCCGTTTTGTAAGAGCGTATTCCCTCAAAAGCCCCTATGCCATAATGCAAACTTTGTGAAAACAAGTCGGTAGAAGCTTCGTTGGCTTTGATAAAAGCACCATCTAAAAAAATAACTGATTCATTGCTGTAATACATATTGCTTAACGATTGTTAGTTTGCTTAAACCCTTATAAAACAAAACCGCCCTGACGTAAGCCGGGGCGGTTTAAAATATCGATTCAGCATAGCATCATCGCCCCGTGCAGTCTTTCACGACGAGAATAATAATGGCTATGGCTGTGTTAAAAATCATCTATTAAATTCTTTTACATTGCAAGATTAAAGAATAATATACTTCATTTCAAACATTATGCAGAAAAAAATTTTAGGGAAACTAACATTCGTTTGGATTTTATTCTGTTTTTACAAACGTTTGTTAGGAAATGTTTAATAATATTGATATTTTTTAGTTATATAGCATGTAATTCATGCTGTTCACAAGGAATGGTCTTAAGGTTGAGATTTTTTTATTGACCCTAATAACTCAAATCAAAAACAATTAGTCATGATCAGAATCATTTTCTTTCATTCATTTTGATGAATTCACCTCTCCTTCACGGACAGGAAAAGCCCGGGTCATTAAGTCCTGTGGAAGTAATAGCTGACTCATTAGCTACTCTGCAGCTTAAAGGGTATAATAATAATAACAGGGACATTGACCTGTTTCTGTCGGCCTACAGTGATAGTGTAGCTGTTTACACCTTTCCCAATCACCTTCAATATAAAGGATTATCAAAAATGAGAGGAATGTATGCAGGCATGTTTGAGCAGCTTACTGACCTTCATTGTGAAATCGTAGATAGAATTGTCATTGGAAGCAAAGTCATTGACCATGAAAGGGTGAGTGGCTTTCCAGGAAGGGATTATGTGAAAGCTGTGGCCATTTATATTATTGCCCACGGCAAAATACAGGAGGTGTATTTTTTACTGGAGGATTAGAGTTAATTTGAAACTAATTACAACAATCAATTCTGGATTATAGCAGGGTTTATCAAGGAATGGCCTTAAATTTACAGGTACAATATGAAGGTTAAGAAAAACATCCGTATACTAAAACCGGAAGAACTAAAGGAATTTTTAGTCAATCATGGTGAGAAGCCCTTTCGATCTGATCAAATCCAGGAATGGTTATGGCAAAAATCGACGGTGGATTTCGATCAGATGACGAATATTTCCCTTTCCACACGGGAACTGCTCAAAGAAAATTTTCTCATCCCCCAAGCCAAGGTAGACCTGATGCAGCAAAGTACAGATGGCACCATTAAAAATGCCATCAAGCTTCATGATGGCTTAACGGTAGAATCTGTATTGATACCCACTTCTAAAAGAATTACTGCATGTGTCTCGTCTCAGGTGGGTTGCAGCCTGGACTGCCATTTTTGTGCTACAGGTACCCTTAAAAGGATGCGCAATCTCAACCCTGAAGAAATTTATGATCAGGTAGTGGCGATCCGGGACCAGGCGGAGAGGCACTTTAACAGGCCTCTGACAAATATTGTATTTATGGGAATGGGTGAGCCACTGCTCAATTATCAGAATGTCATCGAAGCCATTGGTAAAATAACCTCCCCCAAAGGACTGGGCATGTCGCCTAAGCGAATCACCGTTTCTACGGTAGGCATTGCTAAGATGATCATAAAATTGGCAGATGATGGGGTTCGATTTAATCTGGCGCTGTCATTACACTCGGCCATCAATGAGACCCGCTCGGCCTTCATGCCCATTAATGACACCAATCCCATAGAAGATCTGACCCAAGCCCTCGATCATTGGTATAAGACCACCCGGCGGAAGGTAACATTCGAATATGTGGTATGGAAGGGCATCAATGATGACCGGGCTCATGCCGAAGCATTGGCAAAGCTTTGCCGCAGAATCCCATCCAAAGTGAATCTGATCCAATACAATGACATCAATAATCCCAGATTTGTTCAGGCCGATCCTGAGGCAGTCGCCATGTATGTATCCGTTTTGGAGGCTTCAGGGGTGGTCGCCAAAGTAAGAGAAAGCAGAGGTCAGGATATTGATGCTGCTTGTGGGCAATTGGCCAACAAATTAACTGTTTAGAAATAACATTAGTTGCTTTTTTCTATCTTAAGGTGGATAGTTGACTGCCCATCTTCTACGAGAAATAGGGCAATCTTGTATCCTTCCCAATCCAGAACGGTCTCCTCACTATTAACACTATGATACAGGGTAACGCTTTCTGATTTATTGCCGGTTTCAAGTAGCAGAAAATACACCCCAGTTGTGGCTTCGAATGGTTCATCCGGGCCCGTAGAGCTATGTTCATGGCTATAGTTCAGGTAAGAAATGCTCAAGCCCTGGACCGTCTTTTCTTGCTCTACACTTAATATAATGGATTCGGCCATAATGGATTGTTGTGACTTGCACGCTGCCAATGCAAAAATAACTGCTAAAACAAACGAAGTTGATCTCTTCAAAAGTGAAGAGGGCCTGGGTACTTTACAAGTAAAATTTTTATGACCTCCCATTCCTTATAATTCACCATAATTAATGATGATTCAAAAACCTATTTAAAAATAAGTTTCCCATTTTGAATTACTTGATTCCCATCCAAAATATGATAGATGTAAATCCCTGGGCTTATACCCGAACGATCTAGAATTTTAGGGGTTTTTGAAATATCCATTTCCCGTATACTTCGACCTGAAAAGTCAGTAATTAATAGAAACAATTCTTTTCGTTTTAAATGATCGGGGATTTCAAAATGGAGGGTGGACCCTACAGGATTAGGAAATAGAGAGATTAAATTTTTACTGAAATAATCCACTCCTAATATTTCATCGTATCTGCATCCATGTGATATTGTAGCACTCGGATCGAAGTTAATAGCTTCGGTATCCATGCATCCAAGCTTCTCATAAATACCAGACCCCTCAACTATTAAAATGGTTTGTTTTGCATTGATGTCCTCGAATTTTTGAGTAGCTCCGCCTGGCCATCGTACAATAATTGAATCAACAGTATTATGTGCACCCAAGCCAATAAGGGCTATGCTGCTAGACTGGGATCCATGGCTGGAACCACCATCAATTTCTCTCAGCCATTGATCATTTCCAGCAAAGGCGATTACCTTAGCCCCAAATGCATCTCTATTATTTGTTGTCCCCTGCAGTTTCACCTTGATCCAATTATTAGAATTGTCAAGATCATTTCTATAGAAAGAAACATTTATTTCAGTGGCACTGACAATGTTGATATTATTGATAAGCAAATCAGGATCACCATCATTATCAAAATCTGCTACTGCCAGGCCACGACCTATTTTCTCATCTGCAATTCCTGAGAATTCCGAGACATCCTGGAAGCTACCATCACCGTTATTTTTGTAGAGTTTATTTGGATCCAATTTAATAGTTTCAATAAATTTTGCCGCAGGGACATATCCATTACTGACCACAAGGTCTTCCCACCCATCAAGATCAAAGTCCATAAATGCCGTACCCCAACCAGTCACCAATAAGTTTCCTATTTTTTCATTTTCCACATTGGCTTGTTCAGCAATGTCAGAAAATGTACCATCACCGTTATTTTTTAGCAAAACATTTTTACCCAGGTTGGTAATATAATAATCGAAAAACCCATCATGATTAAAATCACCTACCGCTATCCCCATACCATAAATGGCCACATCCATACCTGTCGAAGAGCTTAAATCGGCAAACTGAGGAGTGGAAGTATTCCTAAAAGCTATATTTGGTTGTACCCACTCACCAAAATCATTTGCAACGTAAATATCTGGAACATCATCCTGATCAAAATCTGTAAATGTTACGGCAAGAGCACATCCGTTATCATTGGTCCCGGAAATTACGCTTACGTCAGTAAAGGTGTTGTCTCCATTATTTAAATAAAGCTTATTGGGATAGCATTCATGCGAAAATCCCACCACACCATTTTGCTCATTGTAAATAAGGCTGTTGTTCTTGATATAATTAATTATATACAAATCAAGATAACCATCAAGGTTGAAATCCCCGAAGGCTGCACCCATGCTCCAAGATTGCCCGGTTATACCTGCAGACTGGGATATCTCAGAAAAGGTGCCATCACCATTATTTAAAAAAAGATAGTTTGGTTTGTTACCTTGAACAGTAACAAATATATCCCTGAAGCCATTATTGTTGATATCACCTGTTACAACACCTGTTGTTTTTGCGGGAATTACATTATTAATACCGGAGATTTCAGAAACGTCAGTAAAAGTGCCATTGCCGTTGTTTTTGAATAACTTATCACGACGGGTGCCCCCGGTAAGATAGATATCCTCAAAACCATCATTGTCAAAATCAAAAAATGCTACACCGCCACCCATATAATCCGGTGATACATTGTGATGAACTACTCCAGATAACGAACCTACATCGGTGAAATATGACTGACTAAACCCAGTCGTGTGCAAAACCAAAAAAACAATCCATAAAAATGCCCGAATAAAAAGGCTCCTACATTTAAAAAATGTGCTAGTAGCTTTCATTTTCTAATCGGAAGTTGGTTGACACGTTTGCCTATTCGTTTCCCTTGGTCAACCCCTATTTCAATTGCCGGCCTAAAGTGTATCCCGCCGTACAATCTGGAAATCGCTGCTTCTTCTGCGAAATCATAAAAGGAGTCGTAAGAACGTGCTGTAAGCCCAAGCGTCAGATATTCATGTGTATAATCAGTAAAGGCATAATTCTGCCCAAAAATTCCGGTCAAAACTTCAGATGCCGCACCTGTTTGCACAGAATGACCAGAGGTATGTTCTGGAAATGGTGGCGTTACCAAATATGGAGACCATACAGGATCAATAACATCTTGAATGTAATGATCAGGACGAAGGAGATTGTGAGAAAATTTTTCTTTCCAACAAAAAATGAAAGCATCTGAAACTGCAATACCTAATTTCATATAAGCCTCAGCCGAAAAGGCAAGATCCTTGTCTTCCATTTTCAGAATGTCTTTTAGAATACAAAGAGAATGCCCTGGTGGGGTAAAAGTAATGGCGGGGTCATCAGTCCAATAGGTTGCAATGGTTTTCTGGTTATTAGTTAAATTATTTACAGTCTGATAAACCTCAAAGGCCTCTTGGTAAAATTGAGATTCAGGTTCTACGGAAAAAGGTGTAGGAGCATCAAGCTCCTCTTCATCCATTGCACCAGGAATAAGGCTCCTGTTTTCTCCCCAATAGGGCTGCAATGCGTTTAATGAAAAATCCGGCTTCCAAAGTCCGGGGCCCTCCGGGGGAACATAAGATGCCGGGAAATTCCGGGTAAAAGCAGCATGCCCACCATCAGTTTTCGACCACTCAAAAATCAAGTTGGCAATCTCTTTCCCATAGTCCAGGGACTCCTGAACTAAGATAGGATCTTCCAAATTTCCATATTTGTGAACGAAATAATTTTCTGAGGTATCTA
>JBGTCD010000119.1:0-16407 GCA_041749015.1 Cyclobacteriaceae bacterium
ATCAATTTTGCGGATTCAGTATTCACTAAGGATTTTAAAGATCAAATAGTGTACTTGAAACGGGCTACCCAAGACCTGGATACTGTGACGATAAAGGCTTATGACATCCAGGCAATTTTAGAAGCCGATCGCGTAAGGAAGATAGACCTGGAGCGGGATAGAAATCCCTTTGATTACCAGGTCAGGGATAGGGTAGAGCGTGCTACCGTCAGGCTTGGGTACAACCCGGAAGGTGGCATGGCTTTGCAGGGTGTGCTTACTGCCTTAGCCAATCAATTCAACTCCAGATACAAACAGCAAAAAAAGCTTAAAGAGATAAAAAAGGAAGAGGATGAAAGACAATGGGTGAATGCTATGTACGATTTTTATTATGACATGGCCTCCTATGTTTTGGATATGTATGGGGAGCCATTACGCAGGTTTGTAGATGCTACGATCCCACCGCCTTATATCATTGAGTCTACCAGTGACTACAATCTCATCGTATTTATTTTGGATTCATATGAGCAGATTTTTCCGTATGAAAAGCGCAAGGTAAATCCTGATAAGATTCTTAAGAATGCTCAATTTTATATTGAGGACTAATTGGGAATTTTTAATTTCACCGTGGTGCCCACGTTAATGGTGGAATCGACTTCAATAGACCCGGCCAGTCTGTCTACCACTTCCTTGACAATATATAGTCCAAGCCCAGACCCTTCAGATTCTTCTGAAGCTCTGAAGAACATTTTAAATATATGCTCCAGGTACTCTTTTTCAATGCCTTTGCCATTATCCGCTACGGTGAGGTACCAGAAGGCATCATCCTGCCTAACTGTTAAATCAATTTTTGGAGACTTTTTACTGTAGTCATGATATTTGATGGCATTGCTGACTAAATTATTCAGGATCACTTTAAGCCGGCTAAAGTCGGATTTTATTTCTTCAAATTGATAATCCCGATTAAGCTTAATTTCATTAGCGCCCTTCATATAGTTGAGGTCCTTGATTACCGATTCCGTCAGCTCATTAAAATCTACCGGCTTTTTTTCGATTTGCATTCTGCTATTGCGTGAATAGTAAATGATCTCCTGGATGAAATTGTCAAGATTTTGAATCCGCTCCTCCATCATCTCAAAATACTTTAGGATTTCCTTTTCCTTGGTTTCGTAAGTAGCCAGATTAATAAGCCCCTTAATAGACATCAATGGTGCCCGCAGATCATGTGAAGCACTGTAAACAAAGTGGTCCAGTTCACGATTGGCTTTTTGAAGGATTTTATTTTGCTTGGCTAGTTCTTTGGCGAGCTTTTCCTCCTTATGCTCTTTTTCTTTAATTTCCCTCTCGATATCAGCATGGATGCTTAAAATGAAGTTAATGGTCAGGGCCATGATAACTATGGAAGAATTGAGGTTGATGATAAAGGAATAGGCGTCAGCATTATTCCCCAACTTTTCAAAATACCAGGTATAATCAACAACCTCTAAAACAAAAAGTAATAACAGCGAGAGTCCAACAAAGCTGTTTCTTAGTAATGCCTGTTTCCTTGAAAACAAAGCGATATTTGCCGCAACAAGAGGGTAGAATAATAAATATACTCCATGAGTTTTAGGCACCAGAATGGCAAAAACAAACAAATATAAATTGATGAATACTACGAAAAGGATTTTGGCAAGCGTGGACCTCTTATTTTCATTGAGTAGATAAACAACGAGCAAAAACAGAATCATCAAAAACTCCATACCGACTTCTAAATAGTTGCCAATACTTAAGTCATATATGATATGGAGGGAGACCAGAAAGGCTCCCAGGATACAATATTGAGAAAGGAGTATGTTGCGCTTTTGTTGTAAAAAAGCGACATCGGCATGATCCAGGCCTTTGCCAATCCTGGACCAATTCCGAAAGGAGCTAAGCTTTGTTAAAAATGAGGGGAGTCCCTTCAAAACAAATTTTTTCGCAAACTAAGTAAAAAGTAATTATTTAAATATGAATTGGTCTGTTGTCTGTTGCTGCAAGGCATGCTTCTTTCACTGCCTCCATATAAGTAGGGTGTGCATGAGACATCCTGGATACATCCTCTGCTGAGGCACGATATTCCATTGCTGTTACTCCTGCAGCGATCATATCAGCAGCTCTGGCGCCAATAATATGCATCCCCAAAATTTCATCAGTCTTTTTATCTGCCAATACCTTCACCACACCATCTACATCCATACTGGCCCGGGCACGGCCCAGAGCCTTGTATGGGAAAGAACCTGTCTTGTAGGCTATTTCTTTTTCTTTTAGCTGTTCCTCGGTATAACCTACTCCAGCTACTTCCGGCCATGTATATACCACATTAGGGATCAGCAAATAATGAATATGAGGTTTTTGTCCTGCAATTTTTTCAGCTACAAAGATACCTTCTTCCTCTGCTTTGTGAGCCAACATTGCACCTTTGATCACATCCCCAATAGCGTAAATGTGAGATTCCTTGGTTCTCAGGTTTTCATCTACTTCGATTCTTCCTGCCTTGTCGGTAGGGATCCCAATTTTATCAAGTCCCAGCCCTTCTGTGTAGGGCTTGCGGCCGATGGATACCAGGCAATAATCGCATTCCAGGTTAATTTTTTCTCCTTTGGGAGTTTCGGCTTTTACAGAAACCTTATTGCCTTTGGCTTCTATACCTGTCACTTTATGCTGCAGATAAAACTCGATCCCCAGCTTTTTGGTAGACTTGAGCAATTCCTTACCCATTGTGCCATCCATACCTGGTATCAAACGATCCAGATATTCCACGACTGATACCTTGGCACCGATCCGAGCATATACTGAGCCTAGCTCCATACCAATGACTCCACCGCCGATCACAATCATGTGCTTGGGTACTTCTTTGAGTTCAAGGGCTTCGGTGCTGGTGATAATGCGCTTCTTATCAATTTTGATAAAAGGCAATGAAGATGGCTTGGACCCGGTAGCAATGATGATGTTTTTACCGGTGATCTCTTTTTTATCCTTTCCCTTGATGGAAATGGTGTTTTTATCTTTGAAAGAGCCTAAGCCATGGAATACATCGATTTTATTTTTTTTCATCAGGTAGGCAATACCATCACAGGTTTGAGAGACCACCTCACTTTTCCTCTTAATCATTTGTTTTAAATTCACCTTTGGAGCAGGGATGTCGATGCCATGGGTTTTGAAGGTCTCTTTGGCATTATGGAAATGCTCTGTAGAATCAAGCAGCGCCTTTGAAGGGATGCAGCCTACATTCAGGCAGGTGCCGCCCAGGGTATCATACTTTTCAATAATGGCAGTTTTGAAACCAAGCTGGGCACATCTAATAGCCCCTACGTATCCACCTGGTCCTGATCCTATTACAATTACGTCGTAATCCATAATGATTTTTTATTTTTAAAAATGATTAAACTTCCAACATCAGCCTTGAAGGGTCTTCCAGTAACTGCTTCACCCGCACCAGAAAACTTACCGATTCTCTACCATCGATAATGCGATGATCATAGGAAAGGGCTAAAAACATCACAGGCCTTATAGTAATCTCTCCATCAATGACCACAGGTCGTTCTACAATGTTATGCATACCTAATATGGCAGATTGAGGCGCATTGATGATGGGCGTAGACATCATACTGCCAAATACTCCTCCGTTTGTAATGGTAAAGGTACCACCAGTCATTTCTTCAATGCTGAGCTTATTGTCTCGTGCTTTGGTTGCAAGTCGCATGACCTCACTTTCTATTTCCTTAAAGCTCATCGACTCTGCATTGCGGATCACCGGTACTACCAATCCTCTGGGGGAAGATACTGCAATGGAGATATCACAATAATGATTGAACACCATTTCATCTTCCTCTATCCGCGCATTTACAGCCGGCCACTCTTTCAAGGCCACGCATACAGCTTTAGTAAAGAAGGACATAAATCCTAATCCTACCCCATGCTTTTCCTTAAAGGTTTCTTTGTATTTTTTTCTAAGGTCCATTATGGGTTTCATGTCCACCTCATTAAATGTGGTGAGCATGGCAGTCTCATTTTTTACCGATACCAGCCTGCGGGCAATGGTTTTTCTGAGATTCGACATTTTCTCCCGCTTTTCATCCCTGGGGCCTGTAGGTTCTGAAGATGGAGCCTCGGCTTTGGTCGATGTTTTTTCTTCCTTTTTATCCTGCTTTTCCGCCTTCATAGCATCCTCTTTGGTAATGCGCCCGCCTGGGCCTGTGCCCTTTACATCATTTGGATCCACACCCTTTTCAGCAAGGATTTTTGCAGCAGCAGGAGAGGGGTGGCCTTCAACATGGCTTTTCCCGTCCTTTTCTGAGGTGGATTGAGCCCCATCATCAGCCGATTTTTTAACTTCTTTTGGAGAGGCATCAGGCTTGCCTTTCATCACCTCAATTTTACAGATCAGGTCGCCTATGTTTAATGTGGACCCTTCTTCAGCCTCAATTTTAAGAGTTCCGCTCGCCTCGGCAGGGAGTTCAAAGGTGGCCTTATCTGATTCTACTTCGGCAATGATTTCATCCAGTTCTACGTAATCACCATCCTGTTTCAGCCAGGAAGAGATGGTCACCTCTGTTATGGACTCGCCTACTTCAGGCACTATCATTTCCTTCACCTCCCCGGTTTTGGAGGGGGTGGCACTGTCTGACTTGGGTTTTTCTTCACTTTTTGTCTCAGATTTTTCTTCGCTCTTTTTCTCACTTTTCTCTTCACTTTTTTCCTCTGATTTACCCTCTCCTTTGGCATCAGTATCAATCTCACAAATTACTGCACCTACCTCGATGGTCTCACCCTCCTTTGCCTTTATGGAAAGTTTTCCGGCAGCTTCTGCATTAAGTTCAAAGGTGGCTTTGTCGGATTCTAGTTCACAGATGATCTCGTCCATCTCAACATAATCCCCATCCTTTTTCAGCCAGGAGGCTATAGTTACTTCGGTGATTGATTCGCCCACCTGGGGCACTTTTATTTCAAGGCTCATAGGTTTAAAATTTTATCTGTCAAATGCTGATCTTATTACTCTTTCCTGCTCATCGGCATGAACTTTTGGATACCCTGTCGCAGGCGATGAACTTGGTTTGCGTGCCGCTATTTCAATTTCTGGTCTATTATAGTAGGTCCTGAGCAAATAAGCCCAGCATCCCATATTTACCGGCTCTTCCTGAACCCAGATAATTTTAGGGTTTTTATATTGGTTCAGAATGGCCTCCAATTGATTCTCAGGAAAAGGATGTAGTTGTTCTAGTCTTACAATGGCTACGTCTTTCCTTTTATTTTTCTGTTGCTCTTCCAGCAGTTCGTAATATATTTTTCCACTGCAAAGGAGTACCTTTTTCACCGAAGCTTTGGTGACATAGGGATCCGGGATCACCTCCTGAAATCTTCCCTTTACAAAATCTGAAATGGGTGAAACCACATCATTGTGTCTCAAAAGAGACTTTGGTGCCATATTGATTAATGGTTTTCTGAAAGGCCATTCGAGCTGCCTGCGCATAGCATGAAAGAAATTTGCAGGCGTAGTAATGTTGGTGACTACCATATTATACTCAGCAGATAGCTGTAGAAACCGTTCCGGCCGGGCATTGGAATGCTCAGGTCCTTGCCCTTCATAACCATGAGGCAATAAAAGTACCAGCCCTGTCATTTTCCGCCATTTGGATTCAGAGGGTGCTAAAAACTGGTCGATCATAACCTGGGCACCATTGGCAAAATCACCAAATTGGGCTTCCCATATGACCAGAGCATTAGGATTAGCCATAGCGTACCCAAACTCGAATCCCATCACCCCAAATTCAGATAGTAGAGAATTATAAATCATAAAGGGAGGCTGCCCCTCTTCAATATGGCTAAGGCTATTGTATGGTTGATTAGTTTGGGCGTCTCTGATCACCGAATGCCGGTGAGAGAAAGTGCCCCGCTGTACATCCTGACCAGTAAAACGCACAATTTTGCCATCAAGTAAGATAGAACCATAAGCCAACAACTCAGCTGCTGCCCAGTTGAGAGATTTGGTTTCAAAAAACATTTCATGTCGTTGTTTGAGCTGCCGCTCTATTTGTTTTAATGGTTTGAAGCCATCAGGCAATTTTGTCAAAGCCTTGCCAATCTTATTTATGGCTGCTTCTTTGATGCCTGTTTCAGGAGATTTTTCGAAATCTTCAGGCGTAGACCTTCTGAGTTCTTTCCACTCCTTTTCCATTTCCTGGTATTGGTAGGGCAATGACTTTTGCTTTACCATATTGAGCCTGTCCTGGAGTTCCTTTCGGAAGACTTTGTCCATTTTTTTGGCTAACTCTGCTTCTATGTCCCCTCTGTCGATGAGCTTTTTATTATAGAGCTCCCGTGGGTTGGGGTGTTTGGAAATAATATTATAAAGGGAGGGTTGGGTAAATTTAGGCTCATCACTTTCATTATGGCCATGCCTGCGGTAACAAACCATATCTATAAAAATATCCTGACTGAATTTCTGACGAAATTCAGCGGCAAGCTTCATGCAAAAGACCACTGCTTCAGGATCATCCCCATTAACATGTAACACTGGGGCATCGATGATTTTGGCTACATCTGTGCAATAAATACTGGATCGGGCATCATCAAAATCGGTGGTAAATCCTACCTGATTATTAATCACGAAATGTACGGTCCCACCGGTATGGTATCCCTCGAGTTTGGCCATTTGTGCCACCTCATAGACAACGCCCTGCCCTGCAATAGCAGCATCACCATGGATAAGAATGGGCAATGCTTTTTTAGGATCTGAATCATAAGTTTTATCAATTTTGGCTCTAACAAATCCTTCTACTACAGGATTTACTGCCTCAAGATGGGAGGGGTTAGGGGCCAACTTCAGGTCTATCATATTTCCGGAAGGCGTTTCAATCTGACTTGAGAAGCCCATATGATATTTTACATCCCCATCACCCATAGTCAAATCGGGGTTTTGGTTGCCTTCAAATTCATTAAATACCTGATCGTAGGTTTTCCCCATAATATTAACCAAGACATTGAGCCTTCCTCTATGGGCCATTCCGATCATCACTTCCTTCACGCCAAGTTCGGCTGCCTTATTAATCAAAGCATCCAGAGCAGGTATGGTTGACTCCCCACCCTCTAGTGAAAACCGCTTTTGACCGAGATATTTGGTATGCAAGAAATTCTCGAATACTACTGCTTCATTGAGCTTTGATAAAATGCGTTGTTTTTCTTCGGAATCTGGGTTGAAAGCCAAAGCTTCCCGTTCACTTTTTTCTTTAAACCATTGGAGTATTTCCGGGTCACGGATGTAGAGATATTCGAATCCTACAGTACCTATATAAATGCTTTTTAGGGCCTCAAGGATTTTTTTTAGAGTAGTTTTTCCAATACCAAGTTCAGTCCCAGCCTCAAATTCGGTTTCAATATCCTGTTCTGAAAGGCCAAAGTTGGACAGTTCCAGGATGGCTTTCCGATCTTTTCTGGGGCGTACAGGATTGGTCTTAGATTCCAGATGCCCTCTTGACCGATAAGCATGAATAAGGCTTCTGACTCCAACTTCTTTGCTCGATATTTCAGAACCCACACCATTTTGCCCAGTCTCATAATTTTGCTGCGCAAAATCAAAACCTTCAAAGAATTTTTGCCAACTTTCATCTACGGATTCAGGATTTTCTTTATACGACTTGTAGAGCTCGTCTATATAACTACCGTGCGCATTAGATATATAAGAGTATTTGTCCATTTGGTTGAGATCAATTTCGAATGGTAACAAAAGTAACGAAGATTGAAATCATATAAAAATTGTATAAGCGATTATACAAATTATATTAATAATGAAGCGGTTGAGGTTAAAATATGCCTGCTATTTCGATTAGAAAAATAATAAATTGAGTGCTGTGAAAATAATTTAATTTATTCTACCTTTGCAGTCCTTTTGTCGTGGACGTGTTCCGCAATGTAAAAGAAACTAAACTAAAATGGCAGTAAAAATCAGATTAGCCCGGAGGGGAAGAAAAAAACTCGCAAGGTATGATGTGGTAGTTGCGGATATCCGCGCACCACGTGATGGACGTTTTATTGAAAAAATCGGTACTTACAATCCTAATACCGACCCCGCAACCATTGTTATCAATGAAGAGCGGGCTTTTAAATGGGTCATGGACGGTGCCCAACCTACCGATACAGTTAAAGCTATGCTTTCTTACCGGGGAATCATGCTCAAGAAGCATTTACAAATAGGGGTAAATAAAGGTGCTATTACCCAGGATTCAGCTGATAAGAAATTTGATGAGTGGAAGGCTGATAAAGATAAGAAAATCACTGGAAAAGTTGAATCATTGGCTGCTAAGAGGGCTGCTGATAACAAGGCACGTCTGGAGGCAGAAAGTAAGGTGAAAGAAGCCAGAGCAGAGGCATTGAGGCTAAAAGCTGAAGAAGAAGCTAAAGCTGCCGCTCCTGCTGAAGAAGTAGAAACTGCTGATGTAGAGGCTTCCGCTGATGAGGCAGCAGCTCCTGAAGCTAAAGCTGAAGAAACGACTGCAGAGACTCCGACTGAAGAGGCAGAAGCACTGACGGCCGAAGTAAAGGAAGAGGAGGAAGCGCCAAAAGAGGCATCTGCAAAAGAAGAGGCTCCGGAGGCAAAGGCTGCCGAGGAAGCTCCTGATGCTAAAGCTAAAGAAGAAGCCCCGGTAGCTAAGACTCCTGAGGAAGCTCCTGAAGCCAAGGCTAAAGAAGATGCTCCTAAGAATGAAGAAGCTGAGGGATCAAAAGAGGACGCTCCCGAATCGGAAGAAAAGAAATAATCCTAATCCATTCTCATGGCCGTGAATAAAGACTCTTGCTTTGAGTTGGGTCATATCACCGGCAAAAACGGATTAAAAGGAGGTGTTCAGGTCTTTCTGGATGTGGACAAGCCTATTCAATACAATAATCTGGAATCAGTTTTTGTGGAAGTCCACCAAAAACTGGTTCCTTTTTTTATTGAATCCATCAGAATAACCAACAAAAAAGCAGTTATTCATTTTGAGGACGTTAATACGGTGGAGGAGGCGGAGACTTTGATTAATTCGCGACTTTATTTGCCGCTTTCAGAATTACCCGATCTGGGTAAAAAGGGCTTTTATTTTCATGAGATAATAGGATTTGCGGTAAATGACAAGCACTATGGCCCTGTTGGTTTGGTTACTGGTGTATATAACAATCCAGCACAGGATCTCCTGGGTGTAGATCATAAGGGAACAGAAATCCTGGTGCCGGTTATTGATGAAATCATCCTCAAAGTTGATAAAACCAATAGAGTCCTTTATACTGATCTTCCTGAGGGACTTTTGGAAATTTACCTGCCATGAGAATCGACATTATTACCTGCCTGCCAAAATTATTGGAGAGTCCTTTCAGTGACTCTATTCTGCATCGGGCCATTCAAAAAGGCATTGTATCGATCCACATTCATGATCTCCGGCAGTTTGGTCAGGGCAAGCACCACCAAATCGATGATTATGCATATGGTGGCGGAGCAGGGATGGTCCTGATGGTTGAGCCTATTTTTGAATGTATATCCGGGTTAAAGAAAGAGCGTAATTATGATGAGATTATTTATATGAGTCCGGATGGCGAACTTTTAGATCAACCCTTGGCCAATAGAATATCCAATTTGAAGAACATTATATTGCTCTGTGGTCATTATAAAGGCGTGGATGAGCGGGTCAGAAAACATTTGATCACAAAAGAAATATCCATCGGCGATTATGTACTTTCAGGCGGAGAATTGGCAGCGGCCGTATTGGCAGATGCAGTGATAAGACTGCTGCCCGGGGTACTTTCAGACGAGACCTCCGCGTTGACCGATTCTTTTCAGGATGGCATGATAGCCCCTCCTGTATATACCCGTCCTGCTACCTTCGAAGGATGGAATGTACCAGAAGTACTTTTGTCAGGTCATGAAGCAAAAATTGAAGCCTGGAGATTTGAGGAGGCACTAAAAAGAACGCGGGAGCGACGGCCAGATCTATTGGATGAATAATTATTTTTTTAGGTGTTAATTTTTACAAAAAAATTTACCTATATTTGCAGTCCTTTTGCGCAAACAAAGAAATCATGAGTGACATAATTAAAGAAATAGAAGCTGAACTGAGCCAGAAAAAAGCGGATTTTCCCGCTTTCAAATCTGGTGATACGGTCAATGTACACGTAAGAATCAGCGAGGGTAATAAAGAAAGGGTACAGCAGTTTCAGGGCACGGTAATTCAAAGGAAAAATGCCAACTCTGCAGGAGAGACATTCACTGTCCGTAAAGTCTCCGGAGGTATCGGCATCGAAAGGATTTTTCCGTTAAATAGTCCTTTTATTGAAAAAATTGAAATCCTTAGAAAAGGTAAAGTAAGAAGAGCCAGACTCTATTATATGAGAGGCAAGCAGGGTAAGGCTGCAAGGATCAAAGAAAAGCTATAACTGTAGCCAAAATCGTTATGTAGGCCAACTTTATCAAAATAAGGTTGGCCTTTTCTATTGAGGCTTAAAATTTTAAAATATCCTTTAATTTTTCATTTAGTTCAGCAACCTGCTTAACTTAGTATTTCCAAAATCAAAATACAATGACCTGGTTTCAGAGAAAAGACAAGGGAATTCAAACCCCAACAGAAAAGAAAAAGGAAGCGCCTGACGGGCTCTGGTACAAGTCACCAAGTGGTAAGATCATCCACACCAGAGAGTTGAAAAACAACTCTTATGTTTCACCTGAGGATGACTACCATGTGCGGATAGGATCTAAAGAATACTTTGAAATACTCTTTGATAGCAACAAATTTGTAGAGCTTGATGCTAATATGACTTCAGCAGACCCGCTCAATTTTGAGGATACCAAAAAATATTCTGACAGAATTAAAGAAACCATAAAAAAATCTGAGCTTAAGGATGCCGTTCGCACTGCTCATGGGAAAATGAATGGTGTAAAAATAGTCATCGCTTGTATGGACTTTTCATTTATCGGGGGCTCTATGGGCTCGGTGGTTGGAGAAAAAATTTCCAGGGCTATAGACTATGCCCTCCAAAATAAGGTCCCTTTATTGGTGATATCAAAATCCGGCGGTGCCAGAATGATGGAGGCAGGTATTTCGCTTATGCAAATGGCAAAAACTTCGGCAAAATTATCCTTACTTGATGATGCCGGAGTGCCTTACATTTCCTTAATGACTGATCCTACTACCGGGGGCGTTACCGCTTCTTATGCCATGCTCGGTGACTTTAATATTGCAGAACCTGGTGCCTTGATCGGGTTTGCCGGTCCACGGGTAATCAGAGAAACTATCGGTAAGGATCTCCCAAAGGGATTTCAGAGCGCAGAGTTTGTTTTGGATCATGGCTTCCTCGATTTCATCGTGGATCGCCGGAATCTTAAATCAAAACTGACCACGCTGCTGAAGATGTTGGCCTCCTGATTCTTGTGCTTCAGATTACAATGAAGCCTTCCTGGTTGACTTTAGGGATTACACCAAACTGATCTTTTTTAAGGCAGTAGGTGATATCCTTTTTTATTTCCAAACGGTTGAGTCTTTTTACATGGGATGATCCGGATAGAAATCCCTCAAAATCATTCCCGGCTTTTTCGAAGACCGAGCGGGCTACAATCGGGGCATCACAATCAGGTGTGTGGGTTTCTTCAAGAACAGCCACCAATGCCCCTGCAAAAAGTGTATCTTCCAGGTTTACTTTACCTTTCCATCCGGCACATACTATAATTACATCCTTTTTATCTTGTTTTAGATAATTGACAATGGCTGAAAAATTAAGGAATGCACCAATAATAATTTCCTTTGCCGAGGATGATTTTTCTATGGCCAACGTGCCATTGGTGGTGGTGGTGGCTACTTTCTCTCCTTTAAGGTGCGGTTGCATGTATTCAAACGGCGAGTTGCCCAGATCAAAACCCGGTACTTTTTCACCATTGCGCTCCCCTGCAATGAAATAGCCTTCCTCTTTCATTGCCCGGCATCGTTCAAGATCTGAAAATGGCTTTATACCTTGAATACCACTGCCCAATCCGGCAACCATGCAGGATGTGGCCCTCAGGATATCGACTACAACGGCTACCTTACCCTGCAACTCATACCGTCCAATCAAATCCGGACTGAGGCAAACTTCAATGGCTCCTTTCATCAGATAAATGGTGGTTTATGGATTTCAGCACGAAGGCTCTTTCCCCTTACTTCCACGAAAATTTCTTGCCCTGGAATGGCCAACTCTTTGGAAATATAGCCCATACCAATGCCTAGATTTAAAACTGGAGAAAGACTTCCTGAAGTGACCTTGCCTACGGCATTGCCATGGGAGTCCAGGATCGGATATCCAGCCCGTGGAATGCCTTTGTCAATCATCTTAAATCCGCTTAGTTTTTGTGTCACTCCATGCTCCTTTTCCTGTTGGAGGGTCTGGGCATTGACAAAATCTTTAGTGAATTTGGTTACCCATCCGAGGCCTGCTTCAAATGGTGAAGTATGGTCATCGATGTCATTGCCATAAAGGCAATAGCCCATTTCCAGTCTCAAGGTATCCCTTGCTCCAAGCCCTACCGGTAGCATGCCTTCGGGTGAGCCAGCAGCTAAGATGGCTTCAAAAACCTTCAGGGCGTTATTTTTATGAACATAAATTTCAAATCCACCTGCACCAGTATATCCGGTCCCTGAGATAATTACCTCAGGTACGCCTGCAACAGTGCCCACCTGGAAGTGATAGAATTTTATAGCACCTAAGTCAGTATCAGTTATTTTACTCAGAATTTTGGTGGCTAAAGGCCCCTGTAATGCAAAAAGACAGGTTTCATTACTAATATCTTTGAGTAGTGCACCAAATTTGTTTTGACTGTTGATCCAATCCCAATCTTTTTTAATATTACCTGCATTGACCACCAATAGGTATTTTTCGCTATGAATCCTGTACACGATCAGGTCATCGACAATGCCCCCGGTTTCATTAGGCAGATAAGCGTACTGTGCTTGGCCTTCCGCTAATTTGGAGGCATCATTTGAGCTTAACCATTGGATAAGATCCAGGGCATTAGGACCCTCTACGATGAATTCTCCCATATGCGAGACATCAAACAGCCCGGCCTTTTCCCTGACCACAAAGTGTTCTTCTTTATCAGCACTGTATCTTACAGGCATCAAAAAACCCGCAAAAGGGACCATTTTTCCACCTAAGGCAATATGCTTTTCTTGAAGCGGTATTTTTTTCTCGGAGGGGCTTGTCATGTCAAAAATTTAGATTTGGGCAAAGGTAAAAATATTCTCAGAATTCTTCGGGCCACTTGAGTTGGTATTCCTGTTCGGTAAAGGCATCGCCTCCGTTATTGTAAGTCCTTTCTTTCATGGTCACATTTCCAGATTTATCTACTACGAGCAGGGTAGAGCACCTTGTGCCATATTCCGGACTAGCGATAAAGGCAGCAGACAGTACTTTTTCCCATTCAGTGCCTACACCTGTATCAGGCAATTGTTCTTCAGGGTAAGTTGACTTGACGTCGAGAAAATTAAATAGGTCATTAAAATCAGGATCAGACTGATTGATAATGTTTTTTAAAAACAGTTTTCCTTCCTGCACCTTTGGCCATGGGGTATCCAGGATTTTGTTGCTCAGCCCGTGAATGCCAGCCTCGATAAGCTCAGGCTCGGGACGTAAACTGGAAACATACCAAAGTTTGCCCCCTTCACCGATCACCAAATTAAAATCATTGTATTGATTCACTGAAGGTTGGAGGTTATTTAGATAGGCTTCGGATTCATCTTGACTCTTTAGGAACCCAGCTACCAAATCGCCCCTCGATAAGGCTTCGACTTTCAGCCTGCTCATATCACGGTAGTTCGTCACCATGGCGATTTTGCCATTTTTATTTATGCCCATCCAGGTGCCTCCTTTATCGAGATCTCTGCCAGCTAAAATTTCATTGTGATCTTCCCAAAACTCCAACGGTGCAGTAGGTCTGTTAAAAAATTCATCCCTGTTGGCGGCTACCACCAGAGGGTATTGTTCATGGGCATTATAGGCAAACAAAATCAAACACATGTCTAAAAGTACGAATTCAGGGTGAAACCTGTAAAGATTATGTCAAAATGGCAATTTTAAGCTCATTTGGCATTAGAATTGTTTTGAAAAAGGAAACTTTTGATGGGTGATGTCGTTTTTGAAGCAACCTCAAATAGGTTTTTGGATGAGGATACTGGAAAGGTATAATTATAGAGGGGGTATATAGATTATCTCGGAGTTTATTATTATGGATTTGGACTATAGAAAAGCTATGAGACGACTATTTAAGAGAGGTGAGCGTGTCAAAAATGCCCGAGACGGTAAGGTTATGGAAGTAGTCAAATATATAAAAGGCAAGCAGGACCTTCTGGTAGAGTGCGCCTGGTTTGATTTGAATTCCAAAGAATTAAGAACCTTCACTATAGAGCAGAACCAATTGCTCAAAGCCTCATAAACAAAGCCCCGGATTCGGAGCTTTTGTATTTTTTAGCAGTCAACAATACCTTAACTTTGTGGTTTATCATTAAAAGTAAGAGCTATCAAAAAATTTGAAATTCCGGCGTTTTACCGCTCCTCAATCACCGGCCGTGTGAAGGAGGCCAGGAAGATTCTGGACCCACGAAAAAGAGATTTTACCCCTTCCGAGCTTGATTTTGGGCCGGTTAAATTTCTGATTGCCAGACATTTTGGTTTTTGCTATGGAGTAGAAAATGCCATTGAGATAAGTTATAAAGCTTTGGAAGAGAACCCGGGAAAGCGGGTTTTTCTTTTGAGCCAAATGATCCATAATCAGGAGGTAAACAGAGATCTTCAGAATCGTGGTATACAATTTATAATGGATACAGATGGGACTCAGTTTATACCATGGGATGACCTAAGACCTGACGACATTGTCATTATCCCGGCTTTTGGCACTACCCTTGAAATCGAAAAACTCCTGACGGATAAGGGGATTGAACTTCAACTATATAATACGACATGCCCATTCGTAGAAAAAGTATGGAAGCGGTCTGATAAGCTCGGACAGGATCGATATACCATTCTCATTCATGGCAAACATAACCATGAGGAAACCAGAGCCACATTTTCGCACAGTATGAAATCAGGCCCCTCAGTAATACTGAGAGATATTAATGAAGCTGGTATTTTAGGTAAAATCATTAAAGGGGAATTGCCGGCAGTTCAATTCTATAAAATATTTGAAGGCAGGTATTCTCAGGGCTTTGATGTGGAAAAGGATTTGGAAAAGGTGGGAGTGGTCAACCAAACCACCATGCTAGCCACCGAAACCCAGTCAATAGCAGACCATTTTAAGCAGGTGATGATTGAGAAATATGGTGAGGGTAATTTTAGGGATCATTTTGCGGATACCCGTGATACCCTGTGCTATGCTACTAATGATAATCAGGATGCTACCTATGGTCTGCTGGAGCAGGAAGCCGACCTCGCTATCGTAGTGGGCGGATATAATAGCAGCAATACTTCACACATTGTAGAGCTTTGTGAAAGAAAATTCCCCACTTATTTCATCAATTCCCCTGACGAAATAAAGTCAGCCAATGAAATCCATCATTTTGATTACCCGAATAAGGAAAAACTTGTTACCAGGAATTTTCTACCTAATCGAAATCCTCTAAGGATCGTATTGACCAGCGGAGCCTCCTGCCCTGATACACTGGTCGATGCAGTATTGCTAAAAATAAACAGTTTTTTTGAAGAAGCGCGGGAACCTGAAGCAGTATTATCTGAAATGAAGGTTAATTAGCCTCTGTGGACAAGAAATGCCATGTAGGCACAATAGGCTACCAAAAAGAAAAACCCCTCCCACCTACTAATGACCGGCCTCTTTCCAATTGTTACCGCGAGGATTAATGCAGTACTGGCTACAATGATCATTAGAATATCAATATTACTAATTGTATCAAAGGGAATGGGCTTGATTACTGCACTCAATCCAAGGATCCAAAGCAGGTTGAATATATTGGAACCGACTACATTGCCAACAGCGATGTCGGTATCTTTTTTAAATGCGGCTATTGCAGAAGTGACCAATTCCGGCAGGCTGGTGCCGATTGCAATAACTGTGAGGCCTATGAAGGTTTCGCTCATTCCTAATTGACCAGCCAAAAGTATGCCCCCCTCAACTACCCACATTCCGCCAAGAAACAAGCCTATCATTCCAAAGGTGATCCACAATGCAGACTTACGACCAGACATTTCTTTAAACTCCTGGATGTCCTCCATGATAAAACTATTCTTTTGCTTGCTTACGATGTACACATACCCTAGAAAGAGCGCAAAAAAGAACAACAGTACGACCCCATCGAAACGACTGATATGGTAAGTTCTATCTGCTTCAAAGAAGTCTACATTGGCAAGAAAACCCACCAAAAGTGTGGCAGTAAGGGAAAATGGAACCTCAATAAAATAGGTATTTTT
>JBGTCD010000120.1:0-16752 GCA_041749015.1 Cyclobacteriaceae bacterium
CCGGCCCCCTGGGTACCCCCTATGCAGGTATTTCTTTTAAGATTAGATTTTGATCAATAAAACCCTTTTTCTTCAATTGGTGTTCTCGGCTTCAATTTTATAACTTATATTTGTAATGTAATGCTTGATCAAGCCTCTTCCTTTATTGGAACGTAATCAAGTTTAAGATACTAAGCCTATGAGAAATCAAGGGCTTTTTCTATTTAGAACTTCCATTTATCTCACGCTTGGCTCATTGGCAGGTTAGAAAGCACTAAACTTCAACCTAGACAAATGCACTAATAAAAGGTACATCAATGTCACTACCCCATTCCTTCGTTGAACTTCCAAATAGATATGCTTTCATAATGTTTACGTTGTATAATGGAATATTAGGTTTGTTATAAGTATTTCCTCCCATTATCACAGGTATGGAGATAGTCAGTGTACCTGCGGCTCTATAACCTAGTTCTTGTACCTTCTCCGTTATCTATTTTCTGATTCAGTATTTTAAGTTCTTTAATTAGAAGGAATAAGTAGAGAAGGACTATAGCAATTAGTCCAAAAAATAATGTAAAAACAGTCCACATTAATGGTTTCTCATTTTGCCTTTTGGTTTCTCTATAAGTCCATATTGCGAGCACAATATTAAGCAGGGACCCCAAGGTCAATTTTACAATAGTTGCGACACTAATTGTCATTGAATATTGTCCAAATTCTTCCGCCCCAAAAATTGATGTTAAGTATGGGGTTATTAAATATCCTCCTGCAATATTCAGAAGGAACAGAATTATCAGAATAATTGCTAAAGAGCTAATTTTTGGTATTGTTTCACCTAGATTCATTTGTTCTTTTTAATAGTGCCACTTCACGCTATATCTTTTACATTTTGTTGTTGGTCGTTTCAACAAGCTCCGGTATCACTCTCTAATGCCTGAACTAAATAAGCTGCCAGGTCCGGTATTTATAGCACGCCATTTTGTTTCACTCTGAATTTGCAATGGCGTTCTTTGCTTGTCAATTAAGTCATTTCCAATCTGACCATGATTATTCCAGCCCCAACCAAAAGCAAGTCCATTTTCTTTTAGGCCGAGTGAGTGGGAATATCCGGCTGAGACATCTTTCCAATCCTTATCGGCACCAATAAGTGTTGGAATTAATTTGCGTGTAAATGACCCATCGCCTAGTGCTCCCTCATTATTCCAGCCCCAAGCCCATAGAGATCCGTCACGTTTTATTCCAAGTACATGTAATTCTCCGTTAGAAACCTTCAACCAGTCTTTATCACTGCCAACTTGTTTTGGAGTAGAAGAACCCATTGGAATGGAAGTTCCATCGCCTAGGTGACCGTATGTATTATTTCCCCATGCCCATAATGTTCCATCTCTTCTCAGGGCAAGGGTGTTACTTGCGCCGGCATATATATGTTGCCAGTTCTTCTGACTACCAATTTGTATGGGTTCATTTTTAGAGTCGAATGTTCCGTCACCTAGTTGCCCATTGTCATTGTCACCCCATCCCCAAATTGATCCATCGGCTTTTAAAGCAAAACTATAATGTGCACCTGCACTAATTTCTACCCAATTGTTGTCAGTGCCGATTTTAACAGGAATGTTAGATGAAGTATTTGTTCCTTGTCCCAACTGGCCTGAAGTATTTTTTCCCCATGCCCAAAGAGTCCCATCAGTCTTTAAAGCAAGGGTGTGAAAAAATCCACTACTAACTACCTCCCAATCTGAATCACTTCCCACCCTAACAGGCTCAGGTATCATTGGATTTCCTTCATTTCCCAATTGACCTTCACCATTATCGCCCCATGCCCACAACGTGCCATCATTCTTCAACGCCATTGTAAACCACGCTCCAAGGGAAATTTGTTTCCAGTCATTTTCAGATCCAACTTGGATTGGTACTCTCGGATTTTGAGTAGTGCCGTTCCCCAGGCCACCGTGTTTATTAGTTCCCCATGTCCAGATGCTACCCACTTTGGGGGAAGGCTCCACGTCCTCTTTGTTTTCATAAGAGCTGTCCAACTGGGGGGAAGGCTCCACGTCCTCTTTTTTATCACAAGAAGTGATTAATAAGACGTATATAATCACTGTTTTTAAGTAAGTTGTTTTCATTTGATCTATCCTTCAGTTTCAAAAATATTATACCTTACAACTTTACTTTATTACTTACAACCTAAAGATCAATTGCCTTGACTATTACAGGCTAAACCTCTGTTTCCCAACATTTTTCCTAATCTAAGTTTAAAAATATACTTATTAGGTTATAAAAGCAAATTAGCTGTTGGACGTCATTTCGACTTCTATCCGTGTAGAGGTTGAATGAAACGAATCTGACCAGGAGGAGAAATCCCCCGAAAATGTATTGTGATTGAACTTGGTAGCGTGAACTAATCCTATTCGTTTCCAAAATCAGGAGATTTCTCGGTCACTTAATCCTCATTCATTTTTGGCAATTATACAAGACCTTCGAAATGACGTTAGGGGGGCTATTGGCCTACCTTCATCGCTTCGAGATTCCGGAAGGTAAACTTAAACTTAGTTACCCAATTCAGCCACGCACAGCAGTGCGTGGGTCCTTGCCAAGGAACCTAATTCCCTCGTTTTACCATCATTTCGACACCCTACTTTTTACTGCTTACTGTTTATTGAAGACTGGCTACTGAATACTGCTTATCCCGCTACTTCCGCAGTGGGACTTCCGCTTCGCTACAGCTGCCGACTGAGGACTAAGGACTAGATACTAAAATAAATTTGCTTGCACTGGTCAAAAATGTAATTTTACGTTTAGTAAAAAAGCAGCGCCTTTAATCAACCCTATGCAGTTAACATTTAGTCCTTCCTGTTTATGAAAATTTTTCTGTTTGGTTATGGCAAAATGGGAAAGGCCATAGAAACAATCGCTCTGGATAGAGGCCATACTATTTCTGGTAAGGTGACCATTGACGACCAGGATGATCTCAAATTCCTGAATCCGGAGGACACGGATGTGATGATTGAGTTTACCCAGCCTGATATGGCCCCAAAGGCTATAAAAACAGGTTTGGAACAAGGGGTGCCCGTAATCAGCGGTACTACGGGGTGGCTGGACCGGAGACCTGAAATCGAGACCTTTTGCAAAAAACATAACGGGGCCTTTTTCTATGCTTCCAATTACAGCATTGGGGTCAACTTGTTTTTTAGGCTTAGCCGGGATCTTGCTAAGATCATGAATGCTTTTGAAGCTTATGATGTCAGCATCGAAGAAGTGCACCATACCGAAAAAAAAGACGCCCCCAGCGGCACGGCCATCACATTGGCCGAAGGCATCATCAAGGAGATGGACCGCATCAAAAGCTATACTCTGGCATCAGACCACAAGGCCGGGCAAATTCCAATCACCGCCATAAGAGAAAATGCAGTACCGGGGACCCACACCATAAAATTTGAATCAGAAATAGATGACATCACCCTCATCCACAAGGCTCACTCCAGACAGGGCTTTGCCCTTGGGGCCATACTCGTTTCGGAATGGATTAAGGGCAAAAAAGGCATCTTTACCATGGATGATTTCCTTCCATAAACTTAGTCTTTCTATTTAACTTGAATACTATATCTTTGCACCGCGTTAAAATTTTGACACTGGCTTATCTTTTTTTTTAAAATATGATCTTCCTCCTGATATTTCTATTGATTGCTGCCGGATATTTAGTCGGTTACTATAAGCTGTTTGAAAAAGCCGGGGAGCCCGGATGGAAGGCTTTGGTACCCATTTATGGCCTCATGGTCCTGATCAGGATCAACGGCAGGCCCTGGTGGTGGATTTTTTATTTTTTGATCCCAGTCGTCAACTTTTTTATCCTGATCACCCTGGTGCTGGATTTGCTCAAATCCTTTGGTAAAACAGACTTTAAAGACCAGGCCCTGGGCATCCTGTTTGGATTTATTTACCTGCCTGTTTTGGGCTTTGATAAAGAACTTACATTCCTCGGACCGGGTGCGCAGCAGCCCAGGATTGTCAAATCGCCTGTAAGAGAATGGGCAGATGCCCTGATTTTTGCTGTAGCAGCAGCGACCATCATCAGATGGCTGATTATGGAAGCCTTTGTGATCCCCACCCCTTCCATGGAAAAAACCCTTCTGGTTGGAGATTTTCTATTCGTGAGTAAAATGCATTATGGCACCAGGACTCCAAAGACGCCGATCCAGGTACCTTTGACCCACCAAAAGATATGGGGCACGGAAATACCCTCATATGTAGACTGGATTGAACTGCCGCAGTACAGGATACCGGGATTTGCTGAGATAAAAAGAAACGACGTGGTAGTATTTAACTACCCCCCTGAACTTGAGCATCCTCTTGATCTGCGCGTCAATTATATTAAAAGATGTGTGGCAGTGCCCGGAGATGAATTGGTGATTGCTGATAAGAAAATCCTGATCAATGGTCAGGAAATGGCCGATCCCCCATTGATGCAGTACAGCTATGCGGTGGCAGTCACTGAAAGGATCAATCCGCGGATTTTAAAGCAACTGGAGATCTCTGATTACAATGAATTTCAAACTCAGGAAGGTCGGGGATATCTCATGTACCTCACTCCGGAAACAGCCAAAAAAGTCGGAGAACTCCCTGTAGTCAAAGAAGTAAAGCAACTCACCTATATCAATGGGCAGCTATCGCAGTCCAAAAAGGATATTGGGGATGACGGCATCTTCCCTGACCGTAATTTATTTCCCTGGAATGCTGATTTTTATGGGCCTATTACCATTCCTGCCCAGGGTATGACCATTGATATCAATGAGGAAACCCTGGCCCTATACGGGAAAGTCATTGAGCACTACGACCAAAATGAGGATGCGGCTATCCTGGAGGGCAAACTATACATTGATGGCAAAGAAGTGAGTCAATATACCTTCAATCAGAATTACTACTTTATGGTAGGCGATAACCGCCAAAATTCTCTGGACTCCCGGTTCTGGGGTTTTGTACCTGAAGACCATGTGGTAGGTAAAGCCTTTTTCATTTGGATGTCACTGGATCCGGATGAAACCTTTCTTAAAAAAGTCAGATGGAATCGGCTATTTAATATGATCAAATAACCCGGTTACCAGGATATCTCAGGCAGACCTCTATCCAATAGGTAATTGTGTTTTTATTCTTTTTTGCTTGCCCAATTTACCTGCCGAAATGAAATGTAGGCAGGAAAAAAACAAAAAAGGGCACCACCTCCAATGAAGTCCCTCCTCGCGAAACCCGCTGGCCAACCCTGCAGGAATCTGTCTTGTACAGTCTGCAAATACGACAGAATAAAAAAATAGAAATGGGCTGCTTGTTATCTGTTTCTACCCTGATAGACACATTCAGGGCTCGCTAACCCGCATGGCCCCGGAACGTCCGCGCTGGAGGTGAACACCCAGCCGCACCATTATCTTCTAACATATCTCCATGGTTCGTGTCCTCACGAACCATTTTGAAACTTGCACCCCCCAACCTCACTGATTCCCTATAATTTGAAAGTAAACAGGATATTGGAGCAAATCTACCATCCTCAAATGAGTGTCCAATAGTTAGGGTTAGGGTTTAAAATATTAGACCCTACAGGTTACATTTGGAGCCGGTTGTTTAATATGATTAAATAATCACTACCAGGAAATTTCACTCTGGCCCCTTTCCAAAAGAAATTTATTGGTTTTGCTAAAATGCTGGCAGCCAAAAAAACCACGGTCTGCTGAAAATGGGCTGGGATGTGGTGAAGTGAGGACGTAATGCCGGGTGGTATCAATGATGGCCCCTTTCTTTTGTGCGTATGCCCCCCACAATAAAAACACTATCCCCTGTTTTTGCTCTGAAATCAATTTAATCACGGCATCAGTAAAGGCCTCCCAACCCTTATTTTGGTGGGAGCCTGGCTGTCCCTGGCGCACGGTGAGGGTAGCATTGAGCAGCAACACCCCCTGAGCAGCCCAATTTTCCAGATTCCCGGAATCGGGTATGGGATTCCCTAAGTCATTATGGATTTCTTTAAATATATTTTTTAGTGATGGGGGCTTGGGCACTCCCTCCTGCACCGAAAAGCATAATCCGTGCGCCTGGCCCGGACCATGATAAGGATCCTGACCCAGGATCACCACTTTAAGGGCATTAAAAGAGCAACCATCAAATGCCTTGAATATATCCTTCCCTTGCGGAAATATAGTGTGTGTGGCATATTCCTGCTTTACAAAATCGACCAATTCTGAAAAATACGGTTGATTAAATTCAGCCTCCAGCCTGCCTGCCCAGTCATCAGATATTTTGACCTTCATGTAAAAAGGATTTGATTATTAGAATAAAAACATATTAATTTAGATAACGTTTTACTACTAGCAAAACAATGGTAACGGAAATCACACAAGGCGTAAAGGTATCTGTTGAGACAGAGTACCAACCCAACTACTCCAGTCCGAGTCAGTACCACTTTGTGTTTACCTACCGGATTTCTATTGAAAATCAAAGTGATTTCACCATCCAACTAAAGCGCAGGCAATGGTTTATACACGATGCTATGTCAAAGGTCAGGGAAGTAGAAGGAGAAGGAGTAGTAGGACAACAGCCTGTATTGGAACCAGGGCAATCACATCAATACGTGTCAGGATGCAACTTAAAGTCTGGACTGGGTCGTATGATCGGTACTTACCTCATGGAACGCGTGGTCGATGGTGTGGCCTTTAAGGTGTCAATACCGGAGTTTACCATGGTGGTCCCATTCAAACTCAACTAGTTGCTGCACCGGTCCATAGCTTATACCAACTATTTTCTTGATGAGGTAGAAGAGTACTCGCTACAGGCGCCCTTCATTTATGAATTTTTCCTGAGCAATATCAAGAGCAATCAGGAGCATCCCAGAACGGCTGAAATTGAAAGCCTCCGGTCTGAACTCATCCGAAGTACCTATACCATTCAAAAAACAGATTTTGGAAGCCGTGCCGCGAAAACCTATGTGATTAAGGTGGCTTCTATCGCCTCCCGGGAACTTACCAAAGCTAAATATGCTAACCTGCTGTTTAGAATATTACAATATGCACAACCAAAATCAGTCATCGAACTGGGCACCTCCCTGGGAATCAACACCTTGTATCTGGCTTGGGATATGCCATGGCAGGTAGTGTCTTTTGAGGGTTGTCCTGAAACACTACAACAAGCTCGGAGTATTTTTGCAAAGGCCGGAGTGGAGAATATCCAAACCATTGAAGGCGATATTGCCTCCACCCTGCCAAAGTACCTTGACCCTATTCGGAAAATTGATTTTGCTTTTTTAGATGCCCATCATGAGCATGACAGTACCCTGGCAAATTTTGACCTCTTGGCAAGCAAAGCACATGACAAGACCATCATAGTGCTGGATGATATCCATTGGTCTAAAGGCATGGAAAAAGCCTGGAAAGCCATCAGGAAAGACTCCAGAGTTATTGCCACGGCTGATGTATTCCAGTTTGGTATTGTTTTTTTTAATCCGGAATTAAATCGGGAGGATTATGTACTGGCTTTCTGATTGAAGTCGACCTTTGCTTATTTTTTCCTTTTCCACCGCCTCCTGACTATTGTGAAAATGAATAAGCCCCCTACTACCATGAACACAAAAGGCCAGAGCATGGTAATGACAACCAGGAATGATAAAAAGCCCTGCCACCCCTTATCCAACGCACTAAGGACCCTGGCCCCGAATCCTTTGCGCTGCGAGGGATCATAGGCATAGGGCAAGACTTCATAAAAAGACACATTGATGGTGCTTAAGTCTACCTGCTTGCTTAAATAGTTGAATTGCCCCTGAAGGCTTTCGATTTCTGTTCTCACCTGATTCAGGTTCCGCTCAATTTCCAGCAGGTCAGTGATAGCCGTGGCTTTTTTCAAAAGCTCTATGTACCGCTGTTCGAGCGCTTCCTTATTCCTGATCCTTGTTTTGAGGTCATAGTAGCGCTCTGTTACATCATCAATATTGGAGTATCGGTGGTCCAGCCGGTAAGCCATATTGGAAATGGCGTTGTACAAGCTGTCATAACCCAGGGCCGGGACCCTGATGGTCAGCGTGTAATTGATCCGGTGTGATGATTTCGACTGGTTTTCATTCTCAATATAAGCCTTGTATTGAGGTAGCAGTGCACCGATCCGCCTGTAGTCCTCTTCGATATGCTCTGATTGAAACTCGATCCCGCCTGTTCTGATGACCTTTTTGGTAATTTCTTCCGAAACTGGAGGCGGTTTGGGAGATGGATCTTCCCTCAAGGCAGTCATTTCATAATCAGCAGCTTCGCCAGGGCTCATCATATAGCTCTTATCACCCCCACCGCCACCATTGCAGGCAGCAAGCAGCAGGATTACCGGAAATAGTTGCGTCCTCATAATAGAAAATTTTTTGAATGTAACGATAAAATTTATCCGGCCGTCTGCTTTGGTTGAAAATATCTTCCGTTTCCAGTTAGCTGAGAATCACCTCGCGCGCGTTTTCAACGCGTGTGACCCAAGAAAATTTCGAAAACTGCCGAAATCCCGAAGGGATGTAGGTAGGCTAAAGGCTATAAAAAATCCTATAAACAAGCCCAGCCTGATCATCGGATACCAGTAATGACCCATCCGGAGTATTGATCACATCGACAGGACGGCCCCATGCACTTTGCTCTTTTTCGTCAAGCCATCCATAGGCGAAGGGCTCGTACCCGGTGGATGTATTCCCCTCAAGGGTCACCAGGGTGATCCGATATCCGATTTTAAGGGTCCTGTTCCAGGAGCCATGCTCAGCAATAAATACCTGCTTGTGATAAGTAGCGGGAAATTGGTTTCCCTCATAAAATTCCATCCCTAAGGCAGCCACATGCGGCCCTAAATTTTGAACAGGGGACACATAATCTTTACAATTACCCAAATGGCCAAATTCCGGATCTGCATAATCGCCCCCATGGCAAAAGGGGAAGCCAAAGTGTTGGCCTGGTTCTGATAATCTGTTGAGCTCACAAGGTGGCATTTCATCGCCCATGTGGTCACGGCCATTATCGGTAAACCAAAGTTCTCCGGTGTCGGGGTGCCATGCGAATCCAACCGTATTTCGCACCCCAGATGCGATGATCTCGGGATCACCGGGATTATTGACATCCAGTTTAGTGATGCTCGCATATATGGCTTTTTCCGAATTGCAAATGTTGCAAGGAGCCCCTACCGGAACATACAGCATGCCATCAGGCCCGAATGCAATGTATTTCCAGCCATGGTGGCGGTCAGAAGGATACTGATCATATACGACTTCTGGTTTAGGAGGATTATGAAGGTTGGCTTCAATATTCTTATACCTCAAAATCCGGCTAACCTCTGCCACGTACAGGTCGCCATCTTTGAAGGCTACACCGTTAGGCATGCGCAGGCCCTTATCAATCACATAAACTGAATCACCCTTACCATCACCATTCAGATCCCGTACGGCATATACCTTATTGCCACCTCTGTTGCTTACAAATAAGGTTCCGGAGGGGCTTAAGCACAAAGACCGGGCATTGTCTACCTCAGCGTATATTTCTATCTCAAAGCCCTCAGGCATGATGATGGTCTCTAGAGGAAAACTTTTACCAGTATGTGCCGGCATATTGGTGCCGGGGTTTTGTCCCTCGCCATCAGTAGCCTTACAGGAAAAAATAATTAAGGGAATAAATAAGAAAAGACTCAGTTTTGATTGAAGCATAATATTTCGATTTTTAAGCAAAGGTTATTATGAAGCTGCCAAGTGCAGCCTGGTCATGTGAATTGGTATAGGAAGTAATCTCAGGTCTTGATCAAATTTATAGAATTTTTCCCACACTTATATTCAATACCACTCTTTTAAATGCCCCTAAAATCATAACTTTGCACCATGTTATCAATAAATAATGTTTCATATTTTATCGGAGGCCGACCCATTTACGAAAATGCTTCGCTTCACATCAAACCCAAAGATAAAATTGGTCTCATTGGTCTCAATGGGCGCGGTAAATCTACCCTCCTGCGCCTGATTGAGGGATCTATCTCTATTGACTCCGGGAGCATCAGCAAAAGTAAGGAGTGCACCCTTGGATTTTTAAATCAGGACCTGCTCTCCTACAGCTCCCAGGAAAGCATTCTGACTGTAGCGATGCAGGCTTTTGCTGAAGCTGTGCAAGTACAGCAGGAATTAGACAAGGTGCTCAAAAAAATGGAAACTGATTATTCCGATAAGCTGATGGAGCGGTTTACTGCCCTTCAGGAGGATTTTGAGCGACTAGATGGGTACAGTCTCCAGGCCCGGGCTGAGGAGGTACTTGAAGGTATAGGTTTTAATACTAAAGACTTACAAAGGCCACTGAAGGAATTTTCAGGCGGTTGGCGGATGCGGGTGATGCTGGCTAAACTGCTGTTGGAGCAGCCCTCCCTACTCATGCTCGATGAGCCTACCAACCACCTTGACCTGCCCTCCATCGAATGGATCGAAAATTACCTTCGAAATTATGAAGGCGCTGTGATCGTGGTTTCTCACGACAGGCAATTTCTGGATAATACCGTCAAAAAAATCGTGGAGGTAGACCAAAGAATACTGACAGTATACGAGGGTAATTACACTTTCTATCTTGAAGAAAAAGAGATGCGGAAGGAAATCCAGAAAAATGCTTTTGAAAACCAACAGCAAAAAATCCGGCAAACAGAGCGGTTTATAGAGCGGTTCCGCGCCAAATCAACTAAGGCAAAACAAGTGCAGTCCAGAGTCAAATCCCTGGAGCGCATGGATAAGATTGACGATGTGGTGGAAGAGGCCGCATCCATTAATTTCAGATTTAAGATCAAACAAAAATCCGGGCGTCAGGTAGTCCAGTTAAAAGACATTTCTAAATCCTACGGCCCTCTGGATATCCTTAAAAAGTCTGATGCCCTGATCGAAAGAGGCGATAAAATTGCCCTCATAGGTGCCAATGGCAAGGGAAAATCCACTTTATTAAGGATAATTGCAGGTACGGAGTCTCATGAAGGCAAGCGTGAAATAGGGTATAATGTGCATACGGGTTTTTATGCGCAGCACCAGTTGGAGGCTTTGAACATAGAGAATGAAATGCTGGAAGAATTGGTACAGGCAGGGTCGGAAAAAACCGAGCAGGAACTGCGAAATGTACTGGGTTGCTTTTTGTTTTCTGATGAAGATGTGTTTAAAAAAATAAAAGTGCTTTCGGGAGGAGAAAAATCACGGGTGGCACTGGCCAAAACCTTAATTGACGAATGCAACTTTCTGATGCTGGATGAGCCCACAAACCATCTTGACTTTATATCAGAAAATATCCTGGCCCAGGCCCTCCAACAATATGAAGGCACCTTTGTGCTCGTATCTCACAACAGACACTTTATTTCTGAGGTGGCCAATAAGATCTGGTACATAGAGGATTATAAAATAAAGGAATATCCCGGGACCTATGATGAATACCGGTTCTGGCGGGAAAAACAGCTTAAGGAAAAGGCTGCACCTGTCGCCACTGCGCCTCCACCTCCCAAACCGGTACCGCAAGCTGAGAAACCGGCTGAAAATGGCCGTGAAAAAGCCCTGAAAGAAAGTATCAAATCGCTGGAAGAAACGATAATCAAACTGGAGGGTGAAAAAGAAACACTGGAACAAAATATGGCGGATATTGATTTTCAGCGCGACCCCGAAGAAATGGAAAGAGCAGGAAAAAGGTACAAGGCTGTTACTGGTGAAATTGATGCCGCCACCCAGGAATGGGAGAGCATGCTGGAGGCTTTGGATGCAGGGGTGTGACCTGACTATTTCAAAGCTTTGACCAGGAGGTCAATCTGTTTTTTATAGAATATTTTGGCCGGTTTTATGTTCTCCGTATGGATGGCCAGCAATCCGCCAAACAAGGCTGAAATGAAAACCTGAGCCAGTTCACGGGTATTGCTCATATGGGTAATTTCTTTATGAAAAATGGCATCAAGCAGAAACCCCTCAAGGAGCTGGTGTAACGATTTTATTTCGACCTTCTCTACCAATTCATAATCCGGAAACAAGAGCTTTTTTTCTTCTACAGTAACCACATAGGGCTTCTGTGGCATTTTTAAGCTCGTGTAATACCCAATGAGACTCAGCACGATACCTGGATGTGTCTCATAATCATCACAAAATTTATCAAACAAAAAATACACCCCTTTCAACCCTACCTTCTTTTCATTTTGTAATTCCAGTGATCGCCTGAAGCACCATACCCGATGATAGTATCTTAACACATCCTCCTTTTGAGGAAAGTATTTAAAAAATGTTACTTTTGATATCCCTGATTTTTTACAAATGGCATTGACATGTACATCTTTAAAGAGTTTCTTTCCTGCCAGTTTCAGAGTGGCATCCAGGACCCTGGTTTTGATCGTTGCAGCTTTGACCGGACGTAGATTTTTTTCTGCCATTTTACTTAGTTTACCTGAGTAAATTTAAATCCAATCAGCCTTATTAAAAATTTAAAAATGACTAAATACTTACCATCAATAATCACTGCAATTATTTCACTGATATGCACCGGCTGCAAGGACGATTCAGCAGTAGAGTTGGTTCCTGTTCTGGCCGAAAATGCCATGATAGTGACAGCCCATCCTGAGGCAACAAAGGTGGGAATTGAAATACTTCAAAATGGTGGCAATGCCATTGATGCTGCGGTAGCCGTTCAGCTGGCTTTGGCGGTGGTTTATCCAGCCGCCGGTAATATCGGCGGGGGTGGCTTAATGGTAGGCAGGCATGCGGATGGCACCATTTACGCTTTAGATTACCGGGAGGTGGCTCCTGCCCTGGCCCACCGGGATATGTATCTGGATTCATTGAATGAGGTGATTGATGGTCTTTCCATTACGGGTCATCTTGGGGCCGGGGTACCAGGTTCGGTGGCAGGCATCTATGCAGCATGGGATTCTTTGGGTAGTATGCCCTGGGCCACTCTGGTACAACCTGCCCTTGACCTTACCCGGAATGGCTTTACCCTTACTGAAAAAGAAGCCAGGGGATTGAACAATCAACTGGAATCTATAAGGGAAGCTAGTACTCAGCCACCTTCCTGGCTTGGAGTGGCCCCGGATTGGAAGGTTGGTGATACGATCAAAATGCCGGATCTGGCTACTACTCTGGAATTGATTCGTGATCATGGCAGGGATGGGTTCTATAAAGGCCCAACAGCCAATAAAATAATAGAAGAGATGGAAAGAGGCAAGGGACTCATATCTCTTAAGGATTTGAGTAATTATAAAGCCGTTTGGAGAGCACCTGTGGTCGGAAAATTTAAAAATATCAAAGTGATTTCCATGCCCCCTCCTTCCAGTGGCGGAGTGGCCCTGATCCAACTTCTGACGATGCTTGAGCCTTATGATTTGAAATCGTTGGGGCAAAATACCCCAGGGTACATCCACCTGGTGTCTGAGTCGGAGCGTCGGGTCTACGCAGACCGGGCGCACTATCTGGGTGATCCTGATTATGTTGAGATTCCGGTTGAAGCATTAATCAATGATGAATATTTGCTTAATCGCATGAAAGAATTTAATCCTGAAAAGGCAACTAACTCTAAAGCGATAACCCATGGTGATGTAATGCTCTTTGTTGAAAGCATGGAAACCACACACCTCTCCATAGTCGACGCTGAAGGCAATGCTGTATCCGTTACCACCACTCTCAATGGGTCTTATGGTTCAAAAGTTATGGTGGGTGGCGCGGGATTTTTGCTCAATAATGAAATGGATGATTTCAGCATCAAGCCAGGTGCCCCAAATATGTTTGGGTTAGTAGGTGGCGAGGCTAATCAGATAGCACCCGGCAAGCGGATGCTGAGCTCCATGACCCCTACCATTCTCGAAAAAAACGGCTCCTTATTGATGGTCACCGGTACTCCTGGTGGCTCTACTATCATTACCTCAGTGTTGCAATCCATTTTAAACGTTGTGATCTTTGAAATGAATATTCAGGAGGCTGTTAGTGCGCCAAGGTTTCACCATCAATGGCTGCCTGATTTGATCACCATGGAGGAGGCACTTGATGCCAAGGATAGAACAGAAATACTCAAAGCCAAGGGGCATGAAATCAAGTTCAGAAAAGCTATAGGCAGGGTCGATGCCATCAGGAAAAGAACAGACGGGTGGCTGGAGGGTGGTGCAGACCACAGAGGTGACGATACAGCGCTAGGGTTTTGAAATAGGAAAAATAAATATGTTTAATTTCAATAGGGTCCTTACAAATATTGAACTTCAAAAGGAGAAGTTTAAAGATTACCGAAATGTAGTTTTTTCACAGGCCATTATCATTATCATGGGTCTGACCCTGGTGGAGTATCTTGATCAGGGTAGAGAGGATCAAACTGCTAAGTTGGTCATTTCAATATTCACTTTCTTTGGGGTAATTTATGCATTTCTGCTCTGGGATATGATGCGTAATTTTACCGGCAACCAATATTTAATCCGGGGTGTGCTCCTCCTCCTTTGCGGGATTGTAATTGCCGGTATCCTTGTAGAATTTCCTTATTACCAGGTTATAGAAATTGAGAACAAGCGCATTTACCTGATGGTAATCCACAGCATTCTGTTGGCTATTGAGGTCCTGGTGATCACCTTTGCCGTGATTGATGTTTTCACCGGCGATTATCTGACCTCTGACAAGCTCTGGGGTGCTGCCTGCGTGTACCTGATGACGGCGATTTCATTTGCGAGCATCTATGACCTAATCTGTATCATTAGACCAGGGAGTTTGGGTGAAGATATAGAACTTGGTCTGCCCAGTTATGCTGAATGCGTTTATTACAGTATGAATGTATTGGGAGGTCTTGATTCGGCCTATCCGGATGCCACGAAACTCATTCGCAATATCGGTGTTATTGAGGCAGTCTGGGGCAGTCTTTTTGGAGTACTGATTATTGGCAAGCTCCTGGTGCTGCCTAGAAAAGATACTTTTTTAAAGAATAAGGAAATGAAAGATAACCAGAAGGAATTATAATCCAGGACGCATCAAATTTCCTGGTATCCATGATCATTACCTTTATATTTGCAGCCTGCAATGAAGAAAATCATCGGTTTTGTATTAAGGAAAGTACCCAGAAAATACCTTCAGGTGGTCACCCCACCGCTGATGAAATTAGCTGGCTGGTACTATAGAGGGGATCAATACACCTGCCCTATTGCGGATAAATCCTATAGAAAATTCCTCCCCTATGGCCGCGTCAATCCCAGGCCCAATGCATTATGTCCTGATTCGCTTTCACTGGAAAGACACCGGCTGCTTTGGCTTTACCTTAAGCGAAAAACTAATTTTTTTAGTGAAGTTTTAAAAGTGCTCCACATTGCGCCGGAGCCCTGTTTTATGAAGAAATTTGAGGCCCAGCATAGGGATGGATATATCACCACTGATCTGGAGTCGCCCCTTGCCAAAGTAAAGGCTGATATTCACGATTTGCCTTTTGATAATGATCTTTTTGACGCCTCATTGTGTAACCATGTGATGGAGCATGTGGCCAATGACATCCTGGCCATGAAAGAAATTTACAGAGTATTAAAACCGGGTGGTTGGGCCATTATCATGGTGCCGTTTTTTCATCCCATCCCTGACCAAACTCTTGAAGACCCCTCCATTGCCTCCAAAAAAGACCGTGAGCTTCATTACGGGCAAGATGATCATGTCAGGAAATATGGCAGGGATTTTCCAGACAGGTTAAGGTTGGCAGGTTTTCACGTCAATGAAGATCAATTCGTGAAAACTTTAACCGCCGAAGAAATCCACAGGTTTGCACTACCTGAAGAAGAAATCATTTATTTTTGTCAAAAACCAAAGCAGGAAAGTTAAACTGCCCAGCCCATGGATTCACCATATCTGTACCTGATACTCAACCTTCTGGCTATTTCAATTCCATTTTTCAATAGCTTTGATAAGCGGGCCAACTTTTCCAAAAAGTGGAAATATTTTTTTCCTGCCTGCTTCCTGACGGGATTTTTCTTTATTTCCTGGGATGTGTATTTTACCGATTGGGGGGTCTGGGGGTTTAACCCAAGATACCTCACAGGGGTTACTATCATCAATCTGCCCTTGGAAGAATGGCTGTTTTTCATCACCATTCCATATGCATGTGTCTTTACCTATGAAGCCATCAAGTACCTTTTTAAGGATCAGCCTTTGGAAAAAGGCTCTATCTGGATCACCTGGGTTCTGGCTATAGGGTTGCTGACCATTGCATTTTTTAACCTTGACAAATTGTACACGGCAACCACCTTTATCCTTACTGGGGTTTTTCTATTGATGCATTTGCTGATTTGGAAGAGTAAATTCATGGGTCACTTTTACATTGCTTTTGCATTTATTATCATCCCCTTTTTTGTAATAAACGGCATCCTTACCGGCTCCTGGATCGAAGACCAGGTAGTATGGTACAATAATTCAGAAAACCTGGGCATTCGCATGTTCACCATCCCGGTTGAGGATGCCTTTTACGGGCTTTTACTTATTCTTATGAATGTATCCTTCTATGAAGGGTTCCAGAAAAAATACTGAAGCCTCCACCAGTGGCCTTCTATCCTGTTTCTCTGATTTCACGGGAGCTTTTTGAATCTTTTTCTTTTCCTCAACCTTGAAAATGCCTGTATGTGGCATTAACAATTTTTTTGGTTCGAGATCAAAATTCATGGATAAGGAAGAAAGGAAAATTGAAATAATTAGTGTCATAATATTTAAGGTTTGATGAGAATATGGGTTTTTAGCAGATTCCACACTTCTGCGTATTTCATTTTTTTTCTGAGACCTTCTGCTGTGTAAAC
>JBGTCD010000121.1:0-18264 GCA_041749015.1 Cyclobacteriaceae bacterium
GAGTTCTGAAATCCACCAGTGCAGTTAAGCTGGTCTTTTTGGTGAGGTTTCTATTATAGCTGGATTGGAAAATGAGGTAATCGTTATTTTTCCGGGTGCCTATTTCAGAGTTGCTAATGATACCATATCCAAGGCTCAGAGCGTTATTCCAGGTATGGTTGTCTTTGTTCTTTCTTAAAAAAAACTCTGCTTCACCTCCGTAGGAAACAGAACTGGCACCACCACCAGCCCAATTACTAAGTCCTACCTGTTGAAATAAAATTCCAATATTAGCACCTTTTTTCCAGGTAGTATCTTTTGGTACGGTGTCCTGGGGTACTTGAAATGAAATGCCTGAAAATGCGAAACTTGCCCAAAAACTTAATGCAGCTAATAATAAAATTTTTTTCATAGATGAAATTCAGATTTTTAATTTGCTCTGGGTAGAAACTATTAAAAATTTAAAAACAAAAATTATAAATTATTGAGTTTTACTTCTTCGAGGGCCACCTCAGTAAGTGGCTTGGTGATGAACTTGATGACGTGGTTATTATTGACGATCTTATCAATATCCCTCTTATTGTCAGAGCTGGATAGGATGATTACCTTACATTTATCTTTTACGTTGTCATTGAATTTTTCGAATTCATAGAGAAATACAAAACCATCAACAATCGGCATATTGATATCTAAAAAAATAAGACTTGGAAGCATGGAGGGGGTGTTTTCATGCTCCTTGAGATAGTCTAATGCACTTTTGCCAGAATTTTTCACTTCCACACTATTGGCAAATTTTGTAATTTCAATAATCCGTTTACTGATAAAATTATCAGTGTCGTTGTCATCAACCAACATTACGATATCAAGGATATTTGTTTGAGTGATCATTAATTGTAAACCTTTATTTCGCTGTTTCGCCGGTTCAATAAAATTCTAATATAAATGATTAAGTTGAATTTTTTAACCAAAAATATTCAGACGGTAAAATTACACTTATTAAATGATGTAAAACAGGCTAATTTTAATAATAAATTGTGGAGTACTGAATCTTATCTTAGGTTAATTTTAATTTTTGATTAGGACTAAAACCACCTTACTACCTCTTGATAATCTTGAGTATTTCTCCTTCTTTAAGCTCAAAATCTTCCTTATCGTTCCATTCCATCAGTTCTTTGATGGTAACCTCAAAATCCCTGGAGATTTTAAACAGTCCCTCACCCTTTTGCACGGTGTAATAAATGACCGTATCCTGGGAATTTTTGTTTTCCTGTTCCGGGATTATTGTCGTATTAGGCTCCCAGCTTTGTATGCGTAACTTTTGGCCTATACTTAATGCCTCATTGATCTTGAGGTTATTCCATTCTACAATATCCATTACTTTCACCTCATACAGCCTGGATATAGAGGACAAAGTTTCACCTTTGCGTACCTCATGAACAATCCACTTTTCTGTTTTTTGGAATTGAAATGGTTCAGTTTCTGCTGGAATGGTGCTCAAGGTTTCGGAAGGTTGTTCAACAGGAGGGAGGTTGGTGATAGAGTCGGAGAGCGCTATTGGGGGTTCAGTGTTTTCTTCAGCATACTTTAGGCCGTCTTTTGCCGGTTGCACCTGTGCTACCGCTGGTTCAGGCTCAATAACCTCATTAATTTCTGTATTCGGATTTTCAATTTTTGCTTGCTTATCTTTAATGACCGGGGGTTTTCCTATAGATTCTATATTTCGATATTCCGGTTTTATATCCTCTTTTCTGACGAACCGCATCCAGAGCACCAGCCCAGGTTTGACCTCTGGCCCCTTCTTTTCTGTAATCCTGTTTTTGGTTTTGATCTGACCTAGCTTCACCCCATATTTCTGAGATACTCCCCAAAGGGTTTCATTTTCCTGCAAGACATGATAATGCACCCGGGCCTTGTTTTTCTTATTTTTAAGATAGTAAATGTCTCCTGATTTTACTTTGTGGCTGGTAGTGATCTCATTGTATTTCAGTAATTTATCCATTGATATGGTACCCCGGTCAGCAAGGGTAGTCAGTCTGTCACCATCCTGTGCTATGATGGCAGGTTTATTATTGATTTTATAGATAGGATTCTCATCCGTATAAGTCCGGTGTTTTTCAATTATTGGAAAGGATCCTGCTTCGTTCAATTCATCAAATTCGGGCACCGAAGGACTAGCCCAGGAGATTTTTTCAGTTTTCGCTGGGTCTGGCCTCGACACAATGCGGTCATCTACCGGACCTGCGGCTGGGATGATCACTGCATAGGTCTTATCATCCGGCACTTTGCCCCGTTTAAGCCATTTATTATAGGGTTCCAGAGCCTCTTCCGATACCCCTGTCTCCCTCGCTATATCCCTGAGGGTCATATTGGTGCCATCCATATACTCATACAATTCGATGCTTGGAGGCGCTAAACCCACAGCCGATTCATAAGCTATTTTATGGGCTAAAAATTTCAAGACGTACCAATAAGTATTGGCATTTATATCCATTTTTTTTGCCCCATAATATTTTTTATCTAATACCTTCATGGCCCCTCCAGGACCCATTTGATAGGCCTGAACGGCATACAGCCAATTGTTAAAAAATAGGTTATTTTTTTTCATGTAGCGGGCAGCCCCTATGGAGGAAGCGGTAATACTCATCCGTTCGTCAACCTGCTGATCTACCCGAAGGCCTACCTCCATGGCCGTATAATCCTTGAATTGCCAGTAGCCAACCGCCTGTGAGGATGAAACCGCGTCAGGGATGAGCGCACTTTCCTGTATTACCAGATACTTGATGTCATCAGGGATTCCGTATTCGCGAAATACCCTTTCAATAATGGGAAAGTATTGATTAGCCAGGTCTACCTTCCTTTGAAAATGCGCGGAACTTTTAGTGATGATTTCGACCTCCTCCTGAAGCTTTCTGCGACCATCGTTTGTAATATTTAAAGTCATATCCCCAAATTGAATTTGGGTAGGCACCTCGATATACTGGCCATTACTCCGGATGGCAGTGCAAGAAACTGCTATCATTAAAATTAAAAATCTCGTCATAGCTTTCGTATTACCATTAATCCATCTCTTACTGGCAACAGTAGGTTTTCTACCCGTGCATCATTTTGGATGGCTTTATTAAATTCAATAAGGGCTCTGGTATCTTTATCATTTTTTTTGGGTGTGGTTAGTACCTTCCCACTCCAGAGAACATTATCCGCAATAATAATACCGCCTTTCCTTACTTTATCCAGCACCAGGTCATAATACCGAAGGTAATTTTCCTTATCGGCATCAATAAACACCAGGTCAAAATCACCTTCAATTTTTGGAATTTCTTCCAGAGCATTACCAATGATCAATTCAATTTTTTTACCCAATTCTGAAGCATCAAAAGCCTGTCTGATTCTCTTTGCCAGTTCCTCGTTGATTTCTATGGTGATTAGTCGGCCAGAATCCTGCAGCCCTTCCGCAAGACAAAGTGCTGAATACCCGGTATAGGTACCGATCTCCAAAATTTTTGATGGGTTGAGTATTTGAGAGATCATGGCCAGCAGCCTGCCCTGGGCGTGACCGGAGATCATACGAGGATGTAGGACCTGCTGATTGGTTTTCAGATCTATTTCCTGAAGCAATGGGGAAGGGGCCATGGTATGGGCATCTGCGTATTCCTGAACCTCCCTGGGTAAAAAATCCATGGCTAGTTTGGTTCAAATTTTAGCATACTCAATTCCCTATCGTCAAACATTTCCTGGGCCAATTCCTGCAGTTCTTTGGCAGTAACCTTTTCAATCTTCTCATAAATGGCATCGAGAGGGTCTACCTTTTGGAGGTCGAGAAGGCTTCTGCCCAGCATGAGCATCAGAGAGGCATTATGTTCTTCTGCCATAGCGAGCTGGCCCATCAGTTGTACCTTGGCGCTGTGCAGTTGCATGGTGCCCAGGGGCACTTCCCGCAGCTTTTTCAATTCCTTCAGCACCAGATTAATACTCCTGTCAAGGTGAGAAGGGTAGGTGCCAAAATAAATTCCAAATAACCCTGTATCCGTAAATGGCGCATACGTAGCATCAATGGAATAGACAAAGCCATACTTTTCTCTAAGAGCCAGGTTCAGCCGGGCATTCATACCATGACCACCCAATATATTGGCAAGCATGTAAAAGGGTAATCTCTTGTTGTCATGCAGGGAATAAGCAGTCCTGCCAATGGCGCAATGGGCCTGTGTAATCGGCCGCTTCACAGAAGCCTGATCCGGCACATAATTGTTGAAGGGAATCCGGATCCTACTGGAACGATGGTGTGGAATCGGATCCAGGTATTTTTCAGCCAGCTTGATCACTTTTTTGAATGGCAGATTCCCCACTGAGGCAAAAACGATGTTTTCGGTATCGATATTGGCCTTTACAAAATTTTTAAAATCCTCCCTGTTAAAGGACCTTATGGTATCAGCAGTGCCCAGGATGTTCATGCCCAGAGGGTGGCTGTTGAAGACCACTTTATCGAACTCATCCTGTATGGCATCGTCCGGAGCATCGTAATACATAGCCATTTCCTCCAGGATCACATTCCGCTCTTTCTCTATCTGCTTTTCAGGAAATATAGAATCAAAGGTGATGTCTGCCAATAATTCCAGGGCCTTTTCAAAATGAGTCTCCAGTACGGAAGCATAAAAGGCAATTTTCTCTTTGGTGGTATAGGCATTGAGCTCTCCGCCAACGGACTCCAGGCGGTTAAGGATGTGAAAAGCTTTCCGCTTTCTGGTGCCTTTAAAAGCCATATGCTCCCAGAAATGGGCTATTCCCTGATTAAACTCATTTTCATCTCTGCTGCCAATATCCAGAATGAACCCGCAATGAGTAATCTTGGTGGTGGTGATCTGCTTGTGTATTAAGCGGATACCATTTTTAAGTGTGTAAATTTCGTAATCCTCCATCGCGTGCCTGGTGGTGCAAAATTAAGCATTTTCCAACCCATAAATGGGAACGGTTTATAAAAATTTGGATTGGAGGTCCCTTAGAGTTCCAGGATGCTTTTTAAAGCGGTTTTAATCAGGGCTTGGACGATTTTATTGGGGGCTTTAGAAAATTTATTTTTAATTCGGTTGGCGATAATGGCATTGAGGCTGATCACATCGTGTCCAAGCAATCTGCCCAGGGCATAATACCCTGCAGTTTCCATTTCAAAATTAGTAATCCAATAATCTCCTTGATGAAAATAATTCAGTTGGTCGAGAATCCGCGGATATTTTGGTGCGAGCCTGATATGCCGGCCCTGAGGCGCATAAAATCCCGGGCAGGTTACGGTGTTGCCTTTCATCATCGTAGCGCCAAACAAATTCAAAAGCTCAGGGCTCGCAGGGGCCATATAGGGTAGGGTAGGAAGGGCTACAGAATCCTTTAAATTGCTCAGAATGGCTTCTTCCTCAGGGGTTTGAACGACCTGATAAAAATGGGCGAGATTGTCAAGGCCGATAGCAGTAGATGAGGCTAACATGGCACCGACCGGGATGTCTTCCTGCAAGGCCCCTGATGTACCGATTCGTATTATTTTAAGCTTTTTCTTTCTGGGCTTTATCTCCCTTTTTTTGAGGTCAATATTAACCAGGGCATCCAGTTCAGTAAAAAATATTTCAATATTGTCCGTGCCCATGCCGGTACTCATCACCGTAAGTCGCTTGCCTTTGTAGATGCCGGTGTGGGTGATAAACTCCCGCTTATTCATCTCAAACTCCAACTTGTCAAAGTATTGGCTGATCATGTAAACCCTGCTTGGATCGCCTACAGTGATGATGGTGTCTGCGATGTGTTTGGGCAGTAAGTTGAGATGATAAATACTACCATCCTTATTGAGTACCAGGGAAGTTTCAGATAAGGGGGCCATAGACCACTTTTAATTCAATGTAAATTAAAGAATAAAAAGCAATCAAAAAATGCCATTAGGCATTAAATATAAGTTAAGAATTTAATTTTCCGGTTTCAACCTACTTCTTTGGCGGGATTTCCAAAGACTGTTTTTCCCGAAGCCACATTATTTATCACGACTGATCCCGCACCGATTCTGGCCCCTTTGCCTATGGTAACACCGGCCACTACCACTGCTCCTGAGCCTATAAAGACCTCATCTTCAATCTTGCAATCACTGTTAATCACGGATCTGGTGCCCACCTGAACATAATCCCCGATTGTAACGCCGCTTTCTATGATACTGCCTGTATGGAAAATGCCATGGTTGCCCAGGGTGGTACCGGATCCCACATGCACTCCAGAACTGATGTAATTACCATGCCCCATGCTCATAGATGATGCCAGAACAGAGGCTTTGTGAGAGGCATTTACCGGCATGACTTTTCTGCGCTCATTGAGGAGATTCACGAGTGATTTTTTGAGTTTGGTATCATCAGTGGCGACAAAGGCCTCACATTTTTTGCCTATATATTTTAAAAAGCCATCATCATCAGTACGCCCTAGCACCGGAATTTCATCAATTTCAGTACCATGAAGCTTCTCATCATCGTCAAGATAACAAAACACAACAATGTCATGAGATCGAAATAACTCTCCAGCTGCTCTGGCAATACCGCTGCCTCCTAAAATGATAACTGGTTTCTCCATACTTATAAAATTGAAAGTGCAAAGCTAGGGTTATCAGTGCACTCATTCAAGTTTATTCCGGTTTATGATCCGAACCATTACTTCACGTGCTGCGGGTAGGGTAAATAAAATAAGAAAGGGCAAAAACCCAACCTTATACCGTACCAGGGTGCCAAGGTTGGGGGTGGTGAAAGCTATGATCCAGGCAAGTAAAACAATATAGGTCAGCACAGTCCAGAAAAGCACCTGTTGCTCAATCCTGGTTTTCCTAAGTGAGAATAGTGCCGCCAGGACCATCAGCATCAATAATAGGTTTTCTATTCCGGAAGCTAATTTTAGCATATTGCCGCCCTCCCAGGGCAGGGGTCTGAATAGCCCGGAAAATACTGCCTTTGGCGTATTGGTCACCAAAGCGCTAAAGGACCCATCTAAATCCTTATAGTGGATGATATTGTCAGGCCTGGACATTTCCACCAGGCCATCATGATTTAGCATAATGACTTCTGAAACCCGGTCAAATCTAAAATTGATGTGTGAAAAATTAACCACTACAAAGGTCAAAATGGTGATGCCAGCCCAGATGAGCATTTGAAATTTCTTGGGCAGCCATTGCTTTTTAAGGGCTATACTAGTGATAAAAAGGCCCGGAAGGAGCCCTGCAAATAGGCCAGCATAGAAATATTTCACCTTCCACAAGAGGATGAAACTTAATATAAATACCAACCCATGGAAAATACCTCTTCGGGTCGGTCGTTCCCCGGGCAGGTTGATTAATGCCCATATTGCAAGTGACAGGGAACCCATGGCCAGACTTTCCTTGGTGAGACCTGAAGACCACATGACCACAGAAGGGAAATACAGAAATCCGATAAGTGCGGCCAATTTTAATTTAGGAAACCCAATAGCAATCCGGTTAGCGACCAGCCACATTCCTAAAAAGGAAAACAATGAAAACCAGGTAGCAATCCAGTAGTAACCGGGCCCAAAAGCCCAGCCCAGTCCAGTTACTATTCTTATCATAAACCGGGTGCGGGGCTGTCGCTCACAGCATATGATGCCCTCCGCATATTCCGGTATGGTACCTTTGACTACAAAATCTAATAAATCCTCTTTTTGATTAATGGCTTCATGAGCTTTAAGTGATTCCTGGTAATACACTATGGTATCGCCATGGCCATAATAGGTCCAGTATAGCCAACCTATAACTAGTCCGGCAAAAATTTTGATAGCCAGGGCAGGAAAGAAATGCTTTTTAAGGGGTAAACTCTTTGAAAAAAAGTATCCTGCCCCTATGAGCACTGCCATTAAGCCTGCGTTGATAAAGATGGTCATGGGCTCGAAATCAGACTGGTGCCTATGGCGCAGCTAAGACATTTTTTTTGCGCACAATATTGATGATATAATTCAATCAATCCCTGAGAATCCAGAGCGTTTTTGGCATTATAGCCAATGCCTCCCCATATTCGGGTGATTTTATTTTGTTCAGGTTTTACCTTCTCCAAAAGAGATAGTGCATACTCAGTATAGGCGGGATCATCCTGTGTTTGGCTGTAGGCTACCATCATAGGGGCTATGGCATTGATGAGCAGTAGGTCAAAGGTAGTACTGCCCGGGCCTTTAAGTTTTTTACCAGAGGGCTTTTCGAAGTCATAATGCTTCTGCCAGTATTCAGAAGGTGCTGCTCTCAAGACAGCTTCAATCTTTTTTAAATCAGGATATTTTACCAAAAATGAAAACAGCCTGGTCTCCTGACTTAAAATACCCGCCAGTTGCCCGATCCTAAGGGTAGGAAAATTTGCCGGCCGCAATCTTAAAAACTTCCATTCATGTGCATTGATAGCAGGTTTAAGCCCATGCTTTTGCGAGTAAAAGTCGAAGGTATGCTTTAATTCCAGTGCATAATCCCCCCTTGGTTTTTCCAGTAGGCCTGCCCATCCAAAAAGTAAGGCCTCAATTTTTTTAATGGTACCTCCTGTTTGGGCCAGTAATTTTAGGTTAGCCCTCTCACCTAATTTCTGAAAGGGTGGGGCATTGACCTTCAGGCCCATGCCCTTGCAAATCATGATCATGGCTACCTGATCCCAGTCCCCATTAGTTTGGTTGAGGTATTCAAGCGCTTCCCCGGATTTTCTTTCCAGACGCTCTACCACCGTGCGGTCAATCATCGATAATTTCCGGATTGGGTCTACCTTATAAAATATCGGGCCGCAGGGGATGGGCTCCAGACTTGAGATGAGGGTTTCATGGTTTGTAATCAGCGACTTATCTACCTTTCCTTCAAGCACCAGGGTAGGGATGGTGGTTCCATCGGCACGATATGCGGTTTTATCATTTTGCCACACCACATGCAAAATCACATTATTATAGGCTGGGTCATTTTGATGGCCGTGTCGATCCCAGTCGGAGCTTCTGACATGGAGTTCTACCTGGCCCCTCCAGTCTATTTCAGCGATCCTTACCCTGGATTGATCAAAATCGGGGCCTGCATTGCTGTTGAGAATCCCCGGGTTGATTATGGTGAGAGGTTCCCCGGAGGTTGTTAGCAAATTCCGTTGATCAAACTTTTGGTACTGCCAGATATATGAAATAAATAACTCCTGCATAGCCGCTTATAATCCATGGTTACTAAGAAGCGGGTCCATTTGGTTTCTGAGATTTTCGGCAACTGCCGCCGCAGCCTCAGCGAAATCAGGCCCATTATCCGCATATATAATAGCTCTTGAGGCATTGACCAGAAGGCCACATGAGGCATTGATGCCGGCATAGGTTATAGCTTCGAGATCACCGCCTTGCGCACCTACTCCGGGTACCAGAAAAAAATGATCTGGGGCGAGTGTCCTGATATGAGCCACCTTGTCAGGGGCAGTAGCGCCTACCACCAGCATGAGTTGGTCAGGACTTCCCCATTGAATGCTTTTTTTGACTACCGCTTCGTATAAAGGCATGTTGCTCTTTAATTCGAGTTGCTGAAAGTCTCCGGCACCGGAATTGGAAGTATGCGCTAGTATGATGACCCATTTTTCAGGAAATTCCAGAAAAGGTTTTACAGAGTCTTCACCCATATAGGGGGCCACTGTAATTGCGTCACAAGAAAGCTGTTCGAAAAAAGCCCTGGCATACAGGCGGGAGGTATTGCCAATATCCCCCCTTTTAGCATCAGCGATGATGAAATGGTCCGGGCCGATATAATCAATCGTCTTTTGAATTATTCCCCAGCCAGCAGGCCCTAATGCTTCATAAAAAGCGGTATTAGGTTTGTAAGCCACACAATATTCACGGGTGGCGTTGATGATTTGCTTATTGAACTCCCAAATGGCATCGGGAGATTGGTGCAGGTGGGCAGGGATTTTGTCCGGGTCAGTATCTAATCCTACGCATAAATAGCTTCTTTTGGATTTGATCTTTTCAAACAACTGTTTCCGGGTCATAGCCCAAAAATATAAAAAAAGGAGTTTGAACGCTTCTTTATGAGTTAAGAATTTGAAATAAAAAATGGCAGAGGGATCCTACCATTATTAGTGGATTCCGTCTGCCATAATAAATTTAAAAAGGATATACCTGCCTATTATTGCCTGAGGTCTACCACCTCAACTCCGGGATACTTACTTTTGTCAAAGTTAAAATAAGCATCACTAACATTGACTTTAGGGTTGAAATCAGTGATGTTGTAGACATATTGATTGCCTGATTTATCAAAGAGTGTCCAGGACTGAAGCGTTTTATCATTATTGCTGATAAATAATTTTATCTTAAAGTACTGTGCCTTTTTTGCAGCATCTGGTACCAAGTCAATTTCTTCACAAAGCACACCATTCTTAGTGACCTCTCCAATCAGCAGGTATTTATACCCGTTGGTATAATCAGTGCTATAAATTTTGGATGGGGTAATTTCATCCTCATCAGGCCGGTAGTTTTCTACATTGACCTCATTTAGATCAACCAGATAGGTCCAGGTAGTTTTTCCATTATTGATTACTTCCTGCTCGTCGAGCTTCAACCAATATTTATCCCCTTTTACGGTGATCTCACCAGAGAATTTTTCGTTGACCCCTTCGGATTCATTTTTCAGGTTGGAAACAATTTTTGCCCTAAAGGAGGGAATGTTCTTATAGGTGGCACTCATAGCCTTTAAGGTTTCCAAAGCCTTGGGGTCATATTGTGATTGTGCCGTCAGGCTGGAGGTGCTGATCAACAGCCCAAGAATAACAGTTAAAGCTAATTTCATTACTTTTTGATTTATTTTATAAAACCCTGAAAATAATCCAGAGTCCTTGAGTTTTAAAGATTTTAATACTTATTATCTATCTCACTCAATAATTGTTCCAAACTTGATTCATCCTGAATTAAAACCTCCCTCGCCTTACTGCCTTCAAAAGACCCAACAATTCCTGCAGCCTCTAATTGATCAATAAGTCGCCCGGCTCTGTTGTAGCCCAGCTTTAATTTTCTTTGGATCAGGGAGGTGCTGCCTTGTTGGTGCATGACTACCAGCCTGGCTGCATCCGCAAACATGGCATCTCTGTCTGTCAGGTCGACGGTCCCTACGCCACCTTCATCTTCCCCTACATATTCTGGCAGGAGGTAGGCCGTTTCATAACCCCGTTGTGAGCCGATAAATTCACAAATCCTTTCTACCTCGGGTGTGTCGATAAAGGCGCACTGTAGCCTGATGATGTCAGACCCCTGCGAAAGCAGCATATCACCCATGCCCACGAGTTGGTCGGCGCCACCGGTATCGAGGATGGTTCTTGAGTCAATTTTTGAAGTCACCCTAAAGGATAACCTGGCAGGAAAATTGGCCTTGATTAGCCCGGTGATCACATTTACTGAGGGCCTTTGAGTAGCTACCACCAGGTGTATACCTATAGCCCTAGCCAGTTGAGCCAGTCTTGCAATGGGCGTTTCCACCTCTTTTCCTGCGGTCATCATCAGATCGGCAAGCTCATCAATCACCAGCACGATGTAGGGCAAAAACCGATGGCCTTTTTGTGGGTTCAACTTCCTTTGTACAAACTTGGCATTGTATTCTTTGAGATTTCTGGCCCCTGCTTCCTTGAGCAGGTTATACCTGTTGTCCATTTCGATACAAAGGGAGTTAAGGGTGTTGACTACTTTTTTGGTGTCGGTGATTATGGCCTCTTCACTATCCGGCAACATGGCCAGAAAATGCCGTTCAATTTTATTAAAGAGGGTCAGCTCCACTTTTTTGGGATCTACCAACACAAATTTTAACTGGGAGGGGTGCTTTTTATACAGGAGGGAAGTCAGAAGCACATTGAGCCCCACCGATTTGCCCTGACCAGTGGCACCGGCCATCAGGATGTGGGGCATTTTGGCCAGATCAACCACATAGGCCTCGTTAGAGATGGTTTTACCTAAAGCAACAGGCAGCTCCTTATCGCTCTTCATAAACCGCTCGGTGCTGAGTACTGATTTCATCCCAACGGTTTCTCTGTTTTTGTTAGGCACCTCAATACCAATGGTCCCCTTACCAGGAATAGGCGCAATAATGCGAATTCCCAAAGCTGAAAGACTAAGGGCAATATCATCCTCCAGGTTTTTGATTTTGGAGATTTTTATTCCTGCTTTGGGTACGATTTCATACAATGTTACTGTAGGACCAATGGTAGCCTTGATGCTGTTGATATCAATATTAAAATTCCGCAAAGTCTCCAGGATCTTATCCTTGTTCTGCTCCAGCTCTTCTTTGGTTACCTGGGCTTTACCGGTATCAAATTCATTGAGCAGGTCCAGGCCGGGATATTTATAAGAGGAAAGATCCAGGGTAGGGTCATAGTTTTCCTGTTGACCAACAGGTTTTTCTTCGTTGGCCACTTTCTCAATGATCAGCTCAGGATTTTCTTCTTCCTCCTGCGGTTCAGGCTCTTTCCTGGGTGGCGCCAGTTCCAGTTCCATTTCCGGGGTGTCAAATTCCTCTTCATCTTCATCCTGATTCTCATCCTCTTTAGAAAATGCCTCTGGCTCGTCGTCAGGTCCGAAAAGATCATCAGGTTCTGGTTCGGGAACTACTTCTGGCACAGCTGTATCACTCGCGGCAGTACTACCCAGGCCTAAAAGGCTGGTTATGTTGAAAAAATAGATCACAAAAACCAGTAAGGTAAAACCCAAAAACAGAAAGGTACCCCAACCCATAAGGCTGTGTAGCAACTGGGCTACGTGGTAACCCATCCCACCACCTAAAAAAGCCCAGTTAGTAACGTTTTCGGTGGTGTAAACGATATACCCCAAGAGAATGCTGATCCAAATGGTAAAAAAAGTGCAAAATAAAAAGGTGGTGGTCAGCGGCAGGAGACTTTTGCCAAAAACCATTCTGTACCCTGCAATAAACAGAAATGGAGGTATGAAAAATGCAGCTATTCCCAACCACCTGTAGATAAAATAATGGGCCGAATAGGCGCCATAAATGCCCAACCAGTTTTTTATTTCCATCCCGGATTCCAACCAGCCTGTTTCTTTTATGGTCTCGATGACACTTTGGTCGGCTTTTCCGGTAAATAAATAGGAGCAAAAGGATGCAAGCAGGAAAACACTGGCGATCAAAAGAAAAAAACCAAAACTCAATTTAAATCTCTTATCCTTGAAAAAGCTAAAACTAAACCGGAAACGGGCTTTTTCCTCTTTTTGAGGTTTTCTGAAGGTGTTGGACCGGTAGGTATTGCTTGCCATGGTTTTCAATCTGCAAAACTATAAAATTATTATCAAATCTGAATTCATTTCATAGCAGGGTTGAGATCATATCAGTTTTGCTTCTGAGCCAGGAATTGATTAATTCTTGCCGGAAACCCCGGACCCCCATAAACAAATCCGGTGTATACCTGCACAAGGGCAGCACCGGCATCCATCATCGCCTTGGCATCCTGGGGTGTCATAATTCCCCCAACGCCTATGATGGGGTATGCAGTGCCCAAATGCTGAAAAAGAAACGCCACCACTTCTTTAGACCTGTTATGGAGGGGTTTACCGCTCAATCCACCAGCACCAAGGCGGGCCACCTTTTCAGAGGAAGTAATTAATCCACCTCTATCAATGGTGGTATTGGTAGCGATGACCCCTGAAATATTGGTTTCTTTTATAATTTCTACAATATCTAATAATTGGCCCTCTGTCAGATCCGGTGCTATTTTAAGGAGGATGGGTTTGAATGGCCCCATTATACCGATTTCTTTTTTCAATGTAAAAAGCAATTCCAATAGCGGGCCTTTTTCCTGGAGGTCTCTCAAGCCAGGGGTATTGGGGGAGCTGACATTGACCACAAAATAATCGACGACCGGATACAAAGCCTTCATTGCAATAAGATAGTCACGTACGGCAAGGGCATTGTCAGTGTCTTTGTTTTTACCGATATTACCTCCGACTATAATCCCTGGATTTCTTTTTTTAAGTCGTTTTACCGCTCTTTCTACGCCCTTATTATTGAATCCCATCCTGTTGATGAGGGCCTGGTCTTTTTTAAGCCTGAATAACCGGGGTTTTGGATTGCCCTTTTGGGCAACCGGGGTAAGGGTGCCAATTTCAATAAATCCGAAACCCAGCTTGCTCAGTGGACTTACCCAGCGGGCGTCTTTATCAAATCCCGCAGCAAGGCCTACCGGCCCGGAGAATTTCAAACCAAATACCTCTCGCTCTAATCCTGGGTGAATGCCACCATTAGAAGGTAGAAATAATTGGGCCAATCCGGGAATTCTGGAAATAAGAGAAAAAGCCCCCATAGCCAGGTAATGAGCCCGCTCCGCGCCAAACAGGAAAAGAATTGGTTTGATTAGTTGGTACAAATATTTCAGGAGTTATGGTTTGCCTGATGTAAAATTACTCAAGCCTGTGGAATAATAGCCATCAGGGCCTCATTGAATTTATTTTTTAAAAAAAATAAAAATGATTTATGGAATCTTAATGGTGCCTGCATCTATGGGGTAGTTTCACCAAAGAATTAAATATCATGAAAAAAGTAAAAATTATTTTTCCGATTACCATAATCACCATGATTATTGCCGTATTTACCATGGAGCAGCATTTTTCTGACGCTCAAAATGATGTACAAAAGGCCAGTCCTTTAGATATTAAGCTGTGTGCCCCGCAGGGTTGTGTATTCAAAACCCTTTTCGGAGAGGAGTCTGTAGAGACTTATGAAGTATTTTACAACAGGGATCAAGTCAATTCTTCCATCAACAAAGGCCTGAGCTGGTTGGTCACCGCACAGCAACCTGGGGGTGGATGGGGATGTGGCTCCCATTCCAATCAGCACGTGCGTGACCCGCATGCAGTGGCATCCGATCCTGCTACTACTGCTATGGTGGCCATGGCGATTCACAGGAGTGGCTCTACTTTAACCAAGGGACCATATTCCAATCAGCTATCCAGAGGATTAAATTACCTGCTTGATGCGGTGGAAAATACTCCCTCTCAGGATGTGAATATCACCAGGCTTAGAGGTACCCAGATCCAAACCAAGCTGGGCGCCAATATTGATGTGATATTGACTTCTCAATTTTTGAGTAACATACTGGAAGACTCCAATACCCCGGGCAAGCAAAAGCAGAGAATCCAAAATGCTTTAAAAATCTGTGTCGATAAAATTCAGCGCAACCAACAAGGGGATGGCAGCTTTGCAGGAGCCGGCTGGGCAGGGGTATTGCAGTCGTCCCTGGCCAATAATGCTCTGGAAATGGCGCGAGGTGCCGGAATTGCGGTGGATGAAGATGTGCTGGAGCGCTCCAGGAATTACCAGAAAGGCAATTACGATGTAGGCAGTGGTCGGGTCAATACCGATAAAGGTGCAGGAATTGTACTGTACTCTGTATCCGGATCCACCAGAGCCTCTGCTGCTGAAGCCAGAAAGGTGCGGGAGGAAGTAGACCGTGCAGTAAAACAAGGTAAGGTAAAACCCTCTCAGGCAGTTTCCTCTGAAATGCTGGAATCCATTGGATATGCTCCTGCCGAAGCCCAAAAAATGGCTACCAGCTATCAGGTGTATGAGTCTGCAAAAGGCGTATCCCAGAGAGAAGATGTGCTCAAAGGATTTGGCAGTGATGGTGGGGAAGAATTCCTCAGCTATCTGCAAACAGGCGAATCGCTTATGATCAACAATGACAACGGATGGGAAAACTGGTTTCAGCAGGTTTCCGGCAGGCTGATTAGCATTCAGGATAACCAGGGTAAATGGAACGGCCACCACTGTATCACCAGCCCGGTATTTTGTACTGCTACCTGTATTCTGGTGCTTTCCATTGAAAATGACATCAAAAAGCTTCAGGATTTGGGCAATAAAGGATAGTATCCCATTCCTTACCGGATGAATTAAAAGGAGCGCTGTTTTAGTGCTCCTTTTTTCTTTGGATTTGGCTCAGGACAGCACTATTTTATCAAAATTTAGTGAGGGCCTTTTCTGGGAAAAAATAACCAAATCGCTCTTTAAAGTTGCTAAACTAATTATTCCCTGATTTTGATGGTCTATCTGGCCTATTTGCTATCTTGCTAGAAATAATAAAATGGGGTCAGAATCTGAATTGCGGTTTATTTTTCGTACCTTTGCGCCTCATTTTAAAGATAATACTTAAAAATAATACATGAACCCTTTTATTACGCTGGGCCTCTCTGAAGGGCTGGCAAATGTGGTGAAAAACTTAGGTTTTGACTCACCCACCCCAATTCAAGAAGAGATAATCCCCGTTTTGCTCAGCGGGTACAAGGATTGTATTGCCCTTGCCCAGACGGGTACAGGAAAGACAGCAGCATTTGGATTACCCCTTATTGAGAATGTAGACGCAGACAGTCGTGAAACCCAGGCATTAATTCTGGCTCCAACGAGAGAGCTTTGCGTTCAGGTAGCTAAAGATTTAGATACCTATGCCAGAGGTTATAAAAATCTCAATATTGTGCCCGTTTATGGCGGTGCGTCAATCACCGTTCAAATTAAAAGCATCCGTAAAGGTGGCCAGATCATCGTAGCCACCCCAGGCAGGCTGATCGACCTGATTACCAGGAAAGCAGTTAACCTCAGCACCATAAAATATTTGGTTCTGGATGAGGCAGATGAAATGCTCAATATGGGCTTTAAAGAAGATATCGACAGGATACTAAGTCAGAGTCCTGACCGGGAATCTACCTGGTTGTTTTCAGCTACGATGCCTTCAGAAGTAAGTGCCATTGCTAAAAACTACATGACCGACCCGCATGAGGCGACTATGGGAGAGAAGAATGCTTCAAACATTTCGATCACCCATCAATATGCTGTAGTCAATGACCGCAACAAGGTTACGGCATTGGAGCGCATGTTGCGCTTTCAGGGCAATGTATATGCCCTCGTATTTTGTCGTACAAAAATTGAAACCGGTAAAGTAGCAGAAAGGCTGATGCAAGCAGGCATTAATGCCGATGCATTGCATGGTGACCTTAGTCAGGCCCAACGCGACCAGGTAATGCGCAAATTCAGGACTAAAGCCATTTCTGTTTTAGTAGCCACTGATGTTGCGGCCCGTGGTCTAGATGTAAAAGGCATCAGCCACGTATTTCACCTTAACTTCCCTGACGAGATCGCTTTCTATAACCATAGAAGTGGCAGAACCGGCAGGGCAGGAGCAGAGGGTATTTCCATTGCGATCATCAATCCTGGCGAGCAACGCAAGGTGAAGAGACTGGAAACCACGCTGCGTACCAAATTTGAAAAAATCAATGTGCCTACCTGGGCAGATATGGCGGGCTCAATGGTAGCTAAAACTATTGCTGGCTTTCATAACCTCCAGCCATTGGATCCAGCCATGGAAGGGATGGTCAATGAGGTAAGCCTGGCGCTTTCAGGAATGACCCGTGAAGATCTGATCAGAGGTATTATTGCAGGTGCACTTCCTGAAGTGACTGAGCAGGATATGGATGTTAATAACAGTTCAGTCGGTGCAGGTAAATCTGACAGCTTCCATTCTGATACTGATATGGAGCGTTTCTTTGTCAATCTTGGTAAAATGGACGGTTTTGAGAAGGGTGATATCCTAACCATGATCTGTCAGGCTACTGAAATCGGCAAACGGTCTATTGGCAGGATTAATCTTAAAGGTGCCTATACATTCTTTGAAGTGGATACTGATGCTGCAAGCCGCGTAATTGCCGGGATGGAGGGTTTACAGTACCGCGGCAGGGATGTGCGCGTAGAGAAAGCTGGTAAGGAGCCCCCACGCGATAGAGCAAGGGCCCCAAAAGGCAGAACATATTCAAAAAGGAGGAGTTTTTAAAACTCCTTTTTTGTTGGGGGATACTGTACTGAAATTATCATGATTTTAGTATTTTTGCCCCCTGACAATATGGCCTCGTAGTTCAACTGGATAGAATAACAGATTCCGGTTCTGTAGGTTGGGGGTTCGAATCCCCCCGAGGTCACATATGGTACACCAATAATAGCCCTATGTTAAATTTAGGGCTATTATTGTTTACTGTTTAGCCCCCTCAGGGGCAAGAGTCTCCCTTTCTGCTCGCATGGCGCGGATGTTGTGCGAGAGAATGAGTAAGGCTCATCGTCCCAACCACCATCGCCATGGTTCGTGTCCCCACGAAGCATAGTGCACCCTCAGGCGCAAGCGTCTCGCTTGTGCTATACTGCCTATTTAGCCAATAAAATCATTACTTTTTAACCATTTACCGTAAAATTTGATATCTTGAATTAAAATAATAACAGCCCTGGTCTTAAAGCATGAGTCGTAAATACAA
>JBGTCD010000122.1:0-10481 GCA_041749015.1 Cyclobacteriaceae bacterium
GAGGACTTTTTAGATTAGACTAATGAATATGGATAATTTTGAAAAAATAGAAGGTTATCTGACCAACACATTGAGTGCCCCGGAACGGGAAGCATTTGAGAAGGAATTATTTTCAAATTCCGAGTTAAAACAGGAAATGGAAATACAGGAAGCCATCATCGATCAACTCGGTGCGGCCAGAACTGCCCAACTCAAAACCATGCTTAACAACGTACCAGTAGGAGGTTCTCCCCTATCATGGTCATCTGGCACTATTATCAAAGGTGTTGGCCTCGCCATATTGGGAAGTGCCATCATCTATACGGCAGTGAATTTCTGGCCAGGACAGGGAGGGCAAAATGCTGCCCCCATCCAGGATACTGAAGAAATAATGATTACTGATTTGAAGGATTCCGAAATATCCGATCAGATAACAGAAGAATCTGAATCCAGGCCAACGACTGATCAGGATAAGGGTGACTCGGAAATGACTGAGGAGCCAACTAAAAAAATAACTCCATCGACCCAGGAAAAAGACGATACTAGAAAAGAAATGCCAGACATTAAGGTAATAGTGCCTCAGATTGATATGGCCGAGGCAGAAGAGGAACTGGGTGTCGATATGGGTTCCAATGAGCCTATGGCAGATCCCATCTTAAGAAGCACAGAAATCAGTGCTCCAGAAATGGAGATTTTTACCAGAGAAAACCATCCGGATTTTAATTTCCACTACAGGGTGCTTCAAGATAATTTGTATCTGTACGGTCCCTTTGAAAAGGATCTGTATGAAATACTCGAAATCATCTCAGCAGAAGAGAAAACTCTGATTCTTTATTATAAAGAGCGGTATTACGTCCTTGATGTCAACCAATCCAAGATCACGCCATTGGACCATATTAAGGATCGCAAACTCCGGCAAAAGCTGAGTGATCTGAGAAACAAGCAATAAACTCCAATCCCCTGAAATTAATTTCAGGGGATTTTTTCTTTTATATTCAGGCCCACCAATTTTTTGCTAAATTTGCAGGCATCTGAAATGACGCAAAAGCAACCAAAATATCGTAAAAAGAAAAAACTGGGCAGTTATCAATATTTTAGCGTGATATTGAGTATTACCCTGGCCTTGTTCGTCATTGGTTTGTTTGGGCTCATTCTGGTGCATGCGCAAATGGCCACTAAAATGGTCCAGGAAAATATAGAGGTTCAATTGTACCTTCAAAAAAATGTATCGCAGAACCAGAAGATTCAAATCCAACAGACCCTGGCCACCAGGTCATATGCTGCAAAGAAGGGGAATCAAGCCGATCTAACTTTTATATCAAAAGAAGAGGCTGCGTCAACCTTTATCAAGGAAACTGGGGAAGATTTTGTTAGCTTCCTTGGCGAAAACCCATTGCGTGATGCTTATATCCTAAAAATTAATCCTGAGTTTCATGAATCAGGGCAGCTCAAGGAAATCAAAAGTGAATTGGAGCAACTTTCAGGCGTTTTTGAGGTGGTATATCAGGAGAGCCTTGTAGAAGCCATTAATAAAAATATTGCCATTATCAGCCTGGTACTTGTAGGCATTGCTGCAGTGATGTTGCTGGCCATTGTGATTCTGATCAATAATACCATTAAGCTGGCCCTGTTTTCGCAGCGTTTTTTGATTCGCAGTATGCAATTAGTAGGGGCCAAATCAAGTTTTATACAAAAGCCCTTCTTATTGCGGGCTTTGCTTTATGGGTTCATATCAGGGGTTTTAGCCTCAATTATGCTGTACAGCCTATTGCGCTATTTCAAATCACAAGTCACAGGTTTGGAAGGTCTGGTGTCGATGGAAAACCTGCTCATAATTTTTACGGGCATGTTATTCCTGGGAGCATTGATAGCACTTATCAGCACCTATAGAGCAATAAAAAAATATTTAGGGCTCTCATTAGATGAATTGTATTAATTATGAAGAATAAAGAAAATTTACCCTTCGGGAAAAAGAATTACGTTTTCATGCTTGCCGGATTGTTCTTAATTGTCCTGGGTTTTGTGATCATGGCAAGTGATTCCCATCCGCAGGGATTCGGATTTTTAGGCCTTACCCTTGGGCCCATCATTACCATGATTGGGTTCATTGTAGAGATCTACGCCATTGTGGTAAAACCCGATCCTAAAAAATGAGTCTAATTGAAGCCCTGATATTAGGACTAATACAGGGGCTTACCGAATTCCTTCCCGTAAGCAGCAGTGGGCATATTGCCCTTGGCTCGTATATTTTAGGGACTACTGCAGAGGAACCGCTACTCTTTACCATTTTGGTACATGGCGCCACCGCCCTGAGTACTATTGTAGTTTTCAGAAAGGATATTCTGGATATTTTAAAAGGATTATTTAAATTTCAATGGAATGAATCCCTTCAATTCACCCTGCTAATCCTGATCTCTTTGGTGCCTCTGGTGATCATTGGTTTACTATTTGAATCGACCATCGATGATTTATTTTCTGACAATCTAAGTTTGGTATCGGGTATGTTACTGGTTACTGCTTTACTCCTGAGTCTTACCTATTTTAAACCCAATACCAGCGGGAAGATCAATTGGTGGAAGGCCTCTATTATTGGGATCGCACAGACCATCGCCATCCTGCCCGGTATATCCAGGTCCGGAGCCACCATCGCCACGGGCTTATATTTGAACGTTGATAAGGAAAAGGCTACCCGATTTTCATTCCTGATGGTATTGCCCGCCATTCTCGGGGCTAGTTTCATTAAAACTATTGGATTAATAAAAACTCCTATTTCGAGTCCTGAGGAATACAGCCTGTTGCCTTTATTGGTTGGTTTTATAAGTGCCTTTATTGCCGGATGGTTTGCTTGCAAATGGATGATTAAAATTGTAAAAAATGGTAAGCTTGTTTATTTTGCCATATACTGCGCCATTGTAGGCACAATAGGCCTGATCCTTTCATGAATATGGCATCCATCAATAATAATGACCAGGGCATGGTATTGCTCATCGATAAGCCATTCCGATGGACCTCCTTTGACGTAGTGAAAAAGGTCAGAAATGCCATGAAAATCAAGAAGGTAGGCCATTCCGGCACTTTAGATCCCCTGGCGACAGGCCTGCTGATTCTTTGTACGGGACCAAAGACAAAAACCATCAATCAGATTCAGGATCAGGAAAAAGAATACCAGGGCACCTTTACTATCGGGGCCACTACCCCCTCCTATGATCTGGAAACTGAAATTATAAACCTAAAGGAATACGGTCATATAACCACCGAGATGATCCACAAGGCTGCCGATCAATTTACCGGATGGCTTGACCAAATACCTCCTCAGCATTCCGCTATCAAAAAGGACGGACAAAGAGCTTATGTGGCTGCGAGGGCAGGAAAAGAAGTGGTGCTTGAGCCAAGAAAGGTGGAAATCAAGGTCTTTGAAATCACAGCAGTGCGGCTTCCAGAAGTAGATTTTAGGGTGGTCTGTTCTAAAGGCACCTATATCCGCAGTCTGGCCAGGGATTTTGGAGAGCATCTGGGCACCGGTGCCTACCTTTCCGCATTAACAAGAGTGCGAATTGGTGCATATCATTTAGATAATGCCACCACAGTAGCCGCCTTCCTTGAAACCCTAAAATCCTGATCATATGAAAATCTATCATGGACTGGAGGATTTCACAAGATTGCAACAGGCAGTGGTGACCAGCGGAACCTTCGACGGGGTACATTTTGGGCATCAAAAGATTCTTAATAAACTTAAAAGCATTTCTAAGGCTATTAAGGGTGAAACGGTATTGCTCACTTATTGGCCCCATCCCAGGCTGGTGCTGTACCCTGAGCGTGGTGATCTGAAATTATTGAATACTTTTGAGGAAAAAGCTGAGTTGCTTCGTGACCAAGGTGTCGATCATTTGATCAGGATTCCTTTTACAAAAGAATTTTCCAATACCAGCTCCGAAGATTTCATCAGGAAAATTCTGGTGGACCAGATAGGCACTAAGGTATTGGTAATCGGCTATGACCATCGGTTTGGAAAAAACCGTGAGGGCAGCTTTGAGCATTTGAAGGAAAATTCTAAAACCTATGGATTTGAAGTCGAGGAGATCCCCAGACAAGACCTGGACAATATTGCCGTAAGTTCGAGTAAGATCCGGAAGGCTCTGGAAGTCGGTGATGCCAAAGCAGCTAAGGAACTACTGGGCAGGCCCTATGCCCTTACCGGCAGAGTAGTGAAGGGGGCCATGGTCGGCCGTTTGATTGGATTTCCTACAGCTAATATTGAAATAGAGTATGCATACAAGCTCATTCCTTCTGATGGGGCCTATGCCGTGCAGGTGATCAAGGAAGGCGAGGTAATGAAGGGGATGCTGAACATAGGGTACAGGCCTACTGTAGGTGGTAAATCACGAACTATAGAGGTGCATATATTTGATTTTGACCATGATATTTATGGAGAAAATCTAACCGTTGAATTTATCGATCAGATCAGACAGGAAATGCGCTTCCCTGATATTGAGTCCCTCAAAGAGCAACTAATTAAGGACCGCATTTTAGCAAAAAAGATCTTAAATCCTTAACTTTCATCCCTATCCTATATTAAAGGTTATGATCAATAAAGAAGTAAAAAATGCTGATGAGGCTGTAAGGGATGTTCACGATAATGCCGTGCTAATGCTAGGGGGATTTGGGCTGAGTGGTATCCCCGAAAACAGTATTGCAGCCTTGCTCAGGCTTGGAGTGAAGGGTCTGACTTGTATTTCAAATAATGCAGGTGTCGATGATTTCGGCATAGGCCTTATGTTAAAAACCCGACAGGTAAAAAAAATGATTTCCTCTTATGTCGGTGAGAATGCTGAGTTTGAAAGGCAGTTGTTATCCGGTGAGTTGGAGGTAGATCTCATCCCACAGGGTACGCTGGCGGAGCGAATCAGGGCAGGTGGTGCCGGTATTCCTGCTTTTTTCACTCCTGCCGGATACGGTACCGAGGTAGCTGAAGGTAAAGAAATCAGGGAGTTTCATGGTAAAAAATACCTCATGGAAGCCTGGCTGAGAGCCGATTTTTCACTTGTGAAAGCCTGGAAAGGCGATACGGCAGGCAATCTGATTTTCAAAGGCACTGCTCGGAATTTTAATCCTATGATGGCTGCCGCAGGTAAAGTTACCATTGCGGAGGTAGAAGAACTGGTGCCGGCTGGTGAATTGGATCCCAATATGGTGCATACGCCTGGGATTTATGTGCAGCGGATTTATCAGGGCAAAGACTACGAAAAACGGATTGAGCATCGGACTGTAAGGGGTTGATTTGAAGATGATTCAATTTGAAGATGATCTAATTTGAAAATTTGAAGATGAGAAACGATAAAGAAAATATCATTGTAGATTTAAGTTTTCAATTTGCTCTTGAGATTGTCGATTTTACAGAAGAGATAAGGGAGACCAAACGATTTAAATTAGCTGATCAGCTTTTTCGGTCTGGCACAAGCATTGGCGCTAATATACATGAAGCTCAAAATGCAGAGAGTAAAAAGGATTTTATACATAAACTGAAAATTGCCGCTAAAGAGGCGGATGAGACATCATTTTGGTTAAAACTTTGTGCTGAGTCAAAATATTTACCAGAGAATTAAAAACTCGAGGAACAGCTTGAATCAATCGTAAAGATCTTATCGAAGATAATTAGTACTGCGAAAAAAAGAAAATGATTTGAAAATGAATCGATTTGAAAATTTGAAAATGGGTTCTAATGTAGTATTCGAAATGAGGGCATTTTCAAATTATCAAATCTTCAAATTAATACATTAAACAAAAAAAATGCTCGATAAAGAAGGAATAGCAAAAAGGATCGCTAAGGAAGTAAAGGATGGCATGTACATCAATCTGGGTATCGGAATCCCGACTTTGGTGGCCAATTACATTCCAGACAGCCTCAATGTGGTGCTGCAATCAGAAAACGGGCTGCTGGGCATTGGACCATTTCCTGAAGAAAGCACTGTAGATCCTGATTTGATTAATGCCGGTAAGCAAACCATCACCATGGTTAAGGGGTCCTCCCTTTTTAACTCCTCAGAGAGTTTTGCCATGATCAGAGGAGGCCATGTAGACCTTACTATCCTCGGTGCCATGGAAGTATCGGAGCAGGGGGACATTGCCAACTGGAAGATCCCTGGTAAAATGGTGAAAGGCATGGGCGGAGCAATGGACCTGGTGGCGTCAGCCAAAAATATCATTGTTGCCATGCAGCATACCAGCAGAGAAGGTGCATCTAAATTGCTGAAGGAATGTTCCCTGCCCATTACCGGAATTCGCTGTGTGCGCAGGATTGTATCTAATTTGGCTGTGTTGGATGTCCTTGAAGGAGGAGGCTTCAAACTTATCGAAAGAGCCCCTGGCGTATCTGTGGAGGAAATCCAAAAGGCTACTGAAGGAAGACTCCTAATTATAGGAGATGTGCCGGAGATGACGTTTTAATCAATCAGTCTCCTCAATATTTTTTAAACTAATAATCAACTATCAATCATAATTTCAATGAAAGAATCTAAAATCAACTTTACTATAAAGCTGGACAAAGACAATATCCCCGAGCAGATTTTTTGGGAGGCGACCGATAAGCCCGAGGAAAGCATCTCTGAAACCACAGCGGTGAGCATTTCCCTCTGGGACCAGCTGCAAAAAAATACCATGCGTATCGACCTGTGGAATAAGGAAATGCCCGTTAACGAAATGAAACGCTTCCTCATTGATTGTATTGGCGGACTTGGACAAAGTGCCCTTTCAGCTACCGGGGATGAATTTTTTGCTCAGGAGGTGGATGCCCTTTGTGAAAAATTGGTAAGCCATGTGCAGGAACAAGAAAAGGAGTAATGCCTTCAAAAAGGTAGAAAATTTTACGAAATCGATTGAAAACCACCTGAATACCATTATAAGGGTGAAAAAAATATTTCTTCTCTTACCAATTTCTTACAAAAGATTGTACATTTAGCCGGTGTTTGTAATACATTTTCCCCCTGGGAGGGTATCACGAGCGATTGTTTTTATTCTGGGCTAAACATTTTCTCCATGAAAAAAATATGTACTTATTTAATCTGCAGTTGTTTTGTTGTTTTTGGTTTAGGTATTAGTAAGGCCAGTGCACAGTCTATTACAATTTCAGGGAAAGTTCTCGAAGAGGGTACTACCCTACCCTTAGGCGGGGTGAATATTGTAGTAAAGGGCAAGGTGATCGGTACCATTACGGATATTAATGGTAATTTTAATTTAACAGTACGGGACTCCCCTCCGATCACGCTGGTGTTCTCGTTTATTGGATTCAGGACGGTAGAATTACCAATTACCCAGGAAGAAACTACCGGTTTAACCATAAACCTAGCGGAGGAGACCCTTCTAGGCCAGGAAGTGGTAGTTTCTGCCTCCCGCGTGGAGGAAAGTATATTGGAGTCGCCTGTTACTATTGAAAAAATGGATATCCTTGATATCCAAAGCACTGGAGCAGATAATTATTACAAAGCAATCGCCAACCTTAAAGGAGTAGATGTCGCCACCAGCAGTATAAACTTTCAGATTATCAATGCCCGTGGTTTTGCTTCAACCGGCAATACCCGATTTGTGCAGTTAACTGATGGAATGGATACCCAAGCCCCGGCCCTTAACTTTCCAATCGGTAACCTGAATGGCCCATCAGAACTGGATGTAGAGAGTGTGGAGCTTATTCCTGGTGCATCCTCAGCACTTTATGGGCCAAATGCTTTTAATGGAATCCTTCTGGTCAACAGTAAGAGCCCGTTTGAATATCAGGGGTTAAGTGCTTTCACTAAACTTGGTGTCAATCATGTTGGCCCCAATGCTGACCAGAATGCAGCCCCAATGTACGAGGCATCCCTTCGTTATGCCAAAGCGATCAATAATAAGTTTGCCTATAAAGTAAACTTCTCATATATGCGTGCCAATGACTGGCATGGCACTGATGCAAGAGACCGGGAAATAGGAAGAACACCAGAGGTAGATGGACAACCATTGAGCTTCAATCCGGGGGCAGACAGACTGCATTTTATGGGAGACGAGGCTGCAATCAATTTAGCAATATTTCCTTTTTCTGCTAATTGGAATGTTTTTGCCGGAACCAACAACACTGTTCAAAATAATATATTCTCTCCTGGAAGGTCGGCTAGTGCCTATGCTCAGGCCGGGGATTTACCCAATCATGTGGTATCGATTACCCCTTATAGCGAAGTTGATCTTATCAATTATAACGCTGAAAATATGAAGATCAATACTGGTCTTTATTACAGGCTTACTGATGATTTAGAATTAAGCTATTTATATAACGGTGGGTTTGGTACCAGTATCTATACCGGTGCTCAAAGATACTCTTTATCAAATTTTTCTATCAATCAACATCGTTTGCAATTAAGGGGGGACAATTTTTATATCAGAGCCTATACGACTCGGGAAAACTCAGGTGACTCCTACATCACGGAGTTTCTTGCAAAAAGGGTTATTGATTTGAGTGTTGAGCAGGCTACAAACGGATTCTTTTCAGATGTTTCCGGGTATTTAGCTACTTACGGTGCAGAGTATTTAAGGAACCTGTTCAATTTAGGTCTGGAGCCTGGTCAGATCAATGCATTATCTAATGAAGACCTGATGAATATGACAGGGCTTAATAGGTATCAAATTGTAGAGCAGTCCCATAATTTTGCCAGAGAAAGTGTAGATAACAGGTTTTTAGTCCAGCCCGGGACTCCAGAATTTGAAGAGATTGTAAGGGAAGCCAGAGCTGGTACGGTACCAGTAGGACCCCGGTTTAATGATGCTACCACCATGCACCATGTGGAAGGTCAGTATGATTTCAAGAATGAAATAGATTTTATAGAACTTCAGGCTGGTGGTAACTTCCGTCAGTTTAATTTGATTTCCAATGGTACCATTTTCGATGATGCAGACGGCCCAATTACCATCAGGGAATTTGGTGCATTTGCTCAGGCAGGAAAATGGGTAGCTGACAATCGTTTAAAACTGACCGGATCGGTGCGGTATGATAAGAATGAGAATTTCGCTGGCCAATTTAGCCCGAGGATCTCTGGAGTTTTCAAGCTGGCAGAAAATCACAACATTAGAGCTTCCTATCAAACAGGCTTTAGATTTCCTACCACCCAGGGGCAGCATATAGATCTTAATATTCTTTCTGCAAGGCTTATAGGGGGACTGCCCCGATATGCGGAGAAATATGAGCTAATAAGGGAGTCCAATACTGGGGAGCCGTTAACCTATGATGGATTTTCAGTTCAGAACTTCCGCAATGAAATTTTTGCGAACGGTGAAGTAACAGAAGCTGCCATCAATCAATTAGTTCCTGTTACCAGTTTGGATCCAGTAAAACCAGAACAAGTTCAATCTCTTGAGTTTGGATATAAAAGTTTGATCGATAATAAGTTGATGATTGATGTGAACTATTATTATAACATCTATAATGACTTTATTAGCCAAATCAGATTGCTAACCGCTACTGCCAATCCTGATGGATCAGTAAATTATCTGAGCATGCTCAACAGTACTGCCGGTACTTTGCTGCCTAGTGGTATTGTTGGAAACACCTATCAGGTTTATACCAATATTGAAGACAGGGTGATCACACAAGGCGCTGCTGTTGGGCTAAGCTATAGCTTGAGAAAGGGCTATACTCTAAGTGGAAATTATAGCTGGAATGTGCTTCTGGATCTTCCTGAAGGCTTTCTTGCTGAGTTCAACACTCCCGAACACAAGTTCAATATCAGCTTTGGCAACAGAAAAGTCACCAAGAATTTTGGTTTTAACGTGACCTGGAGGTGGCAGGATGAATTTGAATGGCAATCATCATTTACCATACCTGCCAATGGTATGGTGCCTGCCTACCAGACCTTTGACGGTCAGGTAAGCTACCGGCTCAAAAATTTAAAATCCATATTGAAAGTTGGTGGATCCAACCTGATGAATCAACGGTATATCCAAAGTTTAGGAGGACCTAATATCGGAGCCATCTACTATGTTTCACTGACCTTTGATGAATTGATGAATTAATCTTAAATACTATGAAAAAGATATACTTTGGAATATTATTCAGTATGGTCTCACTAGTAGCCATGGGGCAGCAAAATTACTTTGGAGTGAAAGCAGGTGGTACTGCCTCCATGTTTTCAGGTTCAAGTGCAGAAATCAATGATATGAGTTTTGGTTATCACGCAGGAATTACTGGCCTAGGCCGTTTAGGGTCATCTTTATTTTTGCAAACGGATATCCTCTATTCTACTGCCGGGGCACAAGAGTTTTTTACAGAAATAGATGATGCATTAGCGGTAACGCCAAATACTAACCTCAGTGTCAACCTCAGTTATGTCAATTTTGCCTTTCAGCTTAAGTATTTCACCACACCTGAATTGGGTTTCTTCCTGGGGCCTCAAGTCAATTTACTGATGACTTCTGATTTAGGAGAAATGGAAGCTAAGGATTTTTATAATCCATGGGACTTTGGTATTAGTGGTGGGGCTACCTAT
>JBGTCD010000123.1:0-11636 GCA_041749015.1 Cyclobacteriaceae bacterium
CACGATGATGTGGGTCCGGTGCTGATTGCTGTATAGGGCAGCCAGAAGAATAGCATCAAGGCTGCCAGATAACCCCTTAATTCTTAACCTTTTAGACTCATTTGGACGTATGGATTCACCAACGGCACCTACCAATCCGTCATTTTTATATTCCTGCAGAAAATCCTTTACCTTCAAATCCAGTCTCTAATCAATTGCAAAGTTACTTAGTTTATGAGACAACAAAGCAATATTTTAATCAAAAAACCGATATATACTTGCCACCAATTGTGGTAATTTTAGTTGTCATTAATATATGGTATCTTTGAGAAACATTTTTTTTATACGAAGGTTTTAAAGACCTTTGATTTTTTAACCGGGACCTATGCATAAAAAATTAACAGGAATCGTAGCTGTTTTAGTTTTAGCAGTACTTTTTTACTTTCTTTTTCCTATTGCCAACCAACCAACCACTGCTCCTGAAGTAGGAGTATTTGAAGCGGTTTTGGATGTAGAATTCACGCCGGAACCTAACTACCTTTTTGGCATTCAAATCGATTCTTTTCAAGTAATTGAAGGTCACATCAAGCGGAATCAAAATCTATCGGAGATTCTGAATGCGCATAATATTTCGTTTCAAAAAATTCATGAACTCGCACAGAATTCACGGGAGGTATTTGATGTACGTAAAATTGCAGCCAATAAAAAATACACTCTGATCTGCGAACGGGACTCCTTGATGACTGCACGGGCATTAATTTATGAGCCCAGCCCTATGGAGTTTGTTGTTTTTCAACTTTTCGATTCCCTGAAAGTGGATATCGGCCAGAGACCTACTGAAACCAGGCTAAGAGTGGCATCAGGGGTGATACAGGAAAACCTGTCCTATACCATGGATGAGCTTGGCATCAGCCACAAGCTGACCAATAATTTTGTAGATGTCTTTGCATGGCAAATTGATTTTTACCGGCTACAGAAAGGTGATCGTTTTAAGGTGATTTTTGAGGAAATCCTGGTAGATGGTGTGCCCATTGATATCGGCGACATCAAGGCCGGAGTATTTGAGCATTTTGGAAACGAATTTTATGCATACGCCTATGATCAGGGTAATGGCAGAGACTTTTTTGATGAAGAAGGCAAAAGCCTGAGAAAAGCATTGCTTAAATACCCTCTTGAGTTTACCAGAATCAGTTCCCGCTATTCTGGTAATCGCTTTCATCCGGTGCAGAAACGATGGAAACCACACCTTGGTACCGACTTTGCTGCCCCTACCGGGACCCCAATCAGAAGTGTAGGTGACGGGATCGTGCTCGAAGCCAAATACAATGGCAATAATGGCAACTATGTTAAAATCAAGCACAATAGCACCTATAGCACTCAATATCTGCACATGTCTAAGATTGCTTCTGGTCTTAAGCCAGGTGCTAAGGTAAAGCAGGGGCAAACCATTGGCTTTGTTGGTGCTACCGGCCTGGCCACCGGACCGCATCTATGCTATAGGTTCTGGAAAAATGGGGTACAGGTTGATGCCTTAAAAGTAGAACTGCCACCTTCAGAACCTATTGTGGAAGAACACCGGGAGGCTTTTAATGCGCATACCAACGAGTGGGAAAAGGCATTGAAGTCGATTGCATATCCAACCGATGGAGAATATGCTCAAGCCAGCCTGTTAGGAGTTAATTAAAAAATAACCTATTATCCGATCAATAGAATCTTTCCTTTTGTAGTTTTGGGATAAGTGCCTGATTCTATGAGAATTTTTGTTAAAGTAATCTTTCTGGGATTTTGTTTATCTGTTGCAGGTCAGTCCTATGGTCAGAAAGTAGGCCTGGTATTGAGCGGTGGCGGGGCAAAAGGGTTGGCTCATATTGGAGTGATCAAGGCGCTTGAAGAGCATGAAATTCCTATCGATTATATTGTAGGCACCTCCATGGGAGCTATCGTGGGGGGATGTTATGCCGCTGGTTTTTCCATTGAGGAAATTGAAGCCATAGTGGGGTCATCAAAATTCCAGGATTGGGTGAATGGCAGAGTAGACGAAGAGTTTGAATATTTCTATTATGCCAAAGAAAATAACCCTTCGTGGCTCAGATTTAACCTTAGTCTGGATTCTATATTCAACGCCCGTTTCGCAACTAATTTAGCCAATGATCATATCATCAACTTTGTTTTTGCTGAAATGTTTGCTCAGTCCTCAGCCAAGTCGGAGTATGATTTTGATAAATTGATGGTGCCATTCAGATCGGTGGCCGCAGAGATTTTTACCCAATCTACGGTTGTAATCGACTCCGGTAGTCTAAGTAGCGCGGTTAGGGCCTCAATGTCAGTGCCACTTTTTTTCCAGCCCATAAGAAGAGACGGGGTATATCTATTTGATGGTGGTATTTACAATAATTTTCCGGTCAGTGTGATGCAAAAGGAGTTTGATCCGGAAATGATCATCGGGGTCAATGTAGCTTCAATAGTTTATAAGGAGTATCCCTATGGGGAGGATGATGAACTTTTGTCGAATTCCCTTCTGAGGATGCTGATGGATAAGTCCGATCCCGACCTCATACCAGAAGACGGCATATATATAGAACCGGATCTTGAAAACTTTACTGCGTTTGACTTTTCGAAAGCGGAGGAGTTGATCGCCCTTGGTTATGAAGTGGCCATAAAAGACATCGAAAAGATAAAGGAAAAAATAATAGAAAGGAGGCCAAAGGCCGTAGTGGATAGCAAGCGGAAGGCCTTCAAAAGTGATGAAAAACCATGGGTATTTGGGGATTTTAGTATTCACGGATACAGTAAAAGGCAGCAGCAATACATTCGCAGGGTTTTCACACCCAGGGCCAAAGAACTCTCCCTTCGTGAAATAAAAACGGGGTACTTTGGATTAGTTTCGGATGATTATTTCAAAACCGTATATCCCAACATTGTCTACAATGAAGACACAGAAGTTTTCGATTTTGAAATTCACAGGCGCCCGCAGCCCAACCTTAATTTTGAGATTGGGGGTACCCTGGCCACCCGCAATATATCTTTTATGTACCTGGGCCTGGATTATTACCGTTTTGGAAGGTTTCTTTCCAATTTTAGGACTAATTTTTATGCTGGTAATTTTTATAAATCTATGCAGGCCCGCACCAGGATCAATATGCCGGTTTTTTACCAGTTTTATCTGGAGCCAGAGATAACTCTTAATAGCTGGGACTACCTGGCTGGGGATGAAATTTTTCTTGAATCCCGCAACCCTGTAGTTTTAAGGTCCATTGACCGGAAATATGCGGTAAATTTTGGATTGCCGCTCGGATCCAGGTTCAAGCTTGCTACGCATGTTGGCTGGATTAATAATACCAATCGTTTTAGCAACGAAAATATCCTGTCCTCAGCGGATACTCTGGATGTACAAAGACTCAATGGGATCAGGGTAGGTACCTATATTTCCAGAAGCAGCCTCAACCGCAAGCAGTATCCATCAAGAGGAAAAGAATATTCGCTAAATCTAGATTATTTCAGCCTTAGGGAAGATTATGAGCCTGGAAATACTTCTGTCACAGAGCAAGACCTTACCAATAATCACCGCTGGTTCAGGGCTAAGGCCAGGATACAGCAGTATTTTTCCACCAGGCCGGGTTATTCCTTTGGGTACCTTTTAGAGGGGGTATTTTCTAATCAGCCTCTTTTTGCAAATTACAGGAGTACTATAATCAATAATCCCGAATTTTTTCCACTTCAGGACAGCAGAACTATTTTTCTGGTCAATTTTAGAGGGCAAAACTTTGTAGCGGGGGGTGTGCGCAATGTTATCAATGTGATCCCCAATCTGGATTTCCGGCTCGAAGGTTATGTATTTAAGGCCTTTGAGCAGGTAGTGGAGGGGCCAGGCCAGACCTCTGTGTATGATGATTTGTTCAGCCGAATCAATATATCAGCCACAGCAGGAATGGTATTTCATAGTCCAGTAGGGCCTATTAGTCTGAGCCTCAACTACTATGATGATCCCAACTATAATTTCGGAGTCCTGCTACATTTGGGGTACCTGATTTTTAACAGAAGGTCTCTTGACTAATATATAGTCTGGTAATGGCTGTAATAAAATTGCACAAAAAGCATTTTTTTAATTAAGTTTACCAAATAATTAGTCGTGTAAATTTTAAAATATGTCTAGGCTTTTATTATTCCTGCTTCTCTTAGGATTTTCTTTCCATACATCATTGGCCCAAACAGTGCAATGGGCTTCGGAGGTCATCGAGTTTTCATCAGAGCTCACGCCTATCCAGTATTCTGCCAGTCAGGCCCTTGGTAAGCCGGATGTGCTACCTGCAGGCCGTGAGAGTGCCAGTGCCTGGACCCCTAACAGAGCCAATAAATCGGAATTTTTGAAATTGGGGTTCAAGGAGGCTATGAAAGTGCGGCAGATTGCTGTTGGCGAATCATATAATCCAAGTGCACTCAATAAGATTTTTCTTTATGATGAAAGTGGGAATGAGCACCTGGTCAATGAATTTCCTGGAGGGCCAGTACCGCAGAAGGGCAGGCTCCTCAATGTATTTATCGAGGAAACAGCTTATATGGTCAAAGCCATTAAGCTCGAATTTGATGGTTCCTTGGTGCCTGAATATTACAGCATCGATGCGGTAGGGATTTCTGACTCTGAAGAGTTAATTGTGGCCGAAGTGGCGATACCTGATGATCTGATCACTGACTTAGTAGTAGAGTCTCTAGGGGATAATGTTAATAGTGAGTTTAGGGAGTATAATCCCATCCTGTCTCCTGATGGAAAGGTACTGTACTTTAGCAGAAAACATCACCCTGATAATATAGGTGGAGAAGATGACCAGGAAGACATTTGGTTTTCTGAAATGGATGAAAATGGTGAGTGGCTCCCAGCCAAAAATATCGGAGAAACCCTTAATAATGACCAGCCTAATTTTGTGAGCTCAGTAACACCGGACGGCAATACCGTGGTATTGATACTGGGCAACAGGTATCTTGAAAATGGGAAAATGATTGCTGGGGTTTCTGTGAGCACTAAAGTAAATGATACCTGGTCCATACCCCAACCTATCGAAATTGAGAACGATTATAACTTTAATAAAAGGGCCAATTACTTTATGACTAATAACCGTAAAGTACTCTTGCTTTCAGTGGAAAGAGAAGATACTCATGGCGACCGGGATCTTTATGTCAGCTTTCTTATGGATGACGATACCTGGTCAGAGCCTAAAAACCTGGGCCCGCAGGTCAATACTGCCAGTGAAGAATCAGCGCCATTCTTAGCTGCGGACGACATCACCCTATTTTTCTCCTCAACAGGATTTAGTGGGTATGGGGGCGCTGATATATATGTCAGCAAGCGTCTTGATGACACCTGGACCAATTGGTCAGAACCACAGAATATGGGCCCTCAGATAAATACCGAAAATGATGATCTTTTCTTTAGCATCCCAGCTGATAGCCAGTTTGCCTTTTATTCCAGAGGGGTGAGTTTGGATGATAATGACATCTACACCGTGGAAATGCCCTTATTTTCAAGGCCTATCCCTGTAATAGCTATCAAAGGCCGGATCATCAACGCTGAAACCGGGGAGCCGGTAGATGCTAAAATCATTTATGAGCGACTTTCGGATGGTGCCGAACTGGGTATCGCCCAGGCCAATCCCAACACTGGGGAATTTGAGTTTATCCTCCCATCCGGGGAATTGTATGGCTTCAGAGCAGAAGCAGACGGTTATGTTTCTGTAAATGAAAATATTGATCTGAGAGATTATAAGGGTGATGATTATACTATTCAATTAAGAGATCTCAAGCTCGTACCTATTAAGGAGAAAGTGGTGGTGGTCCTCAATAATGTGTTTTTTGATTTCGATAAGGCCATCTTAAAGCAGGAATCCTTCCCTGAGCTAAAAAGGGTGGCGGAATTGCTCAAAGAGCGCCCTTCACTGCAGATCGAAATTTCAGGCCATACCTGTAATGTAGGTCCTGCCGCATATAACCTCAATTTATCTAAAAGGCGTGCCGAAGCTGTGGCAAAATACGTTAAAGATCAGGACATCGATGACAGCCGCATAATGGTTAAATTTTTCGGTGAGGAGCAACCCTCGGAAACCAATGAAACTATTGAAGGGCGTCAGAAAAATCGTAGAGTTGAATTTGAAATTATAAGAGATTAGAATGATCAGGTTCACCATATTACTTATTGTGATTCCTGCCTGGTTTTCTGCCCTCCATGCGCAGGATCAGGAGGTAACAGTGCATGGTGCCATTATGGACAAGGAAACAGAAGCACCCGTCAATGCCAGGGTCAACTACCGCAGCCTGCCCTATGGCAATATTGTGGGCATCCTCAGAGGCAGTGAGTTTATTTTCCCTTTTAATCAAAAGGAAGGATACCTCTTAAATGTAGAGGCGGAAGGTTATCTTCCAGTTAGCCTTAAGGTATCCCCTGAAATGGCCAATGAGGAGTACGTTATTATTTCCAAAATACTGCTAGTAGCCAGTCAGGTGGGACGATTGATCCGGCTGGAGTCGTTGATTTTTGAACAAGGAAGAAGCGGAATTTCTCCGGATTCGTATCAGGAGCTTGATATGATTGTAGAAATGATGCAGGATAATCCCAACATGGGCATCCAGTTGGAAGGTCATACCGATTATAGTGGTAGTGCCTCTCAAAATATGAAATTGTCTGAAAAGCGGGTTGCATCAATTAAAAAATACCTGAGAAAGAAGGGCATCAGTAAAAACCGGATCCAAACCAAAGCCTACGGCGGTACCCAGCCTCTGGAGCGTGGCACCGATCTAGATGTAAGACGGGTTAACCGAAGGGTGGAGGTGCGTATATTGTCAAACTAATTGCTGGCTGTCAGCCCATGTCACTTAATGTAGAAGGGGTATTTGCTTTACAAAAGCCTTATTCGGTCTTATTGAGATCCCGTCCGATCAGACATAGAAAGGAAAATTTAAAAAAATTAAGAAAGTGGATTTTTTTAAATAAGGAGGCCATTCGTGCCGTCCTATATGAAGACCTTAGCAAGCCACATACTGATACGGACCTTTCTGAGATATATGTCGTTACCCATGAGATTGGGCATGCCCTCAAAAATCTCAATCAATGGACCAAAAGTAAAAAAGCCGATACGCCCGTATTGCTGTTGGGTACCCGATCGGTCATTACCACGGAGCCTAAGGGCGTCTGTCTGATTATCTCTCCCTGGAATTTTCCGTTTAATCTGGCGCTTGGTCCCCTTGTTTCAGCACTCGCTGCAGGCAATACCGCCATTATAAAACCATCTGAGATGACCCCGGCAACCAGTGCCCTGATTGCCAGGATGGCAGAAGAACTTTTTAAGCAAGAGGAGGTAGCTGTTTTTACAGGTGGGGTGGCGGTTTCTCAGGCCTTGTTGATGCTTCCCTTTGATCATATATTTTTCACCGGCAGCCCACAGGTTGGTAAAATTGTCATGGAGGCAGCCGCCAAAAATCTTTCTTCCGTAACCCTGGAGCTCGGCGGTAAATCACCGGCAATCGTTGATGATACAGTTTCTATAAAAGATGCGGCTAAGAAAGTAGCATGGGGAAAATTCCTCAACTGCGGTCAAACCTGCATTGCACCAGACTATATTATGGTGCATCAGAAGGTGGCAACGGCCTTTGTGGCCGAGCTGAGTAAAGCGACAGCCACCATGTTTGGGGATGTCAATAACGACTATGCCCGCATTGTCAACAAGCGGCATTTTCAGCGACTCTCCAAATCCTTAAAGCAGGCAGTAGATCAGGGAGCATCCATAGTCAGCGGGGGTACTACTGATGCAGAGCATTTATTGATCGCACCTACCATACTTAATAATGTGTCGGAGGAATCGGATTTGATGCAGGAAGAAATTTTTGGGCCGCTGCTCCCGGTTATGGTGTATGATGATCTCGATGAGGTCATCGCATACATCAATCAAAGACCAAAGCCCCTGGCATTGTATGTGTTTTCTAATAGCCGCCGCAATCAAAAGAAAATATTATCGGAGACCAGCTCCGGCACGGCTTGCATTAATGATGCCCTACTCCAGTTTTCACAAAATTATATTCCTTTTGGCGGGGTGAACTTTAGCGGAATTGGAAAAGCCCACGGCTATTTCGGATTTCTGGCCTTTTCCAATCAAAAGCCTATATTACGCCAAAGGGTGGGATTTACTTTGGCCTCCCTGGTGTACCCGCCCTATAACTCACGAGTGAGGGCATTGGTGGCTTTTCTTACCCGGTATTTTTGATTGTAAAGGGGGATTCCTGGGCAACCTTTCTGCTCCTTCACAGTATAACCACCTATGGTGATTGCAAGCATTTGTGCATTAAAAATTGTATTTTTGTAATCACATATTATGGCCAATAAAATTATGGCTCAATCGTTGTTATACGTCCCATTATCAGAGGTCCATCTATTCTAAAATTAGAAAATTATGAAAAAGAAAATTTTAATTATCGTTCTTGGTTTTTTTATTTTTCTTTTTGCCGCAGCCATCATCCTGCCTATCATTTTTAAAGATGATATAAAAGCCGCCATTGATCGTGAAATTGAAAAATCAGTCAATGCCGATGTGCTTTTTGATGCGGATGATTTCAATATTTCGCTATTTCGTAATTTTCCTAATATCACGGCTACAATGAAAAATTTTGGGGTGATCAACCGGGAGCCATTTGCAGGCAATATCCTTTTTGCCGTGGAAGAATTTTCAATCGAAATCCATCTCTGGAGCGTGATTTTTTCCGATCAACCCAGGATCAAAGGGATTTACCTTTATCATCCTGAAGTCAATATCAATGTATTGGAAGATGGCAGGGCCAATTGGGATATCATGATCGCGACCGAGGAGCAGCCGGATTCACTGGAAGAGGATGGCGCATTTTCATTCAGTATTGACCACTGGGCCATAAAGGATGGCCATATTATTTATGATGACAAGGAATTAGGCTTTTTTATGGAGCTGGAGTATTTTGACCATTCAGGCAGAGGCGATTTTACTCAGGACGTATTTGACCTTTATACTAAAAATTATGCTCGTGAGACTACTATTACCTATGATGGCATTACCTATCTCACAGACCAGGAAATCACCCTTGATGTCACACTAGGAATCAGCGACAACTATTCCAGATATACCTTTAAGGACAATGTGGCTCTGGTTAATCAGTTTGGATTTACGGCTGACGGTTGGTTTACCATGGAGGAGGATGGTTACGGAATGGACATTTCCTTTAATGCAAAGGAAAACGATTTTAAAAGTCTTCTGTCTCTGATTCCGGCCATGTATGCAAGCGATTTTGAAAAGATTGAAGCAGAAGGATTTTTGGGATTTGTCGGTTTTGTAAGAGGCAAATACAGCGAGGAAGAAATGCCGGCATTTAACGTGGCGCTGAAAGTTACGGATGGGATGTTTAAGTACCCTGACCTGCCTACTGCAGTAAGCAATATCCAGATTGATATGCTTGTTGATAACCCAGACGGAATCATAGAAAATACCATGATTGACATTGCCAAAATGCATGTGGACTTTGGAGCAAATCCATTTGATCTGCAAATGAAAATCCACAACCTGAGAGACTATGCAATGGATGCCAAAGCCAATGCCAGGTTGAATCTTGGTGAGCTGACACAAATGTTTCCCATAGATGGGATCGACCTTAGGGGGATGTTTACCCTTGATGCTACTGCCTCAGGGAAAGTGGATATGGACCAGTCCATTTTTCCTAAGACCAACCTTAATATGAAATTGGAGAATGGGTATGTTAAATCGGCTGATTTCCCTATTCCGCTCGAAAAAATGAATTTAATGTCTGAAGTCAGAAATAGCACAGGGAAACTAGATGATACCGAAATCGACCTGAATCAGTTTTCGATGGAAATGGATGGAGAGCCATTTACCGCTACCGTGAAGATACGCGACCTCAATGATTACAACTGGGATGCCACTGCAAAAGGCGGTGTGGATCTTGAAAAGATCATGAAAATATTCCCTATGGAAGGCATGGAACTTGCCGGTAAGATCAAGGCAGATTTTACCTCTAAAGGTAAAATGTCAGATCTGGACGCAGGCCGGTATCAAAATATCCCTACCTCCGGCAACATGACCGTCAAGGATTTTGTGTATAAAAGCAAGGACCTGGACTATGATGTTAAGATATCATCTGCTGCCGGGGACTTTGATCCTGACAAGATCAGGCTAACCGAGTTTAAATCCATGATAGGAGAGAGTGATGTGGATGTTACGGGGGTGGTTTCTAACTATTTCGGATTTATTCTCAGTAAAGAAGGAGTCATCAAAGGTAATGTTACCCTTAATTCCAATCTGATTAACCTCAATCAACTGATGGGTGGCACGGAGGAGGAAACAACCAATACGGAGGAGCCTCTTACGGTCATAGCTATACCTGGCAATATTGATTTCGTCCTGGAGTCCACGATCAAGACCATCCGGTATACTAACCTTACCCTATCCAATGCCAAGGGGAAAGTAGTGGTGAGAGATGGGATAGCCAATCTTGAGGGCCTCAACTTTGATATGCTCGGAGGGTCCTTTTTGATGATCGGAGCTTATGACCCAAGAGACTTGGAACATCCCAAATATGATTTTAACATGAAGATCCAGAATCTTGATATCAAACGATCATTTGATAACTTCAATACCATTCAGGCCCTCGCGCCTGTTGCCCAGCATGTAAATGGAAAGTTTTCGACTGACTTTAAGATCGGTGGTGAGTTGGGGACTGATATGATGCCCATACTGGGTACCATCTCCGGTTCGGGGATTATTAAGGTAGCACAGGCAGTGGTGAAAAACTCAAAACTAATTTCCGATGTGGCCACCATCACCAGACTTGGTGATGCCAGCGAAGTGACCCTAAAGGATGTGATCATGAAGGCAAAAATAAGTGATGGCAAACTTTCAGTGGAGCCCTTTGATTTTTCCTTTGGAAAATATGCAGCCAATATTGGAGGTAGCACAGGCCTGGATGGGTCCCTGGACTATAATATGAATTTTGATATACCTGCCGGTCAGCTAGGGACCCAGGTCAATAATTTTTTAAGCACCTATAATCTCGGTGGCTCAGGGGCCGGCTCATCCAATTTGAAGCTGAATCTTCTGCTTGGAGGCACTTATGATAATCCAAAGCCCGTATTAATGTCTCCGGATGCCAGAGATCAGGTGCAGTCTGCCGCAAAAGATGCTGCTACTGATGCAGTGACCCAAGCGCTGCAGGGCCAGGGCATCAATGTGCCCAAATTAGGCAGAACGGATTCCACTACAGTAGAGGATCAAATAAAGGGTGAAGTGGAGGAGGCTAAGGAAGAAGCGAAGGAAAAGGCTGAAGAAAAAGTGGAGGAGGCCAAAGAAGAACTCAAAAAAGAAGCGGAAGATAAAATTAAAGATCTCCTGAAGCGCCGCGGAGGAAATAATTGATAAGGATGTGGATAATCCTGTGCATAAGGGGTTTAAAAGTTGTTCATTTCTTTTAGGCAAAAAGTTTTGCAGGTGAGGGGGTAGCACTTACCTTTATCATACTAAATCGTTCGTTGAAAGAGAGATAAGATTTTAAGGCAAACAAAACGTTGTAACCTCCGGGTTACTTCAACAAAAACACCTTAGATGATTATTGTGCCGGAATGTAAGGATCCTTCTGGATAC
>JBGTCD010000124.1:0-84014 GCA_041749015.1 Cyclobacteriaceae bacterium
TACGCGTTACGCACCCGTGCGCCACTCTCATTACATCCGAAGACGTAAATCCCGTTCGACTTGCATGTATTAGGCCTGCCGCTAGCGTTCATCCTGAGCCAGGATCAAACTCTCCATAGTAATATAAATAATCTGATTCCTTTATGCTCAATTGACTTCTATTGTGGTCCTAAAGTATCACTACTTTAAAACCGGTCCGCTATCATTCAATTCATTCAAAGAACTTTTACCAACATCATTATGCCAGTAGTGTAGAAGGGTATTAAACTCCTATTTTAACTTGCTTGCAATCCCGCAGAAAACCATTATCTCAAACACCCTCTGCCAAAAGCGAATGCAAAGGTAGGTGATTAATTTTTATTCACCAAATAAAGCTTTAAAAAAATGTTTTGAGGCCAACGTTTAGCCGCAAAGGGATGCAAATATAATACAGCAACCGCCAATAACCTAAAATAAACTTTAAATAAATTAGAAAAGTTCGGCCTTAAGAGTAATGGTTTGAGTCCTGTTTGGTCCGAGGGAAATCCAATGGATCGGAATGCCCACCTCACGCTCAATATACTCCATATAATTAACAACTTGTGAAGGTAAATCATCCACCTCGGTGATCCTGGTCAGGTCTTCGGTCCACCCTTTAAATACCTTATATATAGGCTCCACATTTTGGTTGACCAAATCAAAGGGTATCCGATCAGTTATGGTGCCATCTTCCATTTTGTAATGGGTGCAAATTTTAATTTCATCAAAATCAGAAAGCACATCAGCTTTCATCATGAACATTTTTGTGACCCCATTAATCATTGCGGCATACTTAAGTAGTGGAATATCCAGCCATCCACATCTTCTTGGTCTGCCTGTGGTAGCACCTACTTCATTTCCTACTGCTCTGATGCGCTCTCCTACCGCATCAAGTAGCTCAGTAGGAAATGGGCCGCTGCCCACCCTGGTACAATAAGCCTTAAAAATACCGTATACTTCCTTTATAGTCCCTGGCGCTGCACCAAGACCCGAACAAGCACCGGATGCAGTAGTATTAGAACTGGTCACAAAAGGATAGCTACCAAAATCAATATCCAGCAAGGTGCCCTGTGCACCTTCGGCAAGAACCTTTTTTCCCTTGCTCAATTGCTCATTGAGCAGGTATTCCCCATCAACCAGGTTAAATTCTTTGATGAATTTCACAGCTTCAAAAAAAGCTGCTTCCATGGGCTCATATTCTTTGCGAATGGCCGCATCCAGTTGCTTTAAGTGAAATTGGCTCAAGGCCTTATATTTATCATAAAACCCAGGCAAGACAAGGTCCCCTACCCTGATGCCCTGACGAGCAATTTTATCCTGATATGCTGGGCCAATCCCTTTAAGGGTCGATCCGATTTTATTCACACCTCTGGATATTTCAGAAAATTTATCCAAAAGTCTGTGGGTAGGCAGAATGACCTGAGCTTTTTTAGAAATAAATAAATTTTTGCTAAAGTCAATATTATATGGATCCAGACCTTTTATTTCCCTTTGAAAAACAGTTGGGTCCAGCACCACTCCATTTCCGATAAGATTTAATATATCAGGTCTGAAAATGCCGGAAGGAATCTGGTGCAGCACATGTTTATGCCCATCAAATTCGAGGGTATGCCCTGCATTGGGCCCGCCCTGAAATCGCGCGACCATACTGTATTTTGGGGCAAGGACATCTACTATTTTTCCTTTCCCCTCATCGCCCCATTGTAAACCAAGCAATACGTCTAAGCTCATTTATTCTCTGTTGTTAGATTGGCAATTGCCTCAGAATCATTTTCAGCCTGCTGGAATATGGCATTTAACTTAGTGATGATGAGGAGTTTTTTAACCTGCTCTGATGGCTGTACCAATATTAAATCCCCTCCTTTATTCCTGAATTTAGTCAAAAGTGTAATCAACACCCCGATACCGCTACTATTGATATAGCGCAGCCCGGATATATTAGTGATGCAATTGATGATGCCTTTATTCATGGCCGCCTGGGCCACCTCCAATAAATCCGGTCCGGAATTTTCACCAATCAAATCCCCGGATATCCTGAATATCAGGATATCCCCTTTTACTTCATGTTTAAAGTTCATTCGACTTTGTTTTTACAATTTTCAACCAGGCAATCGCCATACAAAATCAGAGAGTGATGAATAATGTCAAAATTAAGAACTTTGCCAACGGTACTCTGTATATTTTGAATCCTCGGGTCACAAAATTCCATAACTTTATTACATTCTGTGCAAATCAGGTGATCATGTTGCTTATACCCATAGGATTTTTCGTATTGGGCAATATTTTTTCCAAACTGGTGCTTGCTTACCAGATCGCAATCTACCAAAAGATCTAAAGAATTGTAAACTGTAGCTCGGCTTACTCTATAGTTTTTGTTTTTCATACTAATGTAGAGCGATTCTACATCAAAATGTCCCTCCCTGCTGTATATTTCCTCCAATATTGCGTACCGTTCCGGAGTTTTTCGCAACCCTTTCTTCTCCAGATATCCTGTGAATATCTTTTTTACTTCCTCAAAAACCGTCTGATTTAATACCATAAAATTTCTACAAATATAGGAAAGTGAAAAGGAATACTTAACTCCAGGTACTTATTCTTTTGAATCGAACCGGTTGACCTTAACCACCCCTTCTACCTTCAATAGTTTTTTAATCAAAACGTCAAGGTGGCGGGTGTCATTAACATAGAGCATGATTTCTCCTTCGAATATCCCGGTATCGGTATCAATAGACATGCTGCGCATATTCACCTTGAGCTCATCAGAAATGATGCGTGTCACATCGTTGATCAAACCCACCCTGTCCGTACCGATGATTTTGAGTCCTGCGAGGAAGGCAGACTTATGTTGAGAGGCCCACTTGGCCTTGACCACCCGGTGCCCGTGATTGGATAATAATTCTGTAGCATTTGGACAAATGGTCCTATGGATTTTGATGCCTTCATTGATGGTTACAAAACCAAATACATCATCACCTGGTATTGGATTGCAACATTTAGACAATTTATAATCCACTACATCCATATCTTCACCGATAAGAAGAACGTCTGTGCCTTTGACTTTGGCGAACTCCGACTCAAAAGTGGCTGCATCCTGGATCCTCTCTGAGGGCTTGGATTTAATGGTGGGCTGAGGTTTGAAATCTTTGAACCGCTTTAGGTCTTTCGCCGAAATGGTGCCATTTCCCACGCGGTAAAAAAGCTCCAGGTGGTTATTGACGTTAAAAAATGCCCGGAGCCTCTCAAAGGCTTCATTACCAGGTTCAATCTTTAACTGTCGCAATTTTCGATGGATAATCTCCTTGCCCTCCTCTGCAACAAACTTTTTGTCCTCCTTAAGCTCCTCCTTGACTTTAGATCTGGCCTTGGAGGTCACTACAAACCTCAGCCAATCCTCATTTGGTCGTTGTTTGGATGATGTTAGAATTTCTACCTGATCTCCGTTTTTTAAAACATAATTAATAGGCACCAGTTTTTGGTTAATTTTTGCGCCGATACACCGGGCTCCAATCTGAGTGTGGATTTCAAAGGCAAAATCCAGGGCTGTAGACCCATTAGGCAAGGTTTTTAATTCGCCCTTAGGGGTAAAAACAAATACTTCCTCAGTAAATAGATTGCCCCTGAAATCATCTACAAATTCAAGTGCTGAGGAATCATTCTGCTCAAGGAGCTCCCGAACTTTGGTAATCCACTGCTCCAGGCCGGATTCCGAGGATCCTGGGCTATCCTTATATTTCCAATGTGCTGCATAGCCCTTTTCTGCAATTTCATCCATGCGTTTTGTCCTGATCTGTACTTCTACCCATTGGCCATTACTGCCCATCACCGTAGTATGGAGAGACTCGTACCCATTGGCTTTGGGAGTGCTGATCCAGTCACGGAGGCGATCAGGATTTGGCATATAAAAGTCAGTAACAATAGAGTAGACCTGCCAACAGGCACCTTTTTCATTTTCCAGTGGGGTGTCAATAATTATTCTAATAGCAAAAAGATCAAATATCTCTTCAAAGGGAATCTTTTGCTTTTGCATTTTGGTCCAAATGGAGTAGGCCGATTTTGGCCTTCCTTTTATTTCATAGTTGAAGTTGTAATTGTTGAGGGCATCCTGGATCGGTTTGATAAATTTTTTGATAAAGCGGGTACGCTCTGCTTTGGCCTCATCAATGCTGGCCATGATCTCCTCATATCTTTCGGGCTCAGCATATTTGAGGTACAAATCTTCAAGCTCAGTTTTAATGGCATATAAACCAAGCCGATGCGATAGTGGCGCATAAAGGAAAATCGTCTCAGACGCTATTTTAAGCTGTTTATTCCGTGGCATACTCTCCAGAGTTCGCATATTATGGAGGCGGTCAGCTAATTTTACAAGGATCACCCTTACATCCTCCGAAAGCGTCAAGAGCATTTTTCGGAAGTTTTCAGCCTGTTGAGAGCTACCATATTCAAATACTCCTGAAATTTTGGTAAGCCCATCAATAATTTTGGCCACCTTAGCACCAAACTCTTTTTTGATTTCATCCAGCTCCACTTCGGTATCTTCCACCACATCATGCAGCAAGGCTGCTACTATCGAGGTGGTACCCAAGCCTATTTCCTCCACGCAAATCTGGGCCACTGACAGAGGATGAAATATATAAGGCTCACCTGACTTACGCCGCATCTCCTTGTGGGCCTCCATAGAGATGTAAAAAGCCTTCTTGATTATTTTGGCATCTCCATCTCTTAGCACAGGCTTAGACTTGCGCAGCAATTTGCGATATCTTCTTATTATCTCCAGCTTTTCCTCTTCCAGGTCAATTGCTATCATATCGTAATTAACATAAAAAAATATAAAAGGATTCTCATTGTATTATGTGGAGATTATTATTAATTTTGCCCTCCATTTTGCGAAAGCAAAGTAAGAAATCGGCCGAAAATACCTAAAGTGGTTTGGCTTAAAAGCAAAAATTTCTGCAATTGTAAGGCTCAAATGCCGGATGGCAAATAGAGGCAGACAATTCAAAATTTTAGCGGATGTGGCGAAATTGGTAGACGCACTAGACTTAGGATCTAGCGCCGCGAGGCATGGGGGTTCGAGTCCCTCCATCCGCACATATTGCTTCTGGGAATTGTTCATTTGAAGAAATTGGGTATTGAAATTTACACCCGTTTTCTTTATAACCCGAACAACATCCAAGTCGAAGCAATTCAGATAAATTTCAGGGAAGTTTTCCCTATTGATCGGGCTTATTGAGACAAGGTGTCGGAAATTTTCAGCCCAAAAAGAAATATGACCTGCTAGTGATTTCAAAATATAATATGCCAGGTTAAAATTCATTTTAAAAATCACCCTCGATCCCGATGCCTTTAAATTATTCGGATTGAGGGTTTTTAATTTATTGAAACTAATAAATAATATCACATTGGATATCATTCTTGACAAAAAGAGCCCAATCGAAGGTTCTATTAAAATTAAACTAAAGGAAAGTGATTATCAACCTCTTGTGGAGGAAAAGTTAAAAAACTACGCCAAGACCGCTCAAATCAAAGGATTCAGACCTGGAAAGGTCCCTCAGGGGATGATCAAAAAGATGTATGGCAAAGGGGTCATGATTGAGGAAATCAATAACCTTTTAAGTAAAAATCTCAACGCTTATATCAGGGAGCAAAACCTACCCTTGCTGGGCGAGCCTATTCCGGATACCGAAGATTCTGCCAAAATTGACTGGGAAACCCAAAAGGACTTCGAGTTTACCTTTAATATAGGCCTTGTGGATGATTTCAAGTTGGATGTTTCTCCTAAGCAAAAGATTAGAAAGTTTAAGATTGAGCAGGATAAAAAAGCCTTTAACGAAACGATCCTCAGGCTGCGGAAAGATTTTGGTGAAAAAGCCCCACAGAATAAATCAGATAACGAGTCCATCCTGACCGGCACACTGGCCAATTCGGAACTGGGAATTTCAAAGGGTGTATCAATCCCTGTAGCAGATATAGAAAAGAAGGAGCAGAAGAAATTTATAGGTGTAAAAACTGGTGAGACCATTATACTGGACCCTGCCAAAGCCCTCAAGACCGGTAACCTTAATGAAATTTTAGGAGAAGACCTTGTTCAAAAAATAACAGAAGAGAAAGCTACTCTTAGTTTTACCATTTCTGAAGTTACCCACATGGTACCTTCGGAAAAAAATCAGGAATTTTTTGATAAGGTTTTTGGGAAAGATGCTGTAAAAACTGAGGTCGAGTTTGACCAAAAGGTGAAGGATACCATTGCAGAAAATTATGACCGTGAGTCAGATAAATTATTGGAAAGGTACATCTATGACCATCTCCTTAAGGAAACCAAGATCAATACTCCTGATGGATTTTTGAAGGAATGGTTGCTGCTTTCTAATGAAGGTAAAATAAGCAAGGATCAAATTGATGCTGAATTTAAAGACTATTTGAAAGACTTGAAATGGAGTCTGATAAAAAATAAAATTGCCAAAGAACAGGATCTGGATGCGTCGGAAGAGGAAGTAATGGAAAAAGCCAGAGCTACCTTTATCGAGCAATTGGGCGGCCCCATGGTAGCGGCCCAGTTTAAGGAACAGATGGATGGTATTGTCAAAAATTACTTGCAGGGCGAAAATGGCAATAATTATGTAAGGACCTACAACCTGGTAAGGGATGAGAAAATCATGGCTTATATCAGGGAAAACATTACCATACAGGAGAAAAAAACAGATCCTGAAGGATTTAAAAAAGCAGTGGCGGCGTTAGCCTAATAATTAATTCGGCCTTGGCTGTAACCTTTTATACCATAATTCATTTATAAATAGGTAAATTTTTCCTTAATTGAACATTATATAGTTGCTAATATGAATCAAAAAGAAGATTTCAGAAAGTTTGCAGTAAAGTCTCAAGGCATCAGCGGCACCACCGTAGACTCCTTCACCAACCATATTGATAATATGACTCAGTATGTGATTGAGGAGCGGCCCGGTAACTTTAGAGCAATTGATGTATTCACCAGACTCATCTCTGACCGCATCATATTTTTAGGGCTCCCGGTGGATGATCAGATTGCTAATCTGATTACTGCCCAGTTACTTTTCCTTGAAAGCTCCGACCCAAAAAAGGATATTATCATGTACATCAACAGTCCCGGTGGTTCGGTTTATGCCGGGTTAGGCATATATGATACTATGCAATATGTGGCTCCTGATGTTGCCACTATATGCACTGGATTGGCTGCATCGATGGCTGCAGTATTATTAGCTGCGGGTACTGAGAAAAAGCGGGCCAGCTTACAGCACGGCCGGGTCATGATCCACCAACCTATGGGAGGTGCCCAGGGTCAGGCTTCTGACATGGAGATTAGCCTCAAGCAAATCCTTGAGGTCAAAAAAGACTTATACACCATCCTGGCCAATCATACAGGAAAATCAGTTGAGCAAATAGAGAAGGATTCAGACCGTGACCACTGGCTCAGGGCTGCAGAAGCAAAATCCTATGGCTTGATTGATGAAGTATTGATCAGGAAAAAATAACATATTATGGCGGAAGTAACCTGCTCATTTTGCGGGAGGAATAAAAAAGATGTAGACCTGATGATCTCAGGCATACATGCTCACATTTGTGATAAATGTATCACTCAGGCCAATCAGATCCTGCAAGAAGAAAAGAAGACCAAATCTGAGAAAAATGCCCCTAAATTCAATTTGGTCAAGCCGATGGAGATGAAAAAATTCCTGGATGAATTTGTGATAGGTCAGGATGAGGCAAAAAAGGTCATTTCAGTGGCGGTTTACAACCACTACAAAAGGCTGATGCAAAAACGCACCAATGATGATATCATGATTGAAAAATCAAATATCATCATGAGCGGTGAGACCGGTACCGGTAAGACTTATCTTGCCAGGACATTGGCTAAAATCCTTCAGGTGCCATTTTGTATTGCTGATGCCACCGTGCTTACTGAAGCAGGTTATGTCGGCGAGGATGTGGAGAGCATCTTAACCAGGCTGCTTCAGGCAGCTGACTATGATGTAGAAGCTGCCGAGCGCGGCATCGTGTATATCGATGAATTAGATAAAATCGCCAGAAAATCAGATAACCCCAGCATCACCAGAGACGTGAGTGGTGAGGGTGTGCAGCAGGCACTGCTTAAACTCCTGGAAGGCACCCACGTGAATGTACCGCCTCAAGGTGGCAGAAAGCATCCCGACCAAAAAATGATCACCGTGAATACCGAAAACATCCTTTTCATTTGCGGCGGGGCTTTTGATGGGATCGACAAACTCATTGCCAAAAGGTTAAATACCCGGCCAATGGGATTCGCAAGCAATAAGGGATTAACTTCCGATGATGTAGAATTGAATATTCTGCAATACATCAATGCTCAGGATCTCAAATCTTTCGGTTTAATCCCGGAACTTATCGGTAGGCTACCAGTGCTGACTTTCTTGAATCCTCTTGATAAAACAGCTCTTAGACAAATCCTAACGGAGCCTAAAAATGCGCTGATCAAGCAATATCAAAAGCTTTTCGAAATGGAAGGTGTGTCGCTTGAGTTTAAGGAAGGTGCTCTTGACTTTATCGTCGAGAAAGCCCTTGACTTTAAGCTGGGTGCCAGGGGCCTGAGGTCTATTTGCGAGGCCATTATCAATGATGCGATGTTTGAGGCCCCCTCTCAAGAGGAAACTTCAAAATTGATTATTAACAGAGCTTATGCAGAGGAGAAATTCAGCAAATCCAAGTACAGCAAGCTTAAAGTTGCTTAGCCATAAACTCAACAATATGCTTTGCCGCCTCTTGGGCGGCATTTTTTTTGCCCAATATTTTCCTGAGTTGCTGGTATCTTTCACGAATCAAATCAGCATTAGTCCCAAGAATTCTGTTTAATTCCCTGGACAAAGGTTCAAAAGAACAATCATTCTGGATGAGTTCCTTTACAATTTCCTCTTGGGCAACCAGATTGACCAAAGAAATATAGGGCACTTTAATAACCCTTTTAGCAATCTGGTAATTGAAGAAACTAGTCTTATACACCACAACCTGGGGCACTCCGAATAGGGCTGTTTCCAGGGTGGCAGTACCAGAGGTCACAATGGCGGCATCTGCCTGTGAAAGGATCTCATAAGTACCACCGTAAATGATGTGCAGGTTAGCACAACTTTCAAAATCAGTGTATAAGGAATTGGGGAGATTATCAACTGCAGCCAGCAAAAAGTTAAGGTCAGGCCTGGACTTTACAATCTCGTACATGACAGGCAGGATTTTCTTTACCTCCTGAAGCCTGCTGCCCGGTAGCAATGCAACCTTTTGAGCTTCATCATCAGGATTAAGGGTGCTCTGAGTGCTAAATTCATCTACTAATTGCACCACGGGATTGCCAACATAGTGAGTTTCCCAGTCGAATTTTCGAAAAAATTCGACTTCAAAAGGAAGGATGCAATACATTTGGTCTATCCGGGCTTTTAATTTTTTGGCTCTGTCCTGATTCCAGCCCCATACTTTAGGCGCAATATAGTAGCAGACCCGGATGCCCAGTCTGGAGGCATATTTTGCGATCCGCATATTAAAGCCGGCATAGTCTACCAGAATGATGGTATCGGGCTGATAATTGGCAATATCCCGTTTGCACTGGTTCATGATTCTTCTGATGGATCGGAGGTTCCTAATGACCTCCCAAAAACCCATAAAGGCCATCTCTCTATAATGAACCAGAATTTCCACACCCTCCCTGGCCATTTCATCTCCACCATATCCGGTTATTTCAATTTCCGGATCAGAAAGCTTCAGGTATCGCACGAGGTTAGACGCATGAAGGTCACCAGACCGTTCCCCAGCTATGATGAAATACCTCATGGCCTAAATATAAGTAATTGATTGAGAAACCGCAGTGTCAGAAAACCTACCCAAAGTACTCCACATAATTTCTGGGGGTCTCATATAGTCGCAGGGAATGCAGCATGGATTCAGGCGCAATATCCTTTATTTTGGGTGCGAGAATTTTCCATATTTCAACGATCAGATTCTCACAACTGGCCAGTTTGCCGGTCATGAAAGGCACATCAAGATTAAGATTTTTATGATCCAGAGGCTCAATCACTTCTGATCTGATGAGGATGCTCAGCTTTTTAAGGTCGATCACAAAACCGGTATCCGGGTCGGGCATACCTTTTACAGTAACGATAAGCTCGAAATTATGACCATGCCAGTTTTCGTTGGCACAGGGGCCGAATACAGCCTCGTTCTGTGCCTTGCTCCATGCAGGATTGTACAGCTTATGGGCTGCATTAAAATGCTCCTTCCTGCTAACGTATATCATTTTGGAATGCCAATTTAATGCAAAGATACAAAACAGGCCTTAGAATTATAAAAGATAGTGGCTACTGATCCAGGTAATCAAAGACAATTTTTTCGAATGCATTTTCGAGAGTTTTCAAAGATTCAGGACCGCCATAATAATTCATTATCCGTTTTTCCTTTGTTCCGTCATTGAAAGTGAAATAAACTGTAGGCAGATCGGTCATGTCACCATTGTATCGGTCTTTGAGGCTAAAGAAATCAGTACTGTGCACCAGCTCATATATCAAATCAACCTCTTCAGCTTTAATCTGAAATTCATGAGTCCCTGCTTTGGGCACAAAACTATCACCTTTGTAGGTCAGTTCGCCACTGGCATTGACCCAGGCAATATAAACCGGACAAGTACCAAAGCAGGCAGTCTTTTCCATTAATAAAAACCAATCCTGCTCCTGACCAATAGATTTCTCGGGATTCTTCTTACACCCGAGCACTATGATCAGAAGCAGGACAAGATACAATTGCTTCAAATGGATCAGTTTTTAATGATTCTCCTGGTAATGAATTCCTCACCTGAAAGGACCCGAATATAGTATAGGCCTTTAGAAAATTCAGAAATATTAATATTCATTTGCAGGCTTTCTCCAGATTTTTGAGTTAAAGATTGGTAAACTACCCTTCCTAAATTATCTGTAATTAGCAGATCAACTGGCCCTACCCAATCATTATTTAACTCAATATTTAAATTAGATAAAGTAGGAACAGGATACACCAAAAGCCCCTCATTTACATTACCCCACAAACTTGTAATGGTCGAAATATCAATGATATTGGAATAAGCACTTAAACCAATATTATTACCAGCACGAACTCTGTACCTGTAACCAGTATTATTTGTTAAGCTCCCTACAAATCTTTCAGTATTGGTCGTAGTAAGAGAAGTGAAGTTATTTGTGAAATCTGTACCAAATTCGAATTCATAGAAAATCGCATTTTCTACTGACCCCCATGACGCCAAAAGGCTTGTGGTGGTTAAATCCTCTGCCGAAAAAGCAATTGGGGCATCAAGTCCTGAAAGACCGCTTCCTAGGGTTTCAAAAGACACAGAATTTGAATTAGTCCCTACAACACCTTTTCTATTGATTGCCCTTACCCTGAATTCATAATTTGTCTCTTCAGATAAGCCAAGTACAAGTTTATTAGTTTCATCAGCGGTCAGCCCCTGGGCTCCAGGCACAAACGAACCGAAATCATCTGGTGAAACATCAACCTCATAAGAAAGTACATTTGGTGATCCTAGCCATTCTAATGTAGCACCATATGAAGATATTTCTGATGGGTTGAGCGCCACAGGAGTTGCTGCCAGGGTAGTTGATCTAATTTGATTAGAGTTTGAACTTTTAACATTAGTAGCATTCACCGCCCGTACTCTATACTGGTAATCCAGATTAGGGTTTAATCCAGAAATCAAAGAAGTATTTTCCATAACAATTACAGGATCATATCCGGCCAGAAGATCCACGAAATTATTAGTAGTGACTTCCAACTCATAAGTTGCTGCCTGTGGCACTGATTCCCACCTTGCCTCAATAGAATTCTCAGTAATTACTGTGGGAGGCAAAGCTTTTGGGGTGCTCGGTGGTGTCATTATTGATATAACATTGCTGTTTGCAGATTGGCCTGCATCATTGACTGATCGTACTCTTGCGAAATACTCAGTATTAGATTCAAGGTCATCTATTTGTACATTGGTGGCATTTATCAATAATGGATCAAAACCTTCTAGGAAAGTAGAAAAATTGTCAACAGAAATCTCCAATGCATATTCATCGATATTCTCAACAGCACTCCAGGTGACAGTAAAGGAATTGGAAGTTACATTTGAAAATTCACTTAAGACTGGAGCATCTATTGAAGTAGAAACTAATATTGTGTTGGAATATTCAGAATATTCTGCAGGATCCATGTTTCTGGACCTTACTCTTACACTATAAGCCACATTGGGTTTAAGTCCGGTTACCACTCGTGTATTGCCCGTTACAAATAGTCCGGAATAATCAATCAATGGGGAATTAAACCCAGATTCAATGATAAACAATTCATAACCATCCACACCGCCTACTGCACTCCATTCTGCAGTAAATCCAATGCCTGAAATCCCGGTTGGATCAAATGCTTCCGGAGCATCAAGGGTAGCCGTAATTACATTAACATCAAATTCACATTCTGCCATATTGCCTTCTACATCGCTCAAAGTAAAGATTTCAGTATTAGATCCTAATGGGAAAGAATTACCTGATCCTATCCCTGAAACAAATTGAGTAGGAGCCGCACTTCCAGAAAATCCGTTGATATTCATGACCCATTGAGCGTCGGGGAAATCAATATCCTCTACATTAAGCGGTTGATCAATACTACAACCAGAAGCGAGTATATAGCTGGTTCCTGTCTGGTCAGGGTTAGCACCTGGAAAAAATCTGTTGGGGGCTCCCGCGGCACCTCCTGCCAAAACAAAGAGTTCCACAACAGCAGTTTTTCCTGCTGGTATGACCCCAGAAATCGGAAAGCTGAGGATTGTACCATCACTACCATTCGGGATGCCAATCTCAATAGAGCTAATTAATTCAAAATTCGAAAAAATAAACTCATTACCCTCCTCAAATGCATAAATGTTAACAGTGCCAGGTATTTCACCGGCTTCGGCAGTCACTAGTTGGACTCCAAAATCAACACGATCAAGAGAAAAATCACCCGTTTCACCAAAATCTTGTGGGAGCTTGAATGGTCTGATATATCGATTGGGACCAGTAGGACATGCAATACCCGTATTGCTTACCGATTGGTCTGTAGAGTAGGTATATTCCCTTTCAAAACCAAAGTTATCAGTTGCAAGAGGCGGGTCGTAATTAACTACTACCTCCGTTTGTCCGCTGGGTATAGCTACAATAATTTCATCCGGACAATCAATTACTGGAGGGTCTACATCGACTACTGAAATTATCGTAGTACAAAATTTCACCTCACCGTCAATATCCACCAGATAAGTAATGGAGGTCGATCCGATAGGGTAGTTTGCGGAAGGATCTTCATCAAAATTAAAAGAATTGGTAAAGATGGGTGCACCACCAGTATTGCCAGTGATCACTGGATTTCCAGGATTCAAAAATGCTGAAGAAAGCCCTGGATCATTACCTACCTGAGCTACGATTGGGCATTCAAGAGAAAAGATAATAGCTTCACGGTCAAATAATCTAATATTGTCAATTGCGATACCTTCAGATTCTATAGACCCATTACTTCCAAACTGTAATCTAAACCTGACAAGATCGCTACCCTCCAGGTCCGGGCTAAGGTGGATGTAGGCCGTTCTATAACCTCCTGAGGCGCCACTCCATCCTGGTTGTGAAAAAACAGTTACGTTAGGCACAGAATTCCAATTAATTACAAAATCAGGGGATGGCAATTGCCAGGAAATCCCATTATCAGTACTATACTGAAAAACGACCCCATCAGCCAATTCTTCCGTCTCAAACCAAATATCAAATGCCATGGTGATATTTTGCAGGCCTGAAAAATCAAACCCAGGGCTTAATAAAAATGAATTTTCACCAGAATTATAATTTCCATTTAGATTTGTCACCCAGGCTTGATTACCTGATGATGCCTGATTAATGATAGTATTCGAAGGCGTACCCAATTCCCAGGATGAATTGGTTCCCCCAGTAACCCAGCCACCTGCTCCTCCTTCAAAATCTTGACTATATGGAAAGGTAGCAAAGGAAAATACACTTTCTATTTCAGATAATTTACCATCATTAGCAGGATTTTCATCATTAACCAGATCGGTAAATACATTGATGAGATAATTTCCTCCTACTGAAAGATCCAAGGTCTGGTTGAAAGCAAAAGTCACCGTGGTACCAGGATTAATGCTTCCATCAAAACTTTCAACGACCGGGGGTCCACCATTAAAAGTATACCCTATTGGGAAGTTAGAAATGGTCTGAGTACCAAAATTGCGCACCTCCACTTCCAGGGTTTCCACGCCAGATAAATTTCCAGAGGCTGGACTAATAATATTAACAATACCAGCGTCGAAGTCCCTTAATTGATCAGCAGTGATTCTGACATTATCAAAAGCCATTCCTTCAGCATTAACTGCATTGTCAGAGGCAAATGCAATCCTAAAGATCACCTGGCTCTGATTGCCGGCACCTTCTATAATGCGCTTTGCTGTGACATAACCACCACTTCCGGCCCCTTCAAAGCCAGTCCAACCATTACCGTTACCAAGTGCTGCTGTTAGGGCATCGATCCCAGCATCACCTTGTCCTGGTGCCGGAGGGTTGTCAGGCCCATCATTATACCAATTATTGGGGTCTCCAAACTTGCCTACGGTATTCCAGGTAACCCCATTATCAAACGACGTCTGCAATGCTGCGCCATCCCATCCAGTTTCAATCTCATACCAGATATCAAATTCAATTTCCGGATCAGCCAGGCTAGTGAAATCAAAGATGGGGCTTAGCACGAAGGCTGTTGCATTAGTGGGATAATTTCCTGCCAAAACGGTAACCCAGGCATTGTCGCCATCTGAGGCACTATTAATGATACTGCCATTGGGAGTACCTAGTTCCCATATATTATCACCTTCTGCAATCCAGCCGGATGGACCACCTTCGAAACTCTCTGAATAGGGAAAAGTATTTATAGATTGAAGATGGGTGACATTTTTTTCTACAATATTATTGTCTACAAACCCATCGATGAACAAATCAATTTTTGCCGTGATAAAGTAAGTACGGCCGGGCTCAGAAAAATCTGCAGGAGTGGAAAAAGTATGCTCCACAAGCTCCCCGGGCAAAATCACAGTATTAATGACTTCCTCTATCCATGGGCCATTATCCACTCGGTAGGAAATAGGAAGGTTACTGAGGTCATTGATGCCAAGGTTTCCAACAACTACCGTAATATTTTCAGTGCCCAGGTTGATCCCACTAACAGGCTGTATGACCTGTTCCAAGCCAATATCAAATGGATCTTTTTTAGCCATCACCCACCCCATATCTCTTAACACGCCTCGGGTAATGGGTCCTAAATCATGTATGGCTTCTCCTGAACCAATTTGAGGGGTCATTAACGAATTAACATTACCCGCACGGAATGTGGCTTCATCCCAGTGAGAAAAACTGGATCCTGCTGAAAAAGTAGCCGGGGCAAAAATCTTGGGTCGAACACCATTTAATGCTTTTTTCGCATTATAGCTATTAATGAATAAGTCATTACTGGTAAGGCCAGCCACTTGCTCAGCCGTCCCAAATCCCTGGTTTAATAAATTGGAACCATCACCTCTTTCCACAAAAGTATCCCATGGATAAGGCCTGCCACCTTGACCATTGCCTACTCCTACCCCACCATTGGAAGATCCGGTAATACCCATCCCATGACCGATCTCATGAAAAGCAATAGAAACGAAATCTGTCAAATTGGAGGGGGTATTAAGATCGGTACCATAATAGAAATTAAAGGAACTGTTATAAGACTGCACCATATCAGCTAATCCCGGTAGCAGGTCTACCCCTGCAATACTATTCCCTAAAGAAGCCACATAAGACATTGAAGGATCCGGCGAATTGGGCACATTGTTCACAATTCGTGAGGAATTTGAACCTATGACTCCTGTGCCCATATCGCGGTAATCAGCATCAATGACAATAGGAACTGAAGAAATAACCTCCAACTCCCACATGTCAGCCGCAAAACGAAAAGCATCTCTGGCAGCAGGATCACTTTCAAAGTTTGAAGAAAAATTTATTATTATCTTTGAGGTGGCAAGACTATTTTTAAATGCTCGCGCTTCATTAGGACTATTTTTATAAAGCTCTATAAATCTTTGTACCCGGGGATTGGTATTTTGAATCTGAGCTATAGAGACCGTATGAGAATGATAACAGGTATCAGTAAGGATTCCTTGGTAGATAGCACCTTTTATTGCGGGGTTATCTTTATATTGTGCTTGTACTTGATTTAATAAAAAACATGACATCAAGACTGCAAAGAAAAAATATTTTTTCATAGAACTAATTTTTACACAAATATAGACAGTAATCGTAAAAGATTAAATTTTAATTTGAAATGAGATTATATCTATCCCTGATTTTAACAACTTTTTTTGCACAAATGTTATGGTCTCAAGATTTCGATTTTCGGCCCTTCCACAACGCAGAAATCCATCATATCGACATCGCGACTAATCCTGGTGGGATCATGAATGAAATTCCAAAAAGAGGCCCGGAAATGCCTCAAAGTGTCTTCTTATATCCAGATTGGAAAACAGGCAGTATTCTATTCGAGAACAACACATTGGTAAGAAATCTGAGTATTAAGTATGATTTATTTAACCACCAAATTGAAATTTTGCTCCCTGATGGCATTAAAGTAGCAAAGAATAACCGCTTTAACAGTTTCTATTTGAAGGGAGTGGGTGATGACTCCATTGCATTCTTTAATTACAATTATTTTTCTGATGAACCTGAGAATAACTTTTATAAACACGGCATCTTTGAAGTAGTCGTTACCAAAGGAGAAAGTTCTCTATTAAAATTACATCATTTAAAAGTAAGTGATCCCAACTATGTGTTGGCTTTGGATATGGGCAGGTTAGATTTTACCATAGCAATTGTTTATGATTATTATCTGAAAGACGGAAACGAGCTTATCGAACTTCCAAAAAACAGAAAGCAGTTAGTTAAAATCTTAGGCGAAAGATTTGAAGGCATGGAGGAATTTAACAAACAAAATAAAATTAAACCTAAAGACGAAAAAAGTTTAATCCACATATTTTTGCATCTGGTACCTAAAAAACTCTAAAATCCAAAGCGCAGTCAGAGTCAGAGTGAAAAACAAGTCCCCTGATTGGTTATTAATTTGGAGGCGCTGGAATAGAGAGATGTTCCCTCAATAAAATTTGGGCACCAAATACCTGAAAATCATCACTTATAATAAAAATTTGATACCTGCTGGTGGATTGACTACTTAAATCATAAATTGGTTGTGTCAAGGTTGCGGTGATTTCCAGGGTTTTATTAAGCAAATACGACCCATCATTTCTGACTGTAAGATATTCCTGAGCCAGGTACAATGTGTCAGGCATACCACCCAATTCGCGTCTGAAAATAATTCCCATATTATTCACCAGAAATGGATCATCAACAATAATCCTTCCGCTTACCACCAGCTCATTGATATCATTAAATTTCGGATCATAAGTAAAAATCACCGGGTACTCTTCTTTTGAGAAAGGAAAAGAGCAACAATTCAAAATTAAAAATAGGAATATAAATAAATATTTAAATGAAATCATCATATTTTTGTACTAAAGGTCAAGAATAATCTATTCATATCTATTTTATCAGGAGTTATAAAATAGTTCCTTTGCCTCCAGGCTTCAGATTCATCCTTCCCTGGGAATAGCAGGCTAATTCCAAGTTCTACTTGAAAGGAACGACCCAGAATTTTATAATCTGCCAACCCCAAATTAATGGTGGTACCATAATAAATCCTTGGGAAAGGGCCCAGGTCATTATATTGAAATAAATTATAATTTAACAAATCTGGATTCGAAGAATTTGATGCCGAAGTAGTCCTGGTCATAAAAACTCTATGGTTACCCATAAGGAAATAAAATCCGCTGTTAATTCCCACATAAAAGTCTCGGGAATTGGAATCAAAGTTAGCATTTGTCCTTATATTTTTGAAGTATTTTCTTAATCCAATATTAAAATTCAAGGTGTGATAATTAAACTGGATGTCATGTTTTGTCAAAATATTTTGTGATCCATTGAATGTTTGTTCCTTATTAAATACTTCCCTTAAGTAGTTGATATCCATCGCCAGCCAAAAATCTGAAATAATAGGCATAGACATGGTGCCGCCTACCAATCCACCAAAAGTTCTGATATTAAAGGCCCCATGTGGATTTGGGGCGGTCCCCAGGATGAAATTATCAGGTACTCTAAGACCTGAATTCACAATGCCAATTGTGAAACCAAACTTCTTTTTCTCTTTTTCAACAATATTTTCTTGATCACGATCTTCCCTGAAACCCCTCAGCCTGGCGCCAAACCTTAGGATGCCTCCAATGAATATTTCCCTTCCTGGTTCATCCTTATGGGTTTGATTGAACTTCCGTACATAATTTTTTATAGAAGACTGATTAAAATTTAATAATCTGAGCCGAATTCCCTCATGCCTAATTATGGCCTCAAATTCTTGAATCTTTTCCTGATAATTACTTTTATCAAGTTCAATAAATATAGTATCATACCTAAAATAATAATGTTTTCTAATCTTATGAGCCTGAAGTAAAGTCAATGGGCCTTCCTCCAATACTTTTAAAAAATAGTACACTGGAATTTCCTCATTTCTAATTAAAACCGATTGGTATTTATCCCCATTTGTAAACCCAAATTCTTCTATATTCTGTGCAGTAAAGATCTGGGAAGGTTCATTGCCTACCGAAAATTCTATAAGTGTGGGGTACCTCTTATTAAACGATATTGAACCTTGATAGTAACCCTTTTCACTGGTTACAATATAGCCTGGTGATTGAGCGGTGGCTTTCGGTAGGAAAAAACAAAAAACAAATACCATGCATATGGACCTAAAAACAAGAAGTAGATGATTAATGGGCATTTATACAATAGTTGGTAGTCCTGGCCTGGTAAAAATAAAAATCATATAGAGAATTAAAAATGTTATTCAACTATTAAAAAAAATATTCTGAATGAATAACTGAAATGTTGTTACCTGACCTTGAATCATTTGAACAAATCATCATATTAAATTTACTACCAAAACTAAATTGAAGTGAACCATTTTCTAGTGTTAGCTGTACTTAAACGTACAGAATTTTTTAATGAAAAATGTTTTATGGCCCAATACCTATCAGGCATGAATTTTGTTTACAATGATAAATAACCGTTAAAATAAAAAACCATTCAATGATAAAATTCAACCCTTTAAAGTGGGCTTAATTTTTCTTATTTGCCGTTAAAATAATTTATAAATAAATACCCATGAAAAGATCAGGAAGAATTGTTGCAGTTGTATTTTTAATGACCTCTATTATTAGTATTTCCTTTGCTCAACACAGGGCAGAATTTAACTTTATTGACCAGTCTACCAATCCAGGTGGGATCATGAATGAAATGCCTTTAAAAGATCCCGAAATAATTGGGTCTAGTTATTTAAACAACGACTGGAAGTTTGGAGGGGTTATTCTCAGGGATAATAAAGTGATTCAAAATGTATCAATGAAATACGACCTGTTTAATAAGACTTTGGAGTTCAACCATTCAGGTGCGGTTAAAATTCTAAAGGAAAACTCCTTTTACGCTTTCTATTTTATGGAGAATAAGTCTGATTCTGCGATGTATTATTTGGCCAGCTTTTTTACAGCCAAAACTAATGCGGAAAAGAAAGAGTCTGGCGTTTTTGAATTGATAGCAACCAATGGTAATCAATCCCTGCTAAAGCATCACGAGGCCAAGGTATTGGAATCAAATTATGTAATGGGCATGGACATGGGCCGAAAAGATCATGAACTAAGGGTAAAACATTCCTTCTTTTTCCTCGAAGATGACATGTATATGGAGCTGCCGACCAAAAAGAAAGAGTTTGGAAACATCTTTGAGGAACAGGAAGATGCCATCAATGAATTTATTAAAATTAATAGACTAAATCCTAAAAAGGAAGATGACCTTATCATTATCTTCCAGAAATTTTTTCTTTAAGTCGTGGGCAATCGATTCAGTTTTTCTATATTTTTAGTCTTTACCATAATTTGGAGTTGTAATTCAAATAAAGAAAACATTTCAGAGGGAAAAATTCTTAGTCTTGATGAAATTAAACTCTATGCCCATTCAGTAGGTCAGGGTATCCCTGCAATTATCCTGGCAGGTAGCAACGGATTTGACCATCATTATCTTAGACCATACCTGGATTCCCTAAGTAATCTTGGGCTTATGATTATTTATTATGATCCCCGAGCCGTGGGTAGCTCCCCTTATCGTGAGGAATACCTCGAAAATTACGATATGGATGCTGCCATTCAGGATATTAATAAATTAAAGAAAGCTTTGGGGATCAAAAGGCACTATATTTTTTCCCATTCAAGGGCCTCATTGCTAGGAATTAAATATGCCTTGAACAATGAAAAGGATTTGTTAGGATTGGTTTTAATTAACCCAACCCCAGCAAATATTGAATACGAAGATCACTGGAAGTATATCTTAAATGACCGCATTCCTGAATCTGAAAAAAACAAAAGGGATTCCATTTACCAGACCAAAGCCTATCGCAATGGGGATCCTTATGTAATGTTGTCTTTACTGGAGCTCTCCACCAAATATTTATTGTATAATCCTCAAAATATAGAGCACCTGGATTTCAGAATTGGGAGAGATTTTAAAAGGAATTCTGCCGTGTTCAGTAGGCCTTATGCCAGCTTAGGTTTTCCTTTAGATCTGACACAGGATATTGAGCAAATCAGTACCAAAACCCTGGTAATTCACGGCAGCTATGATGCTTATCCTCTGGAAGCTTCCATGATGTATTCCGAAGGCTTGCAAAATGCGAAGCTCATAGAAATTCCAAATTCAGGACATTTTACTTTTATGGAAAATCATTCTGAATTCATTGATTCAATAAAAGAGTTTATTGAGGATTAGAAATAAAATCCCAAATCTATTGATTACTTCCTGACCTGGATTTTCCTGCTGGTTTTGGAGTCCATACCAGAAAGTTCCAAAATGTACATCCCGGATTTTAGTGATGAGAGATTAAGCCTGGTACTTTGGGCATGAATCTCCTGGGATATGAGTCTGGCACCTGTTACATTGTAAATAGTCAGAAAGGTAAACTCCTGATCATTAAGGATAATGTCAACATACTCCCTGGCAGGATTAGGAAAAATCTGCACTGCATTCGGGCTAAAAATTGAAGCTGAGTTTATAATTTCCTCATCATCAAAATCTGACGATATTTTAATGCAACCAAAATTGATATCAGCCTGAGGGTCAAAATTATCGGCATTGTCATCTTGACAACCAAGTCTATAGGCTGTTTCATCACCTTCAACCAGTTTAATAATACTTTTTGATTCAATTCCATGAAAAATTTGCGAGCCACCCCCAGGCCAAATGACCTGAACAGAATCAATCTGATTCTGGCCCAATCCAAAATGAAGAATTTTTGAGCTGCTTGAAGCGAAGCTTCCTCCCGCTGCAAGTTCCTTGATGAATACCTTACCCTGAGTATGCAACAAAACCTTGGCACCGATTCCATCCCGATTATTGATGGTTCCCTCCAGCCTGACCATCAACCAAGGATTATTATTTAATATTTGATTCTTGTAAAACAAATAAGTTTTAGGATTTGAGGAGGTCACATTCACATTGCTGATCAATAAATCAGGCCGTCCATCCAGATCGTAATCTAAATACACCAGACTGCGGTTATAGCCGGGATCATTGATATTCAACAGGTCCGACACATCATTAAAGGCCCCTTCAAAAGAGCCCTTAAAGATTCTATCATAATTATTTTTAGAGGCTTCAATAAACTTTGCAGCGGGTACATACCCATTCACCACAATTAAGTCTTCAAACCCATCATTATCCACATCCAGAAACGCAGTGCCCCAGCCCACTGAGTTAAGGCCATGAAATTGGGTATTTTCAACTCCCATTGCCGCCGTGACATCGTTGAAATACCCAGGTTGGTTATGTTCTAGCAATACATTCCGACCCAGGTTGGTAAAATAATAATCTAAATAGCCATTTGAATTAAAATCCCCTACGGCCACCCCCATACCGTATATTGGAAGATCCATTCCATGTTCAACGTCTAACCTGGAAAAATTTGGTTCGGGATAATTGTTGATGTAGGCGGCATTAGGGAGTTCCCATTCCCCAAAGTCATTAACTACTATAAGGTCTGGAATGTGGTCATTATTGATATCCGAAAAGACGGTGGCTAAGCCACAGCCACGTTCTGTGATACCATACGCCTCTGCTACCTCTGTGAAAGTACCATCCCCATTATTGAGGTAAAGAAAATCGGGGTAACATTCGTGATTAAAACCTACAATTTCATTATTCTCATCAAATATAAAACCGTTTTTATTCACATAATTTACAGAGAAAATATCGAGGTATCCATCCATATTTACATCGGCCATTGCAGCAGATATCCCAAAAGCTGACTTGTTAATTCCTGCAGATAATGAGGCATTGGTAAAGGTGCCATCCCCATTATTAATGAGCAAAATATCTGGCTTGGATTTTTCAGTAGTTATAAAAATATCCTGAAAACCATTATTATTTAAGTCCCCCGCTACGGCACCCATGGTAATGATGGCTGAGGTAAAATCCAAGCCGGCCTCCTGTGTCACATCCTTAAAAAAACCATTTCCCAAATTTTTATATAGCCTATCAGAATGGTAACCGCCAAGCAAATACAAATCCTCCAACCCATCATTATCAAAATCAACCACTACCATACCACCACCCATCAACCCAGGCCCTGAAACATAGCTATGCTCAATATTTACATTTTTGGAGATTTCAACAAATCTACCCTGGCCAAAACCAAGAAATGGGATAAGTAAAAACGGAACTATAAATTGATACTGTGATGGGAGCATAATTTTTCTATTAGTAGTTTCACATAAGACCAATAATCAATTAGATTTCAATTGCATTTTCAACACTTCATGGCCAATTTTATATCCCTCAATACGGCCTTCAATATTTCCAAACTGATAATGAATACCACCATATATCCTAGACATCCCCGCCTCCTCAGCCATTTCATAAAAAGAATTAAATGTTCTGTTAGCTTTCCCAAGTTGGAGCGTTTCATGTGTCCTGTCTACAAAGGAATAATCCTCTCCAAAAACATGGGTCAAAATAACTGAAGAGGAGGCTGATTGAGTGGAATGGCCGGAAGTATATTCAGGAAAGGGGGGCGTAATAATCACAGGAGACCAGTTGGGATCAATATGCTCTCTGATGTAGGTAACCGGCCGAACTAAATTGAAGTAAAATTTCCAATGCCAACAAGAAACAAATGCATCAGATTGGGCTATACTCAATAGCAAGAAGGCTTCAGTAGCCTGAGCAAGGCTAAGATTATCGGATATAGCAAGGCTTAAAAATATATAGGTAGAGTGCCCTGGTGGTGTATAGGTGGCAAAAGGGTCATCGGTCCAATAAAAGGCAATGTCTTTTTCCTCCTGAGTCAATACTTGCGAAATCTCATAAATCTCTAGTGCGGCCTGATAAAATTCGCTATCAGTGGCGGTTGAAAATTCAGGGGGATCAGCAGGTCTTGAATTTGAAACAATATTCAATAAAAACGTTCTGTTGGCACCCCAATAAGGGAGTAGGGCATTACTGGAATCAGTAGGTTTCCATAGTCCCGGGCCCTCGGGTGGGATATAGCTGGACGGGAAATTACGATTATGAGCTTTATGTCCACCATCCTCCTTCATCCAATCGATAAGGTGTACTGCTAAAGCTTTACCATAAACTTCAGAATTTTGATTGGTTACAGGATCAGACTCTAAGGATCGCGCCGCATTCCATTTGAAAATCAATTCTTCAATTTGGCTTTCCTGATCTACAGGCATGACACTGTATAGTTCCTTAACAACCTCCTTCATGGCTGCATTCGCTACGAGGATCCAATCATAGTTAAGGTCCGGATCAGGTTCTGGTACATTTTGGAGCCCAGTAAGTTGTCCGGATAAGGAGCGGTATCCTGGAAACCCAAACCGGAGCGCCTCATATAAGGTAATGCTGGAATAAGCAAAAGCCCTGCTTACAATAGGTGGCGTAAAACCAGGGGAGTTTTTAGAAACCTCTAATAACTCCTTTACCCAATCGGTAAGATATTCGTGGGAAAGAGCACTTAGATCATTTGGGTGGGTTTTAGGAGATTCATCATCGGAACATGAAATCAAAAGAAACACCATCAAGAAACAAAGTGTTACTTTTCCCAAAGGTCTGGTAATTATCAACATGAATGTTTTATTTGATTAAACTATTAAATATACCAATAAAACAAAAAACCACCCCGATTTGGGGTGGTTTTTCATTATTAATAAAACGAATTTATTAATTAGTTTTTAGTAAGCATTACATCTCCGGTATCCCCAAAAGAATTGGTCCAGGAAAATTCCATAGATCCATCGGCAGTGTAGGTACCGGAACCGGTAATTGCATTTGGTCCAATAACCCCAACTGTTCCATCATCACAAAGGGTAATGATACCTGCAGGGCTATTAAAGCCTTGAAAGGCATAAAGACCAAAGGAAACATCGTTGCAAGCCATCCTGCCAGCATGATGCGTAGTCGCAGCTGCAGTGGAAATTGTCAAGTTAACAGTTCCTTCAAGACCCTCATAATTTTCCCCAGTCTCACTATCAAATCCTGAAGAAGTGTAAGAATACGTCCCTGTATAATCAGCATCTGGCAAACAAGCCGTATAAGCTCTGATCATAATAGTCGAGGAAGTAACCTTCGGTGTTTCCTGCTGATCTTTTACTTCTATGGTTAGGGTAACAAACTGATTGATGGTCTCATCTTCAGTAGCAGTGTACTCGAAGAATAATTCACCACTGGTTTGCCCTCTGGCTGCAGTAACGCTAGCCTCATCAATAGTAATAGTACCGATTTCTCCTAAAAACACATCTGGAGAAATCGTGACTATGAGAGAATCTATACCACCAGGGGCGTCAGGCACATTAACTCTGTACCTTACGGTTTCTCCGAAATTAGTATAATCTCTCATGGTTCCGTTAGTCCTAGTAGCTCTTACACCGTTTTCAACAGGTCTGTCAAAAATGGCTGGAGCATCAAATGGCAATGGCGGATTTGCATCAGTGTATTCATCAACACACCCTACAAATACCACTGCCAATGCAGCAAATATTAAAATATATCTCTTCATATCAGTTAGTCTTTAGTAAGTTTTACAGTAATTGGAGCGGTTGGTAGACCACAGGCTCCCTGAATATTATCCAGGAATGACAAGGTAACCTCATCATCATCTGAGAAATCTTCAGCATCATACAAAATTTCTTCCTGTTCCAAACCGTAAGTCCATGGAGGTGCACCACCACAGGCCAAACCGCTAGCTGTTTGTGGCAATACCACATTACCGCAGATAAAATCTATAACAAAAGGTCTATCGGTAAACGTAAGAAAGGTTCCGGAAAAAGTCCTCCTGATCAAACCACCAACGGAAAGTGTAACAGATTGTGGCGATGACCAAAGAGTAGGACCTCCAAAAAAGTAATCAGCTGGTCCTGATAATTGCTCAAAAGTGTAATTGCCAGTGAAATAATCTGCTGGTATTGGACAACCCACTAAGGCACCAATCTCTACTGTAAAGCTTGAGCCAGCCCCTTGCGTAATAGATGGCTCTACATTAGGGCCACCCTGTGCTGAAGTAGAAGGATAAACGCGACCATCATTCATGGTCGTCACATTGGTGAATCCTATTACGTCCCCACCACTCAGGTCTTCAATAGTTAACCCGAATAATGCTGCTAGTTCCGCCGCGGTCCGTCTAAAAGAAACCTGACCATTTCCAGCATCAAATTGAGCCTGAGTCACAGTAGCAAACTCGACTTCTTCTGTTTGTTTTGCAGGGTCAATATAATCAATGAAGGCAGTCAACTCTACTGATTCTATATCACTATTTATGGTATAGAGGGTAAAGGAAATATCCTCATTCTCCAGATTAGTAAAGTCCAGAAAGGATTCTGGCTCAGAATCAAACTGCATCCTCATGGTCACCCCTTCCTGAAAGTCAGGATACCGCAAGGAATCCTCACACCCGGTAAAAATCAATACCAGGGCTGAGAAAATTAGTGTATATTTTAAAAATATGTTTTTCATAACCATTTCAAATTTAAAAATTAGTTAGCATCCCAAAATACGCGGTCAATAGCCGGTCTTCTTTGGCTAGGAGCATTAGAGTTTACTATAAGACTGTTGTCAGGATATGGCCATGATCTTGGATAGTCAAAACCCCGAACTGTTACAGTAAGATTATCAGTATCAGCATCATGCAATTGCGGAAAGCCCGTTCTCCTATAATCATTATAAGACTCGATACCAGCCCCGTAGTTAGCAATCCACTTCTGGATCATGATGAGCTCCAATTTCTCCTCGTCATCCCCAGCCTGATATAAAGCTTCCACATCAGTGATATAATCATCAATATCTGCCTGGTCAATAGTAGGATAAGAAGCAGCACTTGCAAAAGCATTGACTTTGTCAAATGCAGCCTGAATACCGTCCACAAACAACTGCTCATGATCCTCACCAGTTAATCCTTCAAGAGCAAGTTCAGCTCTGATAAACTTCATACTGTAAGTGGTAAGAATCCTCTGAGGGGTATCTGCAGCGCCATTAAAGTTAATCCTTGTTTTCTGGCCTGGTGCTTCAGTATCACTTGCTCCAGCATCAAATCTACCACCGATAGGGTATAGCCCCATGCCAGTAGCGGACCTTGACTGATCAAAACCTTCATTTGGATCAATATTAAAAGAAAACTGATAAATCGAAAGAAACCCGGTACCAGTTCTGTGATATGCGGTAGGATTCTCAGGTGCCTCGCCAGGAAGCAATTGATTAAAGAAATAATAAGGAATCCTTGGATCTTCAATACCTAGCAGTCTATTTCCAGGAACAGGGAAGAAAGTATTCTCACCACGCATATACTCATAGAAAAATGGATTTACATTGGTCCTGGTTCCAGGAGCATATTCTCCAGCATAAGAAGGGTTCCTGTTTTCAGGTGCGATACTTGAACCGTACTGCAACTCAAAATCATCACCAATATTATCCACCAAAGTAGATGGGTCTGCAACCAAGGCGGAAACCTGACCAGAAACGTCACGAACACCCCTAATCTGATTGTATAATCTAAGCTTAAGAGAATTAGCCATTTTAATCCATTGACTGGTGTTACCACCATAATACAAATCACTGGCAGATAAAATAGCTGAAGTTCCTCCCTCTTCAAGATTGGCTATGGCCTCATCCAGAAGTACAAAGACTTCATCATAAACGACGCTGCCATTATCGTAGTTTGGAGAAGGAAAATCGATCCCCTGATTAGCTTCATAGAAAGGCACGTTGCCCCAAATATCCACCATCATACTAAAAGAGAATGCTTTAATGATCTGAGCAACTCCTGCTACTGATGGTTCATCATCCTCCAATGCTTTATCAATGACAATATTGGCATTGGTAATCATGGTGTAAAAGTTGTTCCAGTTAGTAGTCACAGCAAAGGTATTGCCGAAGATACCGTAATCATTAAGGTTACCTCTTACCACGTTCTGTCCCATAAAAAGGGAGGCGGTTCCAGATAAGCCTGCCATTCCATATCTGGTTGCAAAGTTGTATTGAACAACAGGCAGCAGATTTTGAAGCACAGGCTCAGAGGGGTTATTCGGATCCACATTGATATCCAAAAAGTCCCCACAACTTGGCATCAAAAAAGTGATGGCCAAGGAAAATATTAATATTATTTTAAATTTCTTCATGAGTTACAAGTTTAAAAAGTCAAACGAAGGTTGAACGCATAACGCTTGGCTGTAGGCGTAATACTATACTCAACACCCTGTTGGTTTGTATTACCAAACTGATTCACCTCTGGGTCATAGTTCGTAAACTCAGGGAATCCAGGGGCAAAGAACCAAAGGTTTCTACCGGTAAAAGAAACTGTAGCAGAACCGAAAGGTGTATTCTGCAGCAAGTTCTTCGGTAAAGTATAACCAAGGGTGATTTCTCTTAGCCTAAAAACCGTTGCGTCGTAAACTGACCACTCATTTTGAGCGTTGATTGCAAAAGTATTACCGAACCAAAGTGAATTAGTTTCAATCATGGTTTCGTTAGGTATTTTATTACCTTCCTCAGTCCTGATTGGCTCCACGGTGTTAGGGTTACCATAAACACCTGGAATGATATAATTCATCTCACGATTTTCAGTATCCTTGGTCACCCCGCGTCCTAAAAGAGACAATACGGTGTTAGAGTACAAATCTCCTCCCTGGGTCCAGTCAAAAACTGCAGAAAGGAATATACCTTTATAGGAAAAAGTATTGGTTAGACCTAACAAAAAGTCAGGGTTAGGATTTCCAATAATACCAGGATCCAGGGCGCTAATTAATTGGCCGTTGGCAGGATTGATCAGCAAATTACCATCCTGATCACGTGCTGAAAGAGATCCTCTCAATAATCCATATTCCTGACCTGGTCTGTGAACAGTTGCAACTGCTCCAGCAAATCCGGTTCCGAAAGCAATTTCCTCCACACCCTCTCTTAACTCCACAACAACATTTTTATTGTGTGTGAATGTACCTAAGACATTCCAGGTAAATCCACCCTGAGTTCTTACAGGAGTTGCACCAACGGTCAATTCAACACCCTCATTAGAAACTTCACCGAAGTTGGTGAATAAAGAGGCAAATCCTGTTTCAAAAGGTAGCGCAACTTGGGCAATCTGATTAGTGGAATTTCTCTTATAGTAAGTGAAATCTACAGAAACCCTATTGTTCAATAAACCTAACTCCATTCCAAGTTCAATCTCCCTTGTTTGCTCAGGGAGCAGATTAGGGTCCCTTGCAACAGTAGAAAGTGATGACCCCGCAAATGTACCCGCTCCAGATGGAGAGAAAGGGAAGGCTGCTCCAGGGTTATTAATAAATACAGGAACCAATTGATAAGGACCTGTATCCGCGCCAACAAAAGAATAGGCACCTCTTAATTTAAACATGCTAAGCGTAGGAGACTGAATATCCAATGCCTCCGATAATACAAGAGAAGTGCTTATTGCAGGATAAAAGAAGGACCTGTTTTCCTCAGGAAGTGTTGAAGACCAGTCATTTCTGGCAGTCAGGTTTAGGAATGCCCAATCTCTATAGCCTAATAATATATCTCCAAATACTCCGATGATCCTTCTGTTAGAGAATCCACCTCCAAATGGAACCACATCATTGGTGTTGTTGATGTTATCAATATCAAATGAAACATATCCCTGACCCTGAGCAGCTAGCCTGTCAGTCTTCCTCTGGTTGATGTTATGACCAACAAAGGCTCTAAAGCTCAGGTCTTCTGAGAAATCAGTTCTGTAAGTGATGATAAAGTTAGATTCCAATTCAGTAAAGTTGATATAATCGCTAATCACTAAACCAATACCATCAGCACCAGTAGAGCCTGGGCGAATAAAGTCCTTATTGCGTTGGCTATAGGTATTGACACCTAATTTATAGTCAAAACTTAAATTATCAGTAATCTCCTTACCAACATTAAATGAAGCTAATACTCTGTCAACCTCTCTATTAAATCCAGCATTTTCGGCAGACCAAAGTGGGTTATCCGCTTGTCCGCGTCCAACAAAGAATTCACTACCTCTGTCCACAGGATTTTGGAAGGGCTGCGTCATATCCCAGTTTCTACCGAGATACAAAGTTCTGGCAAAGAAAGAAGGGTTATTAGATCCTAAAGAACCAACCCCAGCTAAAACACCATTTTGTACGTTATTTGAATATTGCAAGTTAGCACCTACGGTGAATCCATTATCCAAATAGGTATTTCCACCCACATTAATGTTTGTTCTGTTACTCTCAGAATTAGGAACGAAACCATCCTGAGTCATCCTAGATACTGTAACGTTCAGTGCAGAACGGTCATTACCGCCACTGATTGTTATGGAGTTATCTAACATAACGCCTTGCTGGAATACACTCGAAACGTTATTAGGCTCGGCACGATAAGGCACCATAACATCGTCATAGATGCCTCCGAAACCAGGTCTTCCACGATACCAATGAGGAATCTCATTAGTATTTGCGTAAGGCCTTGCGCCTGGGAAAGGCGCTCCCCAGGAACCATTCACTTGAGAATAAATGAAGTTTGTTCCAGTACCATATGTATTTTGATATTCAGGAAGGTTAGCAATATCTTCAAATGCAACCGAAGAGTTTAAGCTAATTTCCAGACCTTTTCTGGTTCTTTTGGCACTTCCGGATTTGGTGGTAATAACCACTACACCGTTAGCAGCCCTGGTACCATAAAGTGCGGCAGCAGCACCTCCTTTAAGGAAGTTAATAGACTCTATATTATTAGGGTCGATATCTGAAAACCTGCTACCATAGGCACCTCCACCAGTTAACTGGTTAGAAGTAGCATTGGTACTGTTATCATAAGGAATACCATCCACGATAAATAGTGGTTGGTTATTTCCCAGAAGGGATGAATTACCTCTTATTGTAATCCTGGTAGCACTACCAGCAGCACCTGAGGAACCCTGGATGTTTACACCAGCAACTTTTCCCTGAAGTCCTCTTAAAGGGTCAGGCTCGGCTACTTGTTGTACCTTATCGCCACTCACCCTTTCCACAGAGTATCCCAGACCTTTGGCTTCCCTTTGGATACCAATGGCGGTTACTACAACTTCATCAAGAATTTGTGTGTCAACGGATAAAGCGACCTCGAAAACTGATCTGTTTCCAATGGCAACCTGGGAGGTAGCATATCCCACGAATGCAAAGGAAAGAGTACCACCGCTTTCCGGTACGCTTAATTGGAAATTACCATCCATATCTGAGATCGTACCAATGGTAGTCCCAGATAAAGTCACAGTAACTCCCGGTAAAGGCGACCCATCATCTTGCGAAGTCACCTTTCCTGACACGGTACGTTCTTGCGCTAATAAATCGCCAGAGGCGAATACAAACGCAAACAATAAACCGAGTAGTAGAATCTTCTTCATATTGTTTTGTTTAGGTTAAAAATTAAGTGTTCTCGCTCCAAACTTAAAATAAAATTTCCAATTGATAAAATAATAATCAAAAATTAACACTGGTTATTTTAAGGTTTAATTTTTATTCAGTATTTGAGCCTGATACTCAATAAATTAAAAAAGGGGATAAATCCCCCTCTTTAAATAAAAAATTCCTGCCTATTTAAGATCTGGAGGCCACCAATCTGCTTCAGGACCAGTAAGGGTAACTGTACCGCCTTCTCCAAATGAGTTAATCCAATCAAACACTAAATCAGTGCCATTGTTACTTACAAATGTTAAATTATAGGTACCCCCATATTTATCAGAGCCATCAAATGATAAAATACCACATGCATCAAGCAAGAATACTTCCCCGTTACCCCAACTATCGTTTATACATCCAAACAACCCGAAGGAAGCATCAGAAACTAAATAGACACCTGTTTCACCGGGAACGGCACCAATATTAACTGTACCTGCCACTTGAGTTCCAGAACAAGCAGGACCAAAGGGTGATGCAGTAATATTATTGACGTATTCGAAATCAGTCCCATTCTTTTCATCATCATCTTCATCTATTTCAGCAGCCAATTCTGATGGACATACCAGTGGTAAAGTGTAAAAGAAAGGAGAAGCAAATGCTCCACCTACTGCCCTGAGATCAACGCCAGTATTGGTATTAGTAAAGGACCTTCCATCAGAAAGATTGAGAACCAACCGTATGGTGAAGGAATTACCCCCTTCTAAATCCTCCATATCTAAGGACAAAGCGTCTATCATTTCAGGAACCGTTACTGTTAGATTTCGCCTTGGCAATCCTGAATCTGGGTTAGTTGTGAAATCACCAGGAACGTAAGTCCGTAATAAGGCCTCATTGGTACTGTTTTCACCTTCTTCGGTAAGATTGTCCACATACCGAACAAATACCTCCAGATCTGTGAATTGAACACCACCATCATTTACCTCTATATTAACTTCATATTTAGCGTTTTCTAAGTCAAAGAAGTTAGCAGAGTTAGAAATTACGGGTAAAAGTGTCCTTACAAAAGCACCATTGGTCAAGCCATTCAATGGAAAGTTTTGGTTTAACTTTTCATCATCAGTACAAGAAGGAATAATAAAAATTCCTGCCAGTAAAATATATAAAAATCTAATTTTTTTCATTTTTGAGTCGATTTAAGTTGATCAAAATCTATCTTAAAGTACCTGCTGATCCATCATCCCAGAATACCCTTACAACATTACTTGGCTTTTGCGAGGCATTTCTGTTTCTGTTCACATAATTATCAGGATACTTCATAGACAAGTAGTATGCCCCTGGATCAGTAACCGTAACTGCAGGTTGAACATCACCAGGTTTTCCGGTTCTCCTATACAAATTATAGGCCTCATTTCCACTTCCATGTAAAGCTATCCAGTATTCTCTTGCAATTACCTCTAGCCTTTCATCATCAGAACCAGCAGCATCATAAATTGCTAGAACCTCAGTAATATAATCTTCAACAAGGTCTTCCCAATCTATACTATTATCATCTTCAAATTCAGCAATGGTACCTGCTTCTCTGGAGTTTATAGCAAAGTTCCTTACAGATTCCATGGATTTTTCAATAGCAGACCTTAAAAAATCCCTTGGATTACCATTCACTCCTGGTATCATTAAGGAAGCTTCTGCCATCATAAAGTCAACATACTCTTGCATCATGATTGGCTGTATTCCGCCACCTTGATTTCCTAATAGAATATTATTAGTAGGAGAAAAGGAATTATCATCATACCTACCACCTACAGGATATAGACCCCAAACAGTCCTTGTTTGTCCGTCCGGCGGGATACCTGAATTATCCATATGATCCCTACCCCAATATCCACGATCAGTACCGGTAGTTAATAAATGAGTAGGCAAACAATAGGTCATATTATCATCATACCAAGCAGGTTTTTGATCAATTGAACCAATACAGGTCAACTCATTTACATCTGTGGGATTCTCGCCAACTTGTCTGTAAAAGTAATACCTTAATCTTGGATCTTCCATCGTCTTCACAGGTCCTTCTTCGATCATATGCCACATAAAAAAATTATGCATGTAATCATTCCCTCCGGTGGTATAATTATTCACAAACCTCGGATGCCTGCTGTCAGGATTAGCAATGTTTGTGCCATAGGCAAACCTGAAGCTTTCAGAATCTGAATTGATAATACTAAATTCATCATCAACCTCTTCGAGAAGCGTATTGATAGCTGCGGAGTTTGCTGAAACTAACCTGGTTGTAATATAGTATCTAAGCTTAAGAGTATTTGCCAACTTTTTCCAGTTATCCATATTGCTTCCATAATAGATGGTATTGGGAACAGCCAAAGTCTCTTCATTATTCAGATCAGAGATGGCCTCATTCAACAAATCCAGGGCAGCGGCATATATATCTGCTCCGCTATCTGCATTTGGATTGAAAGTATCCGGATCAAGAGCCTCTGAAAAAGGCACATCACCGAAATAATCTACGAGAACCATCAAAACATAAGCCTGAATAATCTTGGCAATACCTGCATGGGAAAATAATTGTGATTCTTCAGCAATTTCAATCAAAGTTTTTGAATTAATCAATGTAGTTGAATAAGCTGAGGTCCAGGTACCATTAAAAGTTGACGGTTGGTACATTGCATCATAAGTTGCTCCCCTTTGTGAAGAATTCAACAATCGTGACATCTCCATACCAAACGTGGAGGTATTGGCAAAAAATGTTGCCAAATTAAGTTCCACCTGAGTCAACAGAAAATCAGGGTTGGTACTATCAGGCGTAACAACATTCGGGTCATCCAACAGATCTAGTTCACAAGAAGAAACTATCACCATTATGACACTTAATATATATAATTTAAATTTTTTCATAATCATATTAGATTTATAGATTAACAATTACAATCTAAATCTTAAACTCGCACCAAAACTTCTTCTACTTGGACCAGTTAAAAAATCAAATCCTAAACCATTTCCAACTCCGAGACTAAGTACATCAGGGTCAAAATTAGAATATTTAGGAAAATTGACTGCCTTAAACCATAGGTTATTTCCAATAAGAGAGAGAGATGCTCCTTTAAAAGGAAGGCTCTGCATGATCTTTTGTGGAAATTCATAGGTAAGTGCCACTTCCCTCAATCGAATGGTTGTAGCATCCCAAACAGCAGGCTCATCCTGGAAAAAATATCCATCAAACATTAACTGTGCGATATCAATTTGTATATCGTTTACCTCTCCATTTGTTTTCACACCCGGAAGAATAAATGTCCTGTTCCTATTTAAAGACCTGTCGTCAGTATCTTTAGTCATACCACGAGCAAGCATGGTGGCGGTTGTAATACTGTATATATCACCACCATGAACGTAATCTATCATAAAATTGAGACTTAGATTCTTGTAAGTAGCAGTTGCTATCAAGGAAGAGGTAAAATCAGGAATTGGATTGCCAATAGCACCAATATCGCCAGATTGTACATAGGAACCATTGTTTCCTACGATCCTATTGCCATCCTCATCTCTTGCAATCACAACACCATACATTACATTAAATGGTTCTCCTGGAATTGCATAGTTACCCAGGTCCCCACCAAATCCTGCCAATTGAACCTGATCCAAATCATCACTTAATTCAACAGTAGTAACTCTGAAGGAATTGAAGTTTAACATCAGATTTAAATTAAAATCCCCTCTTCTGATTACATCAGCATTAAGCTGTAATTCCACTCCTTGATTTCTTATTTTTCCTATATTGATAAAGGTGGAAGTAAATCCAGTAGAAGGATCCAGTGGAGCTGCTGTAATGAGATCTCTGGTATCTTTAGTATACAAGGATAAGTCGATTCCAACTTTGTTAAATAAAGTGGCCTCTATACCAGCTTCAAACTCTTCATGAAGCTCAGGCCTCAGCAAAGGATTACCTAACTGGAAATTGATACCCTGAGTGGAAAATAAATCACCAGCAGGGTTTATAAAGGCTCTAGCATTCTGATCAAGTACATTTCTGGTCCTGTAAGGTGAAGGGAAACCAGCAGATGTACCATACCCAAATCTAACCTTCATATAGGAAAGTGTAGCATTATTCTCTAACCCTGCAAAAGCTGAGGTTGGTATGAATGATACACTTGCTCCTGGATAAAAAATTGTATTCTGACCAGGCTCAAGTGTTGATGTCCAGTCATGCCTCCCCATCAAGTTTAAGTAAAGGAAATTTTTATAGTCAAAGTTGAGGTCAGCATAAATACCATATCTGGTTTCTTCCTGAGCAAAATTAAGAGGCGTGCCGGCAAGCACGTCAGTTGCTGAATTTTCAACAAAATTGTCATGTCTCATTAGCCCAAAAGCAATCTGGTTGATACTTGACATTCCCTGCTGATAATATTCGTCATATCTCATGTTACCACCTACTCTTGCTGAAAATACAAGATCATCATTCAAATCAAAAGTACCTGATACAAACACATCATTATTCCAAATGGTATTCTTACCAATGGTGTTAGTATAAACTCCCAATTGAGTGGCTGCGAGTGAACCTCCACGTTCCTGTTGATATTCCCTGGACTCCGTATAAGTATCCAAACCAACTCTATATGAAAGAGCAATATTGTCTGCTATATCATAGTTAAAAGCTGTTGAAGAAAAAAACCTTTGGGTATTATTGAGGTTTCGGACATGATTAGTAATCCAAAGCGGATGCATGATATCATTTCCAGGCCTGTAATATACACTCCGTCTGTCCACTGGATGTTCGAAAGGAAATTGGGTAGGATCAATATTGACTGGTGTATAAAGTACATTTCCAAAAACAGAAGGAATTCCATTTAATGGCTGACTTCCAAAACCCGTATTCAATGGGGGAGTTTGAATGTCAGTTTGGAAGAATTGAAGGGAAGAATTGATCGAAAATTTATCAGTAATAATTGCATTGATACCTGTTGCAATATTAAATTTTTCCAGTTCATTTCCAGGAGTAAATCCTTCTTCGTTGGTATATCCAAGAGAAACATTATATCCAATATTATCAGAGGAACCCGAAATATTCAAACTGGTGTTTGAGGTGATCCCGGTTCTAAAAAAGTTTCGAACCCCATCCCGCGCTTCGTAAGGGATAGTTTGCCCCTGGAATTGAGGAAAAACATCTCTTAAGGCTGCATCATTATAGGCTGAGTATGGATGCGGAACTGATTCCAAGTTAGAAAATGCTGGTCCCCAGTTACTGAAGAAAGCACCATAATTCTGATTAAATCCATTGCCGTATTGATCGGTATAATCAGGTAAGGAGGCAATTTGATTTCCAAAGACTGATTGAGTAAGCGTAATCTCTGCTGGTTTTCTTTGAGCCGAACCACTCTTGGTTGTAATCAGAATAACTCCGTTTCTACCCTGATCTCCATACAATACCGCTGCGGAAAGCCCCTTAAGAACGTTCACACTCTCAATAGAGTTGGGATCCAAATCAAAAAACCTACTTGTTTGAGCCTGGCCCCCTTGAGTAAAACTTCTATTCTCATTTGTTGATGAGTTAAAAGGTACGCCATCCACAACAAATAAAGGTTGGTTTGAACCGGATAAGGACGAGTAACCCCGTATAACAATATTAGTTGAGGTACCGGAAACACCACCCGTTGAGGTGATTGCGACCCCTGGTACTTTACCTTGAAGCACTCTGGCCACATCGGGCTGGGCTCTTTGTTCTAAATCTTTTGATTGAACCTGAGTAACGCCATACCCTAAGGATCTTTTTTCTCTTTCGATACCCTGAGCTGTAATCACCACCTCATCTAACACTCTGGTATCCTCAGCTAGAGAAACATCAATTGAAGTTCTTGAGCCTATGGATACTTCCTGTGTAGTGAAGCCCACAAATGTAAAAATCAAAGTGCCCCCACTCTCCGGGACATTAACCTGGTAATTACCATTCATATCAGTGATCGTACCAGTGATAGACCCTGATAAAGTAACGGTAACTCCTGGCAAAGGAGACCCATCTTCCTGAGAAGTCACCTGTCCTGACACGGTTCGTTGTTGCGCCAATAAATTACCAGAGGCAAATAGGAACGCAAACAATAAACCGAGTAGTAGAATCTTCTTCATATTGTTTAGTTTAGGTTAAAAATTAAGTGTTCTCATCTCAAAACTATAATAATATTTTAATTTTTGAAAAAAAAGATAATCAAAAATTAATCATTTGGTAAAAGTTTGGTCTGATATGCTGAACATCTAAGGGCCAAATTACTTGATTAAAAACTCTATCCTGCGGTTCAAAATACGGCCTTCTTCAGTGTCATTAGGATATTTTGGGCGGGTGAGTCCATAGCCCTTAAAAGTTAATCTGTCTGGGGCGATATTTCGTGATATTAAGTAATTGTAAACAGATTTTGCCCTGTTGAGGGAGAGCTCCATATTATACTGAGGGCTTCCGGTATTATCGGTGTGGCCACTGATCTCTATATTGATCTGTGGATTTTGCTCTAAAAAACGCTTGATTTTATTAATTTCTGTAATGGACTTCTCCTGTAGGGCATAGCTGTCAAAGTCAAAGAAAATATTTTTAAGCACGGTGGTGGCACCTGAGGCGGCTTTTTTTAGAAATACATCAATTTCTACAGCATCATAGTCATCATAGTCTTTTAAATTAAATGAAAGGCTATGAAACAAATAGCCAGTGCGGCTCACATATAAGGCATACTCACTACCCTCAGTAAGGACCATAAGGTAATCACCGGTAACTGAGTCAGATCGAACCTGTGATACGAGTGCTTCCGATTCCAGATCATATAGCTCCACCAATGCGGCCAGGGGCTCCTTGGTAGCTTCTTCATATACCCTTCCTCTTACATAGTTGCTGCGATAGGCAACCTGCATGGCCTCTGGTACATCAAATTCATAGATTCTGCCTTTGAAGTCGCCATCTGGTCCTAAGGATTCATTGACGTAGTAGCCCTGGAGGCCATCAGCAGTAATGAAAAGGGAAAGCTGGTCATCCCCATTATTGACCGGTGCCCCGAGATTCTGCGGATCACCCCAGGTGCCTTCAGGTTGTCGTTCCAGGTAGAAGATGTCATAGCCACCAAATCCAGGCCAGCCATTCGATGCAAAATATAAGGTGCGGCCATTGGCATGGATAAAGGGAGATACCTCATCCCAGGGGGTATTGACCCGTGAGCCCATATTTTCAGGCTTGGTCCATTGATTCTTATCATCAAGGCTGGTCACATAGATATCGGAGTTGCCATAGCCTCCTTCTCTATCCGAAACAAAATACAAGGTGCGCCCGTCAGCAGATAATGAAGGCTGGGATTCCCAGGCTTTGGTATTGACAGTGGGACCTAGATTTTCGGGCTCCGACCACACCTCCCCCACCTTGTAGCTGATGTACAAATCACAGCTCCCATAACCCTGGCGGCCAAAGCATGAGGTAAAGATCAGGGTGCGCCCATCGGCAGCAATGGTACAGGTCCCTTCATTATGGCGGGTATTGATATTGTCTGAAATGGATTCGGGTGGACCCCAGGTCCCGTCGGGCTGCCGGTGGGTGACGACCAGGTCTTCATCAAACTCAGGTTTCCTGCCTTTACGGCGGGTATAGATGAGTTGAGATTGGTCGGCAGTTAATACTGGAAAATATTGCATGGCAAACTGATTGACCACATCGCTCAAAGGCCTGGGGTTAAAAGCTTCGGCAGTGGCCAAATTCTCAATCGCAAATTCTGCAGACTCCAATAGATTACGTGCCCTGGATTCCATGCCCCGCATAGGCATCCGGCCCTTCAGGAAGATTTGCAGATTTTCCCGGGCCTTTTCATAAGCCTCTATCCTGACCTGCACTTCGGCCAGCTCGAGGTAGATTTCCCGGAAGTCATTGGGGTTTTGCTTATGGTCTAATGCGCAGAGGTAAGCAGCTTCGGCTTCCTTATACCGCTTCATGCCCTGGTAGGTGCGGCCTAAGAGGATGTGCGCCTCTACAAATTTGCCATCACGCTTAATGGCCTGAAGGAGTAACTCCTCTGCCTGGGGGTACTGCCTTCTTACCCAAAAATTATCTGCCTCAGTAAATAAGGCGATGGCACGCTTATTATTAGAACTCAGTTTTCTTTGTGAATGAGCCTCCTGAACCAGAAGTAAAATAATCCCTATATATATAAGGTGTCGCATGATAGGCAGTTACGGAATATCCATAAACTTATGCACTTGTAACGAAATTTCCCATTTTGGATTTTGTTTTACATATTCAATCACCTTTGGGGTCATGGTATTTCGTCGGTCCCATTCGGGTTGTAGGTACAATTTGCAGTGCTTTGAGACCTTTGAAGCGTATTGCTCAGCAAAATCAAAATCGGAAGGATGGTAGATGATCACCTTGAGTTCATCTGCTGAAGAACAAAAATTTTCATCTGGTGCTTTGAATTTTTTCGGAGAAAAGCATATCCAATCCCAGGTACCGGTGAGGGGGTGTGCGCCTGAGGTCTCCACATGAGTAGAAAATCCGGCCGTTTTTAGAGACTCGGTGAGATAAGAAAGGTCATACATCAGGGGTTCGCCTCCGGTGATCACTGCTATCCTGGAGGGGAAGGCATTTGCCGCCTTCACTATTTCCGGCACGGCCACTTCAGGGTATTGCCCTGCATCCCAGGAATCCTTAACGTCACACCATACGCAGCCTACATCGCAGCCTGCCAGCCGAATAAAGTAAGCGGCTTTACCCTGGTGGTAGCCCTCCCCCTGGATGGTATAGAAAGCTTCCATTAAAGGAAGGTGTGATACTATTTTTTTTGTTATTGCACTCATGATCAATGCTGCAATTTTGCAGCCTTGAGGGTATTCATCAATAAAGAGGCAATGGTCATCGGGCCCACCCCGCCGGGAACCGGTGAAATATAGGAGGCTTTGGTGGCTACCTCATCAAATGCCACATCGCCCTTCAAAACAAAACCACGGGGGTGGTTCGGGTCATCCACTCTGGTAGTGCCGACATCAACGATCACAGCCCCTTCTTTTACCATGTCCTTCTTAATAAAGCCGGGTATGCCCACCGCAACAACCAGAATATCTGCTCTGCTAGTGAATTCCTTAAGATTCTTGGTAAATCGGTGACAAAGGGTCACCGTGGCATCACCTGGTCTTGCCAGTAAAATGCTCATAGGGCTGCCTACAATATGGGACCTTCCCACCACTACGGCATGCTTGCCTTTAGTTTGGATTTTATATCTTTTGAGAAGCTCCATCACCCCCTGTGGTGTAGCCGGCAAAAATCCTGAGTTTTTACGATTGATCTTTCCGAAGTTGGCTGCAGTAAACCCATCCACATCTTTGTTTGGATTAATAGCTTCTGTAATCTTTTCTGACCTAATATGGTCAGGAAGGGGCAACTGCACGATCAGACCATCGATGTCTGGATTGTTGTTGATGCTTTGGATTTTATCCAAAAGTGCCTCCTCCGAAATGCTAGAATCTAAATTGATCACCGAAGAAGTGAATCCTACTTCCCGGCAAGCCTTTTCTTTTCCCCCTACGTATGTATGACTTGCGCCGTCTTTGCCGAGCAGGATCACAGCAAGATGCGGGGGCCTGTGGCCTGCCGCCACCATGGCTTTTACTGACTCAGAAATTTCATTTTTGATTTCGGTGGCAACCTTTTTGCCATCCAGGATCCGGGTGTTTTGTATGGTGTCTTGTTCCTTCATATCTATTAACTATCCAGCTTGAGTACAGCCATAAAGGCCTCCTGTGGTATTTCTACGTTGCCAACCTGACGCATTCGTTTTTTACCCTTCTTTTGCTTCTCCAAAAGTTTACGCTTACGGCTAATATCACCGCCATAGCATTTGGCAAGCACATTTTTTCGCAAAGCCTTGACAGACTCACGGGCGATAATTTTGGTGCCGATGGATGCCTGAATGGCAATTTCAAACATTTGTCTGGGCAAGAGCTCTTTGAGTTTTTCACAAAGCCTTTTACCCCATTCATAGGCTTTCTCCCTGTGAACAATGGCTGAGAGGGCATCCACCTTTTCACCATTGAGCATGATGTCAAGCTTGACCATATTGGAAGTTCTGTATCCTATTAGTTCATAATCAAGCGAGGCATACCCACGGGAAATGGTTTTGAGTTTATCAAAAAAGTCAAAAACAATTTCTGCCAGTGGTAGTTCAAAGCTCAGTTCCACTCGATCGGAAGTCAGGTACACCTGATTTTTTATCTCGCCACGCTTGTCGATGCAGAGGCTAATTATCCCACCGATATACTGGGATTTACTAATAATTTGTGCCCGAATAAAAGGCTCCTCGATATGGCTGATCGTGTTGGGCTCAGGCATCTCGGAAGGGGCGTTTATCTTAGAAAGGCTACCATCAGTATTGATGGCATGGAATTGCACGGAGGGCACGGTGGTGATCACCGTCATGTCAAACTCCCGCTCCAGGCGTTCCTGTATGATCTCCATGTGGAGCATTCCCAGAAATCCGCATCTGAACCCAAACCCAAGGGCTGCTGAAGTCTCCGGCTCCCATACCAGGGAAGCATCATTGAGCTGCAATTTTTCCATGCTGGCCCTAAGCTCCTCATAATCGCTGGTTTCCACTGGGTAGATCCCTGCGAATACCATGGGCTTCACATCTTCAAAGCCCTTGATGGCCTGAGGACAGGGTCGGTCAACATGGGTTATGGTATCCCCAACTTTTACTTCTTTGGCTATTTTAATTCCGGAAATGAGGTACCCCACATTACCAGCAGCAATGGCTTGCTTAGGTACCTGCTGTATTTTTAAAATGCCGATTTCATCAGCATCATAGGTTTTGCCGGTATTGATAAATTTTACCTTATCACCTTTGCGAATAGTTCCTTTAAATACCCTGAAGTAAACCTCAATACCTCTGAAGGAATTGAACATTGAATCAAATATCATGGCCTGAAGGGGTGCCTCCTCATCACCTTCAGGTGCCGGTACCCGGTCAATGATCGCTTTGAGGATGGCGTCAATGCCGATGCCTTCCTTGCCACTGGCATGGATCACATCATCAAGTTTGCATCCAATCAGATCCACTATTTGGTCTGCTACCTCCTCAGGCATGGCGCCGGGAAGATCGATTTTGTTAAGTACCGGAATAATCTCCAGATCGTGCTCCAATGCCAAATACAGGTTGGAGATCGTCTGAGCCTGGATGCCCTGAGAGGCATCTACGATCAGGAGCGCGCCTTCACAGGCTGCAATGGAACGGGATACTTCATAAGAAAAATCCACATGGCCCGGGGTATCGATCAGATTAAGGACATAATCCTGCCCTTCAAACTTGTAATCCATTTGCACGGCATGGCTCTTAATGGTAATGCCCCGCTCCCGCTCCAGGTCCATACTGTCGAGCAGTTGCTCCTTCATATCGCGGCCAGTGACCGTATGGGTAAATTCCAAAAGCCGATCAGCCAGGGTACTTTTGCCGTGGTCGATATGGGCAATTATGCAGAAATTCCTAATGTTCTTTGATTTCATAAACTTGCCGCAAAATTAGCTATAATTTAGACGTGAAAATAGCTTATTGGCAAGATTTGATATCGGGACTTATTTGCCTTGCGGTGATTTATATACTTTGCCCCAACGCATTACAAATTCCACGTATTCCATGTTTTTGATGTCGACAATGGGATTGCTTTTTACAGCCACTATATCGGCATATTTGCCCTTTTCTATAGAGCCCGCCTCATCTTGTATCCTGAGTACTTCGGCAGCTTTGATGGTGGCTGATTGAATGGCCGCCATCGGGGGCATACCGGCTTCTACCATATACATGAACTCTCTCCAGTTCTCGCCATGAGGAAACACCCCGGCATCAGTGCCAAAGGCAATTTTCACCCCTCTGCGATAGGCTTTCCCGAAGGTTTCCTGGATCATGGGGCCGATCTCAAGTGCTTTAGGCACAACAATTTTTGGATAGTAACCGGCAATTTTAGCGTATTCAGCCACTGATCTTCCGGCCGTGATGGTTGGCACGTACCAAGTACCATTTTCAATCATCAAATCCATGACCTCCTCCGTCATTTTAGTGCCATGTTCAATGGTTGTGATCCCTGCCAACACTGCTCTTTTCATCCCTTCTGCCCCATGAGCATGGGCAGCAGTGATCAACCCGTAATCATTTGCCGTTTGCACAATAGCATCTACCTCATCCTGAAAAAACTGAGGACCCTGACCATCTTTTGCCACACTCAAAACCCCGCCCGTCACCGTAATTTTGATATTATCAGCACCATCTTTGTACCGCTGTCTTACAGCCTGGCGCGCCTCATGGGGACCATTTACCACGCCTTCACGGGGATTAGGATTTCCCATCAAATCATCCCTGTAGGAGTTGGTAGGATCGGCATGGCCTCCGGTAGTGCCAATGGCCGTGCCACAGGAAAAAATTCTAGGCCCTTCCACAAGGCCTGAATTCACTGCATTTCTCAGGGCGGTATTCACCCCTGTACCTCCCAGATCCCTCACGGTAGTAAAGCCGGCATAGAGGGTTTTCCTGGCAAAAACTGCGGCTTCAAAAGCAACATCAGCAGAATTCTGAGTAAATCGTCTGATGTACTCGTCTTTGGAAGTCTCACCCTCCAGGTGTACGTGCAAATCGATCAGCCCGGGCATCACGGTGTAGCCTTTGAGGTCAATGACTTCATCCCCGCCGCCCGGCTTGGTATATCCGGTTTCCACAGCAGTGATCCGCTCCCCTTCTACTACCACGGTTGTCTCCTTGATTTGCCGGCCTTCCACCACATCAATCAGAGTACCACAATGGATCAATACGCGTTGGGCAGATACATCTGCAAACAGCATCAGAACCAGAATTAAAAAGATAAATTTTTTCATGGTAATAAATTTAAGGTTTTAATTTTCTTCTGCCAATCGCAACCGGCATAGGTAATGCCCTGAGGCGTCCTGGTAGATGACCTGGAAATCATAGCCACAGGACTCACAAATGGGCTTCAAAGTATCCTGGTCAATATATAACCAATTGAACCAGTTTCCAATCCGCCCATCATATTCATACCGATAGGAAATCTCCCCATAGTATCGGTCTTCAGGCTTAGGTACCTCCTGGTACAAATAACCAATATCACTGGAATCCATCAGTATCTGCCCACCGGGGCATAAAAGCTGCTTAAAATGATTCAAAAAACCAGGAAGTTGCGAAATGGTGCCTGCAATTCCAATGCCGTTCATCATCAGCAATAAGGTATCATAGGAGCCCTTATCAAAATCTAGAATATTGGAATTTACCACCTTCCTTACCCCTCTTGTCTGCATGACTTCGATTGATTTTTCGGAAATTTCTATGGCTTCGACCTCCAGGCCCTGGTCTTGCAAAATAAGCGAATGGGCCCCCGCGCCTGCTCCAATATCCAGCACCCGCCCTGTGCAAAGTGCCATGGCAAACCGCTCCAGGTCAGGCAATTGGTTATAATTTCTAAAAAAGTGCTGCAAGGGCATCTCCTCAGCACTGCCATATTGATTATGAAGCTTAAGTCTGGACCGGGCCTTTTTAATAAAAAAATCATACAGAGCCTTGCCCTGAATATCCTCTACTAATTCAACTTCTTTTTGCGTACCCTTCACATCCAAATCATTAAGCGGTTCATAAAATGTCTCGAAACTTTAAGTAAAAAAAGGTCATTGCCATTAAAAGTCAATATATTCCCTCATGAATTTTCTGGCCCATTTGTTTTTATCAGGTAAAGACCCCTCGGTACAGGTGGGTAATTTTATGGGTGATTTTGTCAAGGGTAGTGAGCTTAAAATGTTCCCGGAAAGAATAGTATCCGGCATCCACTTGCACCGAAAAATTGATGCCTATACCGACAGCCACCTGGTAGTAGATGCCTGCAAAAACCGCCTAAGGAAACAGTACCGGCACTATTCCGGAGTAATTGTAGATGTGTATTTTGATCATCTTCTAGCCTTGAACTGGGTCCGTTACAGTAGCTTACCCCTGGAGAATTTTGCAGAAAATGCTTATAAAAATTTAAAGGCACATGAAGCCATTCTGCCCGAAAAGATCAAGTTTTTTTTGCCGCGAATGGCGCATCAAAACTGGTTGGTCAACTACCGGGAATTCTGGGGACTGGAAAGATCTCTGGAGGGCATGGCACGAAGGGCACGTTTTAATTCCGGGATGGAACAATCGGCAAAGGAATTAAAAAAAGATTTTAAACTGTACGAAAGAGAATTCAACCAGTTCTTCCCGCAATTATTGGTGTACTGTGAGAATATTATCAATGCAGAAACCACCGTGGAATAGACAAAAAAATCCCGGATTAGGCCCGGGATTTTTCAATATTAATAAAAGTTGTGTGCTTAGTCAGCTACTGAAATTCTACGAAATTCAGCAACGGTAAGGCCTTTAGATACTGAATCCAGATATTTAGCTACAGTCAAAGAACTGTCTTTTACAAATGCCTGGTGCAGCAGAGTATTGTCTTTAAAGAACTTTTGCAGCTTACCCTGTGCAATTTTTTCGACGATATTTTCCGGTTTCCCTTCAGCAAGTGCCTGCTCTTTTCCAATAGCAATTTCTTTCTCTATCAAATCTTTAGAAACGCCATTCTCATCTACTGCCACCGGATTCATGGCTGCAATCTGCATCCCGATATCACGGCCTGCATCAGTTACATTAGCACCATTCACACCCTTAAGAGATACCAACACACCTAATTTGCTGCCTGCATGGATATAGGTCACTACCTGTTCGCCTTCTAACTTCACATATTCACTGATCTCTATTTTCTCACCGATTTTACCGATCATTTCAGTGATTTTTTCCTCCACAGAATGACCATCGATTTTCAGTTGGAGCAGCTCATCTTTCGAAATAGGGGTAGCTTTAAAAGCCACCTCAAGAATAGCATTGCCCAGGTCATGAAATTCCTGATTTTTACCTACAAAATCTGTCTCACAATTAAGGGCAATCAAGATTCCGGTCTTATTATCCTGACTGGTCTTGACAAAAACTGCACCTTCTTTTGCATCACGGTCTGAACGGGATGCAGATACTTTCTGGCCTTTTTTGCGCAATATATCGATGGCAGCATCGAAGTCTCCATTGGCTTCAACCAGGGCTTTTTTGCAATCCATCATACCTGCACCAGTCATTTGGCGCAACTTGTTTACGTCTTTTGCAGTGATCTCCATGTATTTCTTAAATTTTTATTTGTTCGATTTCTTTTAAAAAAAATGAACACCGGCCTGAGGTCGATGTTCAAAATCTATAATAACAATTAGATGAATTTATTTTGAAGTTTCTTCCTCAACCACTTCTTTAGGCTGATCTTCAGTCTTGCTTTCTACCGCCTCTTTTTCCTTTTGCTGTGCGGCTTCATCCTTTTCTCTTTTTCTTTCTGTCAGGGCTTCTTCGATTACTTTGCCAATGTGCCTGGTGATCATGTCAATAGACTTAAAAGCATCGTCATTAGCAGGAATCGGATAATCGATGTCTGAAGGGTCAGAATTGGTATCTACCATTCCAAAAACCGGAATATTCAATTTCATAGCTTCCTGCACTGCAATGTGCTCTCTCTTTACATCTACGATAAAAAGAGCTGCAGGTAGTCTGGTAAGGTCTGCAATACCGCCCAAAATCCTATCGAGCTTCTCGCGCTCTCTGGTGATGGTAAGGCGTTCCCTTTTGGCAAGGTTCTCGTAAGATTCGTCTTTCATGAGCTTATCAATGGTAGACATCTTCTTGAGAGATTTGCGAATAGTAGCAAAATTGGTAAGCATACCGCCCAACCAACGCTCCGTAACATGGGGCATATTGAGTCTTTGGGCTTCCTGTTTTACGATTTCTTTTGCTTGCTTTTTAGTAGCTACAAAAAGCACTTTCCTTCCAGACCTTACAATCCCCCGCATCGCTTCGGAGGCTTCGTCGATACACTTGATGGTTTTATTCAGGTCGATCAGGTGGATTCCGTTTTTCTCCATAAATATGTAAGGAGCCATTTTTGGATTCCATTTCCTGGTCAGGTGACCAAAATGAACACCGGCGTCAAGCAGGTCTTTGTGATCTAATTTTTCAGCCATTTAAAATATATAATTAAAGATAAAATATTAACGTTTACTGAACTGGAACTTCTTCCTCGCTTTTCTGCGACCGTATTTCTTTCTTTCCACCATACGGGGGTCTCTGGTAAGAAAACCTTCCTTCTTCAAAGGAGGTCTGTTCTCAGGGTCGATTTCACATAATGCACGGGCTATGGCAAGTCTGATGGCCTCGGCCTGTCCTTTTGATCCACCACCTTTTACATTGATGTTGAGGTCGTACTGACCGTCAATTTCCAATGTTTCGAAAGGCTGCTTTACAATGGTGCGGAGTATCTCTGCAGGAAAATAATTCTCAAAAGTTCTTTCGTTGATGGTGATGTTCCCTTTTCCGGGACCTACGTAAACCCTCGCAACTGAGGTTTTCCTTCTTCCTAATGTGTTGATGATTTCCATCCTTTATAATTTAATTTCTTTAGGTTTTTGTGCTGCGAATGGGTGCTCTGATCCTTCAAATACATGAAGATTACCGAATAAAGCGCTTCCCAATTTGTTCTTTGGAAGCATGCCCTTCACAGCCTTTTCGATTAAAATGGTAGATGACTTAGCTTTTATTTCCTTTGGAGTAGAAAAGCGCTGGCCTCCGGGATATCCGGTATAGCGGACATATACTTTATCATTCCACTTCTTGCCGGTAAGCTTTATTTTGTCGGTGTTGATGACAATCACATGGTCACCGCAATCTACATGTGGTGTGTAATTAGCCTTGTGCTTGCCCCTCATGAGGAAAGCAATCCTGCTGGCCAATCTTCCTAATACCTGAGAGTCGGCATCTACTACCACCCAATTCTTTTCTACAGTAGCCTTGTTGGCCGAAATTGTCTTATAACTTAACGTATCCACTGGTAATAATTTTAATATCAGATTCTTCCCCTCCAAAAAGGGACACAAAGATAGAAGGATAAATTTTTAATTCCAATAACTCCATAATTTTTAGTAGTAAAATTCCTGGGTCCAATAATCTCAACGAGCCATATCAAAAGCAAGCCAGAGACAGAATCCGGGACTGCTAAGGCGTTACCTAAACAAAATCATCTGTTTTTCCGGAGTTGGGATAGCAGGGCTTTAAAATCCTTTGGATAAGGGGCCTCCACAGAAATACTGGCACCATCAATATCTTTAAACTCCAGCCGGGCAGCATGCAGGGCAATCCGGTTCATCAGCGGCCTTTCTTCTTTATAGGCTTGCAACCGGTAATCAGGCTTGACTTGTGATAACAGAAATGACCGGCCTCCGTAGAGATGATCACCTGTAATAGGGAAGCCCATAGCCTGCAAGTGCACTCTGATCTGATGCGTCCTGCCAGTCACAGGCCTGCAATGTACCAGGCAGTGTTTTTTAAAAACCTCAATCGTATCCAGAATAGTAGTGGCCTCTTTGCCTCTGCCTTTATGCACCCGCACTTTACCTCCGGCAGTCTGAAAAAGCGGCAAGGCCACCGTTTCATTTTTAAATTGGGCAATCCCATCTAGTACAGCATGATAGCTTTTTACCACCGTCCTTGCCTCAAACTGCATGGCCAGGTGCCGGTAGGCCTCAGGAGTTTTTGCCAATGCGAGTACCCCAGATGTCTCTTTGTCCAGACGGTGGGCTGCCTGCATGTCAGGATAATGGGCTCTGGCCATCCCGAGAATGTTGGTGGCATCATTGCGATCCTCCAGCACTGAGATGCTGGCAGGCTTGTTGATGAGTACAAAATGCTTGTTTTCACTTAGAATAAGCGCTTTAAAATCAATGCGTGACATGTTCCTCCTTGCTCTGAACTTCTTCATCTAGCCTTTCCAGGCGCACTCTTGGTAATCTAAAGCTAAAGGTAGATCCTTTGCCTATGGCACTGGTCACGGACACCTTGGTATTATGGCCTTCAAGAATGTGCTTTACAATAGCCAACCCAAGTCCGGTACCACCACGCTCCCTTGATCGGCTTTTATCCACCCGGTAAAACCTTTCAAATATTCTTTTCAGATCATCCGGTGGTATGCCCTCACCAAAATCGATCACGGATACACTCACCTGTTTTTTATCCACCTCAAATCCTATAATGACTTCATTATTCTCCCCGCCATATTTTAATGCATTGGATATGAGGTTGTTCATCACCTGCATGATTCGCTTGGGATCAGCATACACCAGCACTGGTTTAGTCCTTCTTTTGTCAAATCGTAACTTTATTTGCTTCTTATCAGCTTTTTCTTCAAACTGATCAAACACCTCCTCTACAAGCGGAATCATATCAAAAGTATCGAAATGCATCTTAATCTCACCAGTTTCGATATGAGAGAGGGTCAAAAGATCCTGAACCAGTATATCCAAACCATCCAGGCTTTTTGCGGCCTTTCTTAAAAATCTGGTCCTTACATTTTTATCCTTGATGGCCCCATCAAGTAAAGTATGTAAAAAACCCTGTGCTGCAAAAATGGGAGTTTTCAACTCGTGCGACACATCCGCAATAAATTCCTTTCTGAAGGCTTCTAGTTTTTTTAGCTCATCAATCTCCCGCTGCTTCAACGATACATAATAAGTGATCTCCTCATTAATATGCTTGAAGGGGTTTAGTACATTAGGTTTGGTATCATCACTTAGGTTGATATCCTTTTTGCGCAATTTATTCAATAAATTATAGACCTTGTTGATCTCTCTGAAAATCAGAAAATCGAGTAAAATATAAATCAGCAAATAGGCTGATGAAAAACTAACCATCGCGGTCACCAAAAGCGCAAGATTGGAAATTCCCTCGAATATAGAAAGAAAAGAAATGGTGACAATTGCTATACAGGTAGCAATGATCAGAGCCATTAATCTGGAGCTAAAAACCATTATTCAGAACTTTTTGGCAGAGATCAGCTGAATTTATATCCTACCCCTTTCACAGTGGTAATATAATCATCCCCAATCTTTTCCCTGACTTTACGAATATGGACATCCACCGTCCGTGCCAATACATACACATCAGAACCCCAAATATTTTGTAGAAGTTCGTCCCGGCTATAAACCTTATTGGGATTTTGTGCCAGAAAATACAGCAGTTCAAATTCTTTTTTAGGAAGGCTGATCTCTTTATCGTTCTTAGTGATGGTATAGCTTGATCGGTCGATCACCAAATCCCCCAGCACAATCTTTGATGATGAGTTAATCTTCTTATTGCCCCTTCTGAACATGGCGGAAATCCTGCTCATCAAGGCCCTGGGTTTGATGGGCTTGGTGATATAATCGTCAGCACCTACATCGAAAGCTGCTACCTCGGAATATTCCTCGGATCGGGCCGTTAAAAAAACTATATAGGTATGGTGGAGTTCTGGAAAATCCCTGATTTGCCGGCAGGTTTCTACCCCATCCTGGCGCGGCATCATGATGTCAAGCAGGATCAGGTCGGGGATAAATTTTTTGGCTATTTCAACTGCTTTTGATCCCTCACTGGCAGTTTTGACTATATAGCCCTCTTTTTCAAGATTGTATTTTAGCAATTCTAATATAGCATCTTCATCATCTACTACCAGAATTTTGTGGTTCTGTTTTCCTCTCATATTTTGCCTGGAGGTTGTTAATTAATTGTCAAAAATACTAATTAAATATTACCTTAAAGTTAAGAAATAAGAATTTAAAACCTTCAAGGGGGATATGAATGATTTGTTAGTTCAAAGGTAGGGGTACAACTCCTTATAATAAGCAATAAAAGCCCTGAGGTCACCCTCAAATTTATCTTCAAGAATCAGGGTATAGTAATCCTGCTGAGACTGGTATCTTAAAAACCGCATAAAATAGTTGTTGTCCGGTAGGGGCCCATAAGTAAATGCCCCAATATATGGCTCCGGATAGTTAAAGGAAATCGTGTCCAGACTTTGGACTATTACTTTAATCATGTTTTCCTTCCTTTTTCTTTTTTGGGTATCGGGCATAGATTCATTAAATGTAGCATAAAGGCTATCCAGCAAGCCTGCTCCTCTTAGCATATGCCTGGAAAACTGATGATAATCCGCCTCTGATTTGAGGTAGTAATCCAGGATTTCCGAATCAGAGCCATAGTGGTTCTTTAAAAACAATTCCGCGCCATAATCGCCTATGAAGGTGGCCAGGTTTTCATTAAGCTCTGTGCTGTCTTTTACATATATGGTGCCGTGTGCCAATTCATGAATGATAAGATTGGACAGGCTCCCTTCACTACGGGCGAGCATTTCACTTAGTATGGGGTCTTTAAACCATCCCAGGGTAGACCAGCCCGAAACGGTGCGTATGCCGACCTCCCACCCATCTTCCAGGAGCCGGTCTCTTTCCCTTTCGGTTTTCTCAAGAGAAAAATATCCCTTGTAGGTCACCTCCCCAAGTATTGGAAAACTCCAGGTTTTGGGTTCTAGCGCAAATGGCTTAGCACCTGTGACGATCCAAAGCACCGGTTGGCCTTTTTGGTCAAACATGGTGGTGTAATTATCATTGGGATTGATCCCTAATGAATCCACTGCAAAGCTTTTAATAGCGGCCACCAGATTCAGCTTATATTTTACTGAATCAGGTACCTGTGGATCATTCAAAAAATATGATACGGGCTTTGCATTTGAAATAATATGCATCTGCCCCCGGAGCTGGCCTATTCCATAGATGATCAAATTAATATTGATCAAAATGATGATCAGGAGCACCAAGCCTACCCCCCAAAAAAATTTCTTTTTTGCGATTTTCACGATAGTATCCTGATTGGCATTTTATGATTTGTTTGAAACACTGGCGGCAATAAAAAAAATAAAAAACTTAGCTAGTTCCGGATTTTAATATTGGTAAATGGGATTCGAAATGCTAAATTCACAAATATTTTAGAATAAAGTAAAAATACTTTCCATGAGCGAACAAACAGAAAAATTAAAAGCCTTACAACTCACTATAGATAAGCTGGAGAAGTCCTACGGCAAGGGGGCTGTGATGAAGCTTAGTGAAGGTACAGTGCTGGACGTACCTGCCATATCCACCGGATCATTAGGGCTAGACCTGGCTCTTGGCATCGGTGGCATACCACGTGGCCGTGTTACCGAAATTTACGGTCCTGAATCATCTGGAAAAACTACCCTTACCATGCATTGTATTGCAGAGGCACAGAAAAAAGGCGGTTTGGCCGCTTTTATCGATGCCGAACATGCCTTTGATAAATCTTATGCCGAAAAGCTTGGTATCGATACCGAAAATCTCCTCATTTCCCAGCCTGACAATGGAGAGCAGGCATTGGAAATCACCGAACATTTAATCCGGTCAGGCGCCATTGACATCATCGTCATCGACTCGGTAGCGGCACTCGTGCCCAAAGGTGAACTGGAAGGAGAAATGGGCGATAGCAAAATGGGCCTCCAGGCCCGGCTCATGTCCCAGGCTTTGCGTAAGCTTACAGGCACCATCAGCAAAACCGGATGTGCCTGCATATTCATTAACCAGCTTAGAGAAAAGATCGGTGTGATGTTTGGTAACCCAGAAACAACTACAGGAGGTAATGCCTTGAAATTCTACTCTTCCGTACGGCTTGATATCCGGAGGATCGGCCAGATTAAGGAGGGTGCCGGTGATGTGACGGGGAATAGAACTCGCGTAAAAGTGGTCAAGAATAAAGTAGCGCCACCATTCAAAGTAGTCGAGTTTGATATTCTTTACGGCAAAGGGATTTCTAAAGCCGGAGAAATCGTGGACATTGGAGTAGAACTGGACATCATCCAAAAATCAGGGTCCTGGTTTTCATACAATGGCGATAAATTAGGCCAAGGCCGGGAAGCCATAAAAACGCTCCTTGAGGATAATCCCGAGCTCATGGAAGAACTCGAAACCAAAATCCACGGGAAGATCAAAGGAACCGGACTGCCAGATCCAAAAGAATCTTAATTAGACCTTATGGCAATCACAGGATCCATCCTGGCAGCTCCGGCTGCCGGGATGATGCCTGACACCGTGCCCACAATAACTGCTACCCCAACTCCCAGAGTAATATTTTTTAATGACATTACCACTTCCAGCTCTCCCAGCGGGATAAGGGTGACCAAAAATACCAGTACCAGTCCTGCCAACCCTCCTATTAGGCTGAGAAATATGGCCTCAAACAAAAACTGGAATAAGATAAAGTAGTTTTTAGCACCCAACGATTTTTGGATACCGATGATATGGGTCCGCTCCTTGACAGATACAAACATGATGTTGAGGATGCCAAAGCCCCCTACCAGTATGGAAAAACCGCCTATCACCCATCCCGCTATGCCCAATACATCGAATACCCCACTAATGGCATTGCCCAGAGCTTCCGGCCTGTTGAGTGCAAAGTTGTCCTTATCTTTTGGCTTCAGCCCCCTTCTACTGCGGAGCAAGCCCTTCACCTCATTTTCCAGTTGGACCATCCCGATGTCCTCTTCCTTGCCCTTGATCCCAATGGATGAGCCGGTCTCGTTCCAGGCACCGGTGCCGGTACGGAAAAATTTTCGGAATGAATTATAGGGAATGATGCAATTATCATCTTTGCTCTCAAAACCAAGAAAACTTTCGCCCTCCCGCTCCAAAGTGCCAATTACTATAAACTTTTGATTCTTTAACTTGATCTCTTTTCCAATAGGATCTTTGCCTCCAGGAAAAAGCTTTTGCACCAGATTATCCCCGATAATGGCAACATTGCGGCCCCCCTCGGTTTCTATTTGAGAAAAATATCTGCCATTGGTAATGCTTAAGTCAAAAATATCACTGTAGGGATAACTAGCACCAATCAGGATCACCTCTCCTACGCTATTATTGTCTTTCTTTACCAGTTGATTGCCTTGCTCAGCAAAGATGGCAATTGCTGAGTGGTTTTTCATGTTGGCCTGCATGAACTTATACTCGTTGATTGTCGGGTTAGGCCGATTCCAGTAGTCCCACCATTTGTACTGCTCATTACCCTCCGGCATCCATGGCCACTTCTGTACATATACTACTCCGGCACCAAGGAAGTCAAAACTGTTGCGAATGCTTTTTTCTAAAGAATCCACCAGAGTAAATACTGTAATAATGGCAAATATCCCCACGGTAACCCCAAGCAAAGAAAGGGTAGTGCGAAGCAGATTGCTTCTAAGTTCGGTCGCTGCAAACCTCCAGCTCTCCATAATGAGTTTTCCTACAATCATATTTTAGGGCTTTTTAAGCAATTTCTTTCTGTTATTTCAAATGATTCAGTACCTTTGCAAGCTACATTTTTAGGAGCCCATCATCTGAGATTTTTGTACTGTAATAATAACTATGAAATTATCCGAATTTAAATACGATTTACCGCATGGTCTTATAGCCTTGTATCCGGCTGAAAACAGGGATGAGTCACGGCTCATGGTAGTCCATAAGGCTACCGGAAAGATCGAACACAAGACCTTCAAAGATATTACTGGGTATTTTGATGAGGGTGATGTACTGGTCACTAACAATACTAAGGTATTTCCAGCAAGATTATACGGTAATAAAGAAAAAACCGGTGCTAAAATTGAAGTTTTTCTTTTAAGAGAACTCAACCGGGAAATGCACCTTTGGGATGTACTGGTAGATCCTGCCCGTAAAATCAGGGTAGGCAATAAGTTATATTTTGGCGATAGTGATTTGGTAGCAGAGGTTATCGATAATACCACTTCAAGGGGTCGTACTATCCGGTTTTTATTCGACGGCACCGATGAGGAATTTTACAATGCCATTGATACACTGGGAGAAACTCCCCTGCCCAAATATATAAAGAGAAACGCGGAGCCGGAAGATAGAGAGCGATTTCAGACCATATATGCCGAGCATGTAGGGGCTGTAGCCGCGCCTACGGCAGGGCTCCACTTCACCAGACAACTGGTAAAAAGACTACAAATCAAAGGGGTTGAAATGACCCCTATCACCCTCCATGTGGGGTTGGGCACTTTCAGGCCCGTGGATGTGGAAGACCTCACCAAGCATAAAATGGATTCTGAAAACTACCAGGTAGGTCCTTCGGTGGTAGCCCTGGTCAATAAAGCCCTGGAACAGAAAAAACGGGTGTGTGCCGTGGGTACCACCTCTATGAGAGCTTTGGAATCTTCTGTTTCAGCAGGTAATAAATTGAAGCCAAGTGAAGGCTGGACTGATAAGTTTATTTTTCCGCCTTTTGAGTTTAAGATATGCAATGCTATGATTACCAATTTTCATATGCCGGAATCTACCTTGCTCATGATGGCCTGCGCATTCGGAGGTTATGATGTGGTGAGAAAAGCTTATGAAGAAGCCAAAAAGGAAAAATACCGCTTCCTTACTTATGGAGATGCCATGCTGATCATCTGATGGTCAAGGATGAGTACCAAGCCTGAATATGGTCTGATCGTAGCCGGGGGCATTGGCACCCGCATGAAAAACCCCATACCCAAGCAATTTCTGATTCTGGAAGGCTTGCCGGTACTGATGCATACTATCAGGGCATTCGACCATTATAATCCTGCCATAAAACTGATATTGGTGCTGCCCGCTGAGGAAATACCCACCTGGGCACAACTTTGTAAAAAATATCAATTTGACAGGCAGGTCGAAATCGTGGAAGGCGGGTCAACCCGATTCGAATCGGTGAAAAATGGCCTGAGCCACCTCAACCCCCCAGGACTGGTAGCCATACACGATGGGGTAAGGCCCCTGGTAAACGCTGACATTATAGGAGCATCCTTCAGAATTGCCGCCATCCATCAAAGCGCTGTAGCCTCAGTAAGGCTCAAGGAGTCATTGCGCATAACAGACCAGGACACTACCAAATCTGTAGACCGATCAAAATTCAGGCTGATACAAACGCCCCAGACTTTTGATCTGGAAATTATTAAAAAGGCTTATCAGGGAAAGGAAGACCCTTCATTTACAGATGATGCAGGAGTAGCTGAAAGGATCGGGGTGAAAATCTCGTTATTTGAAGGAAGCTATGAAAATATTAAAATCACTACTCCTGAAGATTTGGATATTGCCAGAGTGCTGATGCAAAGGATGCGATCCTGACACTCTGGAAAAAATTTAATATTCGTCTTCGTTAAAAAAGAAATCCTCTTTGGTCGGATAGTCCGGCCAAATCTCTTCAATATTCTCATAAGGCTGTCCGTCATCTTCAAGCTCCTGAAGATTTTCTACCACTTCCAGTGGCGCGCCAGTTCTGATTGAGTAATCAATAAGCTCATCTTTGGTAGCCGGCCATGGGGCGTCTTCCAGATATGAGGCAAGTTCTAAGGTCCAATACATAATTCCTTCCTTTCGGTTCGTTTCTAATTTGGCTGCAAAAATAGAATTTAATATTGTAAATCAAATTCTATTGGTTTTATTTATTCCTCTATACAAAATCATGTATAAAAAGGTTTGTCTAAAATAGTATAAATCAGAATTACGGCTTTGACAAAAGTTTGTTATATTTTTGTCCTGCTCTTTTGGAGCAAAAAAACCGTTCAGTCAATCAATACCACGATAAAAACATGAATTTCATATGTCAGATGAAAAAATAATTTTTTCCATGTCCGGGGTCACCAAGACCTTCCCCCCTAAAAAACAGGTTCTTAAAGATATTTACCTCTCCTTTTTTTACGGAGCCAAAATAGGTGTCCTGGGACTAAACGGATCGGGAAAGTCTAGCCTTCTGAGAATAATCGCCGGCATTGATAAGGACATCCAGGGTGATGTGGTTTTTTCTCCAGGATTCACAGTAGGGCTTCTGGAGCAGGAGCCTCAGCTTGACCCAGACAAAACGGTAAAGGAAATTGTGGAGGAAGGCGTGCAAGATGTGGTGAACCTCTTGAAGGAGTTTGAGGAGATCAATATGAAATTTGCTGATCCGGATGTATTGGCCGATGCCAACAAAATGGAGAAGCTCATAGAAAAGCAGGGTGCCGTACAGGAATTACTCGACCAAAACAATGCTTGGGAGCTTGAAAACAAACTTGAAGTAGCCATGGATGCTCTCAGGACCCCTCCCGCAGAAGAAAAAATCGGGCACTTGTCAGGTGGAGAAAAAAGGCGTGTAGCCCTATGCAGACTGTTGTTGCGGGAGCCCGACGTGCTCCTACTTGATGAGCCTACCAACCACCTCGATGCGGAGTCAGTCCATTGGCTGGAGCAGCATCTAAAACTCTATAAAGGTACTGTAATAGCCGTAACCCACGACCGGTATTTCCTGGATAATGTAGCCGGATGGATCCTGGAGCTGGACCGCGGTGAGGGGATTCCCTGGAAGGGCAACTACTCATCCTGGCTGGAGCAAAAGCAAAAAAGACTAGCCCAGGAAGAAAAGTCCGAATCTAAGAGACAAAAGACCCTGTTGCGCGAGTTGGAATGGGTGCGCATGGCCCCTAAAGCCCGACAGGCCAAGGCCAAAGCCAGACTCAATGCCTATGACAACCTGCTCAAGGAGGAGTCGAAGGAAAAAGAAGAAAAACTGGAATTATTTATTCCTCCCGGACCACGGTTGGGTACTAAAGTGATTGAGGTAAAAGGGGTCTCCAAAGCTTATGGAGATAAGTTACTTTTTGAAAACCTGGAGTTCAGCCTGCCTCAGGGTGGCATTGTAGGCGTGATCGGTCCCAATGGTGCCGGTAAAACCACCTTGTTCAAATTAATTACCGGCCAGGAAAAACCTGACACCGGCACTTTTGACGTAGGACCTACCGTAAAAATAGCCTATGTAGATCAGGAGCATGATGAGCTCAATCCCGAGGCCACTGTTTGGGAGGCCATCTCAGGGGGCAATGAAATCATAAAATTGGGAGGGAGAGAAATCAACTCCAGGGCTTATGTCAGTAAATTCAATTTTGGTGGCAGCGATCAGCAAAAAAAGCTCAAGGAACTGTCCGGAGGGATGCGCAACAGACTGCATCTTTCCATTGCTTTGAAGCAGGATGCCAACCTCTTGCTCCTTGATGAGCCTACCAACGACCTGGATGTCAATACCCTGAGGGCACTGGAAGAAGCCTTGGAAAACTTTGGCGGGTGTGCGGTCATCATTTCTCACGACCGGTGGTTTCTGGATCGGATCTGCACGCATATTCTGGCCTTCGAAGGGGACAGCAAGGTATATTGGTATGAAGGTAATTTCAGTGATTACGAAGAAAACAGAAGACAAAGACTTGGTGATACCGCTCCAAAAAGGATCCGGTACAAAAAGCTCAAAGTTTAATTTTTGGCATCAACTTTGTCAATTCATTTTAATCAATTAATTTACAATGCCTTATAATCCATTGGTTAGATTATTGGCAAAACCACCCTATAAAAATTAATGAGCCATGAAAAGATCTCCTGTATTAACTTCTGTATTTGCTTTGCTAATCGTTTTTTTAGCAACTTCTTGTTTTCAGATACGGGAAAAAATATTCTTCAAAAGTGACGGTTCCGGTAGTTTTGAGCTGACCATGGACATGTCACAGATGATGGCCATGATGCAGGGATTTGCTGATTCTATGGGAGAAGATATGGAATCTGAAGAGGAAGGAGAAAGCCAAGATACTACATTCAATGCCCAGATTCCCAAACTGGAGGCTCTGGCAGGCATTACCAAAGTAACTACCAGTTCTTCTAAAGAGGGTGTTTCTACTCTGAAGTTTGACTTTAAAAGCATCGATGTCCTGAATCAAGCGCTCAATGTAGTCTATGAAACAGAAAAAAATCCTGAGGTGGGGGAAGTTAAATTCTTCACCATGGAAAAAAACAAGGTGGTGCGTCATGAAGGTTTTGATTTATTCAAGGAGATCACCAAATCCATGAAAGATGAAATGGGTGCTCAGGAAGATGAAGATTTCGATCTTAAGTCCAGCCCCTATGCAGCCATGATGAGTGGTATGGGTTATACTACTGAGTATCAATTTGATAAAAAGATCTCCAAATACTCGAACAAAGCAGCTTTACTTTCTCAGGATAAGAAATCAATCACCATATCCTATATGTTCATGGAAGAAGACCAGCCTGAAACCTTGGCCAATGAAATCTCCTTTTAGAATAGGGTTAATTTGACAATGATTCAATTTGAAAATTTGAAGATTAGATTGGGGTGGTGGCTGTGAAGCATGATAGTTGGAGGTTTTCGCCATTAAGTCAAGGCCAATTTGAAGATGAATTAATTTGAAAATTTGAAAATTAGTTTAGAGTTGATTTTTAGCTGAAGTGTAATGGTTGTGATTTACCATTTATCAGCATAATTCTAGGTCAAGGTTAATTTGAAAATTTGAAAATTAGATTCGGGTTGGGTTTGCTATAAATCGTAAGGTTTGGCTAAGACTAGGTCAGTGTTAAAGTTAGAGTTAAGGCCAAAGTTGATTTGAAAATGAATTAATTTGATAATTTGAAAATTAGATTCGCGTTGGGTTTGCTATGAATCGTAAGGTTGGACTAATACTAGGTCATTATTTATTAAGGTCAAGGTCAAAGTTAGAGTTAGAGTCAGCGTCAACCTGGTCTGGTCTTCCACCGATCCTGGATCCATAACCACTGCTCGGGATAGCGCCGAATATAGCCTTCACAGATATCTGTCATGAGTTGGGTATTGGTGATGATATCGGCTTCCTCATCGCCGGTATTAGTAATGGCAATCTCAGGGCCGATCTCCAGCACTGGTTGCAGCCCCCGGTCCATAAAGGAGAATAGGGGCACTACCCTGGCACCAGTTCGGAGCGCAAACATAGCAGCACCGATAGGGGTAGCCGCCGGAATGCCGTAGAAATTCACAAAAACACTTTTTACACGGGTATCCGTATCAATGAGAATAGCCAGATTTCCACCTTCTTTGAGGGTGCGGAATAGTTTCATGGTAGCCTGTCCCCGTGGTATGGCCTGGCTGCCTTTGCTCTTGCGATAGTCTACCAGTAAATCATTCAGTCGCGGATCTTTCAGTTCGGTGCCGATGATATTGGTTTGATATCCAGCAAGGCCAAGGTATGACCCCACAAACTCAAAAGGCCCCATATGGACAGTGAGAAATATGGTACCTCTGTCGAGTTTGCCGGTGGGGGGCAGGTGCTCCCTGCCTCTGACCTCCAGGAGGTGCTCCAGCTTTTCCAAAGATTGGATGGGGATGGCCCGCACCAAATCCCCGGCGTTGCGGCCCATCATCACAAAGTTTCTTTTGGCCATGCGACGGATTTCCCGGGGGGATTTTTCATGGCCATAGGCAAGGGCCAGATTACTCAGGCAGATGCGCCGGGAATCACCGATAAGGTAAAAGCCCAGGCCGCCCAGCCATCCGCACCAATAGACGAACCACTTCCGTGGCAGGATATTGGATATCCAGATGATGGTCTTTACGAGGCTGTAGATCAGGTTGTACTTGAGCCGTTTACGCCAGGGTCTTTTAATGGTGGTCATGTCGCGGCAAAATTAAGATATTTTGATGGAATTGAGTGGGTATGGCTGTAATCATATATAATGAAAATTGACCCTCGCCATGGTTCGTGTCTGCACGAACCAGGAAGGAGTGTCCGCTCTGGATGGTTTTAGTCGTAGCGTGACGCTACGACCAGGGGTGGGGCTTGTTCAGCAGCATCAAGTTCCTTTAAAAATTCTTCCCCTAAACCTGTCTTTTGTTTTTCATACCATAGATATGACTTATAAACATCCGATTCAGCTTCTTCGGATAATTGGTAATTAAGGGGCATCCTTTGTGCGATTTCTTATCCTTTCCTTTACCGTTTCCCATGAAGAAAACTTCATCTCCCCTTTTTCATACTTCTCAAGTCTGCTGTCTAATTCCTTCTTTTGTTCTGCACTCAATTCAAAAGTAATTTCTTGCTCCTCTTTTAGGCCTTGCAGCTTTTTGAGGGTAGGCTTGTCCTCAAGCTCAGTCAGCCAGTGTATAAGATCGATTTTAACAGATTGTATATCCATTCGTGAACTTGGTATTTCTTCCTTAAAGGTAACGATTATTTTAATTATTTAGATTCATCATACCAACGGATGAAACTGCTGTACCCTCGCAATGGTTCGTGTCTGCACGAACCAGGAAGGAGCATCCGCTCTGGAAGGTTTTAGTCGTAGCGGGACGCTACGACCAGGGGGGGCGACTGAGGCGGGGGTTTGGATAGTTCTAAAGGCAACATTTATATTTCATCCTTTATTTACGTAATTTTGTCTATGCCATCAAAACAATTGCCGGTGACTTTGGATTGTCTCTTAGGCGAAGGTATTAACAGCAGGTTTGACAAAAAGCCCGTTAAACACTTGTAGGATATTGAAAAGTTTGGTGCTGGCAACAAGGAACATATTTTGCGAGCTCGATGCTTTTCTTGGGAAAAATAAAATGCAGGTATTTAAAATAATTTTAGGATATGAGATTACAGGTAATACAGGACAGCAAAGGAAAAGCCACCGGCGTATATATTCCTATCAATGAATGGAAGGAACTCAAAAAGCAATACCGGGATTTGGAAGCCCTGGAATATCAAGAGCCTACCAAAGAACAGATTTTACAGGAACTCAAAGAAGCGGTTCAGGAACTTAAATTGGTAGAACAGGGAAAGTTGAAAGCCCGACCCGCAAAAGAGCTTCTGGATGAGTTATAATATTGATTCTATTCCACTTTTTGACAAACAGGCTAAAAGGCTGGCAAAAAAATATCCTTCGCTTAAAAAAGATTTGACGGAGTTGCTGGAAAGACTTGCCGATAACCCCGAACAGGGAACGGCTCTTGCAATAGCTTCTATAAAATCCGTTTGGTCATTGCTTCCAAAGGTAAAGGAAAGTCGGGCGGGGCAAGGATTGTTACTTACCTGAAAGTTACCGCCACTACCGTTTTCCTTACCTTCATCTATGACAAGTCCGAAAAAAGTACCATTACCGATAAAGAACTCAAACAGATTTTTAAACTTATTCCATAAAATATCCTGGCACATGCGCTCTGAGTGGTTTTAGTCGTAGCGGGACGCTACGACCAGGGGGAGCCCCTGCACTTGCTCTCGCATAACATTCGCGCCAGGCTAGGGGGGCAACTTTTATCCAACTTCAAAGTGTTCTAAAAAACTATTCAAAAAAAAATTTGATTGAATGTTAAATAAGAATATCACAAGCATATACAATATCAATGGAAACAAAAAAACATAGGGGTATTCTTGAACCACTGTCGGAAAGTCCAATAGTGATTTAATTACATAATCCATCACTAATAAAAAAATACCTACAATAATAATTACGAGCAAAGTAATCTTAACACCTAACGGTAAAGTCAATTCGATTTCAATTTTGGATTTGCCAGCCTGTTCCGAAAAGTATCCTTTAACTTTTAAGAAGGGTGTTCTCGAGTATGTTACTAAAGGTTCCAATTTGAAACGATTACCAATTATTGTACCTACATATTTTTTAGACTTCTTTTTAAAAATATTGTTGTACCATTGATTGCTTCCAAACTCATTCAATTCCGCAAAGGACTCGAACCTATTCCTGAACGAATCTTTACTTAAATTAGAGTCAATTAACAACTTTTTATAAGGTATAAGTTTCATTTTTTTCAGCTATTTTAATGAATCAAATACTCTTTGTGTTGCCACAGAACCATTTTCAAGAACTCGATAAGATACACCTGAATCCTGTGTAATAGTCTGAACGTTTCCTGCTGAATCTGTATATGTACCTTGCCACTGTAGTGATGAGTATCCGCCATTTCTCGCCATTGATGTTAATGATATTGAATAATCAGAAATACCTAAACCCTTAAGCTGATTAGTTATACTGCCTCTCGAAGACCTTAAATCACTTATATCACCTAATTGGAATGCTACTAATGAAGTATTCGTACCAGTTACTCCAACATCGGCTGGTAGCCCAAAGCCTACTACGCTACCCCAGTTTAATCCTACAACATCATGCTTTGAATTTTTATTAATTCCAAAATCTATTCCCAGAACTTTGTAGACACTAACTTCAATATCCAATGAATATGAACCTCCAGCTAGATCCAAAACACTATTTAATTTCCAATTATAGCTTTCTTCAAATTCTACACCAACCCCAAGGCCTAAAGTAAATTCACCCGTTTCCGCAGGATTACCTCCAGTAGATGGCCCACCTAATGCTCCAAATAAATCCGCAAACCCCCCGGTTTGATAATAAAGAGCAAAATTCCCTTTTGAATCATAACCTATTCCAGCAGCACCTTTTATTTTCACTCCCGCCAACACAATACCAACATCACCCTCCAAAGAAATATCTGTCTGACCTACGCCACCAAATATTTGAGTTAATAAATAGGAGAAAGCCTCTAGGCCCTCTAACTCAACATGTGCTGTAACCTTGTTTTCACTAAAAGCATACGGGCTATTCCAGGGATACGACGGTGCCAAAGGATCCACACTTAGAAACTTACCTAATCTTGGATCATGGATCCTATATTTGTAGTTAATAGAGTTTCCTGTGCCCTTGATCTCGTCGTCTTTCTCTTGCCCCTGGAACCCATACCTATAGTCACTGGCGTTGTAGTTGTGGCCGGGCTGGTACATGCCGAAGGGGTAGTAGTTGTGCAGGCCTATGAGCTCGGGGCTGTGGTCGGTGGGCTGTACCCCGCTCAGGGTACTGAGCTTGCGGTCGGTGAGGAGCGGCTCAGAATATTGGTGCAGCAAAAAGCCCCCTTCTGCTTTAGTATCTAAAGAATAAGAAAGAACCATCAACTAAAAATAATAATTTTTACCTTAATACTTAATCAATTTTTAAATTAATCAAAATTTAAGGGCTGCCGTTGGCCTGGTTGAATCAATAAACCCATCCTGGCGCGGAAGTTACTTCTATGCCTCCTAAACCGTCATTGCGAGGCACCCACCTTTTGCCATGGCAAAAGGTGGGTGCCGTGGCAATCCCGTGAACCGAAGCAGGCAAGAGATGGGGTGGCTGTATTAGAGCGGCCGCTCTGAGTGGTTTTAGTCGTAGCGGGACGCTACGACCAGAGTCTTGGGGTCACACGCGTTGAAAACACGATCGAGGTGAATGTAACAAGAGGCTTCTAATTCCAAAAATCGCCGCTGGTATTGAATGAAGGGCAGGGGATGAATTTTTGCTTGTTCTTGATTTTGCCGGGTTTGGAACGGAATACCCATTCGTAGATCAGGGATATTTCATGGCTGCCACCGGTATTTACGGAAAGCTCGGATATGGTAAAATCATAGCTATACCCAAACTGGAAGCCATCCATCTGCAAGCCCATGATAAACACCAGAGCATCTTGAGAAGGGTTGTCAATAACATTGCGTACAAAGGGCACCCCCCTGTACCATACTCCTACCATGATAGGGTTTACAATATAATTCACACCAAAATCAAACTGCTGAAACTGACCCTGATGCCTGTAAACAAATGATGGACTCAAGAAGGATGGTCGCCCTACCCTTCCTGACATAGGTCCTCCTATTGGGAGCTTCATACCACCGTGGATATGATACTTTCTCTCGAGACGATCGGTCAACTCGGAAAGGGAATGGTCAGGGCGGTTTAAATGGTAAGCCGATACCCCAAACCATACCGTCTTATTGTAAAGTAGGAATCCTGATCCAAAATCGAAGTAGTCACTATTGGCCAATGTGGCAAGTTTTGGATCAATTGAATTTCCATCAAACTCTATTCCGTCTCCAAGCTGTAGTCGGTTATGATCAATACCAACGCTCCCATAACCAAATATGAGTCCCGGGCTAAACACCCATTTATTACTAAGCCGGACCTTATAGGAGTACAACAGGCCAACCTGAGAGGTCCTCAAACCACCAGAACCCATCATATCAGTGGTGGCCATAATACCAAACCCACTCCTGAGCTCATTTGAGAAAATATCATAACTGGCAGCATACGTGGCAAAGGCCTGGGGTAAATTAGGCCACTGCACCCGATGATTGATTACAGCCCTTTGATGGGGGGTAATGCCTGTAAAGCCAGGGTTTAGATACAAGGGGGCAGAATAATACTGCGAAAACTGCGGATCCTGTGCATGGAGCAGGTTGGCTCCCAACAGCAGGGCCAGTGACAAATATGTTATTTTTCTTAACATGATAATATCATTCAAAAAATTACCTGATCAATGTTACGTCTCCAATCCTAATCACACGCTCACCATTGGTCAATCGCAATGTAAGCTTATACACATACACCCCTTGCGGCAATAGTCTGCCATTACGGTTGTATCCATCCCATCCTATATTCCTGTTATTACTTTCAAATATAAGATTTCCCCAGCGATCAAAAATAAGCATATTAAATTCCTCCACACCATCTAGCAAGGGAAGGAATACATCATTTACCGTATTAGGCCCTGCCACACCCCCTGTTGGACCATCCAAACTTGGGGTAAAGGCGTTGGGTATCCTGACATTGCCACCTTCCTGTACCGCTACAGGCGCAGATAAGGTATCCGCACAGATCACACCATCAGGATGCTCAAAGGCTGCTATAAGGGTGACATTATAATTACCTGCTACGGTGTATAAATGCTTCGGTTCAAACTGCTCTGAGGTACCACCGTCACCGAAATCCCAGAAGAAAAGGTTGGCATTAGAACTAAAGTTAAAAGTACTCATTTCCTGATCTGGCAGATAAATCAACCGCGGTCTGAAGTCGAATGAAGCCAATGGAATAGGATAGACTGTAATCTCCTGCTCAGCATCTTCAAACTGACCTGTAATGGAATTACGGGTAGTAAGTCGGATCGTGTAAGTACCAACTTCAAACAAATTAAATGAAGGCATGGCTGCGATAGATTGACCTACAGGGTTGCCAAGATTATCAATCACAAGCCACTCAAAAATATCTCCGGTGGAGTTATTCTCTATGATATTCACAGTCAATGGCCTGCAACCGCTGATCGGATCCGCCACAAAATCAGCAACCAGTGGAGGTAACACGACATTCACAGGTACGATCACAGTGCCGAAGCAAGCACCATTTGCTCTGTTGGTCACGGTGAGTTGCACTTCTTTCAGCCCAGGAGTAGAATAAGTCACTACAGGTGGATTAGCTCCATTAAAGGTAGCCGGTGTTGCGCCGGGGCCAAAGGTCCACACATATTCAAAGTCTCCTTCATCATCAATTGGGTTGGAGGTATTTTGTAAGGTCATAGTAGCCTGACCGCCAATAAACTGTGTCAGGTTCACTACAGTAAATGATGGAGCAACCTCCCTGTAAACAGTAATCGGGATAATATCAAACCTGCTACAAGCCCCATTGATTGCTTCATACACTACCTCATAGATGATCGGGTTTTGAGTGGTAGTATTATTGAAGGTGTAATTGACACTGATCGTAGTGCGGACATCAATCTCATCAGTAGTGCCCTGCACTCTGTAGAACCACCGATGCGCGCCAGCACCCTGAGTTTGGTTATTGAAGAAAATATTATCTCCTCCGCATATCTCTGTATTAGAAGGGAATACCAATGGGAATGGTGTAGGGGCCACCTGAACGTTTCTGTTGAAAATATCAATACATACTACCCCACCAACGGTACGCTCCGCAGTCAAAAATACATTGTAATTTCCTGTAGAGGTAGGGGAAGGATTATTAAAAGTATGCTGAACTGTTTGACCGTTCACCGTAGCTGCTGCCACATAGGTACTGTCAGGGCTGCCATCAAACCACTGCCAGGTATATTCCACCCCAGCTAACTGGTCGTAAGTGAAGGTGACCGTATGGGGACTACAGCCCGAGACAGGGGCTACATCAAAAGAGGCATCGATATCTATTACATTTACCGTTACCTGCTCATTTAGTACCACTTCACAATTATTGAGGTCCCGAACTCTGGTGAGTGTAAAAGTGGTTGTTTCGGTCATCCCTAAAATGGGCACCGGGGTAGTAGCTGCACCGGCCTGATTATTGAAGAAATTGGTGCCATCATTATAATCAAATCTGAATGGGGCTGTGCCAGTAAAGTTAAACTCTAACAGGAAGAAATCACCGGTACAAATTTCAGCTACAGAAGCTGAAATGGCACCATCAGGCAGGTCATTGACCGTCACTGACACGATATTAGAAAACTCAGGGTCACAGGTGCTGCCACCAGAAATCACCTGTCTTCTAAAGAAAGTAGTATTGGCCAATACGGGTGGGTTATATATCGGTCCGGTAGCTCCGGGGATATCAGTAAACGGCCCGGCAGATGAAGCAGATTCCTGCCACTGATACTGGTAGTTACCAATGCCACCAAATGGTGCTGCTATCTCAGCAAAGGATGCAGGGTCATCCCCTTGGCATACCTGCTGAGTACCGCTGATAAAACCTCCGGACAGTGGGAATGGCTCATTGACCACTACCGGGAAGGAGGTACGATTACAACCATTGACATCAGTCGCTACCACTGTATATAATCCGGCTTCGAGTCCCGTAAATATACCTGAATTTTCACCTGTAGTATTTGTGGGATCTTGCGTGAGGGTATAGGTAATAGGTAATGTGCCACCCGTTGCTGTAGCAACAATGACCCCATCATCAGCATCAAAACAACTCACGTCAAATCCGTTGAAATCGGAGGTGATTTGTAAATCAACATTGATCTGATCAGGATCGTCTATCACTACAGGAGCCGTAATTACCACACAACCATTATCGTCTGTGATTCTGAAGGTATAGGTACCAGGCCTTACATTGGTAAATACCCCAGAAGCCTGTCCGGTCATGTTAGAAGGATCTTCAATCATCTGATAGAGGTAGTTGGCCCCTGTAAGGGTACCACCACCTGCCGTAACAGTGATTTCGCCATTATTAGCGGCAAAACATTCTATCTGAGCCCCGTTATAATCACTGGTCACGGCTGCGGTGGCAGTAAGCTGGGCAGGGTCATTAAGGGTAAGGGGCGTAGTTGTAAAATCACAGCCGTTAAGGTCAGTCACCGTAATGGTATAAGTACCGGAAGGTAATCCCGTGAATATCCCTGTATTGGCTCCGGTTACATTACCGGGTAGTTCATTTATTTCATAGGAATAATTTCCTGTTCCACCAGTGGGTGTTACCCGTATTCTTCCATCACTGGCTCCAAAACAACTGATATCTTCTCCATTATAATCGCTGGTGATGGCGGCAGTAGCATCCAGTGCAGGGGGATCTACAATGGTCACCGGGCCAGTGATAAAGTCACAACCATTGACATCAATGATCCTGAAGGTATAGGTGCCGGCACCAAGGCCAGGGAATGCATTACTGGTCTGGATGGGTTCACCCAAGGAAACTTCATTTTCGTCTAAAATCTCAAATTCATAAGCGCCGGTACCGCCATTGGCAGTGATGGTAATTATCCCGTCATCCTCGCCAGCACAAGATACATCTGCTCCGCCGTAATTGCTTGTGACAGCTCCTGAACCTGAAACAGGTGCTGGTTCTGTAACTGTAATAGGCTGAGTCACGTGTGGACACCCATTGCCATCGGTAACGGTTACAGTGTAGGTACCTGCAGGTAAACCTGTAAAGATTCCAGTGGTTTCGCCGGTAGTATTAGCAGGAATCTGATCCAATACATAGGTATAGGCTCCCGTACCACCTGTGGGGTTAATGGTGATTTCACCGTCAGAAAATCCATTACAGGAGATTTGTGAACCATTGTAATCGCTTGTTACTGAACGCGTAGTAGCAATTGGTGTTGGTTGGGTAACTGTAATATCGGGTATATTGAAAATACAATTATTGGCATCTCTTACTCTAACGGTATAGGTACCTGCGCCTACACCTGTAAACTCACCAGTAGTGGCACCAGTGGTGTTAGCTGGTAATTGAAGGATTTGGTACACATATGGGGCAGTACCTCCCGTGCCCACCGCAAGAAGGACGCCATCTTCTGCACCATTACAGCTCACATCTGCTCCATTAAAACTAGAGGTAATACTGACACTACCCCCCACAGGATCAGGCTGAATTATGGTCACAGGGGCGGTCGTAAAGGTACACCCATTGACATCAGTGATATCAAATTCGTAAGTACCAGCAGCTAATCCGGTAAATACCCCATTTGTGGCACCGGAAATGTTGCCACCACCAACAAGTTCGTAAAGAAAAGCACCTGTACCACCCGTAGCGGTGATGGAGATTTGACCGTCAGAGGCCCCGTTGCAGCTTATTTGAGAACCGTTATAATTGCTGGTCACCAATGCAGTGGCATCAACCGCAGCTGGTTCATTGAGTGTAATATCAGCAGTAGTCGCTGAACAATCATTAACATCTGTAACGGTTACTGTGTAGGTACCGGCAGTAAGTCCTGTAAACACCCCGCTGGTTTCACCTGAAGTATTTCCAGGGTCCTGATCCAAAACATAAATAAAGGCCCCTGTACCCCCTGTAGCGGTGATGGTGATGGCACCATCGTCTTCACCATTACAAGAAATCGGGGAACCATTAAAATTACTTGAAACCACCCCTGTCGCATTAACCGGACCAGGCTGGATTACATTTCTTGGGGCAGTGCCCACTACACAGAAATTCGCATCCAAAACTGTAACGGTATAGGAACCCGGAGCAAGACCTGTAAATACACCTGTCGTTTCACCGGTGGTATTGGTTGGATCCTGGTCCAGCACAAAAGTATAGGCGCCTGTGCCACCATTGGCATTGACAGTGAGCACAGCATCATCAGCACCATTACAGCTGATTTGTGAGCCATTATAATTACTAGTAACCGTAGCAGAAGCTGACAATGCCACCGGCTGTATCAGAGTGATGGGACTGGTTGTAAATACACAGCCGTTAGCGTCTGTGACTCTAATGCGGTAGGTTCCAGCTACAAGTCCTTCATAAGTTCCGGAAACATTTCCTGAAGTATTACCAGGGAAGTTAACCAGTTCAAAGGTATAGGTACCGGGCCCGGTACCTCCCGTAGGGGTTGCGGTAATTTCTCCATCATTTTGACCAGCACAGCTAATATCCGAACCATTAAAATCACTGGTGATATTAATAACTGCATCAAGTGCTGGAGGCGGTGTGATGGTAACCGCAGCGGTAATCACCTGGCAATTATTAACATCCCTAACATCAATGGTATATGTTCCTGCAGGGAGGTTTGTAAATATACCATCCGTTTCGCCGCTGGTATTGGAGGGTATTTGATTCAATCTGAATGTGAAAGGACCAGTGCCTCCTGTAGGAGTAACTGTGATTTGGCCATCCAATGCTCCAACACAGCTTAAATCAAATCCATTGAAACTACTTGTAACCGCAGCGGTAGCCTCTAATAGGTCTGGCTCGTCAATGGTTACCGTATTGGTAGTAAACTGACAATTATTAGCATCATTGACTATCACATAATAATTTCCAGCTACAAGATCATTAAATATGGTGGAGGTCTGTGGACCTGTAATTAGCACATCAGTATCAGCATTAAACAACCTATATTGTCTGGTGCCGGAGCCTCCTGTGGCTGTTACGGTGATCTGGCCATTATCTTCACCAAAACAGCGGATTTCCTGCCCATTAAAATTACTGGTCACAGCTATACTTGCATCAAGGGCAGCAGGGTCATTTATTGTAAGGTCATTGGTCACTATGCTACAATCATTCACATCCCTTACACGCACCCTATAGGTGCCAGGACCAAGATTGGCAAAGGTATTGCCAGGCTGGAATGCAACAAGTTCATTATTGAATTCATCTAAAAGCTGATATTCGTAAGCTCCGGTACCACCAGTAGCGTTTACGGTGATTTCAGCGTCATCATCACCGGGACAGTTGATATTGGACCCATTGTAGTTTGAAGAAATAACAGCAGTTGCTGCCACAGGAGCAGGCTCGGTCAGAATGATGATACCAGTCTGCGTATTACAACCATTAGCATCAATGATCCTCACACGGTATATCCCAGCTATAAGATTTTGGAAAATGGGATTATTAAGTTGGGTGGCAACTACACCGGAGGTAACCTCGTCTATCAATTCAAAAGTAATATTACCAGAGCCACCAGCAGCTGCAGCCGTAATTACACCATCGTTTTGACCATTACAACTGATCTGAGAACCATTGAAGTTACTGGTCACAGAGGCTGAAACAGTCGGAGGTGCAGGATTAGAAACAGTAATGATTGGTGTGGTAAATGAGCAATTATTGGCGTCAGTTACGGTTATGGTATAGTTTCCAGCAGGGATACCGGTAAATATTCCGGAATTCAAACCTGAGGTATTGGCAGGGATTTGGTTGATCCGGTACGTAAAGGCACCTGTGCCTCCGCTACCAGCTACAGTGATCTCGCCATCAGCTGCACCCACGCAGGTAACATCAGATCCGAAATAATCACTGGTCACGGATCCGGCCCCATCTACAGGATCCGGCTCTGTGACCTCTATTGGAGCAGTAGTCACATTGCAGCCATTGACATCGGTTACAGTAACAGTGTAACTTCCTGCACTCAGATTGGTAAAAACTCCATTATTCAGTCCTGAGGTATTGCCCGGAACTTCCACCAGGAGGTAGGTGTAGTTACCTGTACCGCCATTGGCTGTGATAGCAATCCGGCCATCACTACCACCATTACAGGATATATCAGCACCATTATAATTGGAAGTAACGCTTCCCGAAGCAACAATCGGGTCAGGCTCAACGATAATGATATTGGTTACATCAAAATCACAATTATTAAGATCTCTTATAGTTACAGAATAAGTCCCTGCTTCGAGGACATTAAATACATTAGAAGCTTGCGGCCCTGCGATGGAGATCCCGCCATTATCAAATAACTCAAAAGTTCTGGCCCCAGTACCCCCGCTGGGATTGATGGTAATACTACCGTCATCCTCACCATTACAAGAGATTTGAGCGCCATTAAAAGGATTGGCTACCGTAGCAGTACCGGCCAAAGCAGGCGGAGCAGTAATTGTAAACTGATTGGAATTGACAAAGCAATTGTTATCATCTGTGACTCTGACATAATAAGTTCCAGGGCCTCTGTTGACAAAAACGCCATCATTAATCTGCAAGGCAAGAGGGTTATCGGCAGCATCAAACAGCCTAAATGTATAATCTCCGGTACCGCCTCCAGCTATGGCGGTTATAACACCATCGGTTTCGCCAGCACAGGTAATTTGAGACCCATTATAATTACTAGTCACAGAAGCGGTGATGGTCAGTTGGGGCGGATTTTCTACCGTAACTGAAGCAGTTATGAAAGTACAAAGATTCACATCCCTAACCCTGACAGTATAGGTGCCCGGTCCCACGCCCGTAAATATCCCGGTTATTTGGCCCGTTAGGTTACCGGGTAATTCAACAATATTATAAGTGTAAGTGCCAGTACCCCCGTTGGTTGTTACGGTAAGTTCAGCATCATTAGCCCCCAAACAGGAAATATCTTCTCCATTATAATTGGAAGTAATGGCCAAAGTAGCAGCTATAGGATCTGGAGCTACAATTTCTATTGGAGCAGAATCCGCCAGACAGCCTCTGTTGTCTCTTACCGTTACAACATAAATACCAGGCGCCAGTCCATTGAATATATTACTGCCAAAGAAGGTAGTACCGCCGTTGATACTGAATTGATAAGGTGCGGTGCCGTTATCTGGGGTGGCAGTGATCTGGCCGTTTTCAGTATCAAAGCAACTGACCTGGGAACCATTATAGTTTGAAGTAACAATCCCGGTAACAGATGGAGAAGGATTGATGGTGAAGTTAACTGAAGCTACATTGGCACAATTGCCATCTCCTACCTCTGCAAAAACCGGAACATTGCTAGTCAAAGTATGATTGGCAGGGTCTGCAATTGGCGTAGTAAGTCCTGCATCCTCAAACCAGTTAATGGTAAGTCCGCCAACCCCTAAAGTAATGGTATTCTCAAGAGTGGTCAGATCAATATCGAAGGTATTGCCCCCAGGGGTATCCGAACATTCGGTCCTATTGATATTGACAACTTCAGGAGAAGGCTCTACTGTAACGTTCACATTTACCGGGTCACCAGCACAGCCCAAACTTGATTTGGGCACTATGGTATAAGTCACCTGAAGTGGTCCGGCAGTGGTATTTTGGAAAATATCATTCAGGATTGCATTCTGGTTCAGGTTATTGCCTGTGGTTGGCACCCCCACTAATCCGGGATCAGCTACTGCTGAGATATCAAAGTTGGTAGCCGCGACCGACCCTCCTTGCACCGTAAGAACAATCCCAGTTATATCACCACTACAAACTACCGTGGAAAGCCCCGGATTAAGAACAGGTTCAGGCCTGATAGTAACGATAATATCTAGTACCTCGCTATTGCAGCCATTACCTGCAATGGCCTGTACCCTATAAATTACATCCTGATCACTGCCTGATATATTGGTATAAATATCTGTAGCCAGGTATTGCAGGTCGGTAGTATTGGCGGGAAATGCCGCATTTCCAGCATTGGATGTTACTGTGCCAGGGATGATCACATCTACAATGTCATAGGATGCTGCAGCCACACTTCCTGCCGCAGTAGCAAGGGTAAGGCCTATATTTTCATCGCTACAAACTTCCCTATTAAGGTTTGAACTCACCCTTGGTTCAGGTAATATGTTAACTCTTACTTGGCGAGGGGTACCTTCGCAGCCGGTGGCACCTACCGGCACTACTGTGTATCTCACCTCCAGGGTAGTATTGGTCAGGTTAGTAAAACGATCATTCTCTATGGCATTACTGAACTGTCCGGGTCCTGTCGAAGCATTACCAGGATCAGCATCCAAGGCTCCCGGTACCTGAATATCGGTAATATTAAAGAAGGCTGCCGGTTCGGCTGAAATGATATTAAATACAATCCCGCCAGGCTCACCACTACAAACTGTGGCGGTCTGGTTGGCATTCATCTGAGGTCTTGGCGTAACAGTCACTCCCCGTGAGGCAGGTGCTCCTGCACAGCCTGTGGCACTGGTTTCAGATACGGTAATATTGCCAGAAATACTACCAAAGTTGACCTGGATGGTACTGCCGCCTTGGCCAGCTATTATAGAAGACCCTGGAGGCACAGTCCAGAAAAACTGGGATGTTGCATTGGGAGGCACCTGATAGGTCACTCCGGCCTGATTCTCACATACCACGGCATCACCTGTGATTTCCAGTGCAGGGGGTATAGGATCCACATTTATCCCAAAGCTCATGGTATTCCCAACACAGCCTTCCGGAGAAGTCTCAGTAACCTGGATCACCCCTGAGAATACATTTGGGAACCTTAGCAGAACAAAAAAGTCACCATCAGATCCGGTAGAGCCGCCACCGGCCACAACTACAAATTCACCCGGGCCGTTGGGGATATTCCAGGCATAAGTTGAGCCTGGATTAAGGTCCGGATCTACCTGGTACAATACAGTAGTAGTAGGGTTAACGCAAACGTTGGCATTACCTAAAATCGGATTATCAACCGGCCTTGGGTTGACCACATAGGTTACTTCAGCCACATTGTCGCAGCCTTCTGCCGTGACCACCTGAGCATAAATGGGCACTCCATCACTTACCTGGAAATTACTTGACTGACCAACTGCTCCACCTGGAGCAATAGGATTGGACAGGATATCATTTACAGCATCATAATCCTCAAACCAAAATACGGAAAACCCTGGGGTATTGGCATCGATATTAATATCAGTATTATTGGCAGTCAGGTCAACAAATGCCGTGCTGCCCCCGGGGTCTGTAGAACAAACCACAGGGTTCTGATCATCTGCCACAGGGGTAGGATCGACGGTATAGGTGATTGTGGCTACATTGGTACAATTATTTACATTATCAGTAACCTCGACAAACACCGGAATGCCGTCAGTAACAACATGTGCCGTAGGATCCGCGATCGGTAATGTAAGTCCTGCGTCGGTAAACCAGGCAAAGGTGACCCCACCTGAATTGTTGACTGATGTTTGATTTAAGGTAAGATCTACTTCTGCCTGATTATCCCCGGGTTGCCCGAATACTGCATCAGAACAAACATCCTGGTCTTGGTCGATAGCTTCTGGGGTGGGGTCTACATCGAATGTCACTGTAGCAACATTTTCACACCCTGTAGCATTAATTGTAACTCTCACAAAATATGTGTCTGCATCTGTTACGGTATGTGATGATTGGTCTCCTACCGGAGTCGTCAATGCTGCATCAGTAAACCAGGCAAAAGAAAGACCTGCACCGCCATTAATGCTGGAATTGTATGAATTCAAATTTTGATTTATGGCCTGATTCCCTAAAGGATTTGTAGAACAAAGATCGGGGGTTAAATTATTGATTGTTGGTAAAGGGTTAACCGTTAAGGTAGCCTCATTACTTATCGTTTCACAAATTACCGGGCCTGTGCCGTATTCCGCTGTTACTATAACCCTGTAAATATTATTGTTTAAGGATGCAATGGCATTGTTAATGGTTAAGGTATTGGTGTTGGTTCCTGAATAGGTAACACCTCCTGAAGCACCGTCAGCAAGGGGATTGAATGTACCACCACCATTGGTGCTTTCTTCCCATTGAAAGCTCAGATTTGACCCTGAAGTATTTGCTACAACGTTGAAATTAATTTCATCATCTACACACACTACCTCATTTGTTGGTTGGGTAGTTACATTAGGTGGCACATGTATTACTATATCTTCCTGATCAGTTAGTGGAGAAGCACAACCAGTATCATTATTAATGATAGAAACCAATCGGTATGTATAGGTCCCAGGTGTTGTATTGAAAGGGGCAGCTGTATAATTTGGTTGAATCACAAATATGCCACTCGCATTGGTACTGAAATTGAGGGTAGGCTGTAAAATTCCGTCAATTTCATAGGTCAGGGTATAATTAGCTACACCGCCATCAAGATCAAGGGTGAGACTAGGGGCAACTGTTGTAGCGCCATCATCACATGCATCAGGTGAAGCAAAAAAGTTTTCTACATCCGGAGCAGCCCCACCGATGGACACTGAAATCGGACCACCCATGGTGCCGGGAGCTGCAAAACAGCCATTAGCATCTTCAAAAATAGTAAGTTCGTAATCAGTATCAACTCCCGGACTTGGACCTACAATGGTATAAGAGCCACCCGCAAAATTGGTTTCTACGATGTTAGGCCCTGTTGATACGTTAATGGTAAAATTAAAAGGACCGGTACCTGTAAAATTCCAAGTGATATCCGGTGCAGGATTACCGCTACAAACAGCCCCCCCTCCAGAAGCCGTGGCTGAAGGAAGTGGAAAGATTGATACAGTAACGGGATCAGATAATGTACTTGGACATTGCGTAGGGGCTACACCAAAAACCCGCACCACATAATCCCCAGCTTCTGAAGGGTCATCAAGAATAAGTTGATTGCTGACACCACTTTGGACTGGAGTGGCGGTATCGGGGAGCCTGAACCAGTCAAATCTTACACCAACACCACCTACATTCGATGATTGTAGAATTGTTTGGTTGGCACCATCATCACAAATAGTCAAACCGTCTCCAACCTGAGTTATAGTAGGTTGAGGCGGTACCGGATTTACATTGATAGTTACAACCGTACTGTTGGCAGGATTACAAGGGCCATTTTGCACAACTACCCTATAACGATATTCCCCGGGGGTGGCAGGAGTTTCACTAAAAGTGGTCAAGCCTGCTGTACCACCGATGATCCCAAATGCACCACCATTAAAACTCCGCTCCCATCTCAATACATCCCCACGTCTACCAGTAAGAACCAGGTTGGCGAAAGATACTCCGTTACAAATCGTTTGATTTGCAGTTAAATTGCCCCCTAATGAGGTGCCAAATATCGTAACCGGGAGAGTTTCGAAGGCGGTGGGACATAAACTACCATTAAAATCAGTTGTAGTATACCTTAACCTTGTTCTCAATGTTCTGGTAGCAGATGGGTTGGGCTGAGTTCCAATATTATAATTAACCGAAAGGGTTTCTTGATTTACTGGGGCATTAAAGGTTACACCACCACCACCTGCAACATCCCACTGGTAATCCGTAGCCCCTCCAAAAATCTGCACAGGAGCTGCTAATGGTACCGAATAAGGCACATTATTAGTATTATTACAAACATCGACAGGTCCAGAAATAGGTGAAAAATCTATAGCATTAAGGTTATTTCTCACTGTGATTGTTACAGGAATTGGGTCACTTTCGCAATTGATACCACCTGAAGGGCCAACATAACTTGACCAGACGGTATAAATTCCTGGAACTGTATTATTCACACCACCAGTAGCACCTGGAAGGGTAGCTACCCCACCTCCTGTTGCTGTGTTACTTGTAATAAGTGCACCGGGAACTCCTGCGGCATCTGCATACCAATTAACCGTGCCACCGCCAGTGTTTCCGGTTGTTCTAAAAGTAGGTATAGCCCCATTAAAGCAGATTTCTCTGTTATCCGCGACTGAGGGAGGAGGTACATCAACGATTTCAATAAAATTTTCAATAGAGCGCCGGTTGCCGGAGATTAAGTCTCCACTTCCATCATATGGGTTACAAACATTCCAGTAGTCCAGCCTGACCCAGAACCTTTGTCCAACTGCCTGGTTATTTACCAAAGTTGTTGTAATTAATTCTAGCAGCCCTCTGGGATTATTTACCGGTTCAGGAACGGTTACTACCCCAAAGGGGTCAGGATTTCCAAAAGTTGTAGGGTCTGGCGCTACTGGAAAATACCCGCCCGGAAATAGTAAAACACCATTGTTATCTGTAACCTGAACCCCGTCTACACTTATATCAGGTATGTTATTGCCTGCACCAAGATCCTGGGAACCATAAACCACCCGCACCCATCTGATCCTGTCGTTGACCGGGATATTAGCATCAGCAACAGGATTACAGTTAAGATCTGTATTATCCGTAAATTGCATGTTGACATTTTCCCCAAGGCAAACCAGGTTAGTTCCGACAGGTGGCATGAGCAGCTCGCCTGTACCCTCACCTATTGCATCGGTATTGTGGGAAGCATAGGTGACTTGTTGATTTGGAGAAGATGGAGCACAATTTATTGAGCCAAAAAGCCTAATCCTCCATAATGATATATAGCCACATTCCGGGTCATTATTAGGATAAGTATGGGCATCAGGAGCAGCATCAAAGGCTATAAAGTAAGTATTTGGAGAAGGCACTGCGGCTGAATTGGATTCAAAAGGCACCAATGTTGAAACTCCAGGATTCCAAACAATTCTGGCCCTTATATCATTTAAACTCCAGGCGGAGGAATTTCTGGCACCCCGGGTGACCGAAAAAACCATTTTATTCTGGGGATTAACCGGTGCACAGGGCGGTGTATTACCAATTAAAGCCTCAAAATCAAAATCCGAACAATCAATAGGTCTATTATTAAAAGATTGTAAGTTGGCAAAAGCATTAAGCCCTGCCGGTCCTGTGCCATCGTAACTAATGAAAACCGTTTCTCCGATACCCACGGCATCACCAATAGGAAATGTAACTGTAATTTGATTGGCACCTGCTGCACCAATAGCACTGGTTATGACCACAGGATTTCCACCAATTACCAGGGTAAAAGAACCTACACATCCACCTGTACAGGTAAAGGCTCCCGGCAAATTTCCATCAAGCCTAATTACAACAACATTTTGATTATCCGTTTCGTGAACGGCTGCTACAGCATTGACTTGCCCAAAACTCTCAATAGAAAATAGGATGCAAAACAGAACTGCACACCCAAAAAATAACTTTTTGACCATCGACGGTACTTTAAAAAAATTACAAAACTGGGTATAAAGAAACATAATATCCCGAATTATTACAAGACCCTGGTTAAATCTAAGTCAATTATTTCGATTTTATCCCTTAGGGTAACTAAAGGTAACCCAAGACCGGAATTATTTACCGGAATTCAAATCCCTCAGTAACTATTCTTTCCAGAGGTTTAATTAATTGATCTTATTCACCTAACTTTGTGCCCCGTAAACCAAGAATCATTTCATGCCTTCGGCTAAGTACATTTTTGTTACGGGTGGTGTTACCTCTTCTTTAGGGAAAGGCATCATATCGGCCTCCCTGGGTAAGCTGCTACAAGCCAGAGGGTATTCAGTGACCATTCAAAAATTCGACCCCTACATCAATATCGATCCCGGCACCCTCAACCCCTATGAACACGGGGAATGCTATGTAACCGATGATGGGGCTGAAACTGACCTGGACCTGGGCCATTATGAAAGATTCCTCAACCGGCCCACCTCTCAGGCTAATAACATTACTACCGGCAGGATCTATCATAATGTGATCACCAAGGAGCGTAAAGGCGAATATTTAGGTAAAACCGTGCAGGTGGTACCCCATATCACTGATGAGATCAAGAGAAATGTATACCTCCTGGGCGAATCGGGCGACTATGATTTCGTGATTACCGAGATTGGTGGTTGTGTAGGTGATATCGAGTCCTTGCCCTTTATAGAAGCGGTAAGACAGGTGAAATGGGAAATTGGGTTGAATAATTTTCTGGTAATACACCTGACGCTCATCCCCTATCTAAAAGCCGCGAAAGAACTAAAGACCAAACCTACCCAGCACTCGGTAAAACAACTCCTTGAAGCGGGTATCCAGCCTGATATCCTGGTGTGCCGTTCTGAAAAAAACCTCCCTCAGGACATTCGCAAAAAACTGGCCCTGTTCTGCAACGTCCATATTAATTCGGTGATTGAAGCCCTGGACGCAGATACCATCTATGATGTCCCCATCCTCATGAGCAAGGAAAAGCTCGCTGAAAGGGTGCTGACCAAACTGAAGCTGCCCTCCAAAACCGAGCCAGACCTGGACCAGTGGAAAAGCTTTCTGGGCAAGCTGAAAAATCCAACAGAATCGGTTCGCATAGGACTGATCGGAAAATATGTAGAGCTCCCGGATGCCTACAAGTCCATAGTAGAGTCATTCGTGCATGCTGGTGCAATCAATGAAACGGTGGTTGACATCGACTGGATTGCTGCTGAACATGTGACCTCTGAAAATATTGAAGAGGTTCTTAGTGATCTTGATGGCATTCTGGTGGCCCCCGGATTTGGTGAGCGAGGGATCGAAGGTAAAATACTAAGCATAGAGTATGCCCGGGTTAATAAAATGCCCTTCCTGGGAATTTGCCTGGGGATGCAGTGCGCGGTGGTGGAGTTTGCACGGAATGTATTAGGTCTCAAGGGTGCAGCCTCAACAGAAATAAATCCTAAAACCAAATATCCGGTGATTGACCTAATGGCAGAACAGAAAAAAGTCACAAATCTCGGAGGTACCATGAGGCTGGGAGCCTATCCATGTCAGTTGAAAAAATCAAGCAAGGCCTATAATATCTATGGCAAGGGATTAATTAGTGAAAGGCACCGGCATCGATTTGAATTCAATAATCAATATAAAGACCAAATGGAAAAAGCCGGGATGCTCCCTACAGGAGTGAATCCTGAGTCTAAGCTGGTAGAGGTGATAGAGCTCAAAGACCATCCCTGGTTCATTGGCACGCAATACCACCCCGAACTTAAGAGCACCGTGCTTAATCCGCACCCACTTTTTGTAGATTTTGTCAAGGCTACCCTGGAATATAAAAAATCGGAAAATATTTAATTAATTGAATTAATGGATAGAAATCAGGTTATAGGACTCATATTAATGACGGTGCTGATCATTGCTTATTATCAGTTTTTTGCACCCTCCCCCATACCACCTGATGAGCGTGCGCCTATCAGTGAAGAAATAACCACCTCGGACGAAACTGAAAGTGCTGAACGCATACCGTTAGATACATTACCTGTTGATTCTGATTCTATAAAAGCAGAGCGGGCGGGAAGACTTGGTCCCTTTCATCAAATGGCTGAAGGTGAAGCAGAAGACCATACCATTATCACCAATGATCTCAGCTTAATCTTTTCCAATAAAGGTGGTAAAATTACAACCGTCGAACTCAACGATTTTAAAACCTATGCCGGTGGGCCACTGATCCTATTGGATCCTGCCTCTTATCAAACAGGCATACACCTATCTTATCAGGACAAAAAAATCAACCTACGGGAGTTGTATTATACTTTCCGCCAGCAAGAAAGAGGCGACTCTACCATTGTCACCTTTTCAGGTAATGTGGAAAATGCCGGTACTATCAGGCATATCTATGTGATTCCAAAAGATGGGTACCAGATAGGGTACCAACTTGATGTTACAGCACTGGGTACGCTCAGCGGACCTGTAACAATGGATTGGGAAGACCGCATCAAAAATGTAGAACACGACCTGGTAGTGACCAGAAGAAATACCACCATCAACTACTACACCCAATCTGGTAGTTTTGATGGAATCAGCGAATCCTCTACAGATTTTAAAGAAGAGTATGTCGACAAGCCGGTAGAATGGATCGCCATCAAGCAAAAATTTTTTACCGCTGCCGTCATCAACTATCAAGGCTTCAATACTGCCCGGATTTCCACGGATGTGGACGAGCAAGACACCACTGTGGTGAAACTGGCGCGGTTCACTGCTGAAACAGCCCTAAAAGATGGAAAAGGGGATTTCATGTTTTATTTTGGTCCCAATAAATATGACCTGCTCAAAGCAGTAGCACCGGATTTTTCTAGAAACTTATACCTGGGCTGGCCGCCAATTAGTTATGTCAACCGCTTTATTATTATCCCGGTGTTTCACTTTCTGGAGCAATACATGGTGAATTATGGGTTGATTATCGTGGTATTGGTGGTATTGATCAAATTACTCCTGGCACCGCTTTCATATAAGTCGTACATGTCTATGGCCAAAATGAAGGTACTGAAACCAGAGCTTGATGAAATCAAGAAAAAGCATGGGGATGATATGGCCAAGGCCCAGCAGGACCAAATGAAGCTGTATCAGCAGGTTGGGGTCAGCCCGCTCAGTGGTTGTATTCCCATTCTGCTGCAAATGCCAATACTTTTTGCGATGTTCTATTTTTTCCCCAACTCCATAGAATTACGACAGGAGAGTTTCCTTTGGGCTAACGACCTTTCTACATATGATGCTGTACTCACCTGGGATAGGCATATCCCCTTACTCAGCAGCATTTATGGTAACCATGTGAGCATGTTTACTTTGCTCATGACCCTCTCCACCTTGCTATATACATGGTCCAATAACCAAGTGAGTTCGGTCCAGGGGCCAATGAAGTCGATCACCTATCTGATGCCATTGATATTCATGTTTGTGCTGAATTCTTTCCCTGCCGGGCTGAGTTTTTACTACTTTGTTTCAAACCTGGTAACCTTTGGTCAACAAGCCATTATCAAACGGTTTGTAGATGAGGATAAGCTCAAGGCCATACTGGAAGAAAATAAAAAGCGCAATGCCAGTAAAAAGAAATCCAAATTTCAGCTGCGATTAGAAGAAGCCATGAAGGCTAAAGAAAATCCGAAGGGGAAGAAAAAGTAATTTGCTATTTGGCTTTTGTCTTGACCTTAAAAGATTAGGGAAGTCAACCTATAAAATCCTTTTTAAGTTTTCTTGCTAGTGATTCCAGATTTTCATCCAGAAGTGGTTTATTAAAAAAATCATAAACCATTGGATGGTTTTCGGTGAGGTACCGGTCTTTAAAATTTTCAGAACTGGTCAGAATCACCACTTTGCATTTTTCGTGCACCTCGGGATCAAGCTTTTGAAATTCATCAAGGAACAAGTACCCGCTTTTGATGGGCATGTTTAGATCCAGTAGAATCACCTCTGGGAGGAGATTCATATCCTGCTCACATACTTTCATGTATTCAAGAGCTTCCTCTACAGTGGTAAAATCAACGGTCTCATTACAAAAATCATTAAATTGTAAAACTTTTACATTGACGAAGGTATCTACCTCATTGTCATCTACCAGCATGACTTTATTAACAACTTCCTTTCCCATAAGGCAAAATTAAAAAATAATCTAATTTGAATGAAATTAAATTTTAAATTTCAATGAGGGATTTTGATATTAAATTGATGAATGAGCCAAAATATAACAGACATGATTTTATTACATTCAAAAAATATATTAAAATTGAGGAAGTTTTACCTAACTATCTTAATGATGAGAAACTGGAAAAAAGGAATTCTGTCAATTTTTGCCCTTTCTATTTTAGTAGTTCTTGCTGCTTGTGGTGGCAAGGAAAGTAAAGATACCGAAGAGGATGTAGATCTTGACGGCCAAACACCTGAACTAAGTGAGCAGATTCAGGATGTAGTACATAATATACCCTCTCCTTCTGAAATCCCCTTTCTATTGCATAATACAGGGGCCGAATTCAACGAATCACTAATCAACCCCACAAAAAAAGTGGATCAGTATGCTGCACGTAATGTGACTGCAGCACTAAATCTCGGTGTATATGCCACTGATATTGGCTATCTAAGCACTTATGACAAAGTGCAGGAAGCTTTAAACTATATGTCTGCCTCCAAAAAACTGGCCGACCAATTGGGTTTGAGCAACTCCTTTGACGCTAAACTGTTAGAACGTTTTGAAAATAATTTGTCCCGGAAAGATTCCCTGGCCTTTCTCATTGACAGGACCATTAATGACTCCGAGCGGTATCTGAAGGATGATAACCGCAATAACCTGGCTGCTTTAATCCTGGCCGGAAGTTTTATTGAAGGCTTGTATATTTCAACACAACTTATTGAAACCTATCCTAAAGACCTTCTAAAGGAAGATGATCGAAACATGATCCTTACACCACTAATTAGGGTGGTATTAGAGCAGGAAAAAGCCCTGGGAGATCTCATTAAGGTAGTAGATGCACTTGAAGCAAGAGGCATGGTAGCAGAAATGAATGAAGACCTGAAACTCTTAAAAGGCCTATATGAGGAACTTAACATCATGGAAAAAATCAGAGAAAATCGTGGTGATTTGGTTTTAAATGATGAAACCCTATTAGCCATCACTGCCCGAATAAAAGAAATCCGGACCCGAATCGTATCTTAATACATCAAAATTTTTCGCTTTATAAAGGGACTCATTTCGGGTCCTTTTTT
>JBGTCD010000125.1:0-37087 GCA_041749015.1 Cyclobacteriaceae bacterium
GGGCCACCAGCTTGATTTCCGGTTTTTTTTCTGTGATGGTTTGCATAATGGGGCCAATAATAAATTACCCATGGGTAACAAGCCGTCTATTAACCATTTATAGTCGTTTGTAAGCGTTTGTAAGCGTTTGTAAACGATTAATTTCCCAAATTTTTAGCAAATTTTCCCTTAGGGAAATAACCCATTCTAAGAAATCCGGGCAGGTGCGTTTTCGAAACCCTAAAGCCACTAATGTCAGTATCGGGATATTTCACCCCACTTTTATACTGATCTACTGATTATTGAATACTGGCGATTAATTCCCCGCCTCCTTCGACTCTATCCAGTGATTGACTCTTTTTTCCAGCATATCAAGGGGCATGGCACCGCCATCCAGCAGGGTATCGTGAAAACCCCTGATATCAAAATCATCACCCAGGGCGGCCTCAGCCGTAGCCCTTAGTTCCTGTATTTTGAGCATCCCTATTTTGTAGGCCGTGGCCTGGCCGGGCACTACCATATACCGACGCACCTCAGCCTTAATGGCACCAGGGGAAATAGAGGAATTCTCTGAAAAATATTTGACAGCATCCGTCTCTGTCCATCCTTTGGAGTGCAGGCCGGTATCTACTACCAACCTGATCGCTCTCCAGATTTCATTGACCAGGCGGCCAAAGTCGTAATATGGGTTTTGGTACCCTCCCATCTCTTTGGCCAGTGCTTCAGTATACAAGGCCCATCCCTCAATATAGGAAGTGTAGCTGGCTCTTGTCCTGAATTTGGGGATGGTCTCCAGTTCCTGGGCAATGGAAATTTGCATGTGGTGCCCTGGATTACCCTCGTGGTAGGCCACTCCTTCCATGGTGGATTTGGGCATGGCCCGCATATCAGAAAGGTGGGCGTAATAGGTCCCCGACCTTGAGCCATCAGGGGTGCCGGCCATATAGTGCTGGGGGGCACCATCCTGTTCGCGGAAAGCCTCCACCCGCTTTACCTCAAGGTCGGCCTTAGGTAAAATACCAAAGTAATCAGGTAGCTTTTCTGTAATCGCATCAAGAAATGCTTTTGATTCATCCAGATACCCCTGCCTGCCTTCGTCAGTATTGGGAAAAAAGAACTGTTCATCGGTATTGATAAATTCAAAAAACTCATTCAAACTGCCTTCAAAACCGACCTGGTCTTTTATGACCAGCATCTCTTTCTTGATGCGCTCCACTTCCTCCAAACCTATATTATGGATTTCATCAGCAGTCAGATCAGTGGTAGTCGAGACCCGCAATCGGTTATCATAATAAGCGGTTCCGTTTTCATGGCGACTTACACCGGTTGGAGCTGCTTCTGCCGCATCAATTTCAGTCTTAAGCCAGGCCAGTAGCGCCTCGTAAGAGGGCTTGAAGTGCTCCAGCAAGGCCTTTTCAGAGGCCTCCTTTAATGATTGGGCGGTTTCATTGTCAATTTTTTTATCTGCTTTCAGGGCTTCTATTTTGCCAGTCATGTCTTTCCATAAGGGGGCTCCCGCCTCACTATCAGTAAATGGCTTCCCATCAATAAGTGCCCGGGTTTGTATGATTACGGTCTCAAAAGCAAATTTTGGGGGCCGGATATCCTGGGCTGCTTGTGCCATTGCACGCTCCAGCAACTGGTTAATGGCCCTGCCCGTTTCTTTAATTCTGGAGATATAGGCCTGCATATCCTCAAGGCTGTCCACCTTATGAAAATTGATCAGACTATTGGGGAGGCCGGTGTGCATCCCCCGCATTTGGCTGAAAACATAATTCATGTTTCGGAATTCAACCCCCTCCTTCATGCGTTCATAACCATACACCCACAGATCGTAGGAGGTCTTGTCTTCGTATGACATGGCCTCGTAGTCAAATCTTTCTTTCAGTTCTGACACTGACTCAGCATACCAGTTTAGGCGCTTGTCTTCTGCCGCCTCGCTCATATCATCAATCTTATCATATTGGTCTTTTCTCCCAAGGTTAGTCAATTGCAGGGGACTCATTTGAAGCAGTTCTTCATACTTTGCATCAAACCACTCTCTTAATTCCTCACTCTGGGATACTTCAGTTTGCGGTGTTTCTCCACAGGCAGCAATCACCAGTGACAAAATAGCACAGGTTAAAAAAGTTAGAAGGTTGTTATAGAATCGCATAGGTTCAGGTTTTAGGTTGATAAGAAATGGTAGTCAACAGGATTTTGAAATTTAATTACAGACAATAAATTTAAAAAAAATAATCCACACCTAAACATGAATTCAGGACTACCCCATTTTAGCCTATTACCCACATCACTGTGTATCGCATCAATAGCCATAGCCTGAAATACCGAATAGCCTGTCGCATCTCTGAGCCTACCCTTTTGCGAAAAGCCTTTTCTTCCTCACGGCTGCGCAGCATCCCCTGGGCTTTTTGGCATACCCTGAAGGTACTCCACATTTGCCTGCCTTTGTATCCATATTGCCGAGAGCCCAATGATCCGGCAACCACGCGCTTGCGCACCATGCGGTCAGGTATGAAACAGAATTTATAATCACGGGATACCCGTACCCATAGGTCAAAGTCCTCATAAGCCAGGGAATCATCATAACCGCCCATGCTATCGAGTATGGTCTTGCGAACCATGATGGTGGGGGCGGCAATAAAATAATGTGCCAGCACCTCTTTAAATACATACCCTTCCGGTGGTTTCCCATTTACCAGTTCCTCAGTAATGTGCACCCCTACTACGTCCCCTTCGGTGTCAATCATCAGGGCATCGCTGTACTGAAGGCCATACTGGTCCCCAAGCTTCTCCATCAAGGATACCCCTGCAGCTACACGGTTGGGCATCAGGATATCATCACCAGCCAGATCAATGACGTACTTCCCTTTTGCCAGGCCCAGAGCCCGGTTAAAAGCGACACAATTACCTTCATTGCGATTGTTAAACAATACCTCTATCTGGGGATAGGCTTCCTGAAAAGATTCGATCACGGCCTGACTGGAGTCCGCGCTCCCATCGTCAATAGCGATGATCTGTATGGGTTTGTAGGTCTGGTCGATGGCAGACTGTAGAGCCGCCCTCACATATTGCTCCTGATCAAAACAAAGGCAAATGATGGATACCAGGGGGCGGTCTGAACTCATAAAAATGCTATAGGTTTTTCTGGTAAATCAATTTGAATGACTCCCGGCATCCCAGGCGTTCTTTCCAGTCAAATAAACCGGGGTTGATCATCCCCTGATCGGAAGAGATTCCCAGGTCCAGGATCTCCACCCCCTCGGCCATGGCCAATTCATGGAGGTGGCGGATCAGCAGCAGCAACGGGCTTGCCGGACGGTATTCCAAAGCATCTCCATGATAGAAATTGTACCATACCCTATGGTTGACCCTAATGGTTACAGTGGCAGCAGCCATAAAATCCCCCTCCCACAAAGTATAAAGCTGGTAATGGTCCGGAAACTGCTCAAAAGAGGCCTGAAGTGCTTCAAAAGTCATGGTGACGGGATAGCCCTTTTCAGCCCTGACGGCAACGAACAATTCATAAGCAGCCACTAAATCCTCCGGCCCGGAACGGCGAAAGACCAGATTGTTCTTACTGACCTGACCCAAACGGTATTTTTTGTCCTTTGCCAGATTTTTATGAAATCCATCTTTTCCAATATCAAAATGCTGGTTCATCTCCTTATGCAAAATATCAAACCCGGCAGTTCGCAGGTAATTATCCTGTACATTCCAGAGTTTTGGCGCATAGCATTCCGGCCAGGTTTTAATGATCAATTGCCGCACTCCCCGGGATTTAATTGCCCCCTCTACTTGTGACCATTTTTGGCCCTCTGATTCAAGATCAGGAGAAGTCTCGAATACTAACCCTCCAAATGGTGCATCGGGAAGGCTCACGGCAACCGCATCTTTGATGGAAAAGTAAATTTTAGACCCATTCTCAATGGAGAATGATAGAATATCATTTTCCCCATTTCGAAAAATAAACGCTTCGGAATGGAAAAAAAAGGGGGCAGCCATCGCAACTTCCTTGCTAATAAGGGATTCCAATTTTTTTATAAATAAAGTGCATGAGCCATGCCGGTCCGATCATCAGAAACTGTAGATCCTTAAAAAAGGAAGGTTTCTTACCCTCGATATTATGCCCAATAAACTGCCCTATCCAGGCGGCTGTAAAGATGATAATTGAAACCAGCCATAATGGCCAGGGCACATAAATTTCGAGGGTATTGGCCAGCCCGAGGCATACTCCGGAAAATAGGGCCATCCCAATGGCCAATGGGATCGAAAGGGTCAAATAGTAACCCAATACCAATATTAGTACCAGGCTGGCCCAGTTGAAGTAGGCAGAATGGCCCAGATTGTTGAGCACCCCACCGGGGATGGACCATATTAGGCCTACAATGCTGAAAAAAATCAATGGCACACAGATCCAGTGTACCATCTTATTGGTTTGGTTCTGGTGGCTTTCACCATACTCCTCCAGAAGCTGATCTATTTTTCTCATGGCATAAGATGTTTGTTACTAATTTATAAAAATTTCCTCAATTATAAGGTAAATTTTCTAGGCTTTGGTTTTGACCTTGCTCCAGTCTTTGATCTGCCATTCTACAAAACCGGTGCTGAGATGGTTGCCTTTAAGGTCGTGTATTTTCACTTCACAGACGACCAGGATGGCTTCGGAGGACCTCAGCGGGTTAAGAATATTTTCCTCCAGCCAGACATCCGTAACCTCAAACCTGGCTTTGGCAGCCATTTTGCCCTGGAAGTAATACTCCATCTTGAGCGATTTGAGTATTAGCCGGTATTGGGCCGGGTCCAGCCTGGAGATGAGCAGAAACCCGGTGGTAAATTCGGACAAAGTAGCCAGGGCACAGGCATGGAGGCCTTTGATGTGGTTGAAATTCCTTCTTTTATAAGGGAGATAGGTTTCTATATGTGTTTCGGCAATGGCATCGATCCTGAACCCATGTGGCTTGTTGAAGGGGATCATCCGGTTAAGGCCAACATTAAGCAGCCATTTGTAAAAGCCGGAGGTGCGGGCTTTGGTAACTATTGAATTGAGGTTAGTCATGAAGATGAGTTTTAGGGCAAATTTAGGGGGATAGCGTAGATTTACAAGACAGTCAATTTTCCATAGCCTTGTATTCCTGCCATAAGCCCGATGAAAAAGGCTCCCCAAGTCTTTAACCACTTGATCTTTAGTAGTATTTTACAAAAATACCCTTTGGTTAACCAAAATAAATTCAACCGGGATTTGTAGTATTGGGTATCCATACGTTTGAATCTGGTATGAACAGCATTTGGGAGCAAAGGTCTTTACTGGAATATGAGGTCATCATTATCGGTGGGGGCATCACAGGATTGTCTGTGGCTGCCTCTCTGGCTGAGCAGGATCCCAGCTTGCGAATAGCAGTTTTGGAAAGGGGAACCCTTCCGACTGGAGCCAGCACCCGCAATGCAGGATTTGCTTGCTTCGGAAGCGTAAGCGAGCTATATGCAGATATCAAAAATTTTGGTGAAGATACCTGCAAGGCTCTTGTACAGGACCGCTGGGAGGGCCTTAAAATCCTCCGTGACAGATTGAGCGACAAAGCCATTGGGTATGATCCCTGTGGCGGCTATGAGTTGTTGAGAGTAGGGGATTTACACTACTTTCAAAAAATGGAAGTGGTTAACACCCTTCTTCACCCTATTTTTGACAAGCAGGTATTTTCTGATAAATCCAAACAAATCAAAGACTTTGGCTTTAATCCAAATACCATTAAGGGGTTAATTTTCAATCCTTTGGAGGGGGCCCTGGACTCAGGGCTTATGATGGATGCCCTTTGGCGTTATGTTTCAGCGCTGGGTGTCAGAGTCATCACCGGAGCCACGGTGGTAAATTATGAAGAAACCCCGACCGGGGTGCTTATCAGGACCAACCATTGTGAATTCAAAACCAATACTCTGGCCCTTTGCACCAATGCTTTTACTCCTGAGCTGACCAGGGATATTAAATTGGAACCGGGAAGAGGTTTAGTGCTGGCTACCAGGCCATTACAAAAAATTCCCTTCCGGGGTACCTTTCATATTGAGGAAGGGTACTATTATTTCAGGGATTTAGGCAACCAAATTCTCATTGGTGGGGGTAGAAATTTGGATTTTGAACATGAAGCCACTACCGAAATGGGGATTAATGAGAAGATTTTGGACAGGCTGAAGACTTTGCTTGAGGAGGAGATCATCCCCGAGGTACCCTGGGAAATAGACATGACCTGGTCAGGCATAATGGCCTTTGGCGAAACCCGCAAGCCTGTGGTAAGTGCCCTTTCGGATCGGGTTTTTGCCGGGGTACGCATGGGTGGCATGGGGGTGGCTATAGGCAGCAAGGTGGGGGCACAACTTGCCGGATTAATTTTGGAGCATAAAAGTTTTTGAGGAAAAATAGGCTTTAAGAGGCAAAAACAATTTGTTTTGTATTTTGCAGCTTTAAAAAAAACTGCCAAAAAGGCTTTATGAAGAAAAATATCCGGAATCCAACACTTTTTCAATCCCTGATACCGGTGTTGGTTCTGATCGGGCTATTAGGCACCAACGTTTGGCTGTTTGGCGATGATGCCACCGGAGGGTCTAATCAGATCGCATTATTGCTGGCAGCAACGATCGCCGGGGTCATCGCAGTTAGCCTTGGCTACCGATGGCCGCACATACAGGATTCTATAGTCAAGAGCATCTCCTCAGCCATGTCGGCCATGATCATCCTGCTGCTCATTGGTTCTCTGGCTGGTACCTGGATGATCAGTGGCGTAGTGCCTGCCATGATTTATTATGGGTTACAAATTCTTAATCCTACCATTTTTCTGGTAGCTGCCGTGATCGTAAGTGCCATCGTGGCTGTGGCAACGGGCAGCTCCTGGTCTACCGTAGCCACTATTGGGATCGCTTTGCTGGGGATTGGTCAGGCCCTGGGCATCTCCGAAGGGGTAGTAGCAGGAGCTGTGTTGTCAGGGGCCTACTTTGGGGATAAGATGTCGCCCCTATCGGATACCACCAACCTCGCGCCTGCTATGGCTGGCACTGACTTGTTTACCCACATCCGTTACATGGCTTATACCACGGTGCCTTCCATCCTGATTACATTGGTCATCTTCTTTATATGGGGTTTTACCCTGGAGCCCGCTGCAATCCAAACGGACATCCCCCAGGTATTGAGCGCATTGGATAATGTGTTTGAAATCAATGGCTGGTTGTTCATAGTCCCGGTACTGGTCATTGGCATGATCGTTAAAAAAGTACCCGCAGCACCTGCCCTTCTGGCCGGCACCCTACTGGGAGGACTTTTTGCCATTATCTTCCAGCCCCACCTGATCATGGAGCTGGGCGGCACTGGCAATTTCTTCAAGGCTTCTTACATTGCTGTGATGAAGGCCATGTATACCGAAACTTCTATTGTTACCGAAAATGTAATTGTAACAGAACTCCTTCATGCGGGTGGCATGTTTGGGATGCTCAATACCATCTGGCTGATCATTTGTGCCATGATCTTTGGGGGGGTGATGGAGTCGTGCGGAATGCTTCAGAGGATAGCCTCTCAAATCGTATCGCTCGCTCATAGTACCGGCTCCCTGATTGCCTCCACAGCGGCTACCTGCTTGTTTTTTAATCTTACCGCATCCGATCAATACCTGGCTATTGTAGTGCCGGGCAGGATGTTCGCCAAGACCTACAAGGACCGGAATCTTAAACCAGAAGTATTGAGTCGTACATTGGAGGATTCAGGCACGGTCACCTCTGTGCTCATACCCTGGAATACCTGTGGTGCTACACAGTCCTCGGTGCTCGGGGTATCAACGCTGACCTATCTGCCATTTTGCTTTTTTAACATAATCAGTCCATTTATGACGATAATTTTCGGATATTTGAACATTAAAATAAGGAGGATAGAGGATGATGAGAATAAGTGAGGAAGGTGTGTTCCAGGCTGATATTAGCCGAGAAGAACTTAACGAACTCCCTCTTAGGGTATGGAATGGCAAGATTGAGATCATAGAGGTTCCTAATGAAATACCCGGTGCGGTCGAGGAAATCCTTGACCATCCCTACTCAGGCTTTGACACAGAATCAAGGCCTGCATTTAAAAAGGGGCAAAACTACCCCATAGCGCTGATCCAGGTGGCCATCCCTGAAAAGGTATTCTTATTTAGAATTTGTAAAACCGGTTACCAGAAGCAACTCCTTCAATACCTTAACCATAGAAACCATCAAAAAATAGGCATCGGTCTGAGGGACGACTTGTCAGGGCTGAGAAATGAGGCCGGTATTGAGCCTCAGGGATTTGAGGAACTCAACCAATTGGTGAAACCACTGGGTATCGAAAGTAATGGTCTTCGTAAGCTTGCAGGAATCCTGATGAATTGCCGCATCTCCAAAAATGCCCAGGTATCAAATTGGGAAGCTGAAGAACTCAACAAAAAGCAGGTGCTGTATGCCGCTACCGATGCCTGGGTCTGTCATGAGATGTACTGGCGCCTCCAGAAGAATGGTTATTTATAAACCATAAGGGATTTATATACCAAGTTACCTTTTCTATGAAAGCCCTTGTTCTACACGAATGTATTTGATTGCCCTTTATAATTGTCCGAAAGCTTTTTTTGTCCAAATTACCTTAACCATTCTCGAGACTTTGTCTGAACTTCTTTCTGAGTTAAAATTTCATTGTTTTTTTCTTGCCGCTCAGATTCATCAATGTCTGAAAGCAAAGAAAGTTGTTCATAAACGTCTTCTAAGGTTGACTCAGGAGTCAATTTGTCTGCGATTTGTTTGAGGTACTTCTTTAGAGCAACTTTTTTCATATAATGAAGTTAGCAAACTAGCAGTGATAATAAATCCTTTGGCTAGAATATTTAAACTCCAAGGACTTTACACCTTATTTAATAAGACCTTAAATTATAGCTCGTCTGGCGCATTTTGAGGCTTTATGATCTTGGACCCAGCGGAACCACCAGTGATGTCTCCGATAATCTCTAGCTCAATATCCTTGTGCATGACACTCTCCTCAAAATCCTGCAGCATTTCAATTACGTCATAATCAATGAAGACAGATTTTGAAGCATCAATGACTACCTTAGACCCTTCCTCTACCTGACTTAGCACCTTTCTGATGCTCGCTTTATTCATGAAGGTGACATTCTCAGATAATTCCAGATGAATCACATGATTATCATCAGACTTAGTTTTCTTGAAGAAATAGGGTGATTCATAATTCCTCTTCAATACATAGAATATCCCTACCACCATTCCTATGATGATACCTCTGAGAAGATCAGTAAGCAATATAGCACCCACAGTGACAATAAACGGCACGAACTGATCAAAACCAAGCTTGTACATGTTCCTGAAAAGCATAGGTTTGGCCAGGTTATACCCTACTATAATCAGCACTGCCGCCAGGGTAGCTAGCGGAATCATATTGAGTAGGTTGTATGCAAATACTACTGAAACCAATAGAAAGATACCATGAACAATTGCCGACATCCTGGTGCGGCCTCCTGCTGTGACATTGGCTCCGCTCCTTACAATCACCGAAGTGATCGGTAACCCTCCAATCAATCCGGAAATAGTGTTTCCGGCACCCTGGGCAATCAATTCCCTGCTCATTGGGCTTTTTCTTTTATAAGGATCCAGCTTATCAACAGCCTCCACACAGAGTAAGGATTCCAAACTTGCAATTACCGCCACCGTAACTGCCACCACATATACATTAAAATTGGTAAGTGCACTCCAGTCAGGAAATGTTAATTTATTGAGTACATCGGTGGGATGGTTGATATCTCTAAGGAAGACCAGATGCTCCTGTCCCAAAGCCAGGTCGGGAGCATATAATTTAAAAATATGATTGATCAGAACACCCATAAAAACTGCCACCAGTCCGCTAGGTAGCCATTGTAGTTTTTTTAATGGAGACTTATTATAAAATACAATCAACAATATCGAAAACAAACCAATAATGAGAGCCCCCAATTCTAAATCCCTAAAGGCATCAAGAAGTAAGGTAAAGGTATTGGATCCCTCCTGAACACTAAATGTATCAGATCCAAAGGCTTCTACATCCACCCCGAGGGCGTGGGGTATTTGCTTTAAAATGATGATCAAACCGATACCTGCAAGCATACCCTTGATCACCGATGCCGGAAAAAAGTAGGCGATAGTACCGGCCTTAACAACCCCAAGTATCATTTGTAAAATACCAGCCAGTACTATTGCCGTAAGAAAACCTTCCCAACCACCAAGCTGCTCAATACCCATGATCACAATGGCAATCAGACCGGCAGCAGGCCCACTTACACTCAATTCAGACCTGCTGATCATAGGGATCACCAGACCACCAATAATCCCTGCTATCAAACCTGAAAAAATTGGGGCATTTGAAGCCAGAGCAATTCCAAGACACAAAGGCACAGCCACCAAAAAGACCACCAACCCGGCTGGTATGTCATTTTTCAGGTGGGCAAAAATATTGAGTTTATCTTTCATAGGTTGTTAGATAGGTAGGTTTCGGTTTTTTTTTGAAAATTGATTCCCCTCTGGTGTTTAAAAACATCTTTGATTCAAATTAACAAATTTTTTAAATGATTTTTTACTGTTCCTTATGGTTTAAAAAATTCATAAGGCAACAGCAAAGAGGGCAATAATCACTATTTAATAGTTCAGGCTTTTAAAAGTAATCAGGTGTAAAGATAATAACCTCATAGAATAAAATCGCTTTTATGCCAAAAAATTATAAATTAGGACACTGTAAAATAATACGGGGAAGGGTGCGATTTGGTTATCATTGCTTAGACCCTACTGTCCGGAAGAACGCTGCAAAGATTTTGAAGGAATCTGAATTCCAGGTTTATTATCTAAAATTACTACATTTTTAAATGGCTTAAGCAGATTAGAAAATGATACCTTGGTCATCATTATTTGACCACCTCCCATTCGGGCGGGATCTAAACCATCAATATCATTGAGGGCCGCCATTAACAGAGGTTCCTCCACGTCACCAAAGGCTCTCATGGGGAAGGTAAAATCCTCAACTATATAGGGTGGGTCTGGGATAAAACCATTCTCAAAATCTGAGTCTCCATTGGCATTGGCAAACCTAAAAACGATCGGTAAAATACCATAGTTATTATCTGAATTGTCTTCATCCTCTATGGGGATGGATCCGACATTTTTGCCTACCGTGGTTTCACCAATAATCACCACCTCCATAAATGGCAGCAGGCTGTTGATTACCATTTCACTGGCAGAAGCCGATCTCCTGCCCACCAGCACATATACCCTCCCGGTACTAAGTTGCTGTCCTATATTATTTGCCTTAGATCTGAATGGAATCGTTAACAAGCCTTCGTTATCGTCCATATTTTCAATATAATCCTGTAGCTCCGGGTTCCATTGGTATTGAGCAAATATATTGGTGGTAGTAACCCCAGGCGCAATATGGCTGGCAAGGTTGTTTGCCGAATTAACTGAACCACCGGAATTATATCTGAAATCAAGGATTAGCTCCTCTATCTGTTCACTTTTGAAATCAGCGAATATGTTCTCCATTTCCTGATCAAAATTGACGGGGCCATTTCCAGCTGTAAATTGGTGGTACACATAATATCCCACCTTTTTACCGGTATCGGAAATGTAAATGGTATCCAAAAAATTTGGGTTTTCAGAGAATACCAGCACATTGAGGCTTGATGTGAATTCTTCATTCTCCCCAAGATCAGGATTGAATCGGTCATAAGTAATGCTATGATTTTCGTTGATGCCACTGAATACCGTTCTGTAATTCTCCAGGTTCATAGAGGTGTTATTGATTTTGGTTATGATATCCCCTCTCTTCAAGCCTGCGTTAGAAGCCGGACTACCAGGCTTTACATAGAGTATGGCACCATAAATATCCTGGGTGCCCTGCACCTGAAATAACCCAATTTCATACCCAGCCTCTTTGGTCACCCCGCTGAGTAGGGAAATTAATTCCTGATAATCAGGATAAATAACAGAAAAACGATCGCCGTGATAGAGCAGCGACTCAAAAAATTCTTCGGGTTGTTGCACCTTATCTGGATTGGTAGGAATCCAGTTGTTCCAAAGATACAAGGACTCCATATTTTCAAGAATCCATTCATTGATGGAATCTGTCAGAGGATCGACAAAAACAGGTTTAGTATCATCGTCCTGGCAGGAAGTAAATCCGAGAAAACTTACCAAAAGCACCACCAATATCTTTTTCATAATTGTTCCAATTTTTTTTTAACCAGTCCACAAAAATAACACCATTGTGGACAAAAAAGATTTCAAAAATTAAAAATTCATCTCCCACACATGTCCTTAAACGGACAATAGGTGCAATTATTGAGATGGGTGGTTTGATCAAAGGGAATTGATTCATCCAACATATCATTAACGGAAGCCTTAAGTTGAGCTTCAAATTCAGTTAAAATGCTCTCCGAAGTTGAAAGTTGCTCACTTTTATAATTGAGCCTGAAATCAAAATCATCCTCAAAAATCTCCTTGACGTTGTACAATCCGGCCTGTAGGGGTTTATCTCCGGACCCTTTATTATTTTCTGTATATAATAGGCTGTAAAACAAGGCCTGGAATCCTGCTTTATTTTTCCCAATATTCTTTTCATTAAATGCATTTTCCAGGTCTGCCAAAGCCCGGACATCTTTTCCGGTCTTGTAATCAATGATTCTCACAGCAGTATCTGTTTCGTCAATCCGGTCAATAATCCCTTTGAGTGTTACAGGAATAATTTCTCCACCAATGCTGATGTGATATTTTATTTTGAAATTCCTGGCCTCCAGAGCAATTATCTTAATCGGGGCTGCCTTGAGGTCCACCTCCAGTATCCGTTCGACCAGGTGCGCTACCAGATCTCTGATCATCACAGGAAACCCCTCCCACTCATAGGGCTCCCCTGGCTCTATTCCAAACTCCTCCCTGAAACTCATTTCTATGATTTGGGGGAGTCTTTTCTTCATTGCCTTTATTTCTTCTTCCATGATCCATTGACCATTGGTAAAATCCTGGTAGAGGCGCTCCATGGTTTTATGAAGTACCTGACCGAATAAAGCGCCATCAATATCCTCGCTAACGGCATCAGGTTCCAGTATCCTGAGCACATACTCCAAATAAAATTTAAGCTTACAAGTCAGATAGGTCTGCACAGCCGTTGGGCTTAACTCCAGTTGACCGGAAGATAGCACCTCCCTGAGCTTTTCAGTACCGGAAATTGATATCTCCGTAGTGCCAGGTATCTGAAATGGAGTGTTTAAGATTTGCTCTATTACAGACCAGCCTGACTCATACACCATTTGAAGGAGATACCTGCTCCGCTCTGAACTTTTGCCATTTTGCTGACCTGAAGTATAGTAACAGGTAATAGTATCACCTCTCTGCAAAAGGCGGTAAAATAAATAACTGTAAATGGCATCATGGTGATCTATTCCCGGAAGGCCAAAAGCCTTGCGCAGGTTATAGGGGATATAGGAATGTGAAGCAGGCTGCCCGGGAAAAACTTCCTCATTCATAGAAAGAAAAAAGACATGCTTAAAATCCAGATTACGGGTCTCGAGCACTCCCATGATCTGTACGCCATTCAGGGGCTCACCGGTAAAGGGCACCCTCACGGAGTTGAAAAATTTTCTCATTAGTCGAGTAAGGCCCTCCCAGGTGGGGCTTACCCCAGGTCTGGCATCTGCTAGGGTATCATGAAGCCTGTTGAGATGTCGGTAGAGATTGATCATTAATGATTCTTTCAGATGATCATCGGTGCCGGGCAGGGACTGCAGGATGCTTTTTACATATTCAAAAAAAGCTTCCGGTAATTGAGGTGTAAAAATCTGCTCTAAAATTGCATGGCCCTTGAGCCAATCAATAGGTACCCAGATTCTATTCTGACTTTGTATCCTTTGTACGACCTCATTACAAATATCAGGAGCCGAATCCAGCAAAATAGAATGCCGAAGCAGGTTCAATACCGGCCGGTAATTCACATAACCCCCGCCCTTCCACCTGGACTGAAGGTCCAGTAAATGCTCCAGCCATCCGTACCAATACGACTGCCGCAGTGGAAAACCCATGGTCACATTGACCTGTGAGAGTCCCTCAGGCAAGGATTGCAGCAAGGGCATCAGGAGGGATTCATCACCTAGGACAATGGCCGTTTCCTCCGCCACCCAACCGGGTTCTTTTGAAAGTCGCTCAAGGGCTCCGGCCAGGTGCTTCACTTGTGAAACCGGGTCAGTACATTGTATCAGGTTCATGGTCCTACCTTCTGCACCGATTAAATCAGGGAATGGTTCGGAAAAAGAAGGCTGGAACAAGGGCTTATCGCGGTATTGCCTGAGGAAGATTCCGGCCTCCATTTTGGGGTCCTCAAGATAATACCGGTCAGCATCCCAAAATACCCGGGCACTGGCATGCTGTAAATACCAAAGAATGATGGCCTCTTCAGCCCTAGTCAGGGCATTAAATCCGGCAAATACCACGGGCCTTTCTTTTGCCTTTAAAGATTTATCATCAAGTCCCGCTGCCACCTCACGGTAAATCATCCCCTGGTAACCAAGGCCATCGGATATCAAGGATTCCTGAAAGGTCATATACAGTGGGTGCAATTTCTCCCAAAGGCGAAGAAATTTCTGCTGCTGCCCGGGCTCTTTGACCTCAAAGTGACTCCAGAACCTTTTAATGATTTCAACCTGCTCCTGTTCAAGGCCGCCAAAGTTGATATCAATTTCGCGCTGGCTTTTCAGTACGGAAAACAATTGCCCGGCATCCACCATATAATTGTCGATATCCTCAAAATCACTTACAAGCATTTCACCCCAATTAAAAAACTTCTCGAAGGGCTCGTCCATACCAGTGATCTTTTTATGGATGGGATAAAGCCTGGTCAGCAGACCAAGTTTATCAACCGGTTTGATGCTGCTGTGGCTTTGGATAAATTCCTCCATGCTGATCACCTCAGGTGCCCAAACCGGAGCATCGATTTGCCCTGAGAGTATCTTTCGGAAAAACAACCCCGCTCGTTTATTGGGAAATACAATGGTGAATTGCCCGAGCCCATGCCCGGCCTGCCCCAACACCTTTTTGGCGAGGTCATGTAAAAATCCACTATGGTGGTTGACCTGGCTCAAAATGCTACAGATTTAATTTTTATTGGATCAAGGTAAACCAGATATCCTGAGATTTTCTGATATCCCATTTTTGACAACACACCCATGTACCGTTTTACCTGACGCTCGTTGGCGCCATCTTCCTGCCCGGTCTTGAAATCAATGACCATGCATTCCTGATCCCGGATCAGGACCCTGTCGATCCGATATTCTTTACCATCAGGCAGGAGGATGGGGGCTTCGGTCCGAACCTCCCATTCACGGGAAAACCACCGTCCTGCAATTTCATGACTTAGCACTTTCTCGACCTCAGACTTTAATACCTCAGCCTCGTCTGCTGAAATAAGCCCTTCCATTTGAATCTGTTCAAGAGCAGCACCGGCATCATCAGCATAAATTACCCTGGAGAGCACTTCATGCACCAATAAACCATAGTCGATCTTTTGTTTTATTCCAGGGTCAGAATGGAGCCCAAACCGGGGTTTTTTGATGGCAACTTTTTCTTCCCAGTCACCGGAGTAAAAAATATCAAGGCCAGTCTCTCCGGATTCTTTTTCAGGTGCTGTTGATGGGCTGATATGAGAAAAGTCATTGAGGAGAAAGCCTGAAGCTTCCTCATCCCATTGCCCCAGAGGAAAATCAGCCGATTTAAATGTGGTTATTAAGAGTTTGGCTACGGTCGAATTTGGAGTTTTATCTTTGGTGATATTCCATTTTTTTGCAAAACCAAAAAACCCATCCTCTGCCCTTGTAAGGGCTACATACAGAAAATTCAGATGATCAAGATTACGCTGGAGCCTTTCCTCAAAATACTGAATATTGAAGTATGACCCGGACAAAGCCTCTCTATAAACCACTGGAAAGGAAGGTATTGCATTGAATGGATCCTCCCGGGTACTTGCCCATATAATCCCGCCCTTTTTGTCAGACTTCTGATCCAGGTCCCAGTTTAAAAATGGTACTATCACCACCTTATATTGGAGGCCTTTGGACTTATGAATGGTCAGCAGTCGAATGGCATCAATATCATCTGGAACGGTGATGCTCGCATCATCACCGGTCTCATCCCACCACTCGAGGAAAGCCTGGATATCGCCCTTTTCTCTGCGAGTATAGTCCAGAATTACCGACTGAAAGGCCAGAATAAAGCTGAACTCTCCGCTAAGGTTTTGTAACCGGAACATGCGCGCCAGATGCTCTATGAGTGTACCAATTTCCATGCTTCTAAGGCGCGCATGATTCCAGTCTTTGGGTAAATATTGTCTGAGATCTTCAGGCCGGGTGATATTCTCCAAAAACTTTGCAGGGTGATCATGAAGAGCATATCCGATATGCAATAGATTGGTCAGTGCCGGGTAATTCACAGGATCAATGATATACCGCATGGCATTCAGAAGTAATGCCACTGCCCTGCTATTTTTAAGAAATAATGAATCCGAAGAGATCACCGGACCAAACCGGCTGTCGAGACCAGCCTCATAGTAAACCTTAATAAATTTACTGCCTTCACTATTACTCCTGACCAGAATTCCAATATCCCCCATCCTGACCCCTGCATTTTTTAGGGCTTTGAGGCGGTCGCCCACCGCATCTATCATCACGGTTAAGTAGTCCTCATCCTCCTCACCGTAATCTACCTCCAGAAGCCTCACCTCCGCCATGCCCTTGTACTCGGACCGGTCGAAAGGGGCCTGCACTACATCCTGATAAACGGTCCTGATCTGGTCCAGATACTTCTTAAATCCTGCGCGGTCCTCATCCGACATAGGGGCTGCCTCAATCTGTGCTGCCAGGTGGTCATGAAGGATTTGGGCTCCTTTTGTAAAAACTGCATTATTAAATCCTATGATATCGGATTTACTCCGAAAATTCCGCTCCAATACCTCCTCATTGATAAAATCAACCCCCAGGTCACGGGCTATGGCGGTGGTCATCAGTTCATAATCCCCCGACCGCCACCGGTATATCGACTGCTTAGCATCCCCTACAATAAGGTTGGCATATCCTTCCGAAAGGCTGTTGTGCAGGAGCGGCCGGATATTATCCCACTGCATGGCGGAGGTATCCTGAAATTCATCCAATAGATAATGATGGTACCTGGTGCCGATTTTTTCATAAATAAATGGTGCCGTACTCCCTTCGATGATTTCTTTTAAAAATTCGGTGATGTCCTGGGTGGTAAGGAGTTCCTCCTCACTTTTGATTTCCCTGGAGGCATTGCGGAGCCATGAAAGCAGGCCGAGGAGGTGGAAATTTTTGATGGCTGCTATTGCTGTAAAATAGGCCGGGGATTTTTCCTCAAGGGTAATCACAAGGGTGCCTATGGCATCCAATAGACCCCCTGCCATGGCGGCCTCAATTTCAGGAGCTTTTTTACTGGTTTTAGTAAACCAAGGACCCTCCCCGGAAAGAGCTTTGGCAAGGCGAGAATTAGGCGAATCAAAATCACACTTTTTTATCTTGTTTAAAATTGAAAGAACTCCACTCTTGCCATGATAAAAGTCCTCGATAATGAGATCATAATGGTCCAGGATATTTAGGGCTTTAATGCCATGGGCCTTCATCTCCTGTTCAAAATCCTTACGTACTGCATGGAACCTTCCGATCAGTTTTTTGAGGCGGTCCAGGTCTGTATCCACATCAGGGAGGTCATTTTGAATTTTAAGAAACTGCTCCTTAAAAACTTCCCTGACCAGTGATCTGGTATTTTTTCGGATATCCCAGGTGCCTTCCTGAATGGAGTCCAAAGCATATTCCCCTAGCCATTGGGTAAGATTTTTATGCGCACCAAGGGCATCCAGCATCCTGTCTACCACGGCTTCAATGATGCGCTTATCATCAAGTTCTATTTCATATCCGGCAGGCAGCCCTGCTTCCCGGGCAAATGAACGGACCACTTTTTGAAAAAAAGAATCAATAGTCTGAACTGAAAAGAAAAAATACTGATGCAGGATATCAGAAAGGACAACCCTGGATTTTTCGGCCATGGCAGCTTCGGATATACCGAGGGCATTTTTTACTTCCTCAAATGGGGGATGCTGCACTCCCCTACTGAAGTCATGAAGATACCTGAGCACCCTCATTTTCATCTCAGCGGTAGCCTTATTGGTGAAGGTCACTGCCAGAATATGGTGGAAATAATCCGGTCTTTGCAAGGCCAGGATCAGATAATCCCGGGCCAGGGCAAAGGTTTTTCCAGATCCGGCAGAGGATCGGTATAGGGTAAGTTTACCTGGTTCCATTCAGGTTTTAAGATACGGTATTGAGATGAACTTTTCCAAAGTTAAGAACTTTAGAAAAGTTCTAACGATTAAATAACACCCAACCCATAAATAGCAGCTAAAAAATAAATTATAAAATAGCCTGCCCCTACCCCATGAATCCACTTTTCATCCCAGTTTAATTTGATGAGCACCCAACAACTCAATGGTAAAATTTGGATGGCATGGAGTCCTATGGCATGGGCAATGCGGAGGTCCCTGAAATCGGTTTTCCAACGCGTGACTGCCAAAGCATCAGCCGTATCCTTATCAGGAGATGGCCAGCTATAAATTGTCAAAAGAAATCCTGCCAGATTCCCAAGCATGAACAAAAACATCCCCCAAATGACGGCCTTCCTGTACCTGCCTCCGGCCTCTCTCAACCAAACAAAAATCAGGAACCAAATGGTTACTACAATCCCATTAAATCCTATAACACCACCCATTACCGCATACACCATCGCATCAAAAGTGGTGCTTACATTAAAATGAGAGGCCACCCCTCTGAAGGACTGCATGGAGATCAGAGCAATTTCAATGAACATACAGGCTGCTATAAGGAAGTTGAGCACCTTAATCAATCGTGGTTTGTCCTGAAACAATCCCGAAAACCATGCGAAGGTCCATGTAAAAAGGAAAATGGAAATGGCAAACCGGATCGGTTTCAGCCATACGCTTTCCTGGTACACCATGCGCGAGTCTATGCCCATTAGTGCTAAAAATACCAAGCCCAAGAATAGATGGATCAGTCCGGTGTAGTACAAAACCCGACTGCCTTTATAGATGCTTTGTATTAATGACTTCATAATTTAACCACTATCGTTGTAGGTCCTTTGAGATCAATGGCCGCCTTGGAAAATGAAGGTGGCCCGAAAGTAGTCGATGGGTTATTGGAAAAACCATAAGGCTCTACCGGCAATCCTAACCAGTTTTGGTCAAGGATATCGTTATCATTAAAATCCTGATAAACAGAAACGGCATAGATTTGGGCTTGGAGGTTTTCAAAAATCACCTGGACAGACTGCTTTTCTTCAGGAGCAGGTACATCATAACATTTCAGAGCTTTTTTGAGAAAGGTTTCCTCCTTGTCAAAAAGACAAACCTTTACTTTACCCTTCCCCGGTTTTACATTTTGGACCATTACCTCTAGATGATTGCCTGACTCAATGGTTGGCTCCTGAATTACAGAACCGGCTAAAACAAAAATAGAAATAGTGAGATATTTAATTATCATGGTGCATTGTTTAAATAATCAATGCATCAAAAGTATCTCGGTATTTACCGGTAATCGTCCGGTGCAATTTACCCGGACTCCTTTTCCAGATATTTTTTATAGGCCGATGGCGTAGAGCCGGTTTGCCTTTTGAAAAAAGCATTAAATGTGGATTTGGATCTGAATCCGCATTCAAAGGCAAGGCCTAATAAGGATAGATGGCCATATTCCTTTTTAGGAAGCCGGATTAGAAATTCATTCACCCGATACTCATTGATCAGGTCATAAAAATTTTTATCAAGAATCTGATTGATCACTAACGACAATTTACCAGGTGGGACTTTCATGTATTCAGCAAGCCTGGTGAGGGAAAGGTCAGGATCAAGAAAAAGCTTTTCCCGCTCAAGAAAGTCTTTAAGTTTTTCTGCAAGGTGATGAATCTCTTCGTGATTGGCCTGGTTAGCCTGAGTGCTGATGGACACTTCTCCCGGATTAAAACGCCTGAAGGCATCAGTTTTACGAATACCCCAATAGCTGACGTAAAATATATAGATACTCATGAACACGCTGATCACCTGAAAGGTAAACCGGGCATCCACCTGAGTATGTGAAACGGATAATTCCACATACAGGTAGGTGGCCACAAAAAAAATAGTGGCGGCAATAATCCACTGCTTCAACCAATTGAGTACATTTCTTATTTCGCTGGATTGTGTCTGGGATAGTTGCTTTTCATGATGCCTGACTGAGTAAAAAGCCAAAATGGTATAAAGTCCGGATACAAGAGCCAGGAAAATCCCGTAATAATTGATTGGGAATAAATCCTCCTTAAACCCGATAAACCCATTCCGGAAAGCCAAACTATCCGGATTGATCCACCATACCATCCCGAAGCACACCATAAAAACCATAAAAGGAGCAAAGTGAAAATAACTCCAAACAGAAAGTTTAGCTGAAAATACTTGGCGGCTGAAAATGAATAATAATGGCGCATGCAATAGCACCGACCCCACCCCGATAAAGTGAAGGAGGGGGTGTAATGCTACCTGTTGTTCAATGCCGGTAACCAGGAAGTAAAGTTGATTAAGCACTAAAGCCAATAGCCAACTCCCAAGCAGCCGGTCGGCCAAACCTAGTTTCTCTTTGGTGAATATCAAAACGATGGTAAACACCGCGACCGATATTCCTGCTACACCTATGAAAGAAATAACTATCATGGAGCTTCCATTGTCAATCAGGGCTTTTTCAATCCATCAAGGCAAAATATTAATCATTCCCTTACTCCTGCCAGTTCTCTTACTAAAGTATTAAATTTTTCCACTTCTTCCATAAGTGGCATATGCGCCGAATGCTCAAATGTAAAGAAACCCTTTTCCGGAGCTTTCAGCTGATCATAAAAATCTTTGGCCACGGCATGAGCGGTCTGGTAGTCATATAGCCCCTGAAAAATATATACCGGCAGGTGTATGGAATCAATGGTGGTGAAGAGATTAGCCATCATGACCTCTTCCCACATATTTTCAAGTGAGTACAAACTCCCTTCCATGTATTTGACTTTGTCTCCCAGGGTGTACTCCCTGGTATTCATGATCATTTTCACCATGGGCCACATGGAGCGCACCTCTCGCATAGACCCTCCATATTGCATCACAAATTGTCTTTCATGCATCAAAAAATCTACCCAATCTTTAGTCGAAGCGGTAGTATCAGGGAAATTCAATTCGGCCAATTGCCGGATGGCTTTTTCATCATTGGCCAGCCTGGCCTGCTCCTGCACCCATTCAAATGAGATCATTTCCGCCCGGTACTGATCAGCCACCTGACCTACCCCAAAATATGCATGGTAAAGCTCCGGATACTGGTATGCGGTCATGATCCCTAATAAGGAGCCCCAGGAATGCCCCATGAGATATATCTTTTCCTGACCGAATCTTTCGATGAGGTATTCGCTCAGCTCACGGGTATCGGCTATAAACCGGTCCATGTTCATAGTGGCCGAAGGTATGTCCCTGGAGAAAGATTTCCCTGCTCCCCTTTGTTCCCAATACACCATCACAAAGTCCTTTTCAATATCGCGGTTATAGTGTTTCATAAAGGGCAACTCCGGACTGCCCGGACCACCGTGGAGGAATAACATAACTGGTAGGGTGGAATCAGCACCCCGGATGATCATGAACTGTGGTTGCCCGCCAAGTTCAATCTCTTCGATGGTGGATATGCTTCCCGGAAGCTCTTTTCCATCTTGACCTACGATCGGATCAGGCTTGCCGGGGCTCTTTGCCCATAAAAAGACCAGCAAGGTAAGAAGCACTACCAGTATGCCACCCAGGATATAAAGGAATATTTTAAGAAGTTTTTTGATCATCTAGATGCCAAATTTGCGTAAGAATTTTTCTGCATGATAAAAAGTCCTGGCATTAAAGGCAAATTAGAAGTGGTGAGCATTTCGATGAATTCATTCTGGTGGCAGGGGGATACCGCGCGAAGCTAAGAAAAGTGAGGATTACCAATTGACTAGATATCTGTTCGGGCTAGCTGCTGCCCTTTTTTATTATCCTCTCAAATTTATCCGGATCTTGTCGGCTATCCCAAATTGTCAAAATCTCAATATGGTCCTCAGTCTCCCTGTAGGTAAACAAATAGTCCTTTACAATTTTGTATCGAATGGTTGGTAATTCTGTTTGCTTACCTATCCAGGGATATTTACTAATCAGTTCAGCGGTATTCTCAAATATCTGATTTAGTCTTTTACTATAAGTGTTTGATTTGTTTCTTTTTATCCAATAATCAAGAATATTCAATTTGTCATTGTGAGCATATCTTGACCATATTATTTGTTTAACCATTCCCCAATCTGTTCATTTGATTGTTCATTTGTTAAAAAATCACCTTTTCCGATTTGATCAATCGCTGTATTAACAGCCTTTTTATGATTATCACTCAGGCGATAAATTTCAGTATCATCGGAACTATCTTCAATCAATCTGATCAAATCCTTTAATAAACCATCATCATCTAGTTCATTGATTTTCCCAATAACTTTATGCTTTAATTCATTTGTTGTCATTGCAGTAAATTTTATTAATCATTACTTTAATTTTGTCAAAACATCAGCGCTTGTTTTAACATCAATCAGTTCAATGGAACGTAGATTATCAGATAAGTACTTTTTGCCCCGATCCGTCATATATCAAAACCTTCTTGGAATCTATGCTTTTACGTAAAAAAGGATTCTTAACCGATGAATCTGTGAGCAAATCTACTTTCTTATGAAAAAATTCTTCAAATGAATCCCAAAGTGAAATTAACCTTTCTCCACGTTCAATTGGGTCATTGCCGTCAATTTCAACGAGTAGATCAATGTCACTTTTATCTGGGTCAAAACGATCTGTAACCGATGATCCAAATGCATACAGGTATTTCACCTTGTGGTTGGCGCACAGATTTTCGAAATCCTCTTTACGCTTTGATATTTCATCGGTAATCATATTTCGAATATACAATTTTTTCCAATTATTCCCTCTTAGGTGGGATAGGCTTAAAGGTAATACCAGATTATGATGAGAAGGGATAAGAACACATCAGAATCGATAAATAGTTTAAACGCCATATTTTTTAGATAACTCTTCGGTTAAAGTTTTTTTATAGTCAATGTTTTGGTCTATTTTAATTATTCCTCGTAGTTTTCTGACTTTAGGAGAAAGTTGCTTTTCCTTAATTTTCCTCCTGCTTACAGTTACTAGTTTGAAGTAATTTTCAACCATTTCAGAAAGACTTTGGCCTTTTTCTTTGGCGTATTCCTTGGCGTTTTTTATAACCTCTTTTTCTATGGTTAATGTCAGTTTAGTTCTCATAGTGCTTTTTTAATAAAAAAACGTGTTTGCTTTTAATTATACAACACGTATTAACATAATGACAGCTAAAATCCAGAGTCACTAAATACCCTTGTCTACTGTGCATTTTTTCGGAATTGTTTTTCCAAAGTATCTTTCTTCTCAAGTGAAAACCTTTGGTTATCCCCTATTGGATTGAGAATAACCATATTGTATTCCTCCCAAAAATTGGCATCATAAGGAAAATCCTGCTCGTAAATATCTCTACCTTCACGTTCCCTTTCCCTTCTTTTAATTTTTGAATATTCTTTCTTATCTAGGAAGACCTGATTAATTAATATCGTTGATTCTTTGAATTGTAATTTTCCTTTAGCAGCGGTAACCCCCGGTATGGGTTCAAAGGATGAAATGAAAAACGGATAATATTTAGACCCAATTTTTTGGTACTCTACCACCTTTTTAAATCTATACAAACCATCGTAAAATATTAGGTCTTGCCTGCCAAATGTAAATTTAGGGTGGGCAACCCAGGAGTAACTCATTCTTTTTATGGCCAGGTCAGATAGTGAAACATATATTTCGCCCATGAAATACGGGGCGTTCACCATTTCATTTGAGTAAAAGACAATTTTTGCTACTTGATTTTTTCCAGTTCCTAATAGTGTATCTAACCTTAATTCATATTTAAAAATGCCTCCATTCCTAGTTAGATTCACGCTTTCACGGAGAAAATCAGTGCGGTACGTCTGTATCAGATCATTTTTATCTCCAAACATTAATTTATTTAAAGACCTGGTCCAGGAATAACTAATAAAGTCATCGCTTTTGCGCATTTGATCAACCCTTATTCGTAATTTATTATCATTCCCTGCATATCCGGGGTCTTGTATACTTACCGCTGCTTCAATAAGTCGGGAAGAGGCATCACCCATTTGACTTATCTCACGATAAAAACCTGATAAAAAATAAGCTTTTGTTGGATAATTGATTTCTATCCTGTCTATCACCTTTTGTAAAAAAGCACCCAAAGTATCCTTTGGTGCTGTAATAACTACTTCATGCAGGATGAAAATATCAGGATGCAAGAAAATAGAATCATATTTTCGCTCATGAGAAAAGGCCTCCTTTAGGGGTAATGTTAGATTCTCAAATCCTATGCAACTGAATACAATGTTTTTGTTTGCCAAAGAATCGTGAACATTAATTTGAAATTGCCCAGCTGAATTTGTGGAAACGCCCATGGACGTTTCTTCAATATGCACGTGAACGAACGGCAACCTAGATGAATCGGATCCGTTGAAAACAACACCTTGGTACCTGGTGTATTGCTGACCCACCGCCCAATGAGATAAAGTAAAAATTAATAAAGCAGTGTAAAATAAATTTGATTGCTTCATTAGGTAAAATTTTTAGAAAAAATGATTAAGGGTGTTTAGTAAATATCCGATTGTGGGTTATCACCCAAAATCAGTCATTTTATTTTCCTTAGATAAAAATATAAGGATTAGTTTATAAATACAAATGGGTTAGCAGTTTGCCCAATAATCTCTGGTTGATGGTCAGTAGTTAGTTTTTACTGAAGACTGCATACCGAATACTAAAAAACCCCATCCCCCTGCAAAGCCATTTTCCGCACCAGCGGCAGCTTCTCCATGCTCTGCACCTCCACCATCGGTACCCCGAAGTCTTCTACCACCATCCCGGCGATCTTATAAAATCCCCGGCCCCGGAAGGGATACTTCCTGGTGGTATTGGGAAAATGGGTCGTATCAAATACCGCCCCTTCATGATCATAAAAGGTGCCGAAATGCATCAGGTCTCCATTCTTGGTGCGGGTATCTTTGGTAGTGACCAGGTACCCCACCAGCGTCACGCGCTTACCAATCCGGCGCATCAGCTCCGCGGCACTGGTATCACCACGCTCCTCAGTAGCCAGGAGCAGGAAAGGGTCACAAAGGGGGAAGCCCAGAAGCTCGATCTCATCAAAGGCGCTTTCCAGGGTATGGCGGTTGAGTTCAGGCAGTCCGAAGGGTTTTTCCGAGGCCTCGGAAAAGAGCGGGGGAACATCTGCTTTATGCTGCCCTGCCGACATGAGGAGCATGGCCTCCCAAAGCAGGTGCTGCCCTGATATCCCGGTAAACCGGAAAGCACCGATGCGAATGAGGATGCGGAGCTGTTCCAGGCCGGGCTGCACCCTCCGGATGAAATCTTCAAGACTGCGAAAAGCCCCCGCCTCTTTACGGGTCTGTATCATCCGAAAAGCCAGGGATTTCTCCAGGTCCTTGAGATGGATAAATCCCAGGTAAATGATCTTCCCCTTAAGGTTGCTCAGATAGTCGCTGTTGTTGACGCAGGGCGCTGCTACCTCAGCACCCAGCATGCGGGCCTCGTGGAGGTAAAACTCCGTCTTGTAAAAACCGCCGAAGTTATTGACCACAGCCACCATAAACTCCAGGGGGTAGTGGGCCCGGAGGTACAGGCTCTGGTAGCTCTCTACCGCATAGCTGGCGGAGTGGCCCTTGGAAAAGGAATATCCGGCAAAGCTCTCGATCTCATACCATACCCTGTCAGTCACCTCCTGCGGGTAGCCCCGCTCCCGGCAAAGGGTAAAAAACCTATCCTTCACCCGCTCAAAGGATTTCCGTGAACGATACTTGCCTGACATGCCCCGGCGCAGCACATCGGCATCGGTGAGGGTGAGCCCGGCAAAATGATGGGCCACCTTGATCACATCCTCCTGATACACCATCACGCCATAGGTCTCTTGCATCAGCGCATCCATGCGGGGGTGAATCGATTGGTAAGGCAGGCCGTTTTGCACCAGATGATGCCGCTCGATATAGGCCCGCATCATCCCTGACCGTGCCACTCCGGGGCGGATGATGGAGCTGGCCGCCACCAGGGTGATATAATCACTGCATTGTAATTTGCCCAAAAGCATGCGCATGGCCGGAGACTCCACATAAAAGCAGCCCATGGTGCGGCCGGCCATGAGCAGCTCCTTCACGGCAGGGTCCTGCTTAAACCGGTCAATATCATCGATGTCTACCGATTCACCCCTGTTTTCGCGGATGAGGTTTACGGCCTCCCGGATATGGCCCAGACCGCGCTGGCTCAGGATATCAAACTTATAAATACCCATATCCTCGGCATTATGCATTTCAAAATTGACCACAGGGAATCCCTTAGGCGGAAAAGCCAGTGCCGAATAAGTATAAATAGGGGCTTCGGTGATCAGCACCCCACCGGCATGAATGGAAAGGTGTGCGGGGTAATCCTTCATCCTGGCGGCATAGGTAAATACCAGACGGGTGATGTGATCCCGGTCCCGATACCGGTCAGGGGCAGCCACGATCTGATCGATCTCCTCTTTGGGCAGGCCAAACACCTTGCCCAGCTCTCTGATCAGGGACCGGTACTGGTAAGTGGTATGGGTGCCCAGCAGGGCGGTATGTTCGTACCCATACCGCTCAAACATATAGCGGATCACATGATCGCGGTCTTTCCATGAGAAGTCAAGGTCAAAATCAGGGGGCGATGACCGCTCAGGATTAAGAAACCGCTCAAAGTACAGGTCAAGGGCTATGGGATCGACATTGGTGATGCCCAGACAGTAGGCCACCATGCTGTTGGCCCCACTCCCCCGCCCGACATAGTCGAAGCCCTGGCTGCGGGCATAGGCGATCACATCATGGCTGATCAGATAATAGGCCGTGAAATGCTTTTGGAAAATGATCTCCAGCTCCCTGTTGAACCGCTCCCGCATGACGGGATTGCTGCTGTCGTACCGCCGCTGAAAGCCCTCCCAGGCATGGGTGATGAGGTAGTCGCGGTCGCTTTCGGGAGAGCCGGTAAAGGTTTTCAGATTTTTGTCGGTACCCAGGGCAAGGGTCAGGCCGGCTTCCTGGCTGATCTTATAGGCATTTTTTATTAACGAAGGATAGCGGTCATAAAAAGCCTCAGCCTCCGCATAAGGATACATGATGGCATCCGGATCTTCCTGCGATCCGGGTGCAAGCTTGCTCAGCAGGGTGTTATGGTCTATGGCCCGGAGCAGCCGGTGGATGTTGAACCCGGTCTTGTCCTGAAAGGTCACCGGCATCCAGGCCGTCAGCTTATCGATACTAGCCCTTCGCGAAGAGGTTGGTATCTTGTTGACCATCCCCGGACGTACGCCAATCCACTCTGAGCCGCCCAGGGTTTCCGGGTCGGGGCCAGGCCAGGGGTAAACGACCATGACATCCTCCGAAAACCCCGGCCTTTCAGGAAGGGGGATGCCCTCAATCTGGTGCCGGGAAAGGAGCCTGTTGATGGCCTCAAAGCCGGCATTATTACGGGCTATGGCCATGTACAGGATGCGGTCGCCATCACGAAACTCTACCCCCACCCCAAACCCCATCGACAGCCCCCGCTCGCGGATCAGGCGCATGACCTCAATATAGGCTGCCGTGTTGTTGATATCGGTGACCACCAGCTTATGGACCCCGCAGCGTAAAGCAGCATCCAGCAGAGCCTCAGGCGAAAGGGTGCCGTAGCCAAAGCTGAACCAGGTATGACAGTTGAAATACATCGGCTCCTATCCTTTGAACATGTTCATATTGGTGCGTACCCTGCGGCCTGTGCCCATAGTGATGGCCCTCATTATTTTTTCCGCACCGTGGCGCAGCCTGATCCTGTCCATGGCCTGATTGAGCTTTACCTCCTCTTCGGTATCTTCAAAAAGGCTGATCTGGTCACTGCCATACACCAGATGGCTGAGCCGCACCCCCACCAGACGTATCAGCATGCGGCGGTTATAAAGCTTGTCAAACAGCTCCAGGGCCGTGCGGATCAGCACCTTGTCGGAGGCGGTATAGGGTAGCCTGAACTGGCGGGTTACCGTGTCGAAATTAGCATAGCGGATCTTTATAGTGATGCAGGCCGCCAGCCGCCCCTGCTTTCTGAGCTTATAGGAGAGCTTTTCTACCATAGCGATGAGCAGGGCCCGGAGGTGGTGTACATCAATGGTGTCGGTTTCAAAAGTAGATTCGGTAGAGATGGATTTTTGCTCACTGTACGGTATCACCGGGCTGGGGTCAATGGCATGGGCCTTATGCCATATCTCCCGGCCGCTTTTTCCAAAGGCGCTCTCCAGATACTGCACCGGCATTTGTCTTAATACACATACCTGGCGCACGCCCATATCGTAGAGAAACCGGGAGGTTTTCTCCCCGATCATGGGAATTTTCTGCACGGGGAGGGGATCCAGAAACCCCTGCTCCGACCCCAGAGATATGTGCTTTTCACCATTGGGCTTGTACTCTCCTGTAGCCACCTTAGATACCAGCTTATTGGCCGAGAGGGCCATGGAGATGGGCAGGCCTGTCTCTGAAATGATTCTGGTGCGCAGCTCCCGCGCCCAGGCATAGGTGCCAAAAAACCGGTCCATGCCCGTAGCATCAATGTAAAACTCATCGATAGAGGCTTTTTCAAACAAAGGGGCCGTATCGGCGATGACCTCGGTGACGAGATGAGAATGCTGGCTGTAGGCTTCCATATCGCCGGAGATGACGATGGCATCGGGGCAAAGCTGCCGGGCCAGGTACATGGGCATGGCCGAGTGCACCCCAAACCGCCGCGCCTCATAGCTGCATGAGGCTACTACTCCCCTGCCGGAGGTGCCACCGATGATCAGAGGCTTGCCCCTGAGGGCGCTGTTAAGCTTACACTCTACCGCCACAAAAAATGCATCCAGATCCATGTGAATCACTGCTCTCCCATTCCCCATACTCATACTAATTTTATTAGCTAAAATTACTAATAATTTTAGTATTTAAAATACGATAGCACAAAAAATAAAAAGTAGTGTCCCTGCACCGGGAGGCTACATATTGCAATATGTAAATGATGTAATACTTACCTGGAGTTGTGTAACTAATCCGACATGAAATAAAATGAAATTTGTATCTGTAAATTCTTTCACCTGATTAAATAAAAAATAGAATATGAAATCAGAAAATAACGAATACCTAAAATTCAGAAAACCAATCATTATGCTTTGCATAGTGTTTTTGGGTTTTACAACAGTAGTGAAAGCCCAGGAATCACGTGAATCGCTTGTATTCGGTCTGAAAGCAGGGCTAAATTATTCAAATGTATGGGATGAAAACGGCCAGGATTTTAGAGCCGATGGTAAAGCCGGTTTTGTCGGAGGCGCATTTCTTGGAATCCCGATTGGGACATATCTGGGAATACAACCCGAGGTATTATTTTCTCAAAAAGGATTTAAAGGTTCAGGCACATTAATAGGTAGCTCTTATGATTTCTCAAGAACTACTTCATACCTGGATATTCCCCTTCTGGTACAATTAAAACCATCAGAATTTCTGACGATCGTTTTAGGTCCCCAGTTTTCATATCTCCTTAATCAAAAGAATGTTTTCACAGTTGGACCTAATAGTGTAGAGCAGGAGCAGGAATTTGCAAATGATAACATCCGTAAAAATATCCTTGGATTTGCTACTGGATTAGATGTCAACATTTCAAACCTGGTACTTTCAGGAAGAGTAAACTGGGACCTTCAAACTAATCATGGTGATGGTACTTCTTCCACACCACGTTACAAAAATCAATGGTTACAATTCACTGTTGGTTATAGATTCTTTTAAGTAAACCTTTAAAATTAAAGTAAAATGAAAAACACAATCTTAAACATCGCAGTCATTGCACTCATCATGGGATCTACTTTAACAGGCTGTAATTCACCCACAAAAAAAGTAGATAATTCAGAAACTGATAGTATCGAAGCACGAGAAGGCTCCGATAAAGCCAGGGCAGATTATACCGATATTGAAAAATTTAAAACAGACATGAATAAACAAATCAACACCAACAATCAAAGAATCAATGACTTTAATTCAAGAGTAGATATGCAAAATCAAGATGCAAGAGCAGAATATCAGCGGTCAATTTCAGATCTGGAACGTAGAAATAACAACCTGAAAAAGAGATTGAATAGTTTCCAGGCTGAAGGAAAAGAAGATTGGGAACAATTTAAAACAGGATTCAGCCGTGAGTTGAATGACCTGGGACAAGCGTTTAATGACTTTACGGGTAAAAAAGTCAATCAATAAAGTATGACAAACAATTAAAAAACAAAAATCATGAGCACAGGAAAAATTATCACTGGAGTATTAGTAGGCGTAGCCGCCGGCACCCTTTTAGGTGTATTATTTGCACCGGCAAAAGGATCAGAGACCAGGCATACCATTGCCCAAAAAACCTCGGATACCACGAATGACATCAAAAATGAATTCAGAAGATTAATGGATGAGGTTGCCGATAAATTCGGGGTACACAGGGACCAGGTCACTCAAGGCTACAATAGATTAAAAAATGAGGCTAAGGATCTAAAAAATGACGCCAAAGCGGAATTTAAGTCTTAATCAATAAAACACTCTCCTAACACTTTATAAATAATTGGGAACTAACTAAATCAAATGGAGCCTTTATTTAAAAAAGTCGAAGACTTTGGAAAAACAAGCTTTGAGTTGTACAGACTCCAGGCCATAAGCAAAACTGCAGAAGTTGTTTCAACTTTTGTATCACGTGCTACTGTTGTTATTGTTCTTTCTATGTTTTTGGTTTTTGCAAGTATTGGATTAGCACTCTGGCTCGGTGGTTTACTAGGCGACCTCTATTTAGGGTTTTTCTGTGTTGCCGGATTTTATATTCTGTTAGGAGGTGTTCTATTTTATTTCTTACACAAGCCAATAAAAGAACAAGTCAGTAATGCAATAATCTCTGAAATCTTAAATACAAGCGAATGAGTAAAATCACCAACGTAAAAGAGCTCAATGCGGCGATCCTACAGCTTGAAATCAAGCAGCGTCAGGAGGAGGAATTATTGAATGAACAAATAGAAATTACCATCGAAGGCCTAAAACCCACAAATTTAATCAAGAATACTGTTAATGAGTTGATGGCAATTCCGGATTTTAAAAGCAACATCCTCAAAATGACCTTAAGCATGGTCGCAGGATACTTCACCAAAAAATTAGCCATTGGATCTACCAGCCATCCCCTAAAGGTAATAATTGGCACTGCCATTCAGTTTGGCGTTACCAATATTTTATCCAAAAATTCAGAAAATATAAGAGGAAAGGTAGTGGAGATATTTCGGAGGTTCTTTAAAAAGAAAGAAAATAATAAAGAGGACCAATATATCACTATCGAACCATCGGAAGATTATCAAAATCAAATCCCCCAGGAACATCTTAATACCTGAGTCCTGGTGAACAGGTGAATTATATAATTCCTTTTGTTTATTCTGCAACATACCCCTTGCCAAAAGGACTCACCTTTGCCATCATACTCAAACCTGCAAACCAGCAGGTGCAATAACTAAAATTATGAAAATAATCTACACAACCGTTCTGTCCTTTTTCCTTTTTGCCGGGGTCGCTACTGCACAGCAAAGTAATATCGGTATCAAGGGTGGCTTGAATGCTTTCACTCTGAAACCTGGTGGAAGTGCCAATTTTGATACTAAAGTAGGATTTCATCTGGGTCTCTTTAGTCATATGCACCTCGCAGAAAATATTGCCTTGCAGCCTGAGCTGGTCTTTTCCACACAGGGAGCCAGATACAGAGCAGCAGGTACAGACGTGGATTTAAACCTTAATTATATCAATATTCCGGTACTATTTCAATACATGTTTGACAATGGCTTTAGATTGCAGGCAGGTCCACAACTTGGAATCCTGGCGAGTGCCAAGACCAAAACCAACAACACCGAAATCAATGTAAAGGATAATTATGAGTCTATTGACTTAGGATTAGCAGTCGGTGCAGGTTATGTCAGCCCCATAACAGGTTTTGGTTTGGATGTGCGCTACAACATAGGACTCAGCAACATCCATAAAAACGGAAACGACCTTTTCAATAGAGGATTACAAGCAGGGGTATTCTATCTGTTTAATCACAATTGATTCCACATGATATTGGAGGGCAACCCAAGGGTTGCTCTTTATTTACTTTAAGGTAAGCCTTGCATTAGCTTACCTGTATCAACCATTCATCAAAATTTAAACCTTAAACTATTGTAATATGAAACCATCTGCACCTAAACAAATCGTCTGGATCATTGGCTTGGTTGCCGGCATTCTGGGAATCATCGGTCATTATGCCCATGTTGAATTCCTAAGTGAATACAGCCATCCATTGCTCCTTGGTGGCTTTATCGCCCTTGCTGTGGGCACCTCCTTCAAGGGGATTTAGATTATTTGCTAATCGGTAAGATTTCCTAATATCATTTACGATCTAAAAAATAATTAATGAAAATTTATGTGAAAAACATGGCTTGTGAGAGCTGCGTAGCCTTTGTTAAAGAAGTTTTGGAAGACATGGAATCTCTACTATAAAAGTTGAATTAGGAGAAATCGAAACTAAGGAAGACGTTACTGATGAGCAAAAGCAATCCCTGAACACCCAAATCAGAACGGTTGGCCTAGAGTTACTGGATAAAATGCAAGGGGCACTGATAGAGAAAATACGACAAGCCATGGTCGATTATGTTTACAAAGCAGATGATAAGCCATATCTTAAATTCTCAGTTCTGCTAAGTGAAAAACTCAACCACAGCTATACATACTTATCTAATATCTTCTCAGAAGTTGAAGCCACTACTATAGAAAAATACATGATTGCATTGAAAATAGAGCGGATAAAGGAGTTGATAATTTTTGGAGAACATACCATTTCGGAAATCGCTCACATGCTTCACTACAGTAGTCTTGCGCATTTGTCTACGCAATTTAAAAAGGTGACTGGGCTGACCCCATCCCATTTTAAAGCATTAAAAGAAAGAAGGAGAAACGCCATTCAAAACCTCAAATTGCTTTAGGTGCTGATGCAAAAAGGACAGTAATTCAACTAATCACCACCAGACCCCTAAAACCTTATGCCAGGACCAAACAGCATGGCTGTGCCTCTTGGTATAAGGTTAGGTGAAATTTTAAAAAGAAGCCCTTCGCTCGGTGTTGAAACCACAAATCCTCTTATCACTTTTTATTTATTAAATACCACTGTAAGGATACTTCCTTCCCACAAGGGCTATTAAAAGCAACAGTCTTGTTTCCTTCCACAATTCCAAAGTTTCAATTTTCCAATTGTACCCTCCACATTTACTAATTAAAATGTGTGGACAAACCTTCCTATAAAATACTCCCTTTTACGTCCTAATTCATTTTAGCATCAGATGAATTGGTGCCACTTTCTAGACTAAGAATTTTCTATCATGTAGGAATAATGTATGTCTTTTTAGTAAACCTATAACAGTATACGTGCCTTTCTCCCCCAAATTTGTATAAATAAAAAATCAAAAAGATAATGAGTAATAATAAAACAAATACCAACGGCAGCAACAAATCAAAATCAGGTGATTCCAATGGCGTCCAAAAGAATGGTCGTAATGGCAAAAGTGAAATGCAATCATCACAACTGATGGAATTATTTGAAGATGAGCTCAAAGATATTTATTGGGCAGAAAAAGCATTGACCAAAGCTATTCCCAAAATGATTGAAAATGCCACTTCAAAAGAGTTGCATTCGGCATTGACCAATCACCTCGAAGAGACTAAAGAACAAATCAACCGATTAGAAAAAGTTTTTTCCTTGATCGAAGTAAAGGCTGAAGCAAAAAAATGTGATGCAATGGAAGGCCTGATTAAGGAGGCCTCTCACATTATGGAATCATGCGAAGAAGGCTCAATGCGTGATGCAGGGATTATCTCCGCAGCACAGAAGGTAGAGCACTATGAAATTGCATCTTATGGCACATTGCGGCAGTTTGCTGAAACCTTGGAATTGGTGGAAGTAACTGAATTATTGGCAACAACCTTACAGGAAGAAAAAGAAGCCGATCTTAAATTATCCGATGTCGCAATGGACGCCATCAATGTAGAAGCTGCTGAAGAAACAGCGTAATTTAAAAATATGAATGAGTTCTAATTTCAAAAGTATTATAGCAGGTTACGGTGTAAGAAAAATAGCAGGTGATTGTCTTGGGATCATAGTGGTCTTTTTAGTCATATACCACCTCTTAACAATGTAGGTGGTAAGCACTTTTGTAAAGCAGTCTCATGGAATAAAAATAATACAATTTAAATATAAATAGAAATGGAAAATTCAAGAAATGAAAATAAAGTACATAATGACAATACATCTGATAATGGCAACACCTCTGAAAAAAGGGTACTGACAGGTATGTTCAGGGACCGTGAAAGCACTGAAACTGCTTACAATTCTTTGCAAGAAAGAGGGTATTCAAAGGATGAAATTAACCTGCTCATGTCCAAGGAAACTCGTGAAAACGACTACAATGAGGAGGAGGGCGAAGAAACTGAAATCGGAACCAAAGCAGCAGAACATGCTGGTAAAGGGTCTGCTATCGGTGGTACGATAGGTGCAGTTGCAGGCGTAATCGCTGCCATTGGTACCAGTGTGGTAATTCCTGGATTGGGAATTCTAATCGCAGGCCCAATTGCCGCAGGATTGGCTGGAGCCGGTGCTGGTGGTATTACAGGTGGTATTATAGGGGCTCTGGTTGGTTCAGGTATCCCCGAAGCAAGGGCAAAACTATATGAATCCGGGATCAAAGAAGGTAATGTGGTCATTTCTGTAACGCCTAAAAATGAAGAAGATTCCGAATATCTGGAAAAAAATTGGAAATCTAACCGAGGCGAAGAAATACACCGGTAAAATCCCAACATCTCATGCAAGGGGTTTTAGCTAATCCCTTTCGTATTTTATTAAACTTTAAAAAACTTAAAAATGAAAAATATAAATAATTTAAAATCAATCCTGGTACATTCATTATGTATTTCAGGCATACTATTCCTTACAGCATCTTGTTCGGAAAACAAAGCCAATGATTCAAGAAAAGTCGATCAAGAGAATATCGCCATACTGGCAGCTTATGACAGTGTCATTGTTGTTGTCGAAAATGACGATGATGGTAAGTTTTTGATGGAAGCAGCAGAATTGCAGATGGAAGAAATCCGCTTAGGCAAATTAGCCCAGCAAAAAGGTAATGCCGCACATGTCAAAGAATTAGGTAAAACTATTGAAGCAGATCATACCAAATCATTGATGGAACTTAAGGTTTTGGCGCAATCCAAATCTGTTACTATTGCTGATTCAGTCTCAGATGGCTCTATAGATGGTTACGAAAAACTTAGGGTTAAAACAGGTAATGATTTTGACAAAGCTTATACCGATATGATGGTGAAGCACCATGAAGATGCCATCGATCTGTATGAAGATGCAGCTTCTGATTCTGAAGATCCTGAAATCAGAAATTGGGCTTCTAAGCAGCTGCCAGGCTTAAGGACCCGCCTTAATCATGCGGAACAAAGTAAAGAGAAATGTGATAAAATGAAATAAAAAGCAAGATTGACGGAAGTTTCATGTTCGGCAATACGCGCAGAAACCGAAGGAGTATAATTTGTTTTGAAATTTTAATTTATCGAGTGCAGCAAACATTGTTTGCTGCACTTTTTTATTTTAAATATCAATCGTTGGTATTGAGGATGCGTATACCATTACAAAAATATTGCTGCCTGTGAGACTTGACATTAATAACAAAAGCTGGCATACAATGCAATCGCCAGCCAGGGGTTTAAAAAAATAAAATAGTATACATTCACAAAACATTAAATCAAGTATTATGCAAAATTCAGGTTCTATAGAAGATAAGGAGGTAGAGGAAATTAAAAAGGATGAGAAAGTACAAAGGGCCTTAAACGAAACATCCATTTCTGTTCAAAAGGAAAGCGTGGCGGCTTTAAAGAAAGATGCCCCTTTTTTGGGAATAACCTTCATCATATTTCTAAGCTGTGGTGCTCTTTATTTTCTTTTAGGATGGGATCGGTTTCCTATTTCCAGCATTCATTTACCAATAGCACAAAAAATTATGCTTGGCGGAATGCTGATCTCTTTGGTGCTGCTGGCTGCAAGGGTCGTAAAAAAATTATTTGACCGCAAAATAGAAGATAAAACCAAGGTATTTAATTTCAACCGTGTTGCGGACTTATTTGCGCTCCTGCTCATAATCCTGATCATCCTGTCGCTGCTGTTTGCCAACTGGTATGCCGCTATGGTGTCATTTGGTATTCTGTCACTTATTCTGGGATTTGCCTTACAAAATCCAATCACGAGTTTTTTCGGATGGCTGTACATCCTTATCCGTAAGCCTTATGATGTCGGTGAACGCATCCGTATAGGTAATGTGTTTGGCGATGTCATCAATGTCAGTTATTTTGATACCACCCTATGGGAATTTAATGGAGATTATTTATCGGTCGACCATCCAAGTGGGCGCATCATTAGATTTGCCAACTCTAAGGTATTCAATGAGTATGTATACAATTACTCATGGCCATTATTCCCTTTCATCTGGAATGAGCTTAGTTTGTTCATATCTTATAATAGCGATTTTAAATTTACCAGTGATACTATAAAACGTGTTGCAGAAAAGGAAATAGGTGAAGCCATGGTAAGACGGGTAAAGCGGTTTAAAAAGATTCTTGCAGACACCCCAGTAGATGAACTGGATGTAAACGAATTTCCTTCTGTCAATTTAAGAGCGCATAACAGCCAATGGCTGGAAGTGATAGTACGATTCCTAGTCGAACC
>JBGTCD010000126.1:0-35633 GCA_041749015.1 Cyclobacteriaceae bacterium
AAGATAATCGAAATCTGTAAAGATTTGTTTGAAAAGAAGACAAGAGATTATGGTACTGCCTGGCGTGTATTGAGGCTTTCATCCATTACAGACCAGATTTTTATCAAAGCGAGAAGGATTCGCTCCATTCAGGAGAAAAAGAAAAGTCTGGTGCAGGAGGGTCAGTGGGAGGAATTTTTAGGCATTGTAAATTATGCTGCTCTGGCCCTGGTACAAATGGGCCTTGAAAATGACAAGCGGCTGGAGCTCAGTTTTGAAGTGCTGGAACCCCTCTATGATGGGGTCCTGGATGAGACATACGCCTTGCTTACGCACAAAAATCATGATTATGGAGAGGCCTGGAGGGATATGCGGGTGAGCTCTATTACCGATATCATATTGATGAAATTACTTAGAGTAAAGCAAATCGAAGATAATCAGGGCAAGACTCTGGTTTCTGAGGGCATCAAAGCCAACTATCAGGACATGATCAACTATGCAGTATTTGCCTTAATAAAATTAGATGATGAAATCGAGCATGACTAAAGTGACACCCAAAGGCAGGATTATAATTATGCGAGATTCCACCTGCCTGCGGTAGGCAGGTCTGACCATAAAAAAATAATTATAAACAGATGAAAAGGATAATTGATGAAATATGCCGGTTTGGCGTAGGAGGGCTTTTTATTTTTTCTGGTTTGATCAAGCTTAATGATCCAATTGGGACGGAGATCAAGCTTGATGAATATTTTGTAGTCTTTGCTGCTGATTTTGCTTCCTTCTTTTCAGTTTTTCAACCATTTGCAATGGTGATCGGGTTCACCTTAATCGTTTTGGAAGTGGTGTTGGGAGTAGCGGTGCTCATGAAATATAAAATGAATGTCACCACCTGGATATTGCTGCTAATTATTATGTTCTTTACCTTTTTGACTTTTTACTCAGCGTATTTTGATAAAGTTACGGATTGCGGCTGTTTTGGGGATGCCATACCGCTTACCCCATGGCAGTCTTTTTATAAAGATGTCATCCTGGTATTACTGATAGCGCATTTATTTTGGTATAGAAGTTCTTATGAACCTGTATTCAGGAAATTCACCGGCAACATGATCATTGTCTCGGTAACCATAGTTTCATTTATTTTTGGAGCCTATGTATTGAGGCACCTCCCGGTTAAAGACTTTAGAGCCTATAAAATTGGCAACCACCTGCCTGATCTCATGGTGCCTGAGGAGGATCCGGTCATTGAGTATATCTTTAAAAAGAAGGGTAAGGAAATCAAGTCAGAAAAATATCTTTCTTCAGACGATGGGTATGAATACGTGGATTCAAGGATATTGAACGAGGATAAAATTGTCCCCAAGTTGGTGGACTTCAGCCTTACGGATGCGGATGGCAATGACTTCACCCAGGAATTCCTGAATGGTACGAAGTTGGTTTTCGTGATCGAAAATGTTAGTACCGCCAAAACAAAAAATATCAAAAAAATCAGTGAGTTAATCACCGCCCTACCAGGTGGTATCGATCCATTAATCATGACCGCCTCTTCAGAACAGGAGATTGAGGTATTTCGGCATGAGCACCAATTGGCTGCTCCTGTTTATTTCTCTGATGCTACAGTACTTAAAGCCATGGTAAGGGCTAATCCTGGCATCATTTTAATACGGCAGGGTACCGTAAAGGGTAAGTGGCATCATAACGATACACCGGGCCTTGATGGCCTCGCCAAAAGACTATGAGACATCTTTACCTGATGGGAATGCCGGGCTCAGGCAAAACCTACTGGATGGAGGCCCTGTCCGGAGCCTCCAGGGTGGAAGGTCTGGACCTGGATGCGGAGATAGAGGCCCGAGCAGGGATGCCTATTAGTGAAATTTTTGCCCGGCATGGCGAGGAGTACTTCAGGAAGCAGGAACATCTGGCTTTGGCATCAGTAGCCGGGAGAAAAGGTCCGCTCATTGTTGCCCTTGGAGGCGGCACGCCTACATTCATAGAAAATTTTGATCTGATCAGAAAATCCGGAATCTCCGTCTTCCTTGATGTTAGTCTGGAAACTTTAATAAATAGAGTACGGATACAAAGAGGTAGACCACTTCTGGATTCGGATGATGCTGAGGAAATGCGTGATAAGCTCATAAGCCTTTACCATGCCAGGATGCCCTCATATGAAAAAGCTGATTTTATAATTAAGGAGTCAAAGCTTGATTTATCCCGACTGATGCAGATTTTATCCGATATGGATTAAAAAGGAAACCCTACTGTGAGCATGAAGGTAGACGGGTTGAAGTCAATATCAGCACGTGAGTCGACCCCGGTTGGAAAAGCAAAAAAGATACCTTGTCTTGATGTGTTGATATAGGCAAGATCTATATAGAAATTTTTGGCCCTGTATCCGGCACCTGCTGTAAAACTTTGTACGGATCGGTTGACCCCATCATTAACTGCTGAAGGAAGCACTGGATCAGTGGAAAGTGAATATCCACCCCGTAGCCTGAAACTACTCAATCGTACCTCCGCCCCACCTCTTAAATTATAAGCTGCCCGGTAAGTTTCACTAATCGTATTATTCTGACCACTTAAGTCAACATCAAAATCCTTGGACCTTAAGTTCATTTGGTTAAAATTCACACGTTCGGCATCCAGACTGATGAAACCATTTTTTCCAAGAAATATTGAGGCACCTACTCCTATTCGGCTAGGGGAAGTAAGGGCATAATTAGTGATGAGTAAGTCGTTTAAGAATTCTTCGTCTCTTAAAACCCTTACCCCAGGGTAATCAAAATTATTCCAATTGGATCTCATTCTGGCATCATATTCATCAAATACTCCGTACCAGGTAGGAGTTGTGTAGTTGACACCAATTTGGACTTCTTGAAGAAGTCTGTAAATCAAACCGAAACTGAAGTTTATACCCGTACCATTGACATCCAAAAACTCTAATTGCCTAAGAGAATTTATGTTACCCTGACCTTCAGGGGGGAATCGTTCTGTATAAATTCTTGCAGAAGAATATCTAAAGGTTTGAATACCTAGTGAAGCCCCAAAAAAAAGCACATCGTCAAAGTTTCCGCCATAAGCAAGCCCTATTTTGGAATGTGAACCGCCAAGTTCGATAGATCCAGTCTGGTTGACCGCACCATCGTCAGCATAGGAAAAGTAGGAAGTGCTTCCTGGATCACCGTCAGGCTCAATCAAAAATGCTTCATAGGCCAAATTGGTGTAAAATCCCAAATCTTCTACAGCAATACCGTTGGCTGCCTCAAGCCAATTATCTATAATTGAGAGGGGATTACCTTCTCTACCATAGATAAGGTTTTGATTAAAATTCCCTATACGGTTAAAACTGATTCCAAATGATCCTCCCCTGAATTTCCCGGAAGTAAATTCATCTTTTGATTTATTGAAAACAAGTCCAAAATTTGGGACATGAAAATTACCAGTAGTACCCTCAGCCCCTGCTCCAAAAAAAGTAGTACTTGAGTTTCTTGAACTGTTGGCTAAGGAAATAGAGGCATCATTCCTATTATACATCCCAAGGCCGGCTGGATTACCTGTGATGGAGCTGATATCTCCACCAAGGGAGAGTTGGGCACCACCGAGTCCTTGTACCCTTGCAGTTCCACCGATCTCTGTCTGGCTGAATAATAGGGCCAGTTCATGATACTCTTGTGCCTGGGCATAAGAAAACCCTGGCAGGCAAAGTCCTAAAACCCAGCCTGCCAGGGCTGTATATAATATTCTCTTCATCGAGTCTTTTTTAGAAGTTAAGGAACCTATGATTAGTTACCTCTTCCACCACCTCTGGATCCACCACCGCTACTTCTGGTTGCACCACCACTGCTGCCCCTGCTAGGCGCTGAGTAGCTTCCACCACTGCTGCCTCTGCTCGGGCTGCTGAAACTCCTGTTAGGACTGCTGCTCCTTGAAGGGTTGGAGAATGTCCTAGGGCTACTACTTCTCTGTGGTGTATACCCACTTCTGCTCGGTGCAGTGCTGCGATTATAATCAGTAGACCTGTTTCTTGCAGGAGGGGTATAGTTACTCCTATTCTGCATAGTGTTAGACCGCTGACGATATTGAGAGGTACTCCTGTTAGGATCTAATGAAGACCCTCTGTTGACTGCAGAAGTTCTGCTTTCAGGTCTGGAATAAGCTTCTCTCGAACGATCAGCACTGGTTCTGTTAGTTACGTTGGTACGTGAACGGTTGTAATAATCGTTTTGAGCATTAGTATAATCCCTTGTTCTGGCGGTAGTAGCCTGACCTGACCGGCCGCTGCTAGATGCCAGGGCTCTTGAACCCGCTGGTGAGTCAGTATGCTGACGGATCATAGAAGACCCTGTATTTCGCGAACCTCTGGTAACTTGTCTGCCACCTTGCTCACCTCCTTGGTTGACGATGATGATGTTGCCACCACCCCATCCCCATGGATTATACATACCCATACCCATCGGGTGACCCCACATACCCATTGGATGTCCCCATCCGAAGCCCATGCCATAACCCATACCCATTCCGCCATACCATCCGCGGTTCCATGAGTTCCAACCATAGCCCATTGACATTCTGAATCCTGGGCGCATGCCCCAGCCACCACCCATCATACCGTAGGGTGACATCATGCCGTAGTGAGACATCATTCCCATACCATAAGGGTCCATGAAAGGATCGTATCCCCACATGTAAGGATTGTAATGTCTGCTTCTCCATCCCCAGCTATGCATCATAAAGGGATCCATCATGGCCATAGTGTGCATGCCGTGCATGCCATAACCATAAGGGTTCATTTGGGTTCCCTGATTCTGGGCACTGTAATAATCGGAATTGCTGTAATCTTCAGAGAAGTATTCTAAGTCCTCATCACTGTCAATCTGAGTATTTTCTTCGTTATAACGAGCAATGTATTCAGGATTTACATTCCTGGCAGACAATCCTTCCTGAGGATTAATTGGTTCTGCCTGAACCCTATCATTTTTAACCTCCCGTTTATCAGAAGCAAATTTTACCTTCTGACGATCTGTCTTTTTGAAGTACATATCGTCGTATTCGCCCTGGGCATAAACTGCCGGGCTAACGGCAAAAATTGACGTTGCAAATAAAAATACTGATACTTTTTTCATAAAGGGCTTCATAGCTTTCTCCTTTCAGTTTTGTTCGCTAATATAACACGAATTTATATACGAGAATTCCCAACGAAGGATATTTTTACTCTATATTTGTTGTCCGTGTTGTTACTTACACTAAAACTAAGCAATTTCTATACCAAACACAAAAAATGGCAAAGGGTTTACCCAAAAGAAGCGAGGATTATTCCTCCTGGTACAATGAATTAGTGAAAAGGGCCGATTTGGCCGAGCATTCCGCAGTTAGGGGATGTATGGTAATCAAACCATACGGATATGCCATCTGGGAAAAAATGCAGGCTGCCATTGATAAAATGTTTAAGGATACCGGGCATTCCAATGCGTATTTTCCTCTTTTTATACCAAAATCATATTTAAGCAAAGAAGCTTCCCATGTGGAGGGATTTGCCAAAGAGTGTGCGGTGGTGACCCATTACCGGCTTAAGCAAGATCCTGATGGCCCCGGAGTAATCGTAGATCCGGAAGCTAAGCTTGAGGAGGAACTGATCGTAAGACCCACCTCAGAAACAGTAATCTGGAACACCTATAAAAATTGGATCCAGTCCTATAGGGATTTACCAATTCTGGTGAATCAATGGGCTAATGTAGTCCGATGGGAGATGCGCACGAGGTTGTTTTTAAGAACCGCAGAATTTCTTTGGCAGGAAGGGCATACAGCCCATGCCACCAAAGATGAGGCCATCACGGAAACCCTTCAGATGCTGGAGGTCTATGCCCGTTTTTCGGAAGATTTTATGGGGGTGCCGGTGATTAAAGGCGTGAAATCTGAATCAGAACGATTTGCAGGAGCAGTTGACACCTATTGCATCGAGGCGCTGATGCAGGATGGCAAAGCCCTTCAGGCCGGCACGTCACATTTTCTTGGACAAAATTTTGCCAAAGCCTTTGATGTGCAGTTTGCCAATAAAGAAGGATCTATGGATTATGTGTGGGGTACCTCCTGGGGTGTGAGCACGAGATTGGTTGGTGCACTGATCATGGCACATTCTGATGATCAAGGTTTGGTTTTGCCACCAAAATTAGCACCATTTGAGGTGGTGATCGTGCCCATTTTCAGAAGTGAAGAGGAACTGGAGCAAATTTCAGAAAAGGTAAAAGAGTATAAGCAGGCTCTGGAATTACGCGGTATTACGGTGAAATTTGATGATCGTGATACCTATAAGCCCGGATGGAAATTTGCTGAATATGAGCTTAAGGGCGTGCCATTGAGGATTGCCATTGGCCCCAGGGATTTGGAGCAGGGAACGGTAGAGCTGGCTCGCCGGGACACCATGACCAAGGAGGTGGTTCAGGCGGATACACTGGCTGAATACATCCCCCGACTTCTGGAAGACATTCAAAAGTCGATATTTGAAAAAGCCTTGGCCTTCAGGGCGGAAAATACCCGCACCACGGATACTTATGATGAATTTAAAGAGATTCTGGATAATAATGGAGGGTTTGTCCTGGCGCACTGGGACGGAACAGCGACTACTGAAGCGCGCATAAAAGAGGAAACCAAAGCCACGATCCGGTGCATTCCTCTTAATGCAGAAAAAGAAACAGGAACTTGTATTTATTCGGGCAATCCTTCTGATAAAAGGGTTATTTTTGCTAGATCTTATTAGAAGATTATGGAATGGTTTATCGTAGTGACTTTGATCGTGCTTGGGATTACCTTCCTTATCGTGGAGGTAGTATTTATCCCTGGGACCACCATTGCAGGCATTATAGGTGCCTCAATGCTGGTAGGTGGCGTGTATTTGGGATTTCAATATTTTGGAACCCCGATAGGCTGGTACGTTCTTTTGGTTACTTTTGTGCTCACTGCCGGTGCGGTGATTTGGGCTCTCAGGTCAAAATCCTGGGAAAGGTTTTCTCTTAAATCCACGATTGGCGGAAAAGTCAATGAAGATTACTATATTGACCTGGAAGTAGGCATGGAGGGGAAAGCCACCTCAGCGCTTCGACCCATGGGAAAAGCAGAAATAGGTGATAAGGAATATGAAGTGCGCACGATAGGGCAGTATGTTGATACAGGAGGCCTGGTGACAATAATTAAAATAGATCGTAATAGAATATATGTTGAACCTAAAGCTAATTAATTAAAATGGAAATTATTTTCTTTATTCTGGGAGCAATTGTTCTCTTTTTTGTTTTCCTGTATTTCGTGCCCCTTAACCTCTGGATTACCGCGATATTTTCAGGGGTAAAAGTAGGACTCTTTGAGCTGATTTTTATGAGGATCAGGAAGGTGCCTCCTGGAATTATTGTTAATTCCCTCATCACTGCCAATAAGGCGGGTGTGCCGGTGACTACCTCGGAACTTGAGACCCACTTTCTTGCCGGGGGTCATGTACCTTCGGTTATCAAGGCTCTCATTTCGGCTGATAAAGCTAATATCAATCTTACCTTCAAGCAGGCTACCGCCATTGATCTTGCAGGAAGGGATGTATTTGAGGCGGTTCAGATTTCAGTTAATCCTAAAGTAATTACTACCCCCAGGGTAGCGGCTGTGGCAGCTGATGGTATTCAGTTGATCGCTATCGCCAGAGTAACCGTGCGGGCCAATATCCAACAATTAGTGGGTGGTGCTGGTGAAGACACCATCCTGGCCAGGGTAGGGGAGGGCATCGTTACTTCTATTGGCTCGGCTGCTAATCACAAGCAGGTGCTTGAAAACCCTGATAAGATTTCAAAACTGGTGTTGGAGCGCGGGCTTGATGCTGGTACCGCTTTCGAGATACTTTCTATAGATATTGCTGATGTAGACGTGGGCACTAATATCGGTGCTAAACTGCAAACAGATCAGGCCTCTGCCGACCTGAAGGTGGCTGAAGCCAAAGCAGAAGAGCGCCGTGCTATGGCGGTAGCTGAGGAGCAGGAAATGAAAGCCAAAGCCCAGGAAGCACGTGCCAAGGTAATCCTTGCTGAGGCGGAGGTGCCTAAGGCTATTGCAGAATCCTTCCGCAGTGGAAATCTAGGCATCATGGATTTTTACCGGATGGAAAATATCAAATCTGATACTGATATGCGTGATGCCATATCGGGTTCAGGCAAAGGCAAGCAGAGTAAGAAATAATTCCAGACATACTCTAAAATAAAAAAATCTAACTTTTAACAAGTTGGATTTTTTTATTTTAAAAGGTTTTGATTAAAGCTTTTCTGCGAGTGTATCTTTCAGATGCTGTACGGCATCATTATCTTTTACGATATAATCAGTGATGCCTGCATTAAGTGATTCTACAATGATATCAGGATTTTGCTGGCCGCTCAGCATGACCACCTGTTGGTTAGGATTGATCTCCTTGATTTCCTTAAAAATGGAGAAACCATCTTTGGCATCAGTGATGTAATCATTGAGCACATAATCCAGGATGATGACATCCGGGTTATGGTTTAGATGCTTTAAACACTCCTCTCCAGTAGCGAAAGGTTTGATTTTAAGGGTCAAAGAGGTATCAGAGCTTTTAGCTATAATCTCTGATTTGGAAAGATCCTGGGTGAGGATTTTAAGATAGGCCGGATTATCATCTACAACGAAAACAAGTTTTTCTAATCTCTTGCCCTTACTAATTTCTGAAGGGAATTTAAGGTCGATTACGTCTTGCGTTTCTTTGGCTTTCCTATACTTATAAAGATCAACCTTACTAAATGAAAACATATAGTTTTATAACGCTTTTTGCTTAATAAAAGATTCTATTTCAGAGATCAATGTCGCAGTGTCCGTCTCAACCTGGTGTAAATCACGCTCTAATTTATCCAAGTTTGTTTTATTTTCCGCATCGGTATGAATTTTTTTTAATAAGATAACAAACTCATCAGGAACGACATAGTTAAAGGTAGACTTTAAATAGTGGGCCTTATGACGCAAAGAATCAAAATCCTGGGCTTCGTAATACACCCGCATCTGGGGTACAGAATTTTTTGAAGAATCTAAAATACTATCTAGCACCTCTTTCAATCCTGAAGGGCTTCCTTCAAACAAGGCTACAATTTGAGCTGGTTGAAATACTTGATATGCCATTATTTTCCGGATTCAAGAAAAGGGTATTTGTAATCAGTCGGCGGCACAAATGTCTCTTTGATGGTACGTGCTGATACCCATCTGAGGAGGTTCAGCATGGCTCCGGCCTTATCGTTAGTGCCGGATGCCCTAGCACCCCCAAAAGGCTGCTGGCCTACCACAGCACCGGTAGGTTTGTCATTTATATAAAAATTACCTGCAGCATGGGTGAGTTTTTTGGTGGCCAGGTCAATAGCATACCGATCCTGAGAAAATACCGCTCCGGTTAGGGCATAGGGTGAAGTCTGATTCACCAGTTCCAGGGCTTCTTCGAAATGCTCCTGTTGATACACATAAATGGTGAGAACAGGCCCGAAAATTTCTTCTCTCATAGTAAGTGATTGTGGATCTTTGGTGACTACCACCGTGGGTTCGATAAAGTAACCTTTTGATTTATCATATTTTCCACCTGCGATGATCTCAGTCATTTTGTCTTCACGGGCCTTTTCGATATAGCCCGTAATTTTATCAAAGGCTTTTTCATCAATTACTGCATTGATGAAATTACCAAAATCTTCAGTAGGGCCCATCTTCATGGTTTTAAGATCGTTGAGTAGATCAGTGCGCACCGCATCCCAAAGATTGGAAGGAATGTATGCCCTCGAAGCAGCAGAGCATTTCTGACCCTGATACTCAAAAGCCCCCCTCGAAAGTGCTGTAGATAAAGCCCTGGGGTCAGCAGATTTATGAGCAATTACAAAATCTTTACCCCCTGTTTCACCCACTATTCTGGGATAGGAGCGATATTTACTAATATTTTCTCCTATGGTGGTCCAAAGTTTTTGGAATACCCCCGTACTCCCGGTAAAGTGCAGCCCGGCAAACTCAGGATGGTTGAAGATGATCTTGCCGGAAGTCGGGCCATCGACATAGATCAAATTGATCACCCCGTCGGGCACCCCTGCTTCACGGAACACCTCCATGATGACATTGGCAGAATAGATCTGGGTATAAGCTGGCTTCCATACCACGGTATTGCCCATGAGTGCAGGGGCTGCCGGCAGGTTACCGGCAATCGCGGTGAAGTTGAAAGGGGTCAGCGCAAAAATAAAACCTTCTAGGGGCCGGTATTCCAGACGATTCCAAACCCCGGGGGAAGAGAGGGGCTGGTCGGCATAAATCTGCTCCATAAAAGCCACATTAAATCTAAGGAAGTCAATGAACTCACAAGCTGCGTCAATTTCGGCCTGGAAGGCATTTTTTGACTGCCCAAGCATGGTAGCCGCATTGATTCTGGCGCGGTAAGGCCCGGCAATTAGTTCGGCTGCTTTGAGAAAAATACTTGCCCGATGCTCCCAGGGGAGGTTAGCCCAGGCCTCTTTGGCGCCAAGAGCTGCATTGATGGCTTGCTCTACATGGGAAGCGTCACCTTCATGAAAAAAACCAAGCACATGCTGGTGGTCGTGGGGCGGGGTAATCTTTACTTTTTTTCCTGACCTTACTTCTTCAGAACCGATGTACATGGGGATGTCCAGCACTTTTGACCGGGCCACTTTTAAGGCTTTTTTTAAGGTTTCTCTTTCCTCAGTACCTGGGGCGTAAGATTTTATGGGATCGTTTTCAGGCATAGGCACCTGATATATTCCTTTTGGCATTATATTTTATGGTTTTATTGTTAAAACAAATTTACGGATTCCTGCCGAAAATACTAATTACAGCATGGCCTTGAGTTCGCTGAGGCAGGCAATCTCGTAAGTCACTTTTTTATCATGAGACTTTAGTTGGGGATTATAAAATACCTGATCTAATCCTGCCTTTTGAGCCCCCAATATATCAGTGCCCAGATTATCTCCGATCATTAAGGCCTCAGGCCTATGACAGCCACAGCATTGCATGGCATATTCGAAAATTTCCGGTGATGGCTTTTTATACCCTGTGGTCTCTGAGGTGACCATAATCGGAAAATAATCCTTAAGCCCGGCGCAGATAATTTTTTGCTCCTGCGCTTCGGTGAATCCATTAGTAATGAGCGCAAGTTGGTATTTCTCCTTCAGGTAATTGAGCACTTCGTGTACGTAAGGCAATACATGACCCTTGGTAGGGCAAACATTCAGATAATACTCTGAAATTGCACCTGATTCATCTTTGAGGGGGATATCCAGATGGGTAAAAATCATGGCAAATCGTTCCTTCCTAATGATGTCCTTATCAATGAGCCCATAATCATAATCGGCCCATAACTTGTAGTTGACCAATTGAAAACCGCTATAAAACTTCTCAAAGCTGAGTTTATTGTAGCTGCCAATCTCGTATTGGTTGAAAACTTCCTCCAGGGTTTCCCTAGAATTACGATCGTAATCCCAAAGGGTATGATCGAGATCAAAAAATAAAGTCTTATAGGCCATCGAATGTTTATGATTTCAAGAAGGACACTTTGTTGTAAGGCGCAAATAAGCCATTAGCTGGCAACCCAGCTTTTTTGTAGTTTCTTATTTATTGATAACTCCCTATTGGTGTATAGGGTTTTGTAGGTTTCCTGGTCTTTCCTGAGCTTCTGGTCTTTGGAAAGAAAATCAAGTATCTGCTGTACTATTTCGAAGACCTCTTCTTTAATGTGATAAAAAACCCATTGGTCTGCCTTCCTAAATCCAAGCATTCCCGAATTTTTAAGGTAGTTGATATGGCGGGAGGTCTTGGCCTGAGTGAACTCCAGTACCATTTCAAGGTCCGACACACACATTTCCTTATTCCTGAAAATAAGGTGTAATATTCTCAGGCGCGACTCATCCGAACAAGCTTTATAGACCTGTGCACCATAGGATAAACTAAAATTTTTAAGTCTCATAATAAACCTTTTTGGTAGAAAGTTGGTATTTTGAATGAGATGTTAAGTATTTTCGGGTTTATTTTAAAATTATCCTTTTGGTGCCTATAAAACAAAAATTCCATCTTTTATTCTTCCTTTGCCTGGGATTTATTTTCCTGGGGAATACGGAAACTTTTGGACAGATTTCAAGTTCAGATCATCTTGCAGCCCGGAAAAAGATCATTCAACTTTCAGGGATAGTTCTAGGGGAGGACAGTTTATCTGCATTACCTGGCGTACACATTTATGTACCTAAAGCCGGTAGGGGTACCACCTCCAACCACCTAGGTTATTTTACGATGCCAACTTTGGTGGGCGATAGCGTGGTGTTCAGTATGGTGGGATTTCAAAGGCATTCCTTTATTGTTCCTGACCATAATAAAGACCTCACTGTAATTGTAGAGCTAACTTCTGATACGACTTATCTGGAAACCATTGATGTGTTGCCTTTTCCTACGGAAGAGATGTTCAAAGAGGCCGTTCTCGCATTGAACCTGCCTCTGGATGGTCATGATTATTCCAATCAAAATATGAGTGCTGAAGTACTGGCATTTATGCTTTCCAATACGCCTGTGGATGCCAATGTGAATTATCGAAATCAGATGAACAATTTGTATCAGGCGCATCAGGATCGATTTGGGCCCAGACCTAATCCTTTTTTAAATCCTTTTAACTGGGCAGGATTTTTTCAATCACTTAAACGCGGTGATTATAAAAAATAAGCGTTTTTATAGCGGTCATTTTTTTGATGGGGGTAAAATTAAATTTTTCTAAAATTTTGGTAATTGTAGTTGTATTAATCGGCGCATTTTTCGGGCTGGCGCTATTTTTCGGATTTTATTTTTCTGCACCTGTCTATAAGGGCCCGGTATCAGATCATTTTGATGGAAAACGTTTTTACAATCCCTGGGGCATTCAGCCTTCTGGTACCGGTGATTTGCTCAAGTGGCTAACATCAAGGGACCAGGGCTCATGGGCGGAAATTGAACAACCCTTTGAAAGTCCAGGCCCACCGGAAAAGGTTGATGGTAGCCACCTCCTAGTCACATTTATCAACCACGCCACCGTGCTCATCCAATGGCAGGGATTGAATATCATCACCGACCCAGTGTATAGTGAAAGAGTCAGCCCCTTTAGTTTTTTAGGGCCTAAGCGCTTCAGGCCTCCCGGAGTTCCGTTTGACAAATTGCCTAAAATTGATGTGGTGCTATTAACCCATAATCACTATGACCATCTTGATATTCCTACCTTAAAAAATTTAGTGGATAGGGATCAACCTCAGATCATTACACCATTAGGAGTTGGGCAGTTCGTAGAGAAAAAAACCGGAAGCCCTTCTCATGACATGGACTGGTGGGATGCTCATTGGCTAAGCCCTTCCATACAATTGTATGCAGTACCAACCCAGCATTTTTCAGGAAGAGGTATGATGGACCGCGATCGAACTCTATGGTGCGGGTATGTATTGGAATCAGGAGATGACCGGCTGTATTTTGCCGGTGATACTGGTTATAATGAAATATTGTTTAAAGAAATTGGACAAAAATTTGGGCCATTCCGTTTTGCCATGATCCCAATTGGTGCTTATAAGCCCGAATGGTTTATGGCGCCTGTACATACCAGCCCGGAGGAAGGCCTAAAGGTGCATTTGGAGTCAGGTGCAGCTAAAAGCATGGGGATCCATTTCGGCACATTTCCTCTGGCCGATGATGGTATGTCCGATCCGGAAAATGAATTGAAAAAGGCTTTGGAAGAATATGGGATCAGTGAGGAGGAATTTGTGATACCAATTCCAGGCGTATCACTGAATTTTTAAAAATGGAAAAAAGGACTGACCAAAAAAATTATTTCGGTTTTATAGGAATGACATCAGAGCTAGTGCAAACAGCACCAGATAAAGCACCCCGGCCAGTATCTTAAAAAATATGTATTCCCTTTTTTCCATGACCGAATCAAAAAATTTCTCATAAAGAATATTGCCAAATCAGTGCCAACCCTTAAAATAAGCTTCTAAGCGTGTTTTTAGGATTGGATTTGTCCCTATTTGGGAATTTAATTTTAAGATTGGGAGCATTTTCAAGGGGAAGGAGCCCTCTTAAAATGATTTTTTTATTATATTCAAAGCTTAATCATTTTGACCTTACATGAAAAATAAATCTATTTACCTGATACTCCTCGTCCTGATAGCGGGACTGGTATATGTTTTTGCAAGGCAGCAACTGGAAGCACCTCAGGTCACGGAGGTTTGGGACATTGTGCCAGTAGCGGTGGTTCCAGGTGCCATACCCGGAGCCCCACCTTCTGATGCCGTAATCCTTTTTGATGGCACCAGTCTTGACGGATGGGAGGCCGTAGGTGATTCGGGTCCTGCAGGATGGACAGTGGCGGAAAATAGCTTCACAGTGGAGAAAGGTACCGGTGATATCAAGACCAGGCGATCATTCGGGGATGTGCAATTGCATATTGAATGGTGCTCTCCAGCCGAGGTAAAAGGGGATGGCCAGGGCCGTGGCAATAGTGGGATATTTCTACAGGAGCGGTATGAGATTCAGATTCTTGATAGCTATGAAAATGAAACCTACCCCAATGGTCAGGCGGGGTCAGTCTATAAGCAACATGTGCCTTTGGTCAATGCCACTCTGCCTCCGGGGGAATGGCAGTATTATGATATCGTATTTTTGGCACCAAGATTCAGTGATGATGGTCGTGTGCTGGTACCTGCCCGGGTTACCATTTTTCACAATGGGATGCTGATCCAAAATAATGTAGAGATATGGGGCCCCACAGAATATATCGGTCTGCCAGTGTATAAGCCCCACGGTAAGGCACCTATCAAGCTTCAGGATCATGGAGATCCGGTGAGTTTTAGAAATATATGGCTTAGGGAATTGTAATGGCTTTGATGCCGGAAATCAGTCAGGAGCAGGATTAATGCTCAAGCAGCATTTCATGGACTCTATTCATATCTGACTCGGTTCTTACCCTGCGGTTGAGTCGATTGGCCTCCCGGTCATCTTCATTAGGGTAGGTCTATCTCCAATTTTAAAAATCCACCGGCTTCACCTCATAGTTCTTTTTTGCTTGCCCAAAAAAGAACCAAAAAAAGGCACCACCTCCAATGCCGTCCCTCCCCGCGAAACCCACAGATCCGCCCTGCAGGAATCTGTCTTTTACAGTCTGCAAATACGACGGATTAAAAAAATAGAAATTGGCTGCGTTTATCATGTTTCTACCCTGATAGACACATTCAAGGCTTGCTCACCCGCAAGGCCCCGGAACGTCCGCGCTGGAGGTGGACCCCAGCCGCACCTTTTAATTATCCAACTCTGGTTATAAAGTGTAAATGAATGAATATGTAAGCACACAGCAAAGGCCTTGCACCGTAGATGAATCAAGGTTAGAGTTAAAATTCACCCTACTTTCCTGGGTCTATATATTGTATGACCCAATATTCAAAAAGTTAAATCTATAAATTATTGATATTCAGTAATTAGTGTTTGGGCGGATTTCTGGCCGCACCTAATAGGAAGGTTAATGATCCAGCAGCATTTCGTGAATTCTATTCATATCTGATTCGCTTCTTACCCTGCGATTGAGGCGATTGGCCTCCCGGTCATCCTCCTCAGGGTAGGCCATCAATTTATCATAAATAGATTTCACTTCCTGGGTCTTTTCCTGATATGAATGGAAACTGGCTTCATCTGCAAGTTTTTCCATTAGCCAGGGCCAGTATTCGTTTTGGATTTTTGAAAGGAACCGCTTTCTGACCACTTCCTCAATATTGTACTCCCCGGTGTAGGGATTGAAAAGATGGCGGGTATAGCGGTCTTTAAAAATGACCGGGGCTTCTATGATAAGCGCGTATTCCTTAAGAGAGAAATAATCCTTTACCGCCTCATAGTAATCCAGGGAATTCATGATGAAGGCCCTTTGCTCATTGGTGCTGTTGATGTTACCGTATCGCCTTGATTTATCTGCAAAAGTTTCAGTTACATAATTATTCCAGATCCTCAATACCCACTCCAGGGAATCACCAGGACGGAGATTATCTTCCATGTTTTTTACCAAATCAGCCCATTCTTCTTCCAGCTCTGCGAGGGCCGCTTCCTCCCGTAGCTTTTCCCTTAGATCCCGGAGGGTCTCAATCATTGGAATAACTCTGGTTACAAATGTATTGGCTTCTTCGGTTAGGAAGTTTACAAATTCCTCATGGGATGAATAGATTTGCATCCCACCTTCAAAAACCAGGTGCCGGCTTGCTAAAAACCGGCGTTCCGGCCTTAAGTGGTCATCAATACTTTCTAATAATGATTCTGCTAATTCCTTTTCATTTTGAGCCATCACTAACATGGCGTCAAGGTCAGGCATGGAATTTCTTTTAAGGCTAAAAATTGATGACCCCAGGATTGCTGAAAGCAGGGAGTCCTTTTTGACTAGTAGGAAAGACAAATCTTGAAGGGTATCTGTAGTGCTTTCCTCAATCGGGTAGAAGAATCTGCCTGTGCCATGGACCTGTGGCATTTTGAATACCTGGGCTTCTTGCAACAGTTTCCGGGTCTGGTTATAGGCCTGGAAGCCTATGGTCATCATAGAGTCAATTGGATGCTGCAGCACCCACAGGCTGTCTTCAGGACCAAACCCATCAGTCCACCGCCATGACTGATGACCAGGGGCCTTTACGACTTCCGGATTGCCTTTGGGTAATTTTTCTTCAACCAAAGCAAAGAAATCAGGGAAATAGTTCTTTTCATTGATTTTGATTCCGGCCAAGATGCCCTTGTTATATTGCGCACCAATAGTGTATTTGGAAGGAATATCCCAAACCCACTTCCCGGACATGATGCCTGCTTCATCTACCGTTCCGGAATAGGTGGTTTTGTTGGAAGAAAAAGCCCAAAGCCTGCTTGAAGCCCTGTAGCTGAGTATGGTGCCGGGCTTTTGGGTATTAGGGAATTCACTGGACTCAAAAGTCCAATCACCGGATGGATTGCCATTGCTATACGCACCGGTGACTTTAATTTTTTCGCCAATTGCAGAAAGATACACCCGATCCAAATCGTAACTTTCTACTATGGGTTGGAGGCCATAAAGGGCCATCTGGAATATGCCGTTGGGCTTGCCATTAGTGAAGGAGACCTCAAGAATAGCATTTCTTATCAGACTGTCGGATTTTTGACCGGCCCATTTCCACTGGTATTTTCCTACCGGAGTCCGGGAAGTATCTGAGGCTTGATAATTGAAGGTCTCCTCAGCACCATCTTTGGGTATCCAGATGGCAGGCCCTTTATATTGCACTATTTGGGCCTGGGCTAAAATCCCGGCCAGGATCAGCATTATGGTTCCGGTAAATTTCAATTAGTCGACTTGCTTTTGAGTGGTAAAAAGGGTGCCCAAATCATCCATATTAAATGATACGGATAATTGCAGGTTATGGGTTAAAAAGGGTTCAATCCGATTTGGCGCTCTGATCACCTCGTGGAGGTACCCAACTTGTAGATTAAATTTAGGATTGACCTGGTATCCTACTGCTACATAAAAACGGTTGCGATCAAAATATTCGGCCGGAGTGTCACGGCCCATATTGATGAAAATTTCATTATAGGTGGCAATAAAATAATGTCTCAGGCTCGGAGAGATATTATAAAAAGGGAATAAGGCCATGAACCTATATCTGATTCTGTGGTCTAAAAACCGGTCATCAATAGTTCGGTTTTCTATAAAGCGCTGCTCGATTCTGTACCGATGCTCAAGGAATACATTGTAAGTGCGGTGCCTAAGGATGAGTTGCTCCCATATTCTGTTTTCTACTAGCTCTGAGCCTGTCTCATTGCCCTCTGTAGGTGTGGTATAGATGAATGCGTATCCTGCTGTGACCATACTAAGCCGACCCAGATAATAATTGGCACCTACTCGTATGAGAGTCTGTTCTATATTACTTTTGAGGAAGTAATTGCGAAGTTGTAATTCGGAATGAATACCCCATTGATCATTGATTTTGTTATCGCCAAAATACATCAGCCACTGACCATACGACCGCTGGTCAGGCGATTGTGCAGAGGTACGGACAGCACAAAAAATAATTAGTAGAATGAAAAAATATTTGTTCATCAAATGGGACTTAAAAATTTTTTTCTGATTTCAAATATTAACTAAAAATTAACTCGAATTCCAGGTCCGATGAGGAAAAAGAATTTGTCGTCATTAAGGAAATAGCCCATACCAAGAAAGAGTGGAAATGATAATTTTCGTTGCCTTTTGATGGGATACAATGAGCCAATGATGACTATACCCAGATCACGGTCGGCTTCGGTATTAAAGTTAAAGGCATTTTGGGCCAGAAACCCTGCACCAATCTTATAGGGTTTCTCTTTTTGTATCCTTTCCCTGTCATAGAAGGTAAACTGCGCCAGCATGGCCAGGGAAATGCCCCCCAGAGGCGGGAAGCCGTCTTCCCCGATCTTTTTGATGATCAATCCTGCAGGGAATGACACATCAATATCAAAAGTGACCAGTTTCTGCAATACGATCACTACTCTTTGGGAATAACCTTCACCGCCATAATTTTCTTTTTTGTGGCGTATGGTCATTTCGATTCTTGACCAGTCGTCAAGACTATGTGTTTTTCTTGAAAGAAAATTATTCAGCCGGATATCCTGAAGGGTACAGGTACTACCTCTGTAAAAGGCATGTCTTGGTGAAGTTTCATCCGGGCATACCTCTAGGAAGTCTATTTTCTGCATTTCCACCAGCTCATTATTGGGCCCGGTAATCCTGATTTCAACTTCCAGTTGTTGTTTCCCGTAAAGGAGATCACCTCTGTCGATTTTTCCATAATCAAAACTCAATACAATATCACCTATGGTATGATCATGGAGGATGGCCTGATTTAGCGTATTGACGACTTTGGGTCCATCACCGTAATTGATCCTGACGAAATCCAAAGGTCGGGGTCGGTGAAATTCCCTTACGGTTAACGTAGCACCGGACTTTTTGGAATAATTGAATATCTCCAGGGTGCGTTTGTTGAGGTCTGTAGGGACTTTTAGTTTAAAATTAGCAGTATTATCACTTCGGGTAAGGGTATCAGCACTGATATCATCCAGATCTTCAAAATAAAACCGGGCCAGGTCCAAACTTTCCCCTTCCAGCTTTACTTCTATAGTTTCTCCAGGCCTTATGGAATTGTCTGTCGTCCATTCTTTGCCCTCCCTAAGTATGCTTATTTTATTGATTTTGGTCTCAGGTGCTATGGTGACATTGGTGATGAATCTTGGCTCGTCACCGTCTTTAATATACAGGTATCCATCTGTGGTGCGATGGTAGAGGTAGGGCCTTATAATGCACATTACTTTATCATTGCTAAGCCTTCTGACGGTATAAAGCTCTGCCACAAGCGGTCCGCCTCTTTCCTCCCGGTCTTCCAACCGGTAAGTTTTGCTCATTTCGAGAAAGCGGCTATTGTCTAGTTGTATTTCGATACCTTCCCGGCTATCAGCTTCTTTGACAATCTCACGTTTATCAAGTCTTAAAAACTCCAGTCTTGAGGCCTTTACCTGAAGGTTAAAGGTTTGTTTTCCCAGGTTGTAAATCGGTCTGCCCTCCGCATCCAAGTTAGGTTTTCTGGTGTCAAAATTGATTTCCAGCTTTTGACTTCCCGTTCTTTCGGGGATTACCGACACATACCCTAACCCATCCCTTTCGAGAAGGCGGTATTCGAGATTCCCTTGCTGCTTCCATTCTCCGTCAAGGATGAGGTTAGACAGGTTATTCGTAATGATCTCAAATCGCTTTTCTTCGGCAAGATACAAGTCTTCATCACTCGGATAAATGGTGGCCCTGGTCCGATGATATGGAAAGAGATTAACCCTTACTGTTTGCTCCAGATTTCCTTCCCCAATCTTAAAGGTCATGTGGAGGAAATCTGTTTTTGAAATGGATTTAAATCTGAGTCTGAATTTAAAATGGGCATCATTTATCCAGGTGATGGAATCCATGAGGTCATAATCGGGATTGCTCTGAAGCAAGATTTTTCTACCTGTGAAGTAATTATTATTGATGGGTTTCAGGCGCACCTCTATCACCTGCTCATCGCGTGAATACTGAAAGGGGAGGTGTGGCTCTCCATCGATATCGATCAGGTCACCGGAATAACTGTAATAAAGCGTATCCACTTTGAGGATGATGTCTTCAAAGGGAAACTGGATGATAAGATCTTCAACTTGCTGTGCTTTCAGGCCGGATGAGAGACCCAGAAATACTACAACCGAGGTTATGCATAATTTTGTAGTCAGTCTGCCGCCCATAGTCAGTTTTAGGTTAGGTGGTTGGGAATACAAACTTAAAATAAAAGCTTAAAATGCCTGAGTTTTAGGCGGTGAATATCTTATTTACTCTATGAACATCGCATTCATAGCCCGGGGTTTAAACCATTTTATTAATCCATCCGGAGTAATATTTAAGACCCGAAAGACCCCTAAGTAACTTTTATAGACAAAAAGTTTGCTAGTGTTATTTTTATTAATCTACTTTGTATTTCAAAGTACTTTTAAAATGATAAGAAAAAATGCATAGAAGACTTAAGGGAAATTAAAGATATAATGAACCGAAATACGCAGTTCATTTCCGCATTGAACAACTGCTTAAATAGACAATCATCAATATATCACAACAAACAACACCACAATGAAAAACAAAAGATTAATCATTATTTTATTATCATCAGCAATACTGTTATTGATCCCATTGGTTGCAATGCAATTCACCAATGAAGTTGATTGGAATATCGCAGACTTCATAATAATGGGGGTTCTGTTAATTGGTACGGGATTATTATGTGAGCTCGTATTGAGAAAAGTTAGAAGCATTAAACACAGAATTATAATCTGTGGTGCTGTCTTATTTACATTCTTTCTCATTTGGGCAGAACTTGCAGTAGGTATATTTGGAACACCCTTTGCAGGGTCATGAGGCCGTTAAAGGATTAACTTGGCAGATGAGTTTGTAAGCTTTCTAACTGGGTATTCACAGCTATGAATAATGAAAAATTTGTAATGATTTTAACCACTTTCCTGATATGAGGAATTAAATTCAGAACATTACTTCATTTGACTACAATTACCTTTTTCGAAATGGTTTGTTCCTCCGATGAAACGCGTATGAAATAAATCCCGCTGTCATCAAGTTCGAAATTCTGGGTTGTTTGCCCTCTAATATTTTTGGAAGTAATTAATTGTCCGAGTGAGTTTGAAATTTGTATCTGCCTTGTTTGAAAGGGGAAAGTAATTGTGAAATGTTGATTAGTTGGATTAGGAAAAACATGAACGTTATTAGCTTCGAAGGATAAAAATGAAAGGGCATTAAAAGCATTTATTCTCCCATGCCCATAATATTGGTCCCAACCAGGAATGTCTACAATAGGATCTCCTACCTGATCCTCAGCAGTGGCCTCTATGATTGACTTTATTTGTTGAGGTGTTCTGTTAGGGTCCTGAGCTAACAGTAAAGAAGCAAGTCCTGATACATGAGGTGCAGCCATTGATGTTCCACCACCGTAGTAGTTGTAACTTGTATCTGATTGATAATATAAACTGAATATAAAGTTACCAGGTGCCACAACAGAAATATGACTACCATAACTGCTTCCACTACCTTCACCCCAATAAAATGGACTTGACCTTAAATCATTCGAATTTGTTGCACCTACAGCAATTACACCAGGGTATCCGGCGGGATATCGAATTGTATTTGAATTTGTATTCGACATGCCTGCCACAATTACAACATTTTTAGAAAGGGCGTATAAAACGGCACTATGAAGTGTTATTGAGATTTCAGGACTACTCAATGACATATTTATTACGTTTGCCCCGTTGTCCACCGCATAGTAAATGGCATCTGACCACCAGGAGAAATTACCGAAATTAGAATCGTTAAGTCCTTTTAATATCATTAATTTGCAGTTCCAGTCAACACCAGCAAACCCAGTGTTGTTATTTCCGGTAGCACCAATTATTCCAGTCACAAATGTTCCGTGCCAAAGATCATCTGTCGGGTTATTGGTCGAACTGACAAAATTCCATCCCACCACATCATCAATGTATCCATTATTATCATCGTCTATTCCGTTATTTGGTATTTCTTTTAAGTTCCTCCAAATTCTACCTGAAAATTCAGGGTGGTCTAATTTTACTCCACTATCGATTATTGCAACTACAATATTACTGTCGCCTTGTTCTATGCTCCATGCATTTTCCATATCAATATCAGCCCCTTCGATGGAAGGGGAAAGGGAAAATGAACCATCATTTTTTAAAGCCCATTGTTTATAGTAATATTCGTCATTTGGAATAATACCTAATGTGCCACCACCATACCCTATATAGTCAGGTTCGGCATATTCAATTTCTCCAGTGTCGTAGTATTCATCGATGATTTGTTGAATATTGGTTCCTTCTGGAAATTTAACAATGTAAATGTATTGTTTGCTCTTTATCCCTAGTGATTGCCTTTTAATTTCAATAGAATGAAAATTTTGATTGACGTGGTCAATTTTATTATTTCCAATAAATTTTTGTCTGTTAAAAGATCCGCTTGAGTAAGCAACTTCATTTTTTAGCTTTATAATGATTTGGTCTGTTTGTTCAGGATTTTGCCCAAATGTTGCAATGCAACTCAATAGGACGATCGCAAGTGGGTAAATTTTCCTTTTCATTTTTTTTAAATAACTCCCTTACTTAATTTAAAGAATTATTAATTAAAATCTAAAGTGTCTTCAAAGATATTATAGTAGTGGACTTCCTTTTATTTCTTCATCCGCAATTTATGTGGGCTTGTCTTGGGCACCCTCTCTATTATTTTACGGGCTTCTAAATCAAGTTTTACCGTTACTACATACCAAATTACCTTGCCGTCAAACGTGTCGGAAAGGCTGTCAATGGCTAAATCTGTTAGCTCATCAAAGCTAATTTCTTCATGATCTTCAATAGTCTTAAGGATAAAGCTTTTAATGGTATCATACCTTCTTTTCAGTATGTTCACACCTTGCTTCCCTTCCGGATGTAGGGTCAGTATTTTTTCCTCACTCATTTTATGCGTTGGTTTTAAATGTATAAAGACCAAATAGGAGCACTAAAAACAAGAACGCCAACATATAGTCGATGATTTTAATCACTATCTCTTAATTTTAGAACTTCATTAAAATCAATTATATAGATATTGGTACTGCCATTGAGTACCCCATCCAATCTATTTTCAAACTCGGTGCGATCCATCTTCTTATTGCCGAAAATAGAAGGATCAAATCGGTCACTGGTAAAAAAGAAATACTTTTTGTCAGCACTCACATAGGGATTGTAATCAATTCCGGAAGAGTTGATTTTGCTGCCCATATTTACGGCAGGGCTCCATGCGCCTGCTTCATTTTTAAAGCTGATATAGAGATCTCCACGACCGTGATCATCCTTTCGACCCCAGGAGGTAAATATCAGGTATTCCTCATCTGGGCATATAAAGGCATTAAATTCTGCCATAGGGGAGTTGATGGCTGAATCTAAAGCCACGGGCTCGCTATACTGTCCGTCAATGTATCGGCTCATCCATATATCCTCGCGACCAATGCCTCCGGGCATGGTAGCATTGAAATACAGGTTGCCGTTTCGGGCTATGGTTGGGGAGAATATATGCTTGTCTTTTTCTACTGGAAGAATAATTTTTTCAGGATCACCCCAGGAATCTCCTTTTTTATTGACCACCCAAATCTGTGTGATGCCACCATCAGGGTTGTTTTCATCGGGGCGGCTGGAACTAAAATACACCCGATTGCCATCAGGAGAGAATGTAGGTTCAAAATCGTTATACCGGCCTGAAAATATGGCGACCTCCGGCCTGGTCCAATGGCTTTTGATCTTTTTGCTATGCATGATTACAGAAAATCCCCGGGGATGAGAGACCACATAAAAGAGCTCATCATTTGAAGGTGAAAAGATGAAGTCTCTTTGGTTATGGCGGGTAGATATTACTTCCTCGGCAAATAATGCTGCGGTGTCAGTGGCATTGAAGCGGATTTCGACTTTTTCAATTGCAGAAGTGGTTACAGGCTTTGGTAATTCTTTCTGTCCCAAAACGGTATTCACAGTTGCAGAACCCAATAAAACTAAAATCAATAGAATCGAGCGAATTTCTGTTCTAGTCATTTTCTTAATCGTTTATAAACCATTAAAATGGATTTTGGCAATATAATTATAAATCTTTATGTTTTACCTTGTCTGATCTTCATTTCTTGATCCATTAGGAATTATAATGCAGAATATATATTTTTAAAATAAGAATGGAATGGTCTCTATTTTAGTTGTCATTATGTATTAAATAGCATTATCATAAACCAAAACTGATATGAAAAAGAACATCATCATTGGGGTATTGGCAGTAATGACCTTATCGTCCTGGGTCTATGCGTTTTACTGGAAAATAAATGCTGAGGAGCAAAAAGCATTGGCAATTGAGCAAGCGAAAATTGCGGATCAAGCCCGAGAGGTGGCACATGAACAAATGAAATTGGCAGAGGAGGCCAGAGCGCAAAGTGAAATGGTAATCCTGGATTTGCTACAAAGTAAGGAGACTGAGTAGTAAGCAGATCGTTGAGACAGGGGTCTGATAAAAAATGCCCAAAAACTCAAGTCCGCTTTTCCTCTATTTCTTCCTACGGGATCTTCCCCTAAAACTTCACCATGATCCCTGTAGAAGGTCTGAACACTGAGGTGTTAAAATCCCTGCCATGGAGGATGTTACAATTGGTGACCCAGTCTACCGCGCCCAGGCTGATGTGCAGCCCTATGGTGGTAGATAAATAAAATAGGTTCCGATCCCCTTCGGTGGTCTTGAATTTCTGCATACCGGTACCCGTACTCACGCGCAATACCTGCGCAATGATTACACCACCTTCGACCTGCATATAATCAAAATACTGGCGGTCCTCCAAAGTAAAACCATAACCCTGCTCCTGAAGAATCAGCCTTGAGGCCTCTGGACTGGAATGACCATAAGTACCAAAGACAGCCAGAATGTTGCGGGTTGGTTTGGAGGTGGGTTTAAAAGCCAATCCCAAAATACCATCCACCTGCCAACTTATCCTGTTGCTCTCATAATTGAGTGCATCCGTGTCTGTGCCCAGATAGTAATTGGCTGATGCTCCCAGTTGAAGTACCGATATGGCCCTTGGCGGCTTTTTCTTAGGCATTTCCTGCGACCAGGCAGGTGCCATCCCCATAAGTAAAATCATTATTATACCAACCCCTCTCATAGCTCCTCCTGTTTTTTAAGTTTAAATAATACCCCTGCCTGTACCAAATTGGGCCCTATCCCAAAATCAAGAAATGCACCAAACCGGGGATTGACATAGTAATCGAATCCTGCCCTGGCAATGAAATTAGGATTTAAAGCGGTACTTTTTGTGCTAAAATCAACATCCGGGACCCCAGTTTCATATTGAATTAAGAAATCATTTTCCAACCGTGATCTGTAGAACACCAATCCAGCCTGAACATAGGGCTGTATGGCTGATCCACTGATAAATGTATATTTGGCTGTGGCTGCCAGATAGAATATAGACTCATCAACATCACTGAATCTCTGGGCTTGATCCTCCTGAGTAACCCGGGAATAGGAGGCACTTAAAATTCCGGCCTGGCCACTCAGGCTGAGAAATTTCCATGGAAAGGAGTAAGATACGAAGAAACCAGGCCTTGTGGAGGTAGAATTATAGGAATTAATTTGATCCACAGCCGAGTATCCCGTGATCAGACCTACACCTACACGTATGGCAGAACCCTGGGAATATAGTTCGCTGAAAAAAGACGGGTCTTTTTCCTCATAAAATTCTTCAAAAACGTCTTCATCCATGTACAGGGCCTCTCTGTCTGGGAAATCGTACATTTCATAAGACTGGTCCCTGAAGCTGATCATAAAAACTTCCGACTTAAATAAGGTGAAAATGGGACCATCAGGCATCGAGGATTTCCTGTATTTGATCAGTTCGATGCCCACCTCTGTGACCAGGCCGTAAATGACCGAATTATCCTTGAGTACTATTACGTCAAATTCCTTCTGAGCCTGTGCATTCAAGGCCGTAGTAATCAGGATCAAAAAAAATAATAGCTTGAAAAATTTCATAGATCTGTTTAGGGTTCAATAGTATTAAAAAACTCAGGTATTGATTTGTTTAGAGAAACAAAAAAATGGCCTTAAAATGCTATTAACGGTAATAAATTTATTAAGTTGATACTATGTCATCCTGTTGGTCTATACAACAGGCTAAAATTAGCTTGAATTCTTATTCAAACAAAATTTATCAATTCTACCGTAGACAATCCTTTGAGCACTTTTATGATTCTACCATTACCATCCATAAATCTTATTCCCCTCATTTATTAGTGAAAAGCCTGCTGGTAAGAAGAATGAAACAAAATTCCTTAAAAAACATTAAATTAGAAAAAACATTAATCTTTACTCCTAAACCTGAAACGACCATGCATTTAAGAAACTTTGGATTTTACGGAAGCATTTTAATATCAATTTGCCTTATGGCTTGTGGGAGTGGGCAGTCAGCCGAAGAGGAAGTAACGACATACTTTACCGCCGATGAAGACCATGGTGGGCTTAACCTCGCTCCTGGCATGAAGGCCTATGTGATAGCCGAAGACCTGGGCCTGGGTCGCCACCTGGCAGTCAATGATCAAGGAGATATTTATGTTAATCTCCTGAAGCCTCACGAAAAGGGCGGCATTGTAGCTCTGAGGGATACTGATGGTGACGGAAGGGCTGATGAGGTTGAGTATTTTGCCGACTTCGGAGGTACCGGGATTGCTTTCTACAAGGGCTACCTTTATGCCTCCAATGACAGTGCTGTGTTCAGGTATCAGTTTACCAATGGCAATCTGGTACCTGACAATGCTGATTCCCCTGATACCATCGTTTCGGGCTTCCCCTCTCAAACCCAGCATGCTGCCAAGACCATCACCTTTGATGATAAGGGTCACCTATATATCAATGTAGGAGCACCATCCAATGCCTGCCAGGAGCGTGATCGCACCCAAGGTTCACCTGGTATGGATCCCTGTCCACTGCTGGAGCTGTATGGTGGGGTGTGGCGATTTGATGCTGAAAGAAAAAATCAAAACCAGGTTGATGACGGGCACCGGTTTTCTACCGGGATCAGAAATGCAGTCGCCCTGAGGCATAATCTCATGGATGGTCATGTTTATGCCGTACAGCATGGCCGGGATATGGTCAGTGCACTCTATCCTGACAAGTACACCGCAGAAGATAATGCAGAAATTCCTGCTGAGGAGCTCTTCCGCTTAAAGGATGGAGCAGACTTTGGATGGCCTTACTGCTACTATGACCCACTTCTGGATAAGCGTGTGGTGGCACCTGAATATGGTGGTGATCGCAAAACCACAGGCCGCTGTGTAGATACCGAACAGCCCATCATGACCTTCCCGGCGCACTGGGCCCCCAATGATATCATGTTTTATACCGGAGATCAGTTTCCTGAAAGATATAAAGGCGGTGCTTTGATTGCATTTCACGGATCATGGAATAGAGCCCCACTGGAACAAAAGGGATATTTTATAGCCTTTGTACCCTTCGAAAATGGGGAGCCAACAGGTACCCATGAGGCCCTTGCAGAGGGATTTGCCGGAGTGGCAACCATCGAAAGCCCCAGCGATGCTAAATACAGGCCGACTGGTATTGCCCAGTCACCTGACGGTACTATCATCATTTGCGATTCACATACCGGGAAGGTTTGGAGGGTGTTTTATGATGATAAAAATGAAGTGGCTTTGCGGTAAAAAAATAATATGGTCTGAAAGCCTCACCTGTAAGGGTGGGGCTTTTTTATTTCGTCTTATTACTTAAAATAATAGTCAATGAAAAAATTTTTTACGTTATGCTTTTTTTCTATTCTTTATGTTGGCCAGGCGCAGGATCCTTTAATTCAAAATGCTTATAATAGGGAAAGCACCAGCCTAGATGGGCAATGGCATTATATTATTGACCCTTATGAAACAGGGTACCGTAATCACCGCAATTGGGTCACTTTTGATGAAGAACGCAGGGGTAAGGCATCTGCTAATCCCTATTGGACAAATATAAATTTGGAAAATAGGTGGGACAGGATAGAATATGATTTTGATTCCGCACCTACCATCCATGTGCCAGGAGACTGGAATTCACAGGATCCAAAGCTTCTATATTACGAAGGTACGGTATGGTACAAGATCTCATTCAGGTATTCAATGAAAGAGGGCAATAGGGCTTTTATCTATTTTGGAGGGGCTAATTATGAGACTGTCGCTTACCTAAATGGTGAACGACTTGGATTACACAAGGGAGGTTTCAATCCTTTCAACTTCGAAGTGACCGGACGAATAAAGGAAGGAGAAAATTTTTTAGTGGTTAGGGTAGATAATAGAAGAGAAAAAGACCGGGTACCCAATCTCACCACCGATTGGTGGAATTATGGAGGTATAACTCGTGAGGTAAAAATCATTGAGGTGCCTGCTGATTTTATTGGTGATTATCATATTCAGCTTGATTCTGAGAATCCTAAAAATATCAAAGGTTACATTCAACTTAAAGGGAATTCTATTGCCTCCCGGCCTATAAAAATAGAAATTCCTGAGGCGAATATTTCGGTTGATTTAAAAACGGATGTACATGGTATGACTATCGTAAATATTCCTGCAAGAAAAATAAAAAAATGGTATCCTGAACGCCCCGAATTATATGATGTCATAATCAGGGTGGGGGAGGATAAAATTACAGATAGAATAGGTTTTCGTACTATAACCACCCGAGGCGAAGATATATTTTTAAACGGACACCCTGTGTTTTTACGTGGCATCTCCTTACATGAAGAAGTTCCTCAAAGAGTGGGTAGGGCCAATTCCAAAGAAGATGCCCAAATGCTCTTTGGTTGGGCGAAGGAATTAAACTGTAATTTTGTAAGGTTGGCCCATTATCCTCATAATGAGCATATGCCAAGACTAGCTGATGAGTTGGGGATCATGCTTTGGGAAGAGATTCCGGTATACTGGGGAATCGATTACGAAAACCCTGTGGCCTTGGAACAGGCAGTTTCACAATTGCAAAATTTGATCCATCGTGATAAAAACCGAGCCAGTGTTATCATCTGGTCCCTCGCCAATGAAACTCCTTTAAATGAAGCAAGAAATAATTTTTTAAAACATTTGAAATCTATTGCATTGGAAATTGACACTGATCGGCTCATCAGTGCAGCGCTTGAGAGAGATGAAACTCCGGGATTAAAGGAAATGGTCATTCATGACCCATTTGCAAGTGAGGTGGATATTGTAAGCTGCAATGAATATATAGGTTGGTATGGCACCCTCCCTGATGAATGTCGCAATGTCACCTGGAATATTGATTTTAACAAACCATTTTTTATCAGTGAATTTGGTGGTGGTGCCTTGTATAATTACCGTGGGGACAGTCTGACCCGATGGACAGAAGATTATCAGGAATATTTATATAGAGAACAAATCAAAATGCTGAGTCAGATTCCTGCTCTTAGAGGCATGACACCATGGATATTGGCAGATTTCCGTTCTCCAAGAAGAAACCTTCCAGGAATTCAGGATGGCTGGAACCGAAAGGGGGTCATTTCAGACAGGGGTCAAAAAAAGAAGGCATTTTTTGTTTTGAAAGCATATTATGAAGAAATGGAAACGAAATATCAATATAAAATAAAGGATTGATTTGAATTTGAAATACCTGCTCAAGTTAATTTTAGGTCCCTCCTTATTTACAATGGTTTATCTTCTTCCTTTGGAGGGCCTTGAAGATCAGGGCAGGTTTGTACTTGGTACTGCGCTATGGATTGCCGCATGGTGGATTACCGAAGCCATCCCTTTGGCCATTACCTCTCTGCTTCCTCTTATCTTATTTCCCCTTGGTGGTGCCCTTTCGATCGGGAAAACTGGAGCTCAGTATGGCAGTCCCATAATTTTTCTGTTCATGGGAGGGTTTATCCTTGCTCTTGCTGTAGAGCGCTGTAATCTCCATAAAAGAATTGCACTTTTTATTATCTACCATATAGGCACTGATGGTCAAAAAATCATTCTTGGGTTTATGTTAGCCACAGCAATACTTTCTATGTGGATCAGTAATACCGCTGCTGCATTGATGATTTTGCCTGTAGGTCTGGCTTTATTTGGACAAATCAAGTCATTTTTGGAAAACCATAATACAGAAAAAGGAATTCAAACATTTGGTAAAGCATTAATGCTGGGGATTGCCTATTCGGCCTCAATTGGTGGCACTGCTACTTTGATTGGGTCCCCAACCAATCTCGTTTTCAGCGGTGCTGTGGCAACTATTTTTGATGAGGATGTTTCCTTTTTATCCTGGATGTTGTTTGCAGCTCCAATTGCCATAGTATTGTTAATCTTCACCTGGGTTTACCTTACAAGGATTATTTATAAAATTCCAACCTTTAAAATACCGGGAATAAAAGTCGAAATTGAGCATCAGCGTGAATCTCTTGGTAAGATGACAAATGAGGAGAAAAATGTGATAATTGTTTTTGGATTGGTTTCGTTCTTCTGGGTTACAAGGACATTGCTATGGCAGGATTTGATCCCTGGACTTAATGATACCATAATAGCACTTGCAGGAGCCTTACTTTTATTTGTAATACCTGATTCCAAAGGAGAAAAATTCCTTATGGATTGGGAAGGCATGAAGAAATTGCCCTGGAATATTCTACTCCTTTTTGGAGGGGGTCTGGCCCTTGCCTCCGGATTTCAAGATTCGGGTCTTGCAGGATGGATCGGGGAACAATTCTCCCAATTTAGAGGCATTTCCTTTTTTTTAATCCTTTTAATAACAATTGCCAGTATCAATTTCCTGACTGAGGTTACGTCTAATGTCGCCACAGCCTCAGTTTTCATGCCCGTTTTTGCGTCTCTGGCATTGGGACTGGGTATCCATCCTTATTTTTTAATGGTGGGCACAAGTATGGCTGCCTCTTATGCTTTTATGCTGCCTGTGGCCACACCACCTAATGCCGTAGTTTTTGGTTCTAACCTAATTTCTATTAGGGATATGGTGAGAGCAGGTTTTGGTCTCAACATTATTTCCATTTTGATTCTTACACTTATGTGCTATTGGTTTTTAGGACCGGTCTGGTCAATTGAGTAGCACATGTCAGGGTAATTGGCTAAATTATCGTCTTGTAATTGAAAATCAAAAACTATGAATCGCAAACAATTTTTATCTACCGCTTCCCTAGGTGCTCTTGCTGCGGTGCTTCCCAAAGGGGTCGTGCTTGCTGGAGATAAAACTGAAAAAATCAGTAAGGATTTTAAAGGTCAGATCAAGATTACAGCAATAAAATCTTACCGTTTTAAAAAGGCCAACTATGTAAAAGTAGAAACAAATCAGGGGATTTCAGGCTGGGGAGAAAGTGATGGGGCCAATAAGTTGATGACCGGACCATATATTGAAAAGGAACTTAGCCAATTGATTTTAGGCAAGGATCCCTTTGATTCAGAAGATATTTGGTATGATGCATATCTTAAAGGCATAGAAGCAGGAATGTCTGGTATACATCCAGGTTCTTTGGCAGGAATTGATAATGCCATTTGGGATCTTAAAGGAAAAGCCCTTGGTGTACCTTCCAGAAAATTGATGGGGGGAAATGGTAAGAAAAAAATCCAGGTGTATGCCAGCTATGGGAGGCACATATCAGGTGAAAAATATCGGACTTCAAAGGAAATGGCAGAAATTGCCTCAGGGTTTGTGAAGGAAGGTTATAATGCGATAAAGGCAAGGTTACAAATCCGGCAGCACCGGGTCAATCCCTTTCCTGACGATTCATTTGAGGTGATAAAGGCTGTGCGAGAGGCTATTGGTGATGATATTGTACTCTATGTTGATTTCAACAACGGATATACCCCTAAGGAAGCCATCAATATTGGAAAAAAGCTACATGAGTATTTGAATATAGCCGGACTAGAGGAGCCGGTTTTTCAGCAGGATTATCAGGGACTCAAACAAGTTGTGGATGCCCTGGATATACCGGTTCTGGCAGGAGAACATGAATACTCTACCTGGATGATGCGAGATCTGATTACACAGACCAATGTAGAATATATAAACTCCGATGTTAATCTGACCGGCATAACGGAATCCAAAAAAATAGCGGCAATAGCTCATGCTTTTGGTAAGCAAATTATGGTGCATAATGCAAAACCGACTCTGGGCACAGCAGCCCATCTCCAGCTTTTAGGATCCATAACTAATGCTGCAAATTTTCAAGAGTACGCCGGAAAAAGGTGGCATCAGGGGTATAAGCCACTCTTCGACCTTTTCGAAAATTACTTTGAGTTTAAAGATGGCTTCTTGTACCTAAATGATGAACCTGGTCTTGGCCTGATTGTCAATGAGAAGGCTATGGAAAAAAACAAACTGGATTGATCAAGAAGTAGGCAAGATTTTCAATATTCTTTATGGCACGTAATTAATTTAATTTTTCATGGCTACCAGGATATTTTATCCAATTCAATTTTTATTTTCCCTAGCCGTCACTGTTTCTGGCTGTAAAACCGGAGGAGGCTCTGAGAGCCAAATTACAGAAGCTCAAATGCAGTCTGGCAAGGCACTCTATCAAATCCATTGCTCCGCCTGTCATCAGGATCAGGGGCAAGGTTTTCCTGGAGTTCATCCACCCTTGAATCAGACACATTGGGTGTTGGGTAGCAAGGAAAGGCTTATTAATATTGTATTGAATGGACTCCAGGATCGAATCACAGTACATGGGAAAATATATGAGGAAGTAATGCCAGGAATTCCACAACTAAGCGACCATGAGGTGGCTGATGTTTTAACTTACATTAGAAATAGTTTTGGGAATGAAGCAAGCTCAGTAACCGAAACAGAAGTGAAAATGGTAAGGGAAGGTCAATCTCTTGAGGAAAATATTATTGATTTTACTGCGGTAAGTCCAGAGGGAGACCATAAAAAATCAAAGGTCAAAGACGGTGTTGAAAGCAGGATTGGGACATTTTACAAGCAGGGAGAAATAAATCTGGAAACAATTTTTCTACCTGAGAATTTCCATATTGAAATATTTGCAGAAGGATTGGAAAATCCCAGGTCAATGACACTAGGACCAAAAGGGACGGTATTTGTAGGTTCCAGAAGAAATAAGGAGGATTTTATTTATGCCTTACAAGATCATGACCAGAATGGCAAGGCTGATACCATTATTAGAATAACTAAAGGACTTAAATGGAATCCGATGGGTGTGGCAATGAGGGGAAATGATCTATATGTAGGAGAAATCGACCGGATATTAAAATTCGAAAATATTGAAGATCAAATTTTTGATCCCCCAGATCCTAAGTTGATATTTTCATATCCTCCCGAAAAGAAGCATGGTGATAAGTATATCAGATTTGGGCCAGATGATATGTTATACGTGCCTGTAGGGGCTCCATGCAATAACTGCCTGGATGAAAACCCCATTTTTGCTAGTATAACCCGCATCAATTCTGAGGGCAAAAAATTTGAAATTTTTGCTCATGGCGTTAGAAATTCGAGAGGTTTTGACTGGCATCCCGAAACGGGGGAGCTGTGGTTTACTGATAATGGAAGGGACCACATGGGCGATGACATGCCACCTTGCGAAGTTAATAGAGCTCCTGAGCCAGGTATGCATTTCGGATATCCCTATTGCCACGGTGGCGCCATCAGAGACCCTGAGTATGGCGACCTTAAAAGTTGTGATGAATTCACTCCTCAAACTTTTGGATTAGTAGCCCATGCTGCTCCAGTAAGTATGTTATTTTACACAGGTACCATGTTTCCGGAAAAGTATAAAAATCAAATATTGATTTCAGAGCATGGATCGTGGAACAGAGCTGAAAAGCAAGGATACAGGATAATGCTACTGGAACTTGAGGGAAATGATGTGGTGAAATATGAGCCATTTGCTTATGGATGGCTCAATGAAGATGAAAATGATGCATGGGGAAGGCCAGCGGATATTTTACAAATGCCGGATGGTTCCATACTATTATCTGATGATTATGCCGGAGTAATTTATAGGATATTTTATAAAGAAAACCGATAGAATTTGATGACATGAAAGGTGTTACAAAAATAATTTATTGGTTCATTTTAGTTCTAATGTGTGCTTGCGGATCCATTCCAGAGTCTGGCTTTAATAATGATTCTGCTCAAAAATTAGCACAAGAGGGATGGGAAATGGTACCGGAGATTTTGAAAAGAATTGAACCTCCAAAATTTAAAGCTGATACTTTTTTGGTTACTGATTTCGGAGCATCGGGTGATGGTGTCTCTCCAAACAAAAGAGCTTTTGACTCCGCAATTGCCGAGTGCGCAAACACAGGTGGTGGTGTTGTTGTAGTACCCACCGGGAATTATTATTTAGATGGTCCTATTTACCTGAAAAGTAATGTTAATATTCATCTGAAGGAAGGGGCAGGCCTTTATTTCAGTAATGACCCTGAACATTATATACCATTGGTCAAAGTGCGATGGGAGGGTACCGTATGCTATAATTACTCCCCATTGATCTATTCCTATCAGGAGAAAAATATTGCCATAACAGGGACCGGGACTATTGATGGCAATGGCCTTGAATGGTCAGAAGAGTGGAGGAAAATGCAAAAAACTGATCAGAATAGACTCAGACAAATGGGTAATGATTTTGTGCCGGATAACCAAAGAGTTTTTGGAAATGGATTTTTGGACCTTGACGGAAATGGAAAGGACGATGGGTTTGGGGATACTGAGCAACATTACCTCAGACCTGGTTTGGTTCAGTTTTATGAATGTCAAAATATTCTTGTGGAGGGTGTCACATTAAGAAACAGTCCATTTTGGACCCTTCATCCTGTATTTTCCTCCAATATTATTTTCAGAGACCTCCAGATATTGGGAGAAGTTCTGAATGATGATGGAATAGACCCTGATAGTTGTGAGGATGTGCTTATCCAAGGATGTGTTATTAATACTCATGATGATGCCATAGCCATCAAAGCAGGACGGGATCAAGACGCCTGGGACAGACCAGGAAGCAAAAACATTATAATTAGAAATAATGAATTGCAAAGTGGAGTGAATGCTTTAACCATTGGTTCAGAGATGTCCGGAGGGGTGTCGTTTGTTTTTATGGAGGGCAATAAAATAGGTGGTGGTAAGAATGCACTTAACTTTAAGACCAATATGGATAGAGGAGGATCAGTTAACAACATTTATATTAAAGACATTGAAGTGGCCTCATGCGATGAAACTTTGTTTAAGTTCAGGATGGATTATCATGGTTATAGGGGTAATCTCTACCCTACTAGGTTCAATAATTTTTTTGTTTCAGATATCTCCTGCAGGCAAGTTCAAGGTACTGCCATCAAAATCATTGGTGTAGAAGAGCAGCTTATTTCAAAAATATTTTTTAAGAACATTGATGTTCAAAAAGCGGAAAAACCTTTGAAATTAGAGCATGTAGATGCTGTATTATTTGAAGAAGTTTACGTAAACGGAGAATTACTTGAAATTGAATGATGAAAACGGTCTATTTTAAAAAATTTGGGGCAGCATTAGTCATTTATCTTAT
>JBGTCD010000127.1:0-3752 GCA_041749015.1 Cyclobacteriaceae bacterium
CATACAATTTATTTTACACTTATAAAACTGACCCTTCTGCTTCTGGAGATTGGATATCACATTCAGAATCCTTTGAGAACTATATTGCAGGGACCCAAATTACACCCTCAATGCCACCCCCTCCCGGATCCGGACCTCTTGAATATAAAGAATATAAAGATGTTAGGTTTATCCCCAAATACTCAACTCATAAAAGTTATCATTTTATTCCAGGCCTAGGAATAAATCAAATAACAGATGAAAATTATTTTCATACATATTTTAATTATGATATTAAATTAAAATTAGAAAATATTTTAGACCATAAGAGACAGTTTATCAGCGAATTTGAATATGGATATCAGTTGTTTTTAGATTAAACACATGGAGTTAAAGCTAATATTATGAAGGACTATAAATTTTCACTTCCCATATTAAAGACTTGCATAGTTTTGATTTTATTCATATTCACTACAATCAAGGGATTTTCACAATGCCAGGGTTATTATGATTTTGAAATATCTGGGTCTACCACTGCTCAAATTGGAGGGCCAAATCTTACTTATAGCACAGAGCTTGATTATATTCTTCTTGGAGCCCATTGGTATGTAGATGGGGGTAATATCGCATCCAGTTCAAACAACGGCACAAATTATTGGGCCTCCATTGAGTGGACCCAACCAGGCTTGAGAATTGTGGAATTAAGAGGTTTTGGCGGTGGCGTAGCGGCATGCCTTGAAGTTAATGTAGTCGGCCCTCCGGAAATCCCAACGAATCCGGATGTTAGTACAAATGTTTGTGGGAGTAAGGTCTTAACAAGACAAGCACCTCCTTCTGGTGTCGTCTGGTACTGGCAGGAGAGTGCTCAAGGAACTTCCCAAGCCAACTCGTCTGCTGAATTGGTTGCTTCCGAATCCGGGGATTATTACCTGCGAGCGTATAATGGGTTATGGAGTAGTGGTGCGGCGTCTGTCAATGTTCAAGTTAATCAATTACCAGCCACGCCAGTGGTTGGAATTGAAAGCTTTTCATGTGAAGTTATTTATTTGAAGGCCAATGAAAATCCGCCTGCTGGAATAAATTATTATTGGCAGGAAAATCCGAACGATACCATTACAGGAAGCACGGATAGTACTTATGCTATCCACAAATTGGGCCAACCCTACTACCTGAGAGCACATGATGGCCAGTGTTGGAGCCCTGCGACTGGCGGAGAATTTTATTTCCCTCAATTGGAAAATTCAGGCATTGGTGGAGATGAATCCTCATACATTGGCGGTATAAATCATTATAAATTTTCTGATAATGATACCTATATTCAAGATTATGATTGGTGGGCGGAAAATGGGGTGCTTTTTAATGATATTAATTTTTTAGACCACCTGCAGATTTCTGTAAAATGGGAAGTAACCGGTGATCAATATTTACGATTATGCACAAATAATTCCTGGCATGAATTTGAAGTAAACGTTGCTGCGCCTCGTCCAGAATTAATAGAAACCACCTGTGGTTCCAAGGTAATAAAAAGGACCTATGAACCTCAACCTGGAAATAGCTTTTTTTGGCAAACTGAGGTTACAGGGCAAAGTACTCAATTGGGATCGGATCCTTCCCTAATAGTAACTACCCCAGGTAATTATTATTTACGAGAAAGGCTTTCAGATAATTCATGGGGTCCTTCTTCCCCTCCGCTTGAGATAGAATTTGACCCACCACCTTCTGCGCCCTTGAATGTAGAGGGTGACCAAAGAATTGGCGTGGGGTCTGTTACACTTAAAGTCCTAGACGAAAGTGATAATGAATTTCTCTGGTTTAAATCAGGAGTTTTAATTGGGGAAGGCCCAGTTATTTTTCCTATTATCGATCAATCCGGAGATTACTTTGTGAAAGCCCTTGATCAGATTGGTTGCATCAGCGAAGATTCCATCATGGTCTCGGCGGTTGTTATTCCAATTCCAAGCATCGAAATCCAGGGAAATTTATTTTTAAACCAAGGGGAAAGTTTAACACTCTCCCAGGCAGATTTGTATGAAAGTTATCAATGGTTTAAGGATTATCAGCCAATACAAGGTGCTAATCAAAATTCAATTTTAATTCAAAATCCAGGTTTGTATCACCTAAAGGTGGAACTTACCAATGGTCGTAGCTTTGAGTCAAGCAAAATTAGAGCCCGTTCTAATATTAATTTTCCTGATTCAGAATCATTACCTTCAGAAATAGTGGAAGGAACAGATGACTTAATTGTTCTCAATGAATTTGTAAACTATATCAAAACTTATTCCCCGCGAATAGAAATTCCATTTTCAGAAGGGATTGATACTAATTTGCCACAAGATAGCCTGCAAATTGATATTCAATATTTTGATGGCCTTGGTCGGCCAGTTCAAAAGGTCATTGTAGGTGGTTCGCCATTGGGCAATGATATAGTACAGCTGGTTATGCATGACCAAAATGGCAGGCAAAACAGGCAATACCTGCCTTATGCAGTTTCTGAACAAAGCCAACCTGGAAGATTTCGTACTTTGGGTATGGAGGAACAATCAAATTTTTATTATGAATCAAATGGCACCACTAGCCCCTTAGGGATAAATGTTTCAAGGACTGGGAAGCCATTTGCTGAAATTTTATACGAGAGTTCATCATTGAATAGAGTTTTAGGGGAAATTGCTCCTGGGGAATCATGGACATTAGAGGGTGGCACTTATGTAAAGAAAATTGAACGGATATTAAATTCTGAGATTGATGAGACAGTTTACTTTTGGATGGTGGAAGATGATATTTTAATGGAACCAGGGCTTTATGATGATAGAAGCCTATTTGTTTCCCAAATGATAGATGAAGATGAAGGCGAGGTTTTGGAATTTACCAATATGGCGGGCCAGGTGATTTTAAAAAGGGTTAAAGAAGGTATCGGTTATTTAGATACCTATTATGTCTACGATATTGACCAAAATCTTAGGGCAGTACTTCCACCAGAGTTTTCAGATCGTATCAACGGTGAATTTGATTTTGAAAATGACTTTTATTTATTGGAGGATTACGCATTTCTTTATGAGTATGATGGACGACAAAATCTTATTTCCAAAAAGTTACCCGGGGCTGATCCAGTTTATATGGTTTACAACAAAGCTGATTGGATAGTGCTTTCCCAGGATGGTAAGCAAAGGGAAGCTAATACTGAAAAATATACTTTTTATAAATACGATTATCAGGGGCGTCAAATACTTTCAGGAGAAACCCATCTTACAGGTGAATTACCCGCCTTGCGTAGCTTGGTCCTGAATGAAGATGATATTTTTGAACAATTTGTTGGGGAGAACCAGACTGGTAATGTTTTTGGGTATTCAAATGAATGTTATCCTGATGTGCCACTATCTGCGAATTACAACAAGGTAATATATTATGACTACTATGACTGGGTTCCTTTAGGATTAGAATTTAGCCAGGAATGGGAAGGCGAAACTATAAACCCCCTAACTCAAGTAATTGGTTATCCTACCGGAGAGATAAATAGAGCCAACGATACCCCGGAACCTGTAAGTACGGTATTTTACTACGATGAATATTACCGGTTGATTCAAACCCAAATGGAAAATATAATTGATGGCGCTATTATTATTTCCAACCAATACAATTTTACAGGCGAAACCACTGCCATCAAAACTACCCATCGGGAGCTGGAAATTGAAGAAACATTTGACCTGGATCATAGGGGTAGGCTGGTGGCTGGTTATCACGAATTAAAGGATGATGGGGTAAGCTCTGGAAAAGTA
>JBGTCD010000128.1:0-1502 GCA_041749015.1 Cyclobacteriaceae bacterium
TGGGGTAAGGGCATACCAGCAGAGCAAAAGTATTACCACAGATCCTGCCGGCAAATTGGGAACCAATACTATGTCCGCTTTAGATTCAGATTTTCCTACGGTAAGTGATAATGCAAGTACCTTAAGTCAAAACCCAGCAGATATATCCTGCCTTCAGGAATTACTTTGCCCTTGGAATGAAGCAATTATCAATGATTTCAGGAGTGGAGCCCGAAGGGTTATTTTTGTAGATGATTTATTTTGGGCAGATGAAATTTTTCAGGGAGGATCTTGGCAGCCGCACCCGATGCAAGGCGCTGGTGAAACTTCTGGTAACACTATCAGGATAAATATTTCCGACGATTGTGAGAGCGTGGCACGAACTTTATATCATGAATACCAACATGCACGCTCACCTAGACGGCTAAGAACAGAACCTTGGGCGGATGAAGAGGATTATGCGTATACTTTAGAAACCAACTGGAGTATCGGAAGAGGATTGACCCCAGATCCTGGGTTAGTCACCACGGATCCCGTGTCGGGAGAGACTGTTTTAGACCAAGCGAGCTTAGACGCTCATGTGGCTACTTATCCAGGTATGGCAGCCAATGAAGAGGTGATTGCTAAAGTAGGGGCAAACCGGGTTAGGGTTAGGAGAGATAATGGTAGCGTTTATGTTAGAAATGCCGCAGAAGGCGATACTGTTCCAGGGCCCCGACAGCTTGTCAATCCCAGAAATATCAGGCCAGCAGACTGGCCTACATGTCCTTAAATAAATAAGAAATGGAAATTGGATTTGAAGGATTACCGGTAAAAAAAGTGTATTACAAAGGGCAAGTACCAAAAATCTCTAATGGGTATTTTAAAATTTCCAATAGGAGTGAAAAGCTAATTAACATCAGCGTTTTGGAAGTCCATGTTTCTGATGGGAAAAAGAAAATTCCTATAAATGATTATTTTTTATATAAACTCCCTGAGTACATAGCATTGGATCCCAAGACGATCCATATAGAACGAAATGAGGTACTTCAATTGGATTTGAGTTTTCCATTTATTTCTGATGCAGGTCTTCAAAAAAACAAGATTAAGGTCAATTTGATATTAAAAGTAAATGATGATACAATACAATCATCTTCTCTGGTAGAACTCGATTTTCGGGTGCCGAAAGAATAAACCAATAAAACAGTTTTTTCTAGAATCTCTTACTTTAAATTCATCAATACTTTTTCAAAAAATAGTTATATTAAGTTTCTTTTTGAGAATTCACTTTTCACTATTAAAGTCTTAAACCATGCAGACCAAATACGGATTTACCAAAATGAATCTTGCAGAATTCAGTTCTTGGTTACAACCTCAACGGATAGGTAGAACGATCATAAAAATCCAACAACACCATACTTGGAATCCTAACTGTGACAATAAAAATACAACATAAATAGTTTATCACTTACTCTAATATTTTTCACTACCTAAACCCCAATACCCATGATTATAAAAAACCACAGAGTCTTCAAAGATGAACA
>JBGTCD010000129.1:0-37139 GCA_041749015.1 Cyclobacteriaceae bacterium
ACCAGTCCTCTTGAGCATCATGCGGTGCTCCATACCCTGAATGCCCTGGAAGAAGAGGGCCGGATAAGCCTGGAAATGGTATCAGTGGACCAGCATGGATTTATAGATCTGCAACATTTGGAGCAACTACTAAAAGACCAGCCTAAAACACTTGTTGCGCTTATGCATGGCAATAATGAAATAGGAAACCTCACAGATATTAAACTTGTAGGTGCCCTTTGCCAGGAGCATAATGCATTCTTTCATTCTGACGCGGTGCAAACCGTAGGCCATTACAAACATGATTTGAAGGAAATACCCGCACAGTCTATTGCTGCTTCAGCCCATAAATTTCATGGCCCGAAGGGTATTGGTTTTATGTATATCAATAAAAATAACAAACTCCATCCATTCATTCATGGCGGTGCACAGGAACGGAACATGAGGGGCGGCACAGAAAATGTTTCCGGCATTGTGGGCCTATCCAAGGCACTTGAGATCGCATACCAGGAGATGGACCACCATAAGGAATTGATTGAAGGCTTAAAGCTTCGCATGATCCGGAAATTTGATAAGGCCATGCCTGGAGTAGCGTTCAATGGGGCCAGTGCTGACCTTGAGAAAAGTTTGTACACCGTGCTTAACGTGTGCCTCCCCGAGTCTGAGGATCATGATATGCTGCTGTTCAATCTGGATATTCATGGAATATCTGCTTCAGGTGGTAGTGCCTGTTCCAGTGGAGCAACCAAGAGCTCCCATGTCCTGGAGGCCCTGCAGGCTGATTCTAATAGAGGCCATGTCCGTTTTTCTTTCAGCAGATTCAATACCGAGGAAGATATTGACTATACCGTTGACAGAGTAGTATCCTTTTATCCTGCTTTGGTTAATTAATGGTCCGGGGAGAAATAAAAATCTCCAGTATAATCTGAGGATATCCAGGGTCTTTGAGCATCATTGGATTCCTGCCCGACCTCAAGGGCCACATTTTTAAATACCTCTTCGATTTTAAGTCCAGGAGACGAAATATACTTAAGCAATTTTGAGGTAAAGAGGCCATTCCTGCCAGTGCCATCTGAAGCCACTGAGCCGGGCTTTGTAGCATAGACGATATAAGACCCTTTTGGAGCAGCCACCATACTCAAACCCTGCTCTGCCGATCGGGAAAATGACCTGAAGGGGTTATTTCTACAGGCATCAAGAATCATAATATTGAGTTGATTTCCGGCTTCCTCCATAGCCCTAAGCACATAATCCATATTCATACATTGCTCTTCAATATCAGCTTTGATTTGCATATTGGCCCCGGCAGGAATGATATAGTTAATCCCATCTACCTGCATGCCATGGCCAGAATAGTATACCAGGCCTACGCTATTTTCCTTATGGAAGAGCTCTTTGTTAAAAGCGATTACGGCATCACGGATTTGGTATTTGGTACGAGGGTCATATACTTCAATAACTTTAAAACCTTTCTTTTTCAAAACAGCGGCCATATCCATTGCATCATTGAGGGTATTGGCCAGCGGTGGTACTGATTCATAAGATTTAATTCCAATGATCAGAGCCACCCTGTTTTCATTAGCCACGGCAGGAATGGTGGGATCGGGCACCTGGTCATTTAAGATCAGAGGGCTGGATTGAGGGTCACCTTTTACAGAAATTTCACATTGAAGGGTAAGTGATCCCCGACCAAATTTATCCCAGATGGTAATTATAAGGTCGTAATCTTTATTGGGCTCTATAGGGTCACCTAAAAATAAAGACAGATTAATTGATTGTAAATCAGCTTTGGGTTCTCCCCTTGGAGAAAGATTAAAGAATAAATCTTCATAGTCTACATATCTTTTGCCCTGCTTGTCCTGCAATGTCATGCTGGCACCAATAAGGGACCGCTCATTTCTTACGGCAAGCCCTTCAATTTCAAATACGTTAATTTCAAATTCATCCCCCATTTTAAAGGATGGAAAAAATATTAGATCATGATCCCTTGAGAAAAATATTTGTTTCGAAGACAAACCATCAAAACTGGTTTTCATCCCCAGATCTTCAACCATATTCAAGGGTGGCGTCATATGGAAAATGTAGGAGGCCTCAATGGTGCCAGGCCCATTCTTGTCCCAAAATCTAACCCACCAGGTATAGGATTGATGTTCTAAAAGAGGAGTGCCCATTAGCAAAGAAACTGAAAGGGCTTTGGATTCTTCTATAGTAAATCCGGTATCATCATAGGCTGCAAACAGGTCTTCGTATTCAAGTACTGCCCCCTCATCACCATATATTTTCATTTCACAACCGATGTAAACAATCTCATCTTTTGCCCTGAATCCCTCCACTCCATTAAACAACATATATGCCTTTTTGGAAATGGGCAGTCGGTTAGAGGTAACTTCAAGTCCGCCCAGGGTCACATATGCCTCTTCCACCGACAGTTTATTTAACTTCAATTCAGGCTCAGATTGTGCCAAAACATAGAATCCACTTAAAAATAAAAAGGGGAGCAGTAGATTTTTCATATGGATGATTTTTAAGGTCATAAATTTAAATAATCACCAGCAATTTTATTCTACTTATTTTATCATTTAATTGGTAGTCAGACTATTCATTCTGGTGACATACCCTGGTTTTAGCCCGTTAGTCTGCTGGTTCAATACAAGTTTCAAAAATATATTCTAAATTGAAATCATTAAAGAAAAGAAAATTCTAAAACGAATGGAAATCTCCTTAAAAGGCAAGCAAGCATTGGTTTGTGGCAGTACTCAAGGCATAGGCTGGGGGGTAGCTCAAGCTTTGGCAGCACAGGGCGCATCAGTTATACTGTTGGCCCGGGACGAAAAAAGGTTAAAAAAGAGGGTTAAAGAACTATTTGCTGCAAGAGGTGCGCGACATAGTTATCTGGTAGCAGATTTTTCTAATCCCAAATCGGTCAAGGAGGCAGTTATGCAGCTTTCTGCCGAACAAAGCATCCATATTTTAATCAATAATACGGGTGGCCCTGCGCCGGGAACAGCCATTGATGCCACTCCTGATGCCTTTGAAAAAGCATTTGCTCAGCATTTAGTATGCAATCAAATATTGGTGCAAAATTGTGTACCTGGAATGATTGCTGACCGATATGGTCGGATCATCAACATCATATCTACTTCAGTGAAAATCCCAATACCCGGCCTGGGGGTTTCTAATACTATAAGAGGAGCAGTGGCTAGCTGGGCCAAAACATTATCATTGGAGCTGGCCCCAAATGGCATTACCGTCAATAATATTTTACCTGGTTTTGTCCGTACCCAGAGGCTGGACAATCTCATCAAATCAAAAGCGGAAAAGGAACAGATTCCTGCCAAGGAAATGGAGCAAAAAATGGTGGGGGAGGTGCCAGCAGGCCGTTTTGGCCAAATTGAGGATTTAGGAAATTTAGCTGCTTTTTTGGCTTCTCCGGCTGCCTCATACATCAATGGCGTGAGCATTCCCGTTGATGGGGGGCGCACCGGGACCATCTAATCAAATCGCATGGAGCAAATCGCAAATTATATTGATGGAAGCCTTGTGCCTCCAAAATCAGGCAAATATTTGAAGAACATAGATCCGTCTATTGGCAAACCATATAGTCTTGTTCCTGATTCAGATCACCGTGATGTCTCCGAGGCAACCCATGCAGCTTTAAAGGCCTTCCCCAAATGGGCAAGTACCTCTGTGGAAGAAAGGAGCCGCATTATGATGGCCATCAGTCACCTGATCACCAAAAACCACGATAAACTCGCCAGGGCGGAATCTATTGACAATGGAAAGCCGGTGAACCTTGCGTCAAAGGTAGATATCCCGAGGGCTGCGGCCAATTTGGAATTTTATGCCACTGCCATAAAACACTTTGCCTCAGAGGCACATCTGACTGATCAGGCAGCCATTAATTATACCATGCGCAATCCAATTGGTGTGGCTGGATGCATTTCTCCCTGGAATCTCCCACTCTATCTTTTCACCTGGAAGATCGCCCCAGCCCTGGCAGCAGGAAATACCGTCGTGGCAAAACCTTCTGAGGTGACGCCGATGACGGCTTACCTGTTTTCTGAGCTTTGTATCGAAGCAGGGCTGCCACCAGGAGTACTCAACATTGTGCATGGCTCGGGGCCCGATGCCGGCCAGCCCATTGTGGACCATCCGGATATTCCGGTCATTTCTTTTACCGGAGGTACCGCTACTGGCAAGCAACTTGCCGCTACGGCAGCTCCAATGTTTAAGAAGCTTTCTCTGGAACTTGGAGGAAAAAACCCCAATATCATTTTTGCAGATGCCGATCTTGAAGAGGCTGTGAATACCTCCGTACACTCCTCCTTTTCCAATCAGGGAGAAATATGCCTCTGTGGATCAAGGATTTTTGTAGAACGGCCGGTTTATCATAAATTTTTAGAAAAATTTAAAGAGAAAACCTCAAAGTTGATTCCCGGGGATCCACTGGCACCGAAAACGCGGATGGGGGCAATGGTCTCCAAAGGTCATCTCGAAAAGGTGCTTTCCTATATTCAATTGGCCAAAGAAGAAGGTGGCACCATAATCTCGGGAGGGGAGCAGGTTCACCTTTCAGGGAGGTGCGCCAATGGGTATTTTATGCAACCGACCATCATCACAGGTCTGAACCACGAGTGCAGGACCAACCAGGAGGAAATATTTGGGCCGGTGGTCACGGTAATGCCATTTGACAAGGAGGAGGAGGTAATATCCTGGGCCAACAGTACCGCCTATGGCCTCAGCGCCACCATTTGGACTGAAAACCTAAAAAAAGCCCATAGAGTGGCCCATGCCCTGCATAGTGGGATCATCTGGGTAAACTGCTGGTTATTGCGTGATCTCCGTACTCCATTTGGTGGTATGAAACAATCAGGGGTAGGCAGAGAAGGCGGCTGGGAGGCCCTTCGCTTTTTTACCGAACCGAAAAATATTTGTATTAAGCTATAGGAGCCCTCTTAGAATCTTTGGATTTCAGAGAAGAAGAAACTACCTTCAATTCCGGCATTTTCGTCAGAGTCAGACCCATGGATTGCATTGGCTTCTATAGATTCCGCAAACAATGCTCTAATGGTACCTTGTGCAGCTTCTTTTGGGTTTGTGGCACCGATGAGCTTGCGGAAATCCTCCACAGCATTATCTTTTTCTAAAATCATAGGCATAATGTGACCTGAGGACATGTACTTACAAAGATCGCCATAAAAAGGTCTTTCCTTATGCACGGCGTAAAATTGGCCTGCCCTTTCAGGAGTAAGCCTCATCATTTTTAAAGCAACAATTCTAAAGCCAGCATCTTCAATCATTTTTATAATTGCGCCTGAGTTACCAGCAGCTACTGCATCTGGTTTAATCATGGTGAAAGTTCTCTTAGCAGCCATATTTTTAGTTTTTTTTAAATCGACCGCAAAATTAGGCATTTTATTCTGATTACAGAGAGTCGCCATTTATTTTTAACCATAAAGGGTCAGTTAAGGAGCCTTGTTTTGTTTTCTACTCTTTTTATTTCGAATTTTGTGCGATCAAACTTTTGAGAGCCTCCTCCGTGAGGAGGCGGTGAGAACGATATGCAGGATCTGCGCAGTTTAAAAGAAGTCCTTAAGACCCCCAGAAGAATAGTCATAACCACCCACCATAAACCAGATGCGGATGCTTTAGGATCTTCACTGGGGTTGTTTAGGTATTTGGTTAAGAAGGGTCATGAGGTCAAAGTGATTACACCCTCTGATTATCCTGACTTTTTGGATTGGATGGATGGTAATGGGGATGTCATGATCTATGGTGATCAGAGTAAGGATGAAGCGGCAAGCCTGGTAGGGGCAGCAGAGCTTATTTTTTGTCTGGATTTCAGCTCTCTGGAGCGCATTAATGAGCTTGAGGAATTGGTAGCTAACTCTGAGGCAGAAAAAGTACTGATAGACCATCACCAGGAACCGGAGGACTTTGCCCAATATAAATTTTGGGATCCCAATTCCCCTGCAACCGCAGCCTTAGTTTATCATTTTATTGTAGACCTTGGTGATGAATCCCTGATCGATCGGGCCATAGCAAGCTGTCTTTATGCTGGGCTGATGACGGATACAGGTAACTTTAAAAATACCAACACTAATAAAGACGCATTCTTAGTGGCTGCTGGGCTAGTGGACAAAGGCGTAAATCCTGGTGATATAGGCAGGTATATTTATGATAGCAATACCATTGACCGGATTAAATTTTTGGGGTATGCGCTGAGTAAGAAGCTGGTTATTTTGCCTGACTTCAATACAGCATATTTTGCTATTACAGCCGAAGAGCTCGAGCGTTTTAATTCTCAAACCGGTGATACTGAAGGGCTAGTGAATTATGCTCTAAGCATAAAAGGCATCAAACTAGCTGCACTGATTGTCGATCGCACTGAAATGATCAAAATTTCGTTCAGATCAGTAAGTGATTTTTCTGTCAATGAACTTGCAAGGAAGCACTTTGAAGGTGGGGGACATAAAAATGCAGCAGGTGGTAAATCAGACCTCCCACTTGAGGAGGCCGTTGCCAAATTTGAAAGTATTTTAAATGAGTATAAAGAAGAATTAAATAAAGATTATCAAACTATAACCCAATCATGAGAATATTAATGAAAGTCACTTTTTTTATTTTGTTTGCAGCCGTTATTTTTTCCTGTGGAAAGTCTCAGGATAGGGTTACTGAATCAGGTCTGGAGTACAAACTTATTGTAGATGGCGACCAGGGAGTTGCGGCAGACTCTATGGTGATGGACCTGGATATTAAATTTTGGTATAATGGAGATTCCCTGCTTGGAGAAAACAAATCACCTTTTCAAAAATTACCAGGGGCCGAATCACAGGGTCCTTTATTGGAATTATTTTTTGAATTGGGAAAGGGTGACAGTGCCGTATTTTCCATGCTAGTGAAGGAGTATTTTGAAAAATCAAACCTTGGGACACCCCCTCCCGGTATGGATGAAAATGGAGAAATCCGAATTGATATTGCGGTAAGGGATGTATTGCCCATGGATGAGTATAATGAAAAGGCCGAATTAAAAAGGGAAGCTGACAGGGTACTCAAAATGGAAAAAGAAGAAGTTGCTTTGAAAGATTATTTTGAGCAAAATCAATTAAATCCTGAAAAGACCGAGTCTGGATTGTTCATTTCCATTCACACCGAGGGTTCTGGCGAAATCCCTGTGCCAGGAGATAAAATCGCTGTGAATTACAAAGGGATGCTTCTGGACCGCAGTGTATTTGATACCAGCATAGAGTCGATAGCAAGAGAAAATGATTTATTTAATGAAAACAGGACTTATGCGCCATTTGAATTTGTGGTAGGCAAAGGTCAAGTAATAAGAGGATGGGATGAGGCCTTAACCAAAATCAAGGTGGGTACTAAAGCCACTATCTACCTGCCCTCGTCACTCGCTTATGGAACCAGAGGTTCTGGAGGTAGAATACCTCCAAATAGTGTATTGATATTTGAGTTGGAGTTGGTTGATATATTAGAGTAAGTGTATGATTAAGATCTTAATTTTAGGAGGTTTAATTATATTATTATCAACTTTCAATAGTTGTAATAATGATGATTTTGATGAAATTCCTTCAAGTGAGGAACGTATAGAGAAATATCTGGCTGATAATAATATAGATGCTGAATTCGATCCAAGAGGCTTTTACTATCGGCCCCTGGTTACTAATCAAATGGGTAAACTGATTGAATCCGGGGACATTGGCGCTATTTATTATGAATTATCTAGATTAGACCAGGTCATTATTGAATCCTTAGAGGAAGGAGATGGTTTGCCGGTAAAGTTTCGATTTGGTAATGAGCAGTTGCTGCCAGTAGGGTTGGAGTTTGGGCTTTCAATGATGCGGGTTGGAGAAACTTATGAATTTTATCTCACCCATCAGATTGCCTATGGTAACCTGCAGTTTGGAGAAGATCTTCCGGCTTTTTCACCGGTAATTTTCACCGTGACACTCGACAATATTAATGATAATGCAGCGGAGGCTGAATTTCAGAATGGACTCATTGAAACTTATATAGAAGAGGAGGAACTTGATCAGGAAGATATCCTGGTCACGGATACCGGTTTAAGGTATTTTATCATGGTGTCTGGAGATGGTGATCATCCTGTTAGTAATGATAGAGTAAAAGTCAACTATACTGGTAAGTGGTTAGATGGGGATGTTTTTGATACCTCCTATGAGCTGGTAGCTACCGCCAATGATATACTTGATCCTAATCGGACTTATGGCCCGTTTACTTTTACTTTGGGCACAGGGCAAGTCATCAAAGGTTGGGATGAGGGAATTAAATTATCCCGAAAGGGTGAAAAAGCGATTTTAATCCTTCCTTCAATGCTCGCATACCCCAGCAACTTAACAGTACTTCCTATGAAGTTTAGCAATGTCAGTATTAATCCATTTGATGTATTAGTTTTTGAAATAGAGTTGGTAGATATCGAGTAACCAATGAAACTTTGCCTTGCTACCCATAATCCAGGAAAAGTCAGGGAAATGAAGGCAATCTTAGGGGATAGGTTTCAAATTTTCAGTCTTGCGGATTTGGGATACGGAGAGGAAATTCTGGAAAATTCTGAGACGCTCGAAGAAAATTCCTTATTCAAGGCCAAAAGCATTTTTGAGAAGTTCAATTTACCCACCATAGCCGATGATACCGGATTGGAGATTGAGGCATTACAGGGTGCTCCTGGTGTTTATTCTGCAAGGTATGCTGGTCCTGACTGTGACCCTGGGGCTAATATCAAAAAAGTACTTGAAAACCTGGGTGGAAATAAAAATCGAAAAGCCAGATTCAGGACCATAATGACGCTATATAATACACCTAGGTCACTTCAATTTGAAGGTATTGTGGAAGGTTATATATTGACAGAAAAAAGGGGATCAGACGGTTTTGGTTATGACCCGATATTCGCTCCGGAAGGTTTTGAAAAAAGTTTTTCAGAAATGAGTGCCAACGAGAAAAACGCCATAAGCCACAGAGGAATTGCATTAAATAAACTGGCCAGTTATTTAATTTCTGCAAATGAATTCTAAAGTAAAAAGACCTTTTATCACCGGCATTACCGGGGGCAGTGCTTCAGGTAAAACGTTGTTTTTAGAAAAAATGCTGGCTAAGTTGCCTAAAGATAAGGTTTGTCTGATATCGCAGGACAACTACTACAAGCCCAGAGACCAGCAACCTAAAGATGGGCGAGGGATTCATAACTTTGACCGCCCCGATTCTATTGATTTCCAGGCTTTTGCTAATGACCTCCAACTACTCAGTGAAGGCAAAACCATTACCCGTCAGGAATACACCTTCAACAACCCCAACAAAAATCCCAAAATGCTCACTTTTACCCCCACGGCAGTCATTGTAGTGGAGGGGATATTTGTATTCTACCATCCGGATCTGATGAAGCATTTTGATCTAAAGGTCTTTATCGAAGCCAAGGAGCATGTGATGTTAAAAAGGAGGATTTTGCGGGACAAAATGGAACGGGGTTACGACCTGGATGATGTACTATATCGGTTTGAACATCATGTAATGCCTGCCTACGATCAGCATATCATGCCGCTAAAAGCTAAGGCAGACATTATCATTCCCAATAATTATTCTTTTGATCGGGCTCTGGATGTTCTACTCACCTATCTGAAGGAAAAAGTTTAAAAAGACGTTTCACTATTTAGCTTCAATCATAGTCGCTATAGGTTACCGAAAGGTTAAATTTTTACCATCCAAGTAAATATTCCTTGTGATTTTATTATTATTCGTTAAATTTGTTTCCAAATGAAAAGAGCGACCAGTTTCCATAAGGGTTTAATTTTGACAGCAGGTATTCTGGCCAGTGCCTTGATTCTTGTTGGGCAGGCTTTTTATTATGAAATACCTGCAAACCAAAAGGAAGCTAGTGGCATATCCTTAAAGGATACTCCTAAGGAGGATCCTGCTGACCAGGTAGACCTCAAAAAGGCTAATGACGCCATTCTTTCTGTAGCACAGTTTACCATTCAGCATGGTGTTAGTGTGATTGGGAGCATTCTTTTTGTTAAGTCAAAACCTAAAGGAAATGATCGAAAGGAAAATTTTCTTTCCGGCAAGATCATTCAAAGACTCCTTCGGTTTGCCATCAACCCCAACGCCCCTTAACTTAACTTTAAGTTCTTTTAGATTTTCTACCCGTGGATGAGTTCCATGGGCTTTCATTTTTTTATAAGGTTCTAATTTTAAAATAATCCATCATCATGAGAAATAAAGGTGCGGTAATCTTTCTTACCATCATTATTACACTGCTATGCATTTATTATCTTTCTTTTACACTTGTTTCGAGGAATATCGAACAAGACGCAGTAACCTACGCTACGGAGGAAAGTGGCATTGTAGATTCATATAAAAAGCAAAAATATCTTGATTCACTTTGGAATCAACCGGTTTACAATCTTTTTGGGATCGAATTCACTTATAAAGAGGTTAAAGAAAATCAGCTTAGTCTTGGGCTTGACCTTCAGGGCGGTATGCATGTGGTGCTGGAGGTATCACCAGTAGATATTATTAAGGGCCTCGCCGCCAATAGTGAAGATCCGGTAATATTAAAGGCAATTAGTGATGCCAGACAATTGCAAAAGACCAGTACCAGTAGTTTTCTGAATTTATTTTATGAGGCGTTTCAGAAGGAACAGCCTGATGGACGACTTGCTACATACTTCGCCTCAGCAGCCAATAAGGACCGTTTTAGCATCAATTCTTCAGATAGTGAAATCCTGGAGGTGCTTGACAGAGAAGTCGAGGAGGCCATCGAGCGGTCTCTGATCATTCTCAGGACCAGGGTGGATCAGTTTGGTACTTCTCAGCCTAATATCCAAAGACTTCAAGGTACCGGAAGGATTCAAGTGGAAATCCCCGGAGCCGACAACCCGGAACGTGTAAGAAACCTGCTTCAGGGAGTAGCAAAGCTTGAATTTTTGGAAGTGGTAGAGCTTGATGAAGTTTTGGATCAAATTTATGCCATCAATGAATTTTTAATTAAAGATGAAAAAACCAAGAAATCACTTAGGGAGCTGGACGCAGCTGATTCAGTGGAAGCAACAGATGATGACAAGAGCCTTGAAGATCTGCTAGCATCCGATCAGGATGAAGATGATTTGGAAGTTTCAGATCTTGAAGATATTCTGGCTCAGGATCAGGAAGATGAAGGGGCAGACCCACTCCTTGATTCTCAGGTTTCACCATTATTAAGCCTTGCCAGAGGCCAGGGGCTGATATATGATGTTAAGGATACGGCCAAAATCAATCAGATTCTTAATAAGAAAGAAGTTAAAGCACTACTGCCAAGGACGGTAAAACCCCTTTGGGATGTAAAGCCTATTAGAAATGAAGTTACCGGTGAAGATCTCTTGCAAATCACTTTTGTGAAAGTAGGCAGGGGTGGAAAGGCCCGCCTTACCGGAGAGGTGATCACCGATGCACGTCAGGACTTTGATGAAAGAGCTTCGCCGGCAGTATCAATGCAGATGAATGCATCGGGTACCAGGGAATGGAAAAAAATTACTGCAGAGGCTGCTTCCCGTTCTCCACAAGGAAGGGTAGCCATTGTATTGGATAACCTGATTTACTCAGCCCCGGGCGTACGTGGGGAAATTCCCAATGGCCGCTCCCAGATTTCCGGTAATTTTACCCTTGAGGAGGCCCGTGACCTGGCAAATGTGCTCAAGGCTGGTTCCCTACCTGCCCCTACTACCATTGTGGAAGAGGCCATTATTGGGCCTACCCTGGGCCAGATGGCGCAAAACCAGGGCATGATATCCATATTGGCTGGATTGGGTATTGTAGTGCTTTTTATGATAGCTTACTATTCCAAGGGTGGGCTCGTAGCCAACCTTGCCTTGTTGTTCAACATATTTTTTATTCTCGGTATTCTGGCGCAGCTCAATTCGGCCCTCACTTTACCAGGGATAGCAGGTATGGTGCTTACGATCGGTATGGCTATAGATGCCAACGTACTGATCTTTGAGAGGATCCGGGAAGAGTTAGTTAACGGAAACAAGCTCAAGGAAGCCATCCGGTTGGGATATGAAAAGGCCTTTAGCTCAATTCTTGACTCGAATGCTACCACCTTCATTACGGCACTGATCCTTTTTGTTTTGGGTCAGGGACCTGTAAAGGGTTTCGCGATTACCCTTATGATCGGTATTGCCTGTTCTTTCTTTTCAGCAGTATTCATCACAAGAGTCATTGTGGAGTGGATGACTAAAAAGGGTGATGATAGCAAGATGTCTTTTGTCACCCCGCTTTCCAGAAGTATGCTCAACACACTGAATATCGATTTTCTTTCTAAAAGGAAAATCGCCTATGTTTTTTCTGTGATCGTTATCGCCATAGGGATGGGATTAATTGCTGTCAATGGCCTTAATCTCGGTGTTGACTTTAAAGGGGGTCGGTCTTATGTAGTGTCTTTTAATGAGCCTGTTGTGGCTACAGATATGCGGCTTGCCCTGACCGAAAGCTTTGAAAATGCCGGTACAGAGGTTAAAAACTTTGGGGCTAATAACCGAATGAAGATCACTACCGCTTATATGGTAGATGATGACTCAGAGCAAGGTGGAGAAATGGTAAAGGCTGCAATGATTAGAGGTCTGGAAGAATTTACCGGTAAAAAATATACCCCTGAGGAAAATCTTCTTGGAGATGAAACTTTTGTGATTTCAAGCTCCTCCAAGGTCAATCCAACTATCGCCCGTGATATTAAGTATGCGTCATATCGATCTATTGCATTGTCACTGGTGGCCATATTTCTCTATATTTTGGTGCGATTCAGAAGGTGGCAGTTTGGTCTTGGCGCTGTAGTGGCATTGTTTCACGATGCATTATTCGTGCTGTCTGTGTTTGCTATTGCTGCTGCATTTGGCCTAGCCTATGAAGTGGATCAGGTATTTATCGCTGCCATGCTTACCATTATAGGTTATTCCATTAATGATACGGTGATTGTGTTTGACCGGATCAGGGAATACCTGAATCTTGGGACCAGCACCAATACGCTAAAAACCTATAATGACGCTATTAATGGCACTTTGAATAGAACCCTTATAACCTCAGGTACTACCCTATTGGTTATTTTAATACTCTTCATTTTTGGTGGAGAGGTATTAAGAGGATTTTCCTTTTCATTACTGGTTGGAATTCTTGTGGGTACCTATTCCTCAATCTATATTGCGACTCCTGTAGTGGTCGATTTGGATAGGCGAGTGAAGAAGTCTGTGAAAAAGACTGAACCTATTAGCAAGGAAGGAAAGGCACCTGCTCCGGCAACTGCCTGATAAATTTATATTTTTTAGAAAAGCCATTCTCATTGGGGAATGGCTTTTTTTATATCATTTAAGGCAACTCCATGAGTCTAATGGGCAAATGGTCTCTTATTAGTGGCTTTAATTTTTAGCCCAGAACCAGTAGGAAAACAGTATCATTACTGTAAATATCTCAAGACGACCTACCAACATTAAAAAGGCCAGCACCCATTTCCCAAAATCAGATACATGGGCAAAATTATTTAGAGGACCTACCGAACCAATTGCAGGACCCACATTTGCAAGTGATGTAGCTGTGGCGCCCATTGCCGAGGTAAAATCCAAACCTGTTGTGGACATCACAATTGAGCCTACTGCAAATATCAGGATATAGATCATCATAAAGGCGAGAATGTTAAATATGATATCCTGGCTAATAGCTCTGTTGTTGAGGCGTACCGGCAACACAGCGGAAGGGTGAAGTTGCCGCTTGATCTCCAAAAAACTGTTCTTTACCAGCAATATATGCCTGACTAGCTTAAATCCTCCTGAGGTAGACCCTGCCATAGCCCCGAAAAAGAGTAATATGAAAAATAGTGTTGTGAGGAAAGGGGTCCAGGAAGTATAATCCGCAGTCACATATCCAGTAGTAGTGACAATAGATACCACCTGAAACAAAGCGATGCGGAATGAAACCTCAAATCCTGACCAGGTCTCCGAAAATATGATAAATGTGATGAAGATTGACAGAGTAAGTACCAAAAGAGCATAGACCTTTAATTCTTCGTTTTCGATTATCTTATTGAGCCTTCCTTTAAGTACAAAATATAACAACGGAAAATTGGTGCCAGCAAGAAACATAAAAACAATGATGATGTATTGAATGTAGGCACTGTCATAAAATGCAATGCTGGCATTTTTGGTTGAAAATCCTCCACTTGACATTGTGGTAAAAGCATGATTGATGGCGTCATAAAAGGGCATGTCGCCCAGCATCATCAAAACGAGTTGAAGGCCTGTTAGGCCTACATAAATCACCCAAAGCCTCAGGGCAGTATCCTGAATTCGTGGTTTGAGTTTATCATATTTTATCCCGGATGATTCTGCTGTAAATAATTGCATACCCCCGATACCTAAAATAGGCAATATGGCTACCGCCAATACGATAATACCCATACCACCGATCCACTGGGTCATGCTTCTCCAAAATAAAATGCCTTTTGGTAGTGCTTCTATATCTTCGAGTATGGTAGCACCGGTAGTGGTAAATCCTGAAAAGGTTTCAAAGACCGCATTGGTGAAATTTGGAATAGAACTTGTAAAAATATAAGGTAAAGTGCCAAACAGGGACATTACTACCCATCCGAGCGTTACCACCAGATACCCATCTCGTTTTTTGAGGTCCTTGTCTTCAGCTTTGATCACCCCAATTTTCATAATGCCACCTGAGGCGAGGGTGATCATTCCGGCCAACAATATCGGGAGCCAGTCTTCATTATAGTGAATTGAGAAGGGAATGCAGAGCAGCATCAGGATGCCATTCATGATCAGGAGCACGCTAATTACACTAATGATGGCTTTTATATTGAACCGCATTGCCTTTGGTTAATCGGCCTTATTTAAAAAATTCTTCTACCTCATGAACACTTTCCGGCTTGCACAGCACCACTACCCTGTCTTTAGGCCTGACCTGAAAATTTCCCATGGCCGTATAGCCTTCATTATTGCGGATTACCCCTCCAATGATGGCATCATGCGGAAAGTCGAGATCACGAATTTCATTTTTAGTAATTTTGGATCCTACAGGCACATTAAATTCCAGGATCTCTGCATCAGAACCGTGAATGCTGGTAAGTGATATTACCGTTCCTAACCGGACATATCTGAAAATAAAATTAGCAGCAATCAGCTTTTTATTAATCATGGTATCTACCCCGATACTTTGTGAAAGGTGGATATAGTCGATATTTTCCACAAGGGCAATAGTCTTTTTTACCTTTCTGTTTTTTGCCATCAAACATGAAATGATGTTGGTTTCTGAATTGCCCGTCACAGCGATGTAAGCATCCATATCCATAATGCCCTCTTCTTCCATTAATTCTACGTCCCTTGCATCGCCATTAATAACCATCACATCCGGTAGTTGGTCGGCAAGCACAAAGCATTTATCCTTATTTTGCTCTACTAGTTTTACATTGTAATCCTTAGAGAGGCGCCTGGCAGCGTGGAATCCTACTTTGCTGCCGCCAATAATCATTATATTTTTAATTTGAGCGTGCTCCTTTCCTGATAGTGAAATTACTTTTTCCACGCCATCTGGTTGGGCTATAAAATAGGCGTGGTCTCCGGCTCTGAATTTTGTTTCGCCTTTTGGAATCAGGGTATGTTTGCCTCGCAGAATGGCCACCGTAATAAAATTTTGATCCGGGTTTAAATGGATGGCTTCTATCAGTGTTTTGCCAACTAGTTCACTATTCTTATCGATTAATAAACCGAGGAGGGAGAGTTTGCCATGATCAAAATCAAAGGTATCAGTAATGGCGACCTCCTTGAGAAGCCTTTTGATTTCCTTTGCTGCCAGAGATTCTGGTGATATAATCTCATCAATCCCTAATTCACTGAGATCCATAATCTCCTTATCAAAAATAAACTCTACATTCTGTACTCTGGCGATAGTTTTTTTTGCCCCGAATTTTTTTGCCAAAATACAGGTGATAAGATTATTTTCCTCGAAGGATGTAACCGAAATCAGAAGGTCTGCATTCTTGACATTAGCTTCCAAAAGGGTTTGAAATGATGAGGAGTTTCCTTTGACGGTAGCCACATCCAGAGACTGGCTGGCAAGGTCAAGCCGGTCCTGATCATTATCGATGATGATAATATCTTTGGCTTCCCTGGCCAGAAGTTTAGCCAAATGAAACCCTACCTCCCCTGCACCTGCTATAATTATTCTCATATTGCCCCAAGCTGGACGTCCAAATATAGGGAATACCTATTCATTCATCACATGAAAACCATATAGATTTTTACCGGGCAAAATAATAATTTAAACCAAATTGGAGTACCCTGTTGGGGAAACGGTTTAAGATTGCTGGATCTGACCCGGCAAAAATAGATAACCCATAAATCAGTCTAATATCCCCAGAAAGGTTTTCGCTAAAATTCATTCCAAAACCCCCAACGAGTGAAAAGTCAATATCTCTGGTTTCAACTTGGGGATTTGTTTTAACACCACCAAATACTTCCCTTACCCCTAAAAGGTAAGCTACCTGTGGGCCCATGAAAGCATAGAAGTCATTATCAAACTCATACAAGAACAACAACGGCACATTAATATAATTATAATTAAAGCCAAACTGTGAATCTCCGGCAAAACGATATCCTTGCAGGGAATATGCTACTTCAGTTTGAAATAATAATTGGTCGGCAATGGGCGTGCGATAAACAAACCCAAAATGATAGGCTAGAAAGGGCTGATAGAAATCAAAGCCGCCATCCCGGGTTGCCAGGTTGCCTCCGAATTTTATTCCAAATCCTTCCTGAGCATACGCATTTTCTGCACATATCATGAGCAGAAATCCTGCAAATAATAGAATAATTTTTTTCATAGTTATTATGGTTTGTTCCCGGAAGATTTTTCCACTCTAAAGCCGACAGATACTATTCCCTCAAGTACATCATCCCGCATAAACTGCTGGAGGCGCATTCTGTAATTACCGGAGTATGGAAAGGTATAATCATTAAAAATCAAAAACTGGTGCTCATGGGTTCCTGCAAACCCCTTCCCAAAGGGTTGGCCGGTTTTAGCGTCAAAAAGGTTTTCAAAAACCAATTTTTGTTCCAGGATCTGTCCTACACTATCTTCCATGAAATAAGTGACGAAGAGCCTGGTTTTGGGAAAATCGATCGTATTTCTTATTTGATAATAAAGGTTATAATCCAAACTGACATCTTCAATGACAAAATCAAAAACCACTGTAGAGTCGTATTGCCAGGTCTTGGCGGGAAAATCTACCGTATCTTCGAATACCCTGTTTCGATCACATGAAACGGATATCAGAAAAATAAGAATATAAAAACCTACTTGGTTATGCCTGGCCTGAATCATTGGGATTTCTTGGATTTTTTCTGAATTTTCTATTTTTATCTTTTCCTTTTTTACCCCTTTTCCCCTGACTTTGGTATTTAGCATCCATGCGCCGGAGTTCCTTGCTTATGGCATCCCCGGCAGCTCTTGAGGTATCCTTGTTTTCAGCCAGAGAGGCAGGCATTTTACCTTCTTTATTCATTTTGGCTATTTCAGTCACCCGGCTCGTGCTCAAAGGATGCCAGTTATTATCATCCCGGTAGCCAAACCACATGATTTTCCTGAAGATATCTGTCTTCTGAAGATAAGCCTTGCCTTGTTCAGTCTCTAGAGCATCTTTTATCTCAGGGATGTCTTTTAATGCTTCCATATAGGTCTCCAACTCGTAGTTGAGGCAACACTTAAGCCGACCGCATTGCCCGGAAAGTTTGCTTGGGTTCAAAGAAAGATTTTGATACCGGGCTGCACTTGTAGAGACATTTTTGAATTCTGTGAGCCAGGTAGAGCAGCATAGCTCACGGCCGCATGATCCGACACCGCCTAATCTGCCTGCTTCCTGGCGCAGGTTAATTTGCCGCATTTCAATCCTGACTTTAAATTCCGCCGCAAGCTCTTTGATCAGCAACCTAAAGTCCACACGGTCTTCAGCAGAGTAATAAAAAGTTGCCTTTGTTTCGTCAGCCTGATATTCCACATCGTTGAGCTTCATCTCAAGCATGTGCTTTTGAATGATCTCTCGTGTACGGAGGAGGGTAGGCATCTCCCTTTCCTGTACCTTTTGAAATTTCTCCAGATCCTTTTCTGTGGCGATGCGGTAAATGCTTTTGATTTCTTCATTATCCACCACATTTTTTTTCTTCATTTGAAGCCGCACCAGTTCCCCCTGAAGGGAAACATAACCTAAATGGTGCCCTTTAGGCACATCTACGATCACCGGATCGCCTGTGACCACCGGCAATTGATGTACATTTCTAAAGAATTCTTTTTGACCACCCTTGAACCGGACCTCTACAATATCAAACCGTTCGGATGTGGGAATATCCATATTTGACAACCAGTCAAATACATTCATTTTGTTGCAACCTCCGGTGGCACACCCGCCGTTATTTTTGCAGCCGGATACTTTTTCTCCATTGCCTGAGGCACATGTTTTGCAACCACTCATTTTTCAGAAGCTTTATCTAACCAAACCTGATTGATGATGTCCCGGCCTATATCTTTCCTGAAATACCGGCCTTTCCAATTTATAGTATTGACGCCTGAATAGGCAGCATCAAGTGCATTTTTGAGCGATCTGCCTGATCCGGTGACTGCCAATACTCTGCCACCATTAGTTTTGATCACGCCATTTTTTTCGGTGGTTCCAGCATGAAATATAATGGCATCGTCGGATGATAGGGAGTCAAAAGAGATGGTTTCACCTTTTTCATATTTTTCCGGATATCCATCCGCAGCCATTACCACAGTGGTGGTATAGGAATCATTGATGGCTAAGGAGGCCTGGCTTAGGCTGCCATTACCGCATGCATACAATAAATCCAGAAAATCTGAAGAGATTCTTGGTAAAACGGCCTGGGTCTCCGGGTCTCCCATGCGGACATTGTATTCTATCACGTAAGGGTCTCCGGCTACATTCATAAGGCCAATGAAGAGGAATCCTTTAAATGGAATCAAGTCCTTTTGAAGGCCTTCCAAAGTGGGCTTGATTATTCGGTCCTCCACCTTTTTCATAAAGACCTCATCGGCAAAAGGCACTGGACTTACCGCACCCATTCCCCCGGTATTTGGTCCGGTGTCGCCGTCACCTATTCTTTTATAATCCTTGGCCTGGGGCAATACTTTGTACGATTTGCCATCAGTGATTACAAAGACTGAAAGTTCAATTCCGTCCAGGAATTCCTCGATGAGCACCTTACTGCCTGCCGTTCCAAATTTTTCGCCTGTAACCATGGCCTTAAGCTGGTCCGAAGCCTCAGCTAAGGATTCGGTGATGATCACGCCTTTACCGGCTGCAAGGCCATCTGCCTTAAGCACATAGGGTGGCCTGAGCGTATTGAGGAAATCTAACCCTTCATCAATATTATTTTTAGTTATGGTTTTAGATCCGGCAGTGGGGATGTGGTGCCGCACCATAAATTGTTTGGAAAAATCCTTACTGCCTTCCAGTTGTGCCCCTAGCTTGCCTGGCCCTACCACACTTATTTCCTCCAATCCGGGATAATTACGCAGATAATCTGCAAGACCGGAAACCAAAGGGGCTTCAGGTCCGATCACCACAAGGTTGATATTTTTTTCATGAATCAGCCGGACTATCCCATCCTGGTCACCTTCATCAATATCGATATTGGTCCCGACTTCTGCCGTGCCGGCATTACCAGGTGTGATGTAAAGCTCCTTGCACTGGTTGCTTTGTCTGAGCTTCCAGGCTAAAGCATGTTCTCTACCGCCACGACCAATTACAAGTACGTTCATATTGCAGGTAAAATTAATGGATTTTTCAGGATGCCCTATCGTTAATTGGCATATTCTGAAAGAAACTTGATTCGCATGAGTCTTAATTCCTCTTCACTGTAATCCTGGTTGTATTCATCAGCCATGGCTACCTTGATACTGTCTGTTTCAGCATTCATAAAATAATCGTAGATGTCATCCTGCCTTTCCTCATCAAGTACATGGTCAATATAATAATCCAGATTGAGTTTGGTGCCAGAATAGCAGATGTGTTCGATTTCATTCAGGAGTTCTTCAAAAGGTATCCCTTTGTTATCAGCGATCTCTTCGAGGTCTACCTTTCTGTCGATTTGCTGGATGATATAAATCTTCATCTTCGACTTATTCACCGATGATTTCACCACAACATCCGCTGCGGTAGTGATGTCATGTTCTTCCACATATTCATTGATAGCACCCAGAAACTCTTTGCCAAATTTTTGAACTTTCCCCATGCCTACACCATTTACCTGAGCAAGTTCCAGTTCTGTGGTAGGGTAGGTGGTGGCCATTTCTTCAAGTGATGGATCCTGGAAAATAACATACGGGGGCAGGTCAATTTCTTTGGCCAGCTTTTTCCTGAGGTTTTTGAGTACTTCAAATAGTTTCTCATCATAGGCCTTGGAGGGTATCATGCTCCGATCTATATGTTCCTCTTCATCACCCTCAGTACTGTAGTCATGGTCTTTGACCAGTTGAATATCAAATGGGTCTTTCAGATACTCTTTTCCTTTCGAAGAGATCTTGAGTACGCCAATGTTTTCGATGTCTTTTTCAAGGAATTGATTTAATAATGCCTGACGGAGGACAGATTTCCAAAACTCTACATCATGCTCATTGCCTTTGCCAAAAACTTCGAGTTTATCATGCTTATAACTTTTGACGTATTGATTTTTAGCACCTTTCAGGACGTCAGCCAAATGATTGATACCAAACCGTTCATCAGTTTGCACCACGGATTTTAAGGCAAGAGTGATGTATTCTGCTCCTTCAAATTTTTCTTTTGGGCTATTGCAATTATCACAAAAACCACAATCCTTGTCAAGAACCTCCCCAAAATAATGTAGCAACTGTATTCTGCGACAAACGGCTGATTCAGCATAATCTGCCATTTCCTGCAATAAAATTCTGGCGTTTTCTCTTTCTTTTACTGTTTTATCTTTGTTAAATTTTTCGAGTTTGAGGATGTCGTTATAGCTGTAAAACATCAGGCAATGGCCTTCCAGACCATCCCTGCCGGCCCGACCGGTTTCCTGATAGTACCCCTCCAGAGATTTGGGCACATCATAATGGACCACAAACCTCACGTCTGGTTTATCAATACCCATTCCAAAGGCAATGGTAGCCACGATCACGTCTGAATCCTCATTAAGAAAATCATCCTGATTTTTGATTCTTACTGCCGGGTCCAGTCCTGCATGATATGGTGCAGCCCGCACATCATTTACCCTGAGCAGATCGGCGATTTCTTCTACTTTCTTTCGGCTGAGGCAGTATACTATCCCGGATTTTCCTTTCCTTTCTTTTACAAACTTTATGAGTTGGCGCTTGGCATCTTTTTTAGGCCGAACTTCATAAAACAGGTTTTTTCTATTGAAGGAAGATTTAAAGAGGTCGGCCTCTTCCATCTGTAGATTTTTCTGGATATCAAGCTGTACTTTAGGCGTTGCCGTAGCCGTCAAGGCGATTATGGGCAAATCTCCTAGTAGCTCGATGATGGATCGTATCCTTCTGTATTCTGGTCTAAAATCATGGCCCCATTCGGAAATACAGTGCGCCTCATCAATCGCCACAAATGATATATTGACTTTTTTGAGGAATTCAATATTATCCTCCTTGGTAAGGGATTCCGGAGCTACATATAGGAGTTTGACATTACCGTCAATGCTATCCTTCTTAACACGGTTCGTTTCAGCTTTGGTGAGGGTGGAGTTAAGCACCTTGGCATTTACTCCAAATGCATTCAACTGGTCTACCTGATTTTTCATTAGGGCGATCAGTGGAGAAATGACAATGGCAAGTCCTTCTTTTGACACTGCAGGCAGCTGGTAGCACAGTGATTTTCCAGCTCCTGTCGGCATGATGACAAACGTATTTCTTTTCTGCAGGATATTGTTAATAATTGCTTCCTGGGTGCCCCTGAATTGGTTATAACCAAATATCTCCTTTAATTTTTCTTTTATATCAATAGTTTCTACCAACATTGTTAGGTACTTTTTCTTATTAAGGTTTCCCTTTTGATTATCTTTGCCATACAGGCCATCTTAATTTACGAGTATAAATTGAATTTAGGAAAAAATATTGTAAAAATCGCAAAGGAAGTTTTGTTAAATGAATCCCGCGCGATTTCTCAGGCTGCTAATTTCATTGATGAAGGGTTTGCCGCATGTGTTCAGGAGATTTTTTCAATCAAAGGGCGCGTGGTCATTACAGGGATTGGCAAAAGCGCCATTATTGCTAATAAGATCGTAGCCACCATGAATTCCACCGGTACCCCAGCTGTATTCATGCATGCCGGAGATGCCATACATGGTGACCTGGGCATGATACAATCTGATGATTTGGTAATTTGTATTTCCAAGAGTGGGAATACCCCCGAAATCAAAGTATTGGTGCCATTGCTTAAGCGGAGAGGCTCAAAATTGGTAGCCTTGGTAAGCAATACTGAGTCCTACCTTGCATCCCATGCAGATTATGTCCTCAACGGCTCCATCGAAAAGGAAGCCTGCCCCAATAATCTTGCCCCTACCACCAGCACCACGGTACACCTTGCCCTGGGCGATGCCCTGGCGATCTGTCTTCTGGAGTTGCGCCAATTTTCAAGTTCTGATTTTGCGCAGTTTCATCCAGGAGGTGCACTGGGCAAACAGCTTTATTTGAAAGTAGATGACCTGTATGTCAATAATGAAGTACCTGTGGTAAAAACCACTAGTACGATCAGGGAGATTATTCTGGAAATATCAACTAAAAGATTGGGGGCAACAGCAGTGGTAGATGATTCGGGTAAACTTTGTGGCATCATCACTGATGGTGATTTGAGAAGGACGATGCAACAAATTGAGGATATCAGCCATCTAAAGGCTAAGGATATTATGGGAGGGTATCCAAAAACCATAGAAAAAGGGTCTTATGCTGTGGTGGCCCTCGAGGTGATGCAGAAAAATGGAATTTCTCAGGTAATCATCACCAGCAACGAAACCATTGAAGGTTTCGTGCACTTGCAGGACCTACTAAAAGAAGGAATTATATGACCCAGAAAAAGCAGGCAATCCAGCCTAATCATTTTGTGGTAATCATGGCTGGCGGTACAGGCACCAGATTCTGGCCTTATAGCCGCAAGTCCAGGCCCAAGCAATTTTTGGATATCCTGGGAACTGGCAAGTCGCTGCTTAGGATTACTTATGAACGGTTCATCCCTGTTTGTAATCCGGAGAATATTTTTATTGTCACCAACCAGGAGTATGCAGATTTAGTTGAGGAGATTATCCCTGAAATCGCCACGGAGCAAATTCTGTTGGAACCGGTAAAAAAAAATACGGCTCCCTGTATCGCGCTGGCTTCCTATAAAATAAGAAAGAAGAATCCGGATGCCATTATAACTGTGACGCCTGCAGATCACATGATCTTCCAGGAGGATAAATTTTTTAAAGCACTTTCTGTAGCAAGGGATGGGGCAACGGATCAGGGCAAACTGATCACCATTGGCATCAGGCCTTCAAGACCAGAGACCGGCTACGGTTATATCCAATACATCCCTGGAAAGGAAGTCCTGAAAAAGGTAAAAACCTTTACCGAAAAACCTGAAGCAGGCCTAGCTCAAAAGTTTTTGGAAAGTGGGGAATTTGTGTGGAATGCAGGGATATTTATTTGGCATGTCAACGCCATAATTGATGCACTTAATCATTGCCTTCCCGAAATTGGGGAAGTATTCGAAGAAATACAGAATGAGTTTTATACCGACGGGGAGGAGAAAGCTATTTTTAACGCTTATTCTCAAACCAAGAATATCAGCATTGATTATGGGGTAATGGAAAAAGCCCCAAATGTATATGTGGTTTTGGGAAGTTTTTCATGGTCAGACCTGGGGTCGTGGAATACCCTGCATGAATTATCTGAACAGGACACTGAAAAGAATGTGGTGAAAGCCAATGCCATTCTTTATGATACAGAGGGTTGTTACGTTCAGGCCCCGATGGATAAACTGCTGGTGGTGAAAGGGTTGAAGAATTATCTAATTACTGAAAACGAAAAGGTAATCCTGATATGTCCAAAAGATGATGAAAAAGCCTTCAAAGACTTTACAATTGATGTAAAGAAACAAAAGGGCGATGAGTATCTTTAATCCTTGATCCTTAGGGCCTCTTCCACCAGGGAATCCACCACCTCCTTTACAGGCCTGATTGCATTCACATGTTCTATCGAAGGGCCTGCACACCATACTGTTTTATAGGTGGCGTTAAATGCTGACTTCTCCAGTTGCTTCATGCCTTTGTAGTAGGTCAGCATTTTAGCCCATTTTTTCAAAGTTCGGTTTTTATTGAGCAAGGATTCAAGCCAGTTCTGCTTCGTCCCGATAGACTGCACATAAGGCGTGTTGATTACCGTGCAGGGGGTGCCTGATAGCTTGGTAGTCATTACAATATCCTCCGCACCATAGTTTACGATCGCTTCTTTATAATCATCAGAGACCTCACATTCAGTTGTGGCGATAAAAGGGCTGCCCATAGAAATGCCGCAGGCACCAGCTACCAGCGCATCTCTCAAGCCGGCTCCGGTACCGACCCCTCCTGCTGAAATTACCGGAAGGCCGCATTCTTTTACAAGCATAGGAATCAATTCTTTTGCGGGGATATTTCCGGCATGACCACCCGCCTCTGAGTTCACCGCTATCAGCGCATCAGCCCCCTGATCCTTTACTTTTTGAGCGTATTTAAGGTCTGTGACATCACAAAACACCAGGGTGCCCTGAGGCTGACAGGCTTCGATGATGGGGCCCGGATTACCCAATGATGTAATGATGAAGTCCACTTTATAATCCTTACAAATCTGCAATTGTTCCTTGAGCTTATAGTTAGACTTATTCACAATCAGATTGATGCCGAAAGGGCCTGCTGTGGCATTTCTAATTTCATCCATGCCTTTGCGCATGGCATCACCCGTCCGAAAATTCAGGGCGGGTATGGCACCGGTTATGCCAGAATCTATAGCTGCTATTATCATTTTAGTATTGGATACTAAAAACATGGGCGCTAAGATGATTGGATATTGGATCTTGAGTTTTTCTGTGAGCCAGGTATCAAAAAGGCCGGGTTTTTGTGGTGTCTCCATCAGGTTGTATTAGAAGCAGAAGAAAAAAATTGTTCCACTTATGTAATCAGAATTTATTTCAGGTAAATTAATTCTTAATTTTAAGCATGCAAAGGTCAATGGAAACCTTTTTACAAGAATAAGTATTTTAGAGAAGCAGAATTTGTAATTTTTATATGAAAAGTATCATGAATAGAAAAGTTTTGTCGGTCTTGTTATTTTTCATGGCCACCACTTTTGTCCTTGCTCAAAAACAGGATAACCTTTGGATGGTGTTTGAAAGGGTGCCTTTTGAAGTCAAGTTTAGCGAGGCGGAAAATGGCTATTTTTACTTTCCTGAATTCGGAAAAGAAATAAAGGATTTGGTCGGTAAAGAGGTGGAAATTACCGGGCATTATCTCCCTTATGATTTTGGAGAAGACTTTTTCATTATTTCAAAGTATCCTTATGCCTCCTGTTTCTTTTGTGGGGGTGCAGGTCCGGAATCTATTGCCGCCATCTATCCTGGCAAAAAACTAAGGAAATTAAAGATGGATGAAATCATTACCATCAAAGGTAAATTAACGCTCAATAGTGATGATGTCGATAACTTCAATTTTATTCTTAAAGATGCCGTTTTACTAGATTAAATCCCCTTCTATTTCATGCTGACTGTAAAAAATCTCTCCTATTCCTATGATCAAGAACTCACCCTGCAATTCAAAGACTTTACCTTAAAAGAAAACGAGCATTGCCTGATTTTGGGCAATTCAGGTAGTGGTAAAACCACCCTGCTCCATTTAATTGGAGGGTTGCTAAAGCCCCAAACTGGAAATATTCTCATAGGAGCTGTAGACCTCAATGGCATGAAGTGGTCAAAGATGGATCAGTTCAGGGGCCGTAATCTGGGGTTTGTGTTTCAAAAGCCCCATTTGGTTCAGGCTTTAAACGTGGAGGAAAACATGTACCTGAGTCAATATCTGGCAGGGCTGCCCCAGGATCGAAAAAGGGTTCTTGAGGTATTGGAAATGTTGGACATTAACCAAAAGAGGAAAAGCAAAGTGTTTGAGCTCAGCCAGGGACAGGCCCAAAGAGCCACTATTGCGCGTGCGGTTTTGAATAAGCCGGTGTTGCTGCTGGCGGATGAGCCTACCTCCAGCCTGGATGATGAAAACTGTGACCGGGTAATCAACCTGCTCCGGCAGCAGGCGGACCTGAATGGTGCCACTCTCATCATCAGTACCCATGACCAGCGTGTAAAAGATAAAATTGCCATGAAAATCACCCTTTGATGAATCTGTTTAAACTAAGCATAAAATACCTGAAATCCAGACCGTTGAATACCCTGCTGAACACCATCTTATTCGGCCTTGGCATCAGTATCATCGTGATCCTACTGCTATTCAGCACCCAATTGGAGGAGAAAATTACGGATAACTCCAGAGGTATTGATCTGGTAGTAGGTGCTAAGGGCAGCCCTTTACAGATCATATTGTGTAATATTTTTCATATTGATTTTCCTACCGGCAACATACCATTGCAGGAGGCTGAGGATCTGACACGGCACCGGCAGGTGAAGCATGCCATTCCCCTGGCTTTGGGAGACAGTTATAATGGCTACAGAATAGTTGGCACCAACCATGACTATGCGGCACACTATTCAGCAGAAATTGAGGAGGGCAGATTTTTTGAACGACCGATGGAGGCCACGCTAGGCGCAAATGTAGCCCGGGATGCGGGATTGAAAATTGGGGATATGTTTGAAAGTCAGCATGGACTCAGTGAGGGAGGGCATGCCCATGATGCTATCAAATTTGAGGTAGTGGGGATTATGAAGGCTGGCTATAATGTGCTGGATAATTTAATTTTGACCAAAGTAAGGAGCGTGTGGCTGGTACATGAGACCCATGATGAAGACCATCATATTCCCGAATATCCGGAAATAGAAGGCAACCAGTTGGTAGGGGATGCTGATCTTCAGGGTGCTGATAGTACCCAGGAGATTACCTCCATGCTAATCAAATTCCGCTCTCCAATGGCTGCTATTCAATTGCCCAGAATGGTCAACCAAAATACCAGCATGCAAGCCGCAGCCCCGGCCTTCGAAACGGCCCGGCTTTTTGCGCTGATTGGTACAGGCGCTGAGGTAGGCACCTGGTTTGCATATATTATTATTTTTATTGCAGCGCTGAGCATTTTCATTGCCTTATATAATTCGATCAAAGAGCGGAAATACGATCTTGCGATCATGCGTTCCCTTGGGGCCGGCCCTCGTTTGCTTTTTTTAAGTATCATCCTTGAAGGACTGTTATTGACTTTAGGGGGTTGTTTGGTGGGTTACCTTGTGGGCCATATTACAGTCGAAGCCATCGCCATTGCCCTACCCGAAGCCGCTCGTTCCGGAATCACTGGCCTGGTATGGATCGATAAGGAATGGTATATATTACCTGCCGGGATCATCCTGGGTATTGTGGCATCGGTACTTCCGGCCATTACTGTATTCAAAACCGACATCTCTAATACACTCTCAAAAGGATGAGAAAGGTTTTTGGCCTCTTCGTTTTTTTACTGATAGCGTTATCTGGTATTGGGCAGGATAAGAAGAAGCCCTATGAGGGGCTCCCATCTCTGGTATGGCCCAAGCTTATTGATATTAACGTTGTGGTGCGGTCCGACCAGTATGGGGAATATGATGCGCCTGTTTTTACCAATGCTGTCAAAGCCCTTGAGGGAAAGGTCGTTTATCTGCCTGGCTATATGGTGCCCTTTGAAGGTGGCTATAAAGAGTCCCATTTTATGTTTTCGGCACTGCCGCTCCAGGCTTGTTTTTTCTGCGGCGTGGGAGGCCCTGAATCCGTTATAGAGGTGGAGGCTAAAAACGCCATAAAATTTACCTTTAAGCCAGTGGAGATCAAGGGAATATTGAGTCTGAATGATGATGATCCCGACCGGATGTTTTACATTTTAAAAAATGCAGAATTTGTCGGCGAAGCTGAATTTTGATTATTGAATGACCCTGGCTTTACTGAGCAGGTACATATGCCGGTCAGGGTCGACATCATTTAATTTTAAAATACCTTCAATTGTAATGGGTTTACCGGTATAGGGAATGGATTTGTCAGATTCTACTTCCACCACCGTTTCTGGTCCGGCGCCACCGCAAAAAAAGCAGCTACTAAATGGCAAAGCCGAAAACATAAAGTGCCTGGAACTCCCAAATCCCTCCAGTGGAATCATGTAGCCTTTGAGTTGGATGGTGCTGCCATCAAGTCTTTGCACCTGTGTTTTGAATTTTGGAAATTCCATCTCATACCCTGACTCATCATCCAGTCTAAGCTCAAAGGTCACCTGCTCCAGGTCTTGCCAATAATTATGGTTCTGACCGAAGGCGGAAACTACTATAAAAACCTGTATGAGGAATGTTCCAATCAGGCGCATTGGATCAGATGGGCACATTTACATGGCGCTCTGCATGATATGAGGACCTCACCAGCGGGCCGGATTCCACATATTTTAAGCCTCTGCGGAGCCCTTCTTCACGGTAGGATTCAAACTGTTCAGGATGGACGAAATTGGCTACCTCCAAATGCATTTTAGTGGGTTGGAGATATTGACCCAGGGTAAGGATATGTAGTCCATTTTCTACCAGATCATCCATGGCTTTGTGGACTTCCTCAGGGGTTTCACCGACACCCAGCATAATCCCGGATTTGGTTCTCATACCGGCCTCTCTCATGCGCTTGATTTGCTCGAGACTTCGATGGTACTTGGCCTGGGGCCTTACTCGGCGGTAAAGACGCTCTACAGTTTCTACATTATGAGATACCACCTCCTGGCCGGGCTCTATCATCCGGCATAAAGCATCCCAATTTCCTTTTACATCAGGAATTAGGGTTTCAATAGTTGTTTCAGGGCTTAGTTTTTTGGTTTGTACCACTGTTTGGTACCAGATTTCTGCCCCCCTGTCCTTGAGTTCATCCCGGTTTACCGAGGTGATAACGGCATGCTTGACCCCCATAAGCTTAATAGCCTCGGCCACTCTTTGGGGTTCTTCTTCATCATATTCAGGAGGTCTCCCGGTTGCTACCGCACAGAATGTGCAGCTTCGGGTGCATACATTACCTAATATCATGAAAGTGGCGGTACCAGCACCCCAGCATTCTCCCATGTTGGGGCAACTCCCGCTTTCACAAATAGTATGGAGCTTATATTCGTCTACCAGTTTGCGGACTTTCAGGTATTCTTTACCCACTGGTAATTTTACCCTGAGCCAATCCGGCTTTCTTTTTTTCTCGATCTTATCTTCGGTAATTACGGGTAGTTCTATCATTAATTTATAGTCAAATGGGGCCTATTAATGCCGCGATCCAAAAAACAGAGATAAATACGCTGTTGGAAATACAGAATCTTGCTGCTGGACTCCATGCATAAGCTCAATATCCCGGCCATACATATCCAGTAATCCGCCGATCTCAAGACCCATAACATTGGATTTCATAGTGCCGAGTTCAAAACTTAGCCCTAGTTTAAGGTTAAGCCCCATGGCCAGTTCAGATTCTCCCAAACCCTGAAAAATCCTGCCTGGGCCTAATATTGCGCCTCTGCTATGAATTTCCGGGTCGTACCTTTCTCTGCTGGAGAGTATAAATCCCTGTCCAGAAGATTTATCGTATTCGATGTAGTAAGGGGCAATCACGCCAATCGAAGGCCCTATGGCCGAGACAGCCTTAATTTCCACGCCTTGCTGTGAGGCCTTTTTGAATAAAACAAGGTCTCTCCCATATTGCAGTCTTATGGCATAAAGATAGTTCAGCTTTCCGAAAATGAAACTATTTCCAATAAAGGTACCAGTTCTCGATTCCAGGGGGCTTTTTACATTCATTAGCTCCAGGCCAAAGGTCTGGTACTGTCTTTCTGCCGCTTTCCGGGAATATTTGAAATAAAATCCTCCAATAAGGCCTCCTGCTGTATTCTTATTGACGCCATAGATGAATTCAGTGCTGTAATCCTCCGGGTCTTCATCCCATTGGGCTACTGCTGTAGTGCTGGCGCCAAGCATAAGGAATATGACTGATATGGAAAACAATTTATTCACAGGACATTCAAAGATTTTTTATCTAAATTCGTCAGTAAATTTAACGCAAATCTACCAAATATAGTTTGTAAGATTGATATGCATACCATTTCTTTAAAATATTTGGGTCAGTTGAGGACCGAAGCACAACACTTATCCTCATCAAACCTCATCACCACAGATGCTCCCACAGATAATCAGGGCAAAGGTGAATCATTTTCGCCAACTGATCTGACCTGTTCTTCGCTTGCCTCCTGCATGATGACCATTATGGGCATTAAAGCTGTTGGTTTGGGAGTAGATTTAAGGGGGTTGGAGGCTACGGTGACCAAAATAATGGCATCTTCACCAAGAAAAATTTCTGCCATCAAAATAAATTTTTCCCTAGCCGGATCGCAATTAACAGTAGAGGAAAAACGGGTCCTAAAAGAAGCAGCCCTTACCTGTCCGGTAGCCCTAAGTCTAAATCCTGATATCCGGCAGGAGATCAGGCTTTCCTGGTAATCTCGGTGTTAATTATCAGGGACTTAAAGGAAATTCCGGAGTGGGAAGCATAGTAAACACATTGTCCCTCATGGATCAGCAGTGCTTGTGGGGATTGATGGATGATTTTAAATTCTTCGGCAATTTTATTGGAGAGGTGCCGATATGCCAAAAGATCCAGAAGCCATGGCTCAGGTGCTTCAGGGTGTTGTGGGTCCCAGTCGTTTTCTAAATTAAACTTTGCCATGGCACTTATGCCACAAGTGGTGGAGTGTTTGAAGATCATTACAGGCCTGTCCATGGAATGAGCCTTGAGAGTTTCCAGGTCCTTTTCGCTTTTGATGGTATGCCAATTCATAGTACAGTGGTAAGTACTTTTCTTATGGAAAAATTCCGGTTGAGTCAAATATTTTTAATCGTACCAAATACTTGACTCTCTCTTGTCATAACGGGGCCTTCTTTCCGGTTCTTTGAGGTGGTCAGGGTCTTCACTGGTATTTTTAAATAGTTTGACCCATAGCAACCTGAAGCTGAAGAATTTTTCTTTTTCATTTTTGGCATTTACAGGACGATTGGCCATATAGTGGTAGCTCGGGTACATCCTGCCATCCTGGGTCTTCTTCATTTTCATGTTACCCTGATATTGGGCTGCCTTCAAAGCAGACCTGTTGGGTGCACGCCCTGCAAGTGCCCCTTTATCAGAGTTGGGATTCATTTTGATGTTGACCTGTAATCGGGAATTACCCTGAAATTTCCCCATTTGCCGGTCGGCTTTTCCAATACCGATACCTTTCAAAGCCCCGGGGTCAGCATTGGGTCTTTTCACATATCGGGGTTGCTTGCGGTCACCCCTATAATATGGTGCATCGCCTTCCATTCCTGGTTTTAATTCAAAACTATAATGACTGCCCCGATGTTCGGATCCTTCGAATTTTCCTGGCGGCCTGACACGACGGGCCTTTAGGTTGCCCTGGTAGGTGCCTACATCCTTGGCAATCCCTCGAACCAATTCCCCTCTTTTGATATTCCCTCTGAATTGCGTGGCAGAAAGCGCTTCATTACCCGGTGATTTTTTCGGTAAGGCAGTACCGGGCTTGCCCCAGATTTTTGCACTGATGCTGCCACCCCCTTTTGGGGCTCTTCTGGCTTTGATGGATCCTGAGTACTTACCTACATCAGCCCCGTATGAAGGTTTGAGATCGTGCATGCGGTGAAAACCCTTGTATTGGGTGGCCTGTTTGGTACCGATGCCCTGAGATTTTTGTGGCAGTCTTCCTTGCTGCTTCCCCCAGATTTGTGCGCTAATGCTACCACCCCCAGTTTGAGGCCTTCTGGCTTTAATGGATCCGGTGTATTTGCCTACATCTGCCCCGTATGAAGGATTGAGTTCATGCCTGCGGAACTGGCCCTGAAATCTGGTCGCTTGTTGGGTGCCTGCTCCCCGCGATTTTTGAGGTAGTCTGCCTTGCTGCCTCCCCCATATTTTTGCACTGATACTGCCGCCGCCTGTTTGCGGTCTTCTGGCTTTGATGGACCCGGTATGCTTGCCGACATCCGCTCCGAAAGAGGGTTTGAGTTCGTGCTTACGAAACTGCCCCTGAAACCGGGTGGCCTGCTGGGTTCCTACTCCCGGAGATTTCTGTGGCAAGGACCTTTGGAAAGTTCTTGTGATCCTTCCCGATGCACTTAGTTGGGTCCTTCTGCCTATAGGCGCACCTGCCTGGTCACCTCTCCTGGTTCTTCCTGAGGTATAATTTTGCCGGAGCCTGCGCCCTGTAATATCTCCCTGCCAACCTGCTTCGCCACGGCGGGTGGCGGTGCGATGATCACCTGCTGCTCGACCAACATAGGGCTGGTCACCGGGTTTTCTTCTTGAATATTTGGGGTCGGTCCTATAAGTAGTGACGGTCCTTGGCGGTGATCTTTTGACGGCAACCCGTCTCCCTGTAATATCCCCTTTGAAAGCTTTTTCACCACGCCCAGGAGAACGGTCTGGTATTTTTCTAGAGTAGCCATAGGCTCCATAGGGGGTCCTCGCTACGATTTTTCTACCACCTTTCCACGGATGCTCTCTCAATGAGGAAGCAGTTCGTGGGGTGGATTGTAGGCGACTTGCCCTTCGGGCACTACGGGTCTCGCTGTATGGCTTTTGGCTTAAATAGCTGGGCCCGCTTCTGAAAACGGGGGACCTCCTTACCGATGATGCACTACGGGTTCGTAATCTTCGCCCGGTAATATCGCCCCTCCAGGGTTTAGATACAGATGTCGACGGACTGGTTCTTGCGATTCCCTGGTTGCTCCAACGCCTGGGGGGCTGGCTGTACCTTGGAGATTGGGAGGCGGTTCTGCGTATGGAGGCTGATCGCCTTGATGGTGTGGATTTGGACTGGATCCTGCGTCCGGTAATATCCCCACGAAATGCCCGGTCGCCTTTTCTGCTGCGGACCTTTTGACGGGTTTCTCTTACCTTCTTACGGTTGGACTTAGCCTGGTCACCCTGTAGTCTTTTTTGATTTTGAGAAGTGCGGGTCTGGGCATGAGATTCCCCGGATGGGGCCAGCATAGCTACAGCAAAGATGAGCATTACAATAAAGCTCCCTGAAAGTAAGAATGTGCTATGAAAAACTCTCGGCAAAACGAAAAAATATACTGGTGTACCCGCGTTAACGCTGAAAAATGATTATGTTTTATAAGTAAAGTTAATTAAAAATTGGGACTTCTGGCAATTGGGTTAATTTGAAGATTATTCAATTTGAAGATTTGAAAATGGGGTAATTGGTTAATTTGAAAATTTGAAAATGATTGAATTTGAAAATGGGGTTCGTTAAGGTTGGGTGGTTAGTAGTTTAGGAGGGATTCTATTTTTTCGTTTAGGGATTTTTTAGGGAGGAAGTTTTCTTCGAGGTTGGTGGCGAAGGGGACGGGCGTATCCAGGCTGCCCACCCGCATGACCGGGGCATCGAGGGCTTCGAAACAATATTCCATAATCCAGGCTGCAATTTCAGCACCAATCCCCCCGGTGATGGTGTCTTCATGGAGCACCAGGACCTTTCCGGTTTTTCTGACTGCGGTTGCCACTGCTTCCTGGTCCCAGGGCAGGAGGGTCCGCAAATCCAGGATTTCCAGGGTATCTTCAGGGTGATTTTTTGCTGCTTCTACAGCCCAATGGACTCCCATGCCATAGGTGATGATGGTAAGGGTCTTGCCTCTTTGCACCGTTTGGGCCTTGCCCACCTCAATGGTGTAGTAATCCTCCGGTACCTCCCCGGAAAGAGACCTATAGAGTGCTTTATGCTCGAAATATAGAAATGGATTAGGATCTTCAATGGCTGCTGCCAACAATCCCTTGGCATCATGTGGATTAGATGGATAGACTATCTTCAGTCCCGGCACATGAAAAAACCAGGCTTCATTGGACTGAGAATGGAAGGGACCTGCACCTACCCCTGCTCCGGTTGGCATTCGGATTACCACATCAGCATGCTGCCCCCAGCGATAATGTGCCTTGGCCAGGTTATTCACGATCTGATTGAAGCCGCAGGTTACAAAATCGGCAAACTGCATTTCTATCACTGATTTATATCCGGCAATGGAGAGCCCAAGCCCTGCGCCAATAATGGCTGATTCGCAAAGAGGTGTATTCCTGATCCTTTCCCGTCCAAATTGCTCTAAGAATCCCTCCGATATTTTAAATACCCCACCATATTCGGCGATATCCTGCCCCATAAAGAGGAGGTTGTCGTGCTTTTCAAGACTCTGCCTGAGCCCCTCCGATATGGCATCCACAAATCGGACCGTTTTAGTTTTTGAGGATTTGGGGGAAATGACATTGACCTCGGCAGGTGCAAACAGGTCCCTCATTTCTTTCTCCAAATTTACAGGAGGGGCCCCTTCGGCAAAAGCTATTTGAAGGCCTGATTCTATTCTTTGGGCGATGCTTTTCCTTATTTTTTCCTGATAGGCTTTATCAATAATTTTTTCATCCAAAAGGAAGGCTTCAAAATTGGTAACAGGATCCTTTTTTGCCCAGGTCTCCATCAGCTCCTTAGGCACATATTTGGTACCTGATGCTTCTTCATGACCCCGCATCCGGAAAGTGAGGGCTTCTACCAATACCGGTCCCTGCCCTTTTGACACCATTTTGGCTGCTTTTTCGATGGTGCGGTGCATATCCAGGAGATTATTGCCATCGCATTGGAGGGACTCGATCCCATATCCCGGTGCTTTATCGATGAAATACCGGCACTTAAACTGCTCTCTGGAAGGCGTGGAGAGGCCATACCCATTGTTTTCCAAAACGAAAATCACGGGCAGTTCCCAGACCGCCGCTACATTGAGGGCTTCATGAAAATCACCCTCACTGGCCCCACCATCTCCAGTGAAGACCATGGTAGGGATCCCGGTGCCGCGGAGTTTATTGGCCAGGGCGATACCATCAGCCACCCCTAGCTGTGCGCCAAGGTGGGAGATCATCCCTACGATTTTATGTTCATTGGTGCCAAAGTGGAAGGAGCGGTCCCGGCCATTTGTAAATCCGGATACTTTGCCCTGAAATTGCGCAAACAGCCTTTCCAGGGGGATATTTCGGGCGGTGAATACGCCCAGATTACGATGCATGGTGAGGATATAGGCCTCCTGGTCCAGGGCCATGGCCGCACCTACCGACACTCCTTCCTGCCCCCAGCCGGAGAACCACTTGCTGATCTTGCCCTGCCTGAGCAGGATGAGCATTTTCTCCTCGATCATCCTTGGGGTGAGGATGGCTTCGTAGAGTTCAAGGAGCCTTTTTTTAGAGAAGCCGGTGGTTTTGTATTGCATTTTTTGAGATTCTGGGGCAAATATCCAGAAAAGAAGATTTTAAAAAAAATGGTATTTCAATTGAATAGAATGAAAAGGTAAAACTAGAATGGATATCAGCCTATTATGATGAGATTGGTTTGAATTCAGGGCTCAGTTTCTTCAGGTACCACCGGCTCCCATTCCCAGGCACCAACATTGATATTTTCTTTCTTGAGCAAAGCCTGGGAATCTTTAAGGAAGGTTTTTAAGGCTTCGTACTCAGCGGCATGCCCCGTGAAAAAATCTGCAGAATCCTTGTATTCAGCTGCAGGCAGGACATAAAATTGCTTTTTGCCCCCCACGACCGGGGTGTACACCCAGGTAAGTTGGTATCCGGCAGTATCGATCCAGGTTTGGTCTCCGGACCGGGCCAGAGTCAGGTGCACCATGGTCCCGCCATCAGTATACCGCTTCCGCTGATTGGAGACGAAATTACCCAGAGAGTAGGCGATAAAGCGGTCCTCCTCAAAGACCATTTTCTGGATCACATGGGGGTGTGATCCGATGATGATATCGGCACCATTCTCGGTCAGGTATTTGCCCAATTCTATCTGCTCCTGGTCGGGACTGCGCTGGTACTCTGCACCCCAGTGGATGAAGACCACTACTTTATCCACAATAGATTTTTTGGCAGCCGTGAGGTCTGCAGCTATTCGTTCCTTGTCAATCATGTTGACGACTGTCGGGGCAGGAATGGGCAGGCCATTGGTGCCGTAGGTATAGTTGAGTACCGCTACTCTGATGCCATTTTTTTCAAGTATCATGGGTTGGTTGAGCTTTTGGTCGGTGGTATCCTTAAAGGTGCCGGTGCGGGAAATACCCAGGCTGTCCAGGATATGAATGGTCCGGAGGATGCCTTTTTTGCCCCGGTCGCAGCTGTGGTTATTGGCAGTGACCATCGCATCGACCCCGGCCTCCTTGAGGGCTGCTGCCAGAGCCGGTGGCGAGCTGAAAAGGGGATAACCCTTGTAGGGGGTGATGCCCAGCACTACCTCCAGATTGGCGATGGTGAAGTCGGCCCGGCTCATCGAAGGCTTCAGATATTGGAATACATGGGTGTAGTCATAGTATAAGGAATCAGCATTATAAGCATCTTTGATTTGGGTATCATGGCCCATGACATCCCCAATGAAGGTAAGGGTAAGTCTGGTGGTGTCGTCCTGTGCCATTCCCATCTGCATGATGGTAATAAAGGCTATGACTGTGAGCCAAAACTTTGGATTCATAAGGGGAAATCTACAAAAATTATGCTAAATCCTTTAATGGGGGATACTCAAATCTAGGTAAAAGAAACTGATTTGGTTTAAGGAGACTTTGAGGTCCTCTCTCCAGGAGAAAATTCAACTTCGTGGCTCCTGACTTTTTTCTGGTATTGATCCAATTTGTTTTTTCTGAAAACCAACTCCTTACCTTTATGTACTTACTATTTCATTGGAGCTTGGCCTCGCCGGCCGGGCCTACCTTCGGCAGGCAAGCCTTACTTTTCTCCTTGATGGATTTGCAATAAAAAACTGGACAAATAGTTAAGCACATCTCAAATAATTTATTTTGTTGAATTGCTCTGGGGTTTTGTAGCCCAGACTAGAGTGTTTTCTTTTCCGGTTGTACCAAATTTCTATGAAATTAAATATTT
>JBGTCD010000130.1:0-4835 GCA_041749015.1 Cyclobacteriaceae bacterium
CTCCGCTGAATGATGAAAAAGCAATCTTCGTACTGGATCCAATCAGGAAAATTCACTTTACTTGAACGTGTTTCTGTTTTGGTTTTTGGTGTTTTTACGTTCATTCTTTTGGTCAGAATACTGGATAAGGAAAGCTATGGCACCTGGATGCTCTTCATTTCACTGGTTACCCTGGTTGAAACAGCTAGAAATGGTTTTTTTAAAAATCCTCTAATAAGGTATCTCAATAAAACCGAACAGGGGGACAGGCCGCGCCTTCAGGGCACCTCCCTGATCCTGAATGTTGTTTTTTCCTTGCTGATTGCTTTATTCATGGCCTTGATTTCTGAACCGCTCTCGGCATCCTGGGAGACCCCTCAGTTGGTTTACTTACTCTACCTGTTTATCCCTATCAGTGGCATCATGGCCTTCTTCTCCCATTTTGATTATGTACAAAGGGGGAATTTTAATTTTTCAGGGCCTTTTGGAGGCTACTTCATCAAAAACGGTTTATCCTTTTTCATAGTCGCTTATTACTTCTTTATGGATAAGCATTTGGATCTGAAGGTTCTCGGAATATGGTATGGCATTGCCGCCCTTTGCGGTACCCTTGTTTCATTAGGATTTGCGTGGAAATATTTATTTCTGTTTCCGAAAATGAGCACGCAGTGGGTTAAAACCTTGTTTTCTTATGGGAAGTATACTTTAGGCACCAACCTCAGCGCTGTGCTGTTGCGCAATATCGATATATGGATGCTGGGCTGGTATCTTACCCCTGCTGCGGTAGCCATTTACAATGTGGCCATTCGCATAGCTAATCTTTTTGAGGTGCCTTCTATGGCTCTGGCTTCCATTTTATTTCCGGAGGCAGTGAGAAGGGCAGAAAAAGAAGGCGATTCTGCCATGAAGCTTTTATACGAAAAATCAGTGGCCATCATTTTAGTATTCTCCATTCCATTTGTGATTTTTGTCTTTTTGTTTTCAGAAACCATCGTAACCTTGCTGGCCGGTGAGGACTACAAGGAAGCAGCTCTGATATTAAATATCACCATGCTTTATGGGCTCATCATTCCATTTAACAAACAAATGGGGGTCGTGCTGGATGCCATAGGGAAAGCCAAAATCAATATGCTTTTTGTCCTTAGAAATGCTTTAATTAATGTAGTCCTCAATGTCACCTTCATACCCTGGTTGGGGATAATAGGGGCTGCTTTGGCCACTCTAACTACAATGGTCATCGTTTTGGGCCTCAACCAATACTACCTGCATAAAAAGTTTAATATTGAAATGAGATCCCTATTGGGTTATATACCGCATTACTTCTCTCTGATTTATAAGAAGGCCCTTTCCTATTTAAAATGACCAATTGAGTTCGCTGGGAATACCTTATTGGTACCGGTTCAGGTCCATGCCAATCAAATCCCCGGTTTTGATCATTTCTTCCCTGAATTCCTTTCTTAAAGCAGATGCCGTAGTTTGGGATAATTCTAACCGGTCCAGGTTTTTAGTCGATAACCAGGTAAATGCGCGAATTCGTAATTTTTTTGTTGGCAATACTACGCGCATAAATGGCCTGATGATTTTTCTAAATGTACTTTCACTTTGAAGGTTGTCATGCAGCGCCTGGCTTTTGGGTTTTCCGGATCGGTTGAACTCAAGGTCCGTATCAATAGGCACATCGGGGTCCACCCCTAAAAACTCAAAAACCTCCTTAAGAACCCGGTTAGGCTCTGATTGAAGGTCTTCATTCAGCAGGATTTTCACATTTGAAAAATTCTCCATAAAGGCCTTAATAGGAGCATAATACTGGCTTGCTTTTCTGTAATGATAGATTAGCTCCCAATTATCTACGATCCTTTGGTTCTCACCTTCAAGGCCCTCTTCAAATGTTCCCATCTCTCTTTCATCCCTCACCATATGTTGGTAGGCAGAAAATGCTCGTTTTACCGGGTCGCGAATGATTATCAGGATATGAGGATCACCAAGATATTGCTTAATCACTGGTATGGTACCTTCATGAAAATACAGGGTATCAGCACTGGCTTCTCCAATGGCCTTTTCTGTGGCCTTAGCAAATAATTCTTTATACGAATCAAAATCTTTAACATACCAGTTTTCTACCTGGCGGTCCTTGGGGCCATTCATCGGAAATCTCATACATTGGCTGCTGAGAAACCTGGGCTCCTTTTTTTTACTGATAAATACATCGGGGTGTGATTTTAAATATTGGCTTAATGAGGAAGTACCACATTTTGCCATACCAGCGATTAAAAAATTAGGTAATACTTCCTTCATAAACTTTCATTTTTTTTAAAAATTAACTCCCTAAGATCATTCTGCTCCTTTTACCAAAGATCACTTTAGTTATCTTGATAATCACCATACTCACGCCTACCACCAAGGTGACTGCAATCAGGTAACTCCACCATTCAAAAGTCTGGATAGGTGTCAATCCATGGCGCACACTAATTTGCAGGATATTGATCAGGTACAGGTGTAAAAAGAAAATACCAAAACTATAATCCCCAGTCAGCTTCAAAACACCCCATTTTTTGTTCTTAAAAACAAAAAAGAAGGTCATAAGGAAAAAGCAGAAAAACATGGCTTTTAACTTGCTAAGGTTGAAAATAAAATGCGTTGTTTGCATATCCCTTAACTGCAAATAGTCCTTCAACGGTATCACTTGCATGACTTCAAGAAAACCCATGGTCAGATATACAATTCCTGTGAAGAACAGAAAAAACCAGCTTTTCTTTAGTATGATATCTTTGAATTTACAAGCCCAAATACCCATAAGATAAACAGGGAAAAAATGGAGAAAAGAAATCAATGGGTCAGCATAGTACCCAAAACGGACTGTAAACAGGCCTACAACGAAGATCAAGGGTGCGAGGATATCAAAAGATTTTGTACGTGCGAAAAGAAGGAAAGGGTAGGAACATATATAAAATAATCCGATCATAGGAATGAACCATAATGGCCCGGAATGCCTACCAGTACCTAACATGATCAGGGTTTTAACAAAATCAGATTTTTCCTGGAAGCTCTCTGTCATCCACCAGTGGTCACCAGGGTCAAAATAGAGCTTGTCGATTAGTGCCGGAATGGAAATGATAAGGTAGGGAAGTATGACAAATTTTATTTTTTTGATCAGGTATTCCCAATATGTAAAGCGGGCACTGGAAAGATAATAGAATAAAAAACCAGCGATAAATACGAACAGAATAGTCCCGTTGTTGGTAAAGCTGTAAATAGCGTTTTTAACTTGAGGAATTCCAGACCATGGAAGTGCAATGATCAAATGCACGCCTACAATTAGAATAATAGCAAAGCCTCTGAAATTATGGATGTAACTTAAATATTCTCTAGGGATGGTCATTCAAAGGGTAGATCTGAAATTTTCAGGATAAAAAATTAAAATATTTTAAAAATACTATAATATCATAGATTAGTTTGGATATTAAATATTAAAAACAGAATATATTGTCTATCTTGGGGGATGGAACAATTTTTAATAAGTTGGGTCTCTTAAAGTATACTAACTGGAATTTGTATCCACAGGTTGCATCCAGGTTCTCGGTATTTTCAGGGCCTGAAGACTGGGGATGGCTTAAAACTAAAAATGGAGCGCTTACCCCAAGAGGAAATGGAAGGAGCTACGGAGATGCCTCCCTTGGAAAACATATTTGCTCTGCACTCCATTTTAATAAGATACTGATATTCAACCGCGAAACCGGACTTCTTACTGCTCAAAGCGGCATACTATTTTCTGACCTGCTTCAGGTGATCGTTCCCGCCGGGTGGTTTCTTCCCGTTACACCGGGTACGCAGTTTATTACACTGGGAGGTGCAGTAGCAGCAGATGTACATGGCAAAAACCACCACTCTGAAGGCAGTTTCTCCAGATACATTGACAGTATGGAAATCCTACTGCCTGACGGCAGACAGCTCACTTGCAGCAAAATTCAAAATGGGGAATTATTCAGAGCTACCTGTGGGGGTATGGGGCTTACGGGGGTTATCCTCCAGGCAACCATCAAACTAAAGAGGATTGAAACAAGTAAAATTGCCCTGCGCACGATTAAAACCCGTAACCTCGATGAGGTACTGGATCTATTCGAACAGCATAAAGGCTATACTTATTCTGTGGCCTGGATTGATTGCCTGAAAAAAGGAAGGAGTTTTGGAAGAAGCATTCTTACCCTGGGCGAGCATGCCAAGGGTGATAAGATACAGACTGAGAAGTCCCGATGGCTTGAATTGCCAAAGAAATCAAAAATCACCGTCCCCTTCCACTTTCCGGGGTTTGTCCTCAATACATTTACAGTTAAATTTTTTAATTTTTTGTATTACGGAAAGACCTCAAATAAAGACAGTACCTCCATTACTGACTATGAAACCTTCTTTTACCCCCTGGATGCCATCCTGTATTGGAATAGGATCTATGGAAAAGGTGGGTTTCTTCAATACCAGTTCGTAGTTCCTAAAACGCCCGGTAACGAAGGGCTTAAGGAGATTTTAAACCGAATCACTCAAAAGGGCTGGGGCTCATTTCTGGCAGTGCTGAAACTTTTTGGTCCCCAGGATGAGGGTTATATTTCTTTTCCCATGGAAGGGTATACCCTGGCACTTGATTTCCCTATAAAAAAAGGGCTTTTTGAGTTTCTGGATGAACTAGATAGGGTAATAATGGATTATGGAGGTAGGATTTACCTCGCCAAAGATGCCCGGATGAAACCGGAAATATTTAAGCAGTCCTACCCTGATTTTACCAGGTTTATGGAGGTAGTCAATCAATACAACCCCGGATGCTCTGTGATTTCATCCCACCTGGCTCAAAGACTTGAGCTGCACAA
>JBGTCD010000131.1:0-18354 GCA_041749015.1 Cyclobacteriaceae bacterium
GGTACCCAAATTCCAGCAGGTGCCAGTCAAGGCTGCCGTCATGCTTCCATTCGCTGGTCTGCCCGAACTCACCACCCATAAACAGGAGCTTGGTACCGGGATGCATGTACATCAGCCCATACATCATTCTAAGGTTTGCAAATCGTTGCCACTCATCCCCAGGCATGCGCCCAATAAGCGGCCCCTTGCCGTGCACCACCTCATCATGTGAGAAGGGCAGCATAAAGTTTTCGGTAAAGGCATACATGAGGCTGAAGGTAATCTCATTGAGATGAAATTTTCGATGAATGGGCTCATTTTTGAAGAATTCGAGGGTATCGTGCATCCAGCCCATCATCCATTTTTGCCCAAAACCTAACCCGCCCATATAGGTGGGCCTGGATACCATAGGCCAGGAAGTCGACTCTTCAGCAATCATAATGATATCGGGGAACTCCCTATATAGGGTTTCATTCAACTCCCGGAGGAAACTTACCGCGTCAATATTTTCATTGCCTCCAAATTGATTGGGAATCCACTCCCCCTCCTCACGGCTATAATCCAGGTAAAGCATAGAAGCAACTGCGTCTACACGGATGCCATCGATATGGTACTCCTCGATCCAGAACAAGGCGCTGCTGATCAGAAAAGACCGTACCTCATGCCTGCCGTAATTAAAAATATAGCTTTTCCAGTCCGGATGAAATCCCTTTCTGGGGTCTTCATGCTCAAAAAGATTGGTGCCATCAAAAAGATATAATCCATGGGCATCGCCCGGAAAATGTGAAGGTACCCAATCCATGATCACCCCTATCCCAGCCTGATGCAAACAATCCACCAGATACTTGAAATCACCAGGGGTACCGTATCTTGAGGTAGGCGCAAAAAAGCCGGTTAGCTGATAGCCCCAGGACCCGAAAAAAGGATGTTCTAAAAGCGGTAAAAACTCCACATGGGTATAACCCATTTCCTTAAGATAGGCTACCAATTCATCCGCCATTTCCACATAGGTCAGGCTTCGGTTATCCTCTTCAGTTTTTCTTCTCCAGGAGCCAAAATGCATTTCATAAACCGCCATGGGTTGAGGTGTGCCGGAAGCCTTTTGCCTTGAGCCCAGCCATTTTTTATCTTTCCACTCGTATCGGTCATCCCATACTATGCTCGCAGTGCGGGGAGGCTCTTCATAAAACCGGGCAAAGGGATCAGCCTTCTCCAGATATTGGTCGCCTACATTAGAAATAATACCATACTTATAGGCTTCACCGTGGCCGATGCCTGGGATAAAGGCTTCCCAAATGCCAGACCCATCCCATTTGGGGAACATTGGATGGGCTTCCATACTCCAATGATTGAAGTTGCCCATGACATTAATCTTCTTGGCATTTGGAGCCCAAACGGCAAAATAGGTGCCCTTCTGTCCATTAAATTCTGTTGGCCTTGAGCCCAGCTTTTCATATAACTTATAATGCTTCCCACTTTTGAACAGATGGGTATCAAAATCAGTAAAGAGAGAGAAGAATGCCTCTTCTTTTTTTGCTTCAGTCTTCTTTTTACGGGGTTTTGAGGCAGGCTTTCCTGTTTGATTTTTACTTGCTTTGCTCATGAACCTTCTTTTTTAAATGTTCTTTCATAATATAGTGAATGCCCCTCAAAGGTATGATAACCCAATCGGGACGGCTATTAAGTTCGTATCCTAATTCATAGATGGCCTTTTCAAGGGTATAAACCCTGACAAGTGTCCTGGTAGAATCCGAAAGCGGACCATCCTCACCGATCCTGTCAAGGTAGGCTCTCAGATAAAACCTGCTGACATAATGTTGCCATTGTTCGGCCCAGGATTCCAAATAGCTGATGTCCTTGTCGCGATACATTTCATGCACGAGGATTTTTCCATAGGAGGCATAATGAAAGGACCGGATCATCCCTGCCACATCCTTGTAAGGGCTTTTCTTGAGCCTTCGCTCAGAAAAAGTAAATCCAGGCTCTCCTTCAAAATCAATAATAACGAAATCCTTACCATTAAAAAGCACCTGACCCAGGTGATAATCACCATGGATCCTGGTTCTGAATGCGGTAATTTTCTTCTTATATATCTCACTGATAAAATCCAAGATCTGGTCTTCCATACCCAGAATCTCTTCCGCCAGTTTTCTGCTGGAATCAGGTATTTTACTCATGTTGGTTTTCAATAACTTAAGGCGATCGAGTACCAGCTTCCGCATGGTAGAGTAAAGTGACCGCTGGTAGTTGCTCGTAAAAGGCTCAGGAGAAAAATCCGGATCAATAGCATCAGAGGCCAGTCCTAAGTGCATCTCTGCTGTGCGTCTGGCCAAGGTCACTACCCGATCATAATACACCTTGCCAATGAGTTCCTGAATCAGCACTGGAGCTTCATGGAATAAAAGGGCCTCCTTTTTGAGCATGACTGGCACCTTATCCTCTTTGGAGGTTATTGAAAATACGCGATCAAAATACCTGCCAATGGCATCCATGGTCATCGACCAGGCTTCACCCTGATTGTCCACTTTATCCTGGAGCAGGCCAAAAACCATACTTGATTGATTGTTACTGACAAACTCAAATCCTCCTGCAAACCTTGGGGTATTTTTAAAATTGGTCTTTTCAGAAAGAAAGCGAATCAGCTCCAGATCCGGATTGATTTCCTTTTCAATTTTCCGGTATATTTTAAAGAAATACTGGTCGTTATAAATTACTGCCGTATTGCTTTGATCGGCCTTGAGCACTTCCGAATGCACCTTGGAGACCGGCCCGTCAAACTTATGAAACACCCCTTTGGAGAAGTTCAGCATACCCTCATCCAATTTAATCCGGGTTTTATTTCTAATGGCCGTAAAAATGAAATTCCGGAAAGCAGGATCATACATCGCATCCAGGATGTAGCCTTTTTTGCGTGGAAGCTCCGCCTTACAAATTACGTTTTGAGGGGTGAGGTCAGTCCCTTGGATGATGTGATCTCCGGTTAAGAAAATAACAGGCAGGAAATAAAGTTCCGCCAAATGCTGAACGTAACTCACTTCCACTATCAGCAGATGGGCCAGACCGCTTTCCACTTTCAGCGGCAGGGCAGTATCAATTTTGACCTTGCTGATCGATTTTGCTTTTCCTCCAAACCACCGGCACTTTTTGAGAAAGGGCGGTAGTATTTGTTTTTCAAATTGAGAACGTTCGCTATAATCGGTGAATACCTTATCCCAGGTTTTTTCGGACTTAAATAATCTGAGGTCTTTTGAGGATTCTTCTGGTTCTATTTCCGGCAAATCCAGAGAAAGCCCGTAATATCCGTATGGACCAAGGGTAATCAAATAATTTTTTTCTCCCACCCTTGGGAATTTATTTTGGCTAAATACCTCAGTAAGTTCCGAATTTTTCAGATGGTTGAGATTGAGGTAAGTAGCCTGTGAGTATTTGGAGAGATTGGTAACTACAATAATGGTTTGCTTCTCCCAAGTCCTTTCAAATGCCAGAACTTTGGAATTGGTGCTATCAATAAATCTAATACTGCCCCTGCCAAATACCCGAAGGCGCTTCCGCATGCCAATCAGGTTTTTTAGCCACCATAGAATCGACGATGGATTGGTAGTCTGTACGGAGACATTGACATTCTCATGCCGGTAAACGGGGTCTGTTACTACCGGCAAAAATAACTGCTGTGGATTAGCTTTTGAAAATCCGGCATTGATGTTGGCATTCCACTGCATGGGCGTACGGACACCAAAACGATCGCCCAGGTAGATGTTATCCCCCATCCCGATCTCATCCCCATAATAAATAATAGGGGAGCCGGGAAGTGAGAAAAGCAGGGTGTAGAGCAGTTCGATTTTTCTCCGGTCGTTATTAAGAAGGGGAGCAAGTCTTCGTCTTATTCCCAGATTATGCTTGGTGATGGGGTCGGCACCATAGGCTTTGTACAAATAGTCCTTTTCTTCTTCGGTCACCATCTCCAGACCCAACTCATCATGGTTGCGCAGGAATAGTGCCCATTGGGAATTTTCGGGTGCTGAGGGCGTTTGCTCAATGATATCGACCACAGGATGGCTGTCCTCCGTGTGAAGGGCCATAAACAATCTGGGCATCAGTGGATAGTGAAAATTCATGTGGCATTCCTTACCATCACCAAAGTATGCAGCCGCATCTTCAGGCCACATATTGGCCTCAGCAAGTAGTATGGCTTTTGGGTGATTAGAATCAATGTGCTTCCTGAGTTTTCTGAGAAAAGCATGTGTTTCAGGTAGGTTTTCCCCAGTGGACCCCTCCCTTACAAACAGGAATGGGGCAGATGCTACCCTGAACCCATCTACACCCATTTTCAGCCAAAAGTCCACAATTTTAAGAAGCTCCTTTTGCACATCGGGATGGTCATAATTAAGGTCGGGCTGGTGGCGATAAAAGCGGTGCCAATAGTAGGCCTTTGCCACAGGATCCCAGGTCCAGTTTGACGATTCGAAGTCACTAAATATCACCCTGACATCCTTGAATTTCTGTGGATCATCACTCCAGATATAATAGTCACGGTACTTGGAACCTTCCGGTGCCATTCGTGATCTCTGAAACCAGGGATGTGTATCGGAGGTATGGTTGAGTACCAGCTCGATGATGATCCTAATGCCCCTGTCGTGGGCCTCCTGCAATAGTTTTTTAAAGTCTTTTAATGTGCCATAGTCCGGGTGGACATCCATATAGTCACTAACATCATATCCATCATCACGGAGCGGGCTCGGAAAGAATGGGAGCAGCCAAAGAGTATTGATTCCCAGGTCTTCTAAATAATCAAGCTTATTGATTAGCCCTTTGATATCGCCAATCCCATCTGAATTGGAATCATAAAAGGCGCGAAGGTTGACTTCATAAATGATCGCGTCTTTATACCATTGCAAATTGTTGGTCTCTTTGACTTGCATAATCAGTACACCTTTAATTTAAACAAATGAAAGGGGAGTTGGGCCGGGTCCAGTTCTATGTAATTCCATTCCTGAGTCCAGGTGTATTTGCTACCTGTCCCTAGGTCGCTTAATTCGATGAAAATATCTTTACCCTTCTTTTTCAGCAACTCGGCTGGAAGCTGCACATAACCACTTTGGGTATGATTGGGATCAAGGTTGACCACCACCAGAATCAGGTTACTCCTATCAGAACCAGTCTTCAAATATGCAATGATATGATCATTGTGGATGTCACAAAATTGAAGGTTCCAGGTAGACTGCAAAGCAGAATTTTCCTTTCTTGCCTTATTGACCAAAGTAATGATATCCGAGAGTCTGTTGGTTTTGTTCCAGTCATGATGCTTAATCTCATACTTTTCTGAATCCAGATATTCCTCTTTTCCGGGGACTGGTTTATTCTCATAAAACTCATATACCGGACCATACAACCCATAATTGGAGCTGAGGGTAGCCGCAAGTACATATCGAATCAGAAAGGCATTCTCTCCATGATCCTGAAGGAAGTAGGGTAGAATATCAGGAGTATTAGGCCAAAAATTAGGTCTGAAATAATCCCTCAATGGCCCCTGAGTAAGCTCATTTATGTAGGTCACCAACTCAGCTTTGCTATTCCTCCAGGTAAAGTAGGTATAGCCGTGGGTGAACCCCGCCTTAGCCAGGCCAGCCATCACTTTAGGTCTGGTAAAGGCCTCAGAAAGAAAGATGACATCGGGGTGTTTTTCTTGTACCGAAGCGATGAGCCATTCCCAAAACGGGGTAGGCTTGGTATGGGGATTATCCACTCTGAAAATTGAAATGCCCTGGCCAATCCAATAGGTAAAGATACTCTCCAGTTCATCCCAAAGGGCCTGCCAATCCTCCGTTTCAAAATCAATTGGCAGAATGTCCTGATACTTCTTTGGCGGATTCTCTGCATATTTTACAGTGCCGTCAGGCCGCCATTTAAACCATTGTGGATGCGCCTTGACGTAGGGATGGTCAGGAGCACATTGCAAGGCGATGTCCATAGCGATGTCGATACCCAGTGCTTTGGCTTTCTTTACCAAATTCTTGAAGTCTCCAAGGGTACCCAGTTCAGGGTGAATGGATTTATGCCCGCCTTCATCACTGCCTATAGCCCAAGGTGATCCCGGCTCTCCTTTTTTGGCTTTTACTGCATTGTTCCTGCCTTTTCGGTGCAGCTTACCGATGGGGTGAATCGGCGGAAAGTACAATACATCAAAACCCATAGCGGCCACTCTGGGAAGGAGTTTTTCGCAGTCTTTAAAGGTCCCGTGCTTCCCGGGTTTGGCTGCAGCAGATCTGGGGAAAAATTCATACCAGGAGGTAAAACCCGCTCTGGCATCTTCCACTTTCAGGGTGACTTCCACAGGGTAAATGGTGGGGTGATTGACCAAATAGTTATTGCTTACCAACTCAGAAAATGGCTTCTCCAGAACAAGGTCTACAGCTTCCTCATATTTTGATGGATCTTTAAAAATTTTAATGAGCTTATTTAAATGATCCCTGACTGATTTAGGTTTTCCCTTACCAATCGCCTTCAGGTATTCTGCCCCTTCCAATAGCTCGGTAGCGAGGTTCTGATTATCAGCCGCCTTTTTCTTAAACCCTTCATACCAGGTAAGGAAGTGATCCACCCAGGCCTTGACGGTAAACTTATAAATACCTTTTTCCTTAAGCTCAAAAGATCCAAGCCACTCGTCATTGATTTCGTAGACCATTGGCTGCTCCTGCCAAATTTTTTGCCCGGCCTTTTGGTACATTACCACCGCCCTAATTTCATCATGGCCATCAGCATAAATATGGGCTTTCACCTGAAGCTCCTCACCATGCAGCCTTTTGACCGGATAGCGGTTTTGGTCCACTTGAGGACTTATGTGATCAATTATCACTCTGATATTTCCGCCTGTTTTCTTCATTTTAATTTAACCAATAAATAGTAACCAATTTAAGCGTAAAGTAAATAACTGACCCGGGTCAATTCAACATTCCTGCTTAGTGAAAAGGGTGTCGTTATCATATTATCGGAGTATGATGGTGGCATAGGGTGCCAGGAATACCTCATCTTTATCAACCTGATTTTTGCTATGCGTTGAAAAATATATTTTGTCAAAATCCTTAAGCTCCCCTGACAGCTTTATGCGTTGCCCCTGACCTGAAATATTATGGATAACGAGCAAGGCATCTTTCTCATAATTACGGATAAAAGAAATCAGAGCATCATTGAGTATTCCTGAACCGGTAATGCCTCCGAAGGTTAGTACTTCACTGGTGTTTCTAATATGGATCAGGTCCTTATAAAAATTAAATATGGAGTGTCGATCATTTTTTTGTTGATTCAAAGGGGATACTTTTTCACTGGTGCTGTACCGTGGTGTGATCCACTTTGGTTGCCCCGGATCTGAGCCCTCCGCTTCCCAAATAAAAGGCTCACGGATGTATTGGTCGGGCTTCTTGCCCAGCATCCCAATTTCCTCACCATAATAAAGGTAGGGCGATCCGGGCAGGGTAAGGAGGATTGAAGCAGCAACTCTGGCCTTTGCCTGATCGCCTCCCATTTCGCTTAATATCCTGTTTTGATCATGATTTTTTAGGAAAGTAGCATCCACGAAATCATCGGTGACGTTTTGATAGATGTCATTAATTTCTTTATAGGTGGCCACAAGGTTCAGGGTGTCCTTTCCGGCAGATACCACATGGTGGATGGCATAGCCAATATCGAAATTGAATAAGGCAGAAAGTCCTTTGAGGTAAGGGGCCACAGTCTCTGCATCAGACCATACCTCCCCGACCAGATAAACATCAGGCTTAATGGCCTCCATACGCTCTCTGAATTCGACCCAGAAAGCATGGTTATCTTCGGCTCTTTCATCAGGGAAAATATGCTTGGCAGCATCCAGTCTGAACCCATCTACACCCACATCCTCTAACCAAAACCTGCCGATTTCATAAATTTCTTCACGCACTATTTTATTATCAAAATTAAGATCCGGCATACCACCCCAGAAAAAACCATAATAATGTTTCTCATCCAGTTTTCCGTCAACCGCATGCCACTGCGTGAGGTTGTCAGAGTCCAGGGTCATCTCCTTTTTGGCTACTTGCTCTGCAATGGAATCGCGATTTGCCCATACATAATAATCACGATAAGGACTATCCTTTCCGGACCTGGAGCTGACGAACCAGGGATGGTCATAACCGGAATGATTGATTACAAGATCAATTACAATTTTAATATCCCTTTCATGAGCCTGGGAAACCAGATTTTTAAAATCTTCAAGAGTGCCATAGTCCGGATGCACATCTTTATAGTCGGTCACATCATACTTGTGGTAGGTCGGTGAGGGATTGATTGGCATGAGCCAAATGCCTTTGATGCCCAGGTCCTGGAGGTAGTCCAGCTTACTGGCAAGCCCATTAAAATCACCAATGCTATCGCCATTGCTATCATAAAAGGATTGCACAAAAATCTCATAGCTCACAGCATGAGGCCATTTGGCCACGGAATGATCCCCTGGCAAATCTTTGGTACCGCAGGCCACTAAAAAAATCCAAATAAAAGCCAGGAAATAAAATTTTTGAATACTCATGATCTCTAGATGTTATGGTTCAGAAATTCTAAAAACAAAAGATTGCAAGGGCTGAACCTCCAAGGCGATTGGCTCCCCCACCTCCCATACCCGCGCTTTTTCTTCCAGCAGATCATTCAGCAACACGCTGGTTCCATTGGTCAGACCTATCTTGTCCAATAAACCAGATAAAATGTCAATCTTTATATTTTCTGAATGCTCCGCATTGAAGTTACATACTATAATAAGTTGCTCTTTATCGGTATGCCGCATAAAGGCATAAATCCTATCACTATAATTTTCGTGGTTCTGGTTCCTGTTATAATGGTTCAGGTCCTCCCATTCTCCTGATACAATAGCCTCAGAGGTTCTGGCTATGTTCAGCACCTTCGAATAGTAGGCTCTTAAGGCTTCCTGTTCATCGCTGAGCCCTCCTTCGAATTGACCACCATTCATCCATTTTTGATGTTCAGGTACACCCCAGTAGTCAAAAATTGTAGTGCGGCCATCATCTCCACTAAAGCCGGAGTATCCAGCACCATGCTCCCCTACTTCCTGACCAAAATAAATCATCATGGGGCCTTGATCGATCAAGGCACTCACCACCAGGCCAGGAAGGCCCTTGCGGGCATCTCCAGCAAAAAATGGTGATGCCAGACGCTGCTCATCATGATTTTCAAGAAAATGTAAGAGTTTAGGGGCGATGTCCTTCAAACTCTCCTGAACCACAGCAATATGATCGGTGCTGCTTTTGTCCTGGATGATCAACCTAAGACTATCATACAACTGCACCTTGTCATAGAGATAATCAAAACCACCCTGGTTGATATAATTTCTATATTCGGCCGGATTATAGATTTCAGCAATAAAAATAACATCAGGATAAACCTCCTTAACTTTTTTCAATGCCCACTCCCAAAATTCTACCGGCACCATTTCTGCCATATCACAGCGAAATCCATCCACCCCCTTCTCAGCCCAGTACAGCAAAACATCGAGCATCATGGTCCATGTGGGAGGTATGGGATCAAAATGCTTTGTACCGCCACCCTGGATGTCCACACCATAATTGAGCTTGATGGTCTCAAACCAGTCATCCACTGAGGGCTGGGCTTTAAAAACATCATTGCCGGTGGCCTTAGCCGGATTTTCATCAAAAAAACCATCTTTGGTAGGGAAGTCATGGGCAAGACTCAAAGACACATACCCCTCAGGTACTTCAAAGGGCTGACCGGGTAAATAATAAAAATTGTTTTGGGCGGAAAAAGCAAGTGTAGTATCATCATTCTCACCGAAAACCGCCTTTCCATCCGGGGTAGCATCCGAATCGTATTTCCTCGCTACATGATTGGGCACAAAATCAATGATCACCTTAAGTCCGGCTTCATTGGTTCTCCTGATCAGGGCTTCAAACTCAGCCATTCTGTCTTCCACCGACACAGCCAGGTCGGGATTGACATCATAATAATCTTTGATGGCATAGGGTGAACCTGCCCTGCCTTTCACCACATCGGCATCATCAAGGTCAATGCCATAAGCCGTATAATCAGTAAGCACAGCATGCTCGATCACTCCGGTATACCAGATGTGGGTATGGCCCAAATCACGGATTTCGCCAAGGGCTTTTTCGGTAAAATCATTAAATTTTCCTACTCCATTTTCCTCCAGTGAGCCATAAACTTTATTGGTGGTATTGGAATTACCAAACAATCGGGTCATCACCTGGTACACCACCATTTTTTCTGACGCTCTTAATTCCATAACGGCCGAACTTTTTTCTTTCTGGTCCTGGCAAGTAAAATAGAGACCCATTGAGGCGAGCAAGCATACAGAATAAAGGAGCCGGAACCCATTCATCTCAAAATATTTGATCAGACATTCCTGTTAATACAATTGAGATCATCAAAAGCCACCTTCAGACGTTCGATGAATTTCTCTTCTGCCTTGCGCAGCCACACCCGCGGGTCATAATATTTTTTATTGGGGCTGTCTTCTCCATCATGGCTTCCAATCTGCGATTGTAAATAGCCCTTTTTGTCTTCATAATAACCGCGAACCCCATCCCAAAAGGCCCACTGCATATCGGTATCGATATTCATTTTCACCGCTCCATATTCTATGGCTTCACGGATCTGATCCTGAGGAGATCCGGAGCCCCCATGGAATACGAAATTAACAGGGTTTGGTCCGGTGTTAAACTTTTCGATGATATGCTCTTGAGAGTTTTTCAATATCTCAGGACGCAGTTCCACATTGCCGGGCTTGTACACTCCATGTACATTACCAAAAGCAGCAGCTACCATAAAGCGATCGCTTACCTTATGAAGTGTTTCATAGGCAAAAGCTACCTCTTCGGGCTGAGTATATAACCTTGAGCTGTCGATATCAGTATTATCTACGCCATCTTCCTCTCCACCAGTTACCCCTAACTCGATTTCGATGGTCATGTTAATCTTATTCATCTTCTCAAAATAGGCTTTGGATGTTTCGATATTATCTTCAATCGGTTCCTCAGACAGATCCAACATATGGGAGCTGAATAAAGGCTGGCCCTTTTCTTCAAAAAATCTCTCTCCTGCACTAATGAGGCCATCAATCCACGGTAGCAGTTTTTTAGATGCATGGTCGGTGTGGATGATCACAGGTACGCCGTAGTGCACGGCAACCTGGTGAATATGGTGCGCCCCGGATATGGCACCTGCAATGGATGCCTGCTGTTTGTCGTTGGGAATACCTTTACCAGCAAAAAACTGAGCACCCCCATTGCTAAATTGTATAATAACCGGTGAATTGACTTGTCTGGCTGTTTCTAAAACGGCATTGATGGAGTTGGTACCGATCACATTCACGGCCGGTAAGGCAAAATTATTTTTATTAGCATAATCAAGCAGATCCTGCATCGCTTCACCATAAACTACCCCAGGGGCAAATCTTTTATTTTTTGACTGCATAACTTTGTATTATTAATCGAATTATTGAAATATATTTTAAAATGACCTGAGGGCCATGCCCTTCCTGTTTAACGTGGGAATGTCAATATTAACGATTAATTGAAAATTTTCCATGTAGAAGGTTTATTTAAACCCTCAAAATATTGATGCAATCGATTGAAAAGGCATTAAATGTAAGAGGTAATTTTTTAGTTAAGTTTTTTCATAGGTCTCAAAAATGCTTAACTTTAGTTATATTCACCATAATTTATTAAAATCGGTCATTGATAAGATAGGGCGCCCCTGTAAAGGTTCCTCCGTATCCAGTCGATTAAGTGTAGACCATCTTAATTTAAAAAGGAAAGATGAAAAGTGGACAGATAACCATCAAAGATATTGCTCGTGAGTTGGGTGTATCCCCCTCCACTGTTTCAAGGGCATTAAAAGACCATCCTGACATTAGTCCTGATACCAAAAAGGCTGTAACCGAGCTTGCCGAAAAGCTCAATTACCAGCCAAATTCTATTGCCTTAAGCCTAAGGCAAAGCAAAACCAACACCATCGGAGTCATCATTCCTGAAATCGTTCATTTTTTCTTTTCAACCGTCATCAGTGGTATAGAGGATGTGGCATATGATGCAGGGTACAATGTCATCGTTTCACAATCCAATGAGTCCTATGAGCGGGAGCTATCAGACATTAAGGCGCTGGTTAATAGCCGGGTGGATGGCCTGATGGTTTCCATGTCTAAAGAAACGACTAACTTTGACCATTTTAATAATATCATTGCCAGGGGGATACCACTCGTGTTTTTTGACAGGATTTGTGATGATATTTCTGTTAGTCATATTGTGGTAGACGATGCCGAAGGCGCCAGGGAAGCCACCCAACATTTGATTGATCAGGGTTGTAAAAGGATCGTACATCTTTCCGGGCCTTCAAACCTCATGATCAGTAAGAGGCGGCGGGAGGGCTATGAAGAGGCATTAAGACAAAATGGCATCCAAGTAGACGAGACTTTGATTCATCAATGCTGGCAAGGTAATGAAGTCGAATCCAAAGAAATAACCCTCAAAATATTTAAGGGGCCTAATAAGCCTGACGGTTTATTTGCGAGCAATGACCTTGCTGCCATGGGTGCCATGTTGGCCTTGAGGGAGCTTAAGCTTAGCATCCCTGATGAGGTGGCAGTGGTAGGTTTCAGTAACTGGAATTTTTCACGCCTTACTGAGCCTAGTCTGACCTCAGTAGATCAGCCGGGATTTGAAATGGGTCAGGAAGCAGCAAGACTTTTGATACGGCAAATTGAATCTAACGACGATGAACCCCTGGCACCACAAAGCAAGGTGCTAAAAACAAAACTCATCATTAGAAATTCATCGCTCAAAATTCCTGTAAAAGCCTAGGCAACCGGCTTCTTGTCAGGAATAGACACCGTAAATTCCGATCCTTTCCCAAAAGTACTGGTAACCCCCACAGTACCACCAAGCAAGCCGGTTAGCTGCTTCACAATGGAGAGCCCCAGTCCTGAGCTGGATTCATCGCCGGTAGGTTTATTGGATAGTTGTTGAAATTTCTTAAATAAAAATCCCAATTCTTCCTCCCGTATTCCTAACCCTTCATCTTTAACCACTAATTCCAGATTATCATCTGAAAGTTCTGCGCGAAGCCAAATCCGCTTTCCGGGATGTGAAAACTTTATCGCATTTGAAATGAGGTTATCGATGATGCGTCTGAGCATACTTGGGTCGGTGTGGAATGTGGTATCACAACCCTCAAGATCACATTTAAGGGAAATTGATTTTTTGGAAGCCATTTCTGCATGACCGCTATTCACACAATTCTCCAGGAATTGCTGAAGATTGAAGCTGCTAATATTGGCCTCCTGTGCCTTTTCAAGGTTGTACAAAAGCAAAAGGTCATTAATCAGATCCAATCCCTGAGCATTAGACCGCTCCATCATGTTAATGTATTCCCGCTGTTCATCTGTAATTCCTGATGTGGATTTGAGCAGGCTGATCAGGCCAATATTGATATTTAAGGGTGATTTGAGGTCATGAGCCACTACGCTGATCAAGCCATCCTTTTCCTGATTGATGTGGAGCAATTTCTTATTATTTTCAATTAAAGCTTCATTTTGCTGGTCCAGGAGCCTGGTTCTAAACCGAACCTTCTCTTCAAGCTCCTGGTTAATCACCTGCAGTTCCCTACCCAAATCCTCAGCCTGAACGTAAGTCGTGCTTATGCGGTTGGCCATGATAATCACATATGAAAATAGAAAAAAGAATACCCCGGTAGTGAATAAAAAATCATTGGTAATGATTGACCTAAACACAAGGACTTCATTAATATAAGCGGCAAACAAAATAACAAAGCCTATCATGGCTATTATAGCTTCCTTATTTTTACTGAAAGCCCCTCTAACTATAAAAATCAGCCATAATAACGAAGCAATAGATGTGACAATCTGCATCACTGGCACCAGGTAGTTGGAAACAGAAACCGGAGCAAAAATGGTAAATATTGACCCGCCTAAACCCGCATAGAAAGGAATCAGATAAACCCATTTTTTGACTAGCTTCGGGAATAAATAATAGATGAACCTGCCTGTAAAGGCCACTAATAAATAGAAAGAAATGAGTTCCAGCTTAACCAGTATAAACCAGTTGACCCCTATGGAATCATCCAATAAATATTCTCCAACAAGAAGGGTCCTGAATACTGTAAGAAAACAAACAATTGAAAAATTGATACTGGCAGCACTCTTAAACCGGTAGATATTGAGGCCTAGATGATACAGACCCATAAATAGAATTGCCCCAATCAGAAAAAAAGAGGCAGCAACTTTATAGGTTTCATTTTTGGCCATCCGCTCAAGAGACCCCACGGTAATTCCCCGCCACATACCTCCCTTACGATAGTGAAAGTTTGAAATATGAAAGACTATGTCAAGAGTACCATTATGGTCCGGCAATCTAAAAGATCGATTGCGATATGAGGGTAATGAGGTTTCTTTATTGGTGCCTACCTGCCCTGCTCCACCGAGTGAATGCCCGTTGACAAACAGTTCAAAGTTAACCCCCATTCTTCTGGAGTCCAGCCGTAGTTCCTTAATTTCCTGATCCACCAGCACCCGCTTATAATAAGTAGCAAAACCATGGGAAGGGAGTCTTTGGCCGTGGTAATCAAGGCCCGTCCATGACCCTGGAATTTGACAATAAAATTTGCTTTCCAGGCCTTGCATTGCCTCAGCTGAAAGCAATGATTCAAATGCCATTTGCCAGGTTCCATCTACTTTAAAAATGGTTTCGTTAAGATCCTTTTCTCTTAAATCCAGGATATTTTCTTGAGCAAAGGCAAGGGTGTGACATGCCCAAAACAGCAAAAAAAAGCTTATAGGAGTTCTTAAAGCCATTTATATGGATATATACCCTGCAAACAGTAAAACTAGTTAGTATTTTTAAAGATATTTAAAAAATATAAGGTTAAAAAAAGAAAAGGATTGTGAATACTACTTTTTATTAATAAAGAATAAAAAAAAGCCGCCCCGTTGGGCGGCTCAATCTCCGGTTTCTGGCCAAAAAATTACAACCAACAACCACTACAAAATTGGAAGTAAGCCAAGTATGTACCGGAAAAGATTAATCTACATTGTCATGGAGAAATTTATTATTGCCCAGGATTTTGCTGTCTTCGTTAAGATTGAACCTGGAGATATTTCGCTCTGATGAATGAGGGGTATTTTGAAGAGGCACCTTTTTCCTCAGATATGCGGGTACTTCTAGTCTTGATTTAAATTCCTCACTGTCCATCTCTGGCTTGGGTTTTCCAGCAAGTTTTCGAATCCGCTCCTGTGCCTGTTCCTGCAACCGCTCCTTAATTCTTATGCGCTCCATCATGCCTTCATCACTAATTTCTTCCTCCATATTCTTTTCTGAAGCCGTGAATTCATCCTCATCCTCAAATAGTTCCTCCTGCTCATCTTCCTCATCAGTATCCTTTAAAAAAGAATACCCTTTATAAGCCTTTGAGTTCGATTCTTCTGGTTCTTCTTCCTCCGATTCTTGCGAATCCCGGAGTTCCATTTCTTTATTTTCATTCACATCATTATTTGCCGAAAACAAAGTGATTTGGGAGCTCTTCTCAAGATCTAAAACCCTTCTTTCCACATCACCGAAAGTAGACTCCGCTTTGGTTTGGGAATAATCAGTATCAAATCCTGTGGCAATCACCGTTACCCTAATGCTGTTGCCTAAAGCCGAATCAACGCCGTGACCAAAGATTACTTCTGCATCATCCCCGGCCTTTTCCTGGATATACTCGGTGATTTCGGTCAGCTCATCCATCTGTAATTCAGCTTGATCGCCTGAAATGATCGAAAGTAATATCTTCTGTGCACCGAGGATGTCTTTGTTGTCCAGAAGAGGTGATAAAAGGGCACCCTCAGCAGCGCGAATGGCTCTACCCTCACCTTCTGTGGTAGAGGAGCCCATCACTGCAGCCCCGGCATTGTGCATCACAGTTCTTACGTCTTGAAAATCCACGTTGACATACCCTGCCACGGTGATGATTTCGGCAATGCCCTTGGCTGCGGTGGTCAGTACATTATCTGCCTGAGCAAAAGCGTTGCCTATTGATAGGTTGCCATATATTTCACGGAGCTTATCATTAAGAATCACCAAGACAGTATCACAGTTTTTGCGCATCTCCTCGATGCCCAAAAGGGCCTGAGCCATTTTCTTTTTACCTTCAAAAGCAAATGGCATGGTTACGATGCCCACTGTGAGGACGTCCAAATCTTTGGATACCTTGGCGATAACTGGTGCTGCCCCGGTGCCTGTGCCACCGCCCATTCCGGCCGTAATGAAAACCATCTTGGTATCATTGCTCAGCAGCTCTCTGATATCCTCCTTGCTTTCAATGGCTGCATTTCGGCCTTTCTCAGGGTTGGCACCCGCTCCTAGCCCTTCAGTGAGGTTGGCCCCAATCTGCAATTTGGTAGGGATATGGCTGCCTTTTAAAGCCTGAAGGTCTGTATTACATACTACAAATTCCACATCTTTAATCCCCTGATTAAACATATGGTTTACAGCATTGCTTCCACCGCCGCCAACTCCTATCACCTTGATGATGGATTTGTGGTGTTTGGGTAGTTCAAATTTGTATGAATTGTCGGTCATGATTACTAGTATTTAAAATTTTTCAAATTCGTCTGGATTAGTATTCGTTTCTTCCATCCAGATCGTCAATAAGCAGTCCTTTGGTTTTATTAAGGATCTTTGAGAAAAAGTCATGGCCATCTTTCTTTTCCTTTCGGATTGTTGGCTTGATCTTTTCTTTGGACTGATACCGCTCTTCTCTCTGATCAATCGCTTTAAAGCCTGACAATACCAGGCCTACCGAAGTCGCATACATTGGGCTCTTGATGGCCTCAATCTTACTCTTACCCAGGTGCTCGTTGGGGTATCCTATGCGGGTCTCAAGGCCGGTCATAAACTCTACCAACTGTTTCAGATTATTCAATTGAGAGCCCCCACCGGTAATCACAATACCACCAGCCAGTCGATTTTCATATCCGCTGGTGATGATCTCTGTATGACACTGCTCAATAATCTCCTCCATCCTGGCCTGTATGATATGCGAAAGATTCTTCACTGATATCTCCTTTGGAGACCGGTTGCGCAGGCCTGGGATAGATACGATTTCATTGGGACTGGCCTCTTCAGCAATGGCGCTCCCAAACTTAGTCTTTAGGAGCTCCGCCTGATTATGCATCACCATACAGCCTTGCTTGATATCAGACGTCAAAATATTGCCACCAAAAGGAATCACTGCCGTATGCCTGATGATGTTTTCATGAAAAATAGCCATGTCAGTAGTACCACCACCGATGTCTATCAGACAAATTCCTGCCTCTTTCTCCTCCTCACTCAGCACCGCAAGGCTAGAAGCCAAAGGCTCTAAAATGAGATGTTCTATTTCAAGACCAGCTCTTTTAACACATTTGTTAATATTGCTTATGGCATTGGTCTGGGCAGTGATCACATGAAAATCTGCCTCCAGTTTCACGCCTGTCATTCCTACGGGATCTTTGATTCCATCTTCATAATCGACACAATAATCCTGAGGCATGACGTGTATAATCTCACTGCCGGGGGGGGTTACCATGCGGTACATGTCATTAGTTAGTCGGGTCACATCCTCCACGGTGATCTCCCCGTCTCTTTCGGACCTGGTAAAGCTGCCCCGCTGAATACTGCTTTTAATGTGCTGGCCTGCGATGCCCACATTGACTATCCGGATGTCAATCTCAGCCTGATCGCTGGCTTCTTTGACTGCCTTTTCGATGGCGTGCACGGTCTTATCGATATTAGTCACGATACCTCGAATCACACCGTCAGACTCGGCCTTGCCCATGCCCAGCACCTCCAGTTTACCAAACTCATTCTTTCGGCCGACAACAGCACAAATTTTCGTTGTGCCAATGTCAAGACCTACTACTATTTTCTCGTTTTCCATGGTTGTAATAAATTTATAGTGGTTGTTTCATTGATTTTTTATTCAGCTATTACCTGATTTGTGAATTTCACATTGATTTTTTCGTATTTATTCCATCCCTTTTGAGGTAAAATTTCTTTATAGAAAACTTTCAGTTTCCTTAATTTTTCCTCTGTATCCACAGCTTTTCCAAATACGATCTCCTGCCTGGTGACCTGAGGGTAAATCAGGATTTCGCCTTCACGATCAATATCCAACTGCGCTACCTGAGCCCGCCAAAAAGGATCTCCGCTGATTCTGATTACCAATTGATATATATCTTCCATTCTCTTTTTTTCAAGAAAGCTGAGGTCTGATGATTCATTAAAAAAGGACCCATCTAACAGCATCACTCTGGAGGTAAATTTGTCTGAAACC